>JAKSPC010000009.1 GCA_024405155.1 Lachnospiraceae bacterium | reverse complement strand
TTGATCTGATTGGTCCCCATGTTGTTGAAGCTGTCCGTCATATAGCTCATGTAGCCGTTCACCAGACTCACCAGAATGATGACCGACGCCACACCGATGATAATGCCCAGCATGGTGAGGAAGGAGCGCAGTTTATTGCTCCATATGCTTTTCAGGGCGAGGCTAAATAATTCGAGCATAGTCCTCCGCCTTTCCGTCAAAATCGATACATCCGTCCGCGATCCTGACCACCCTTCTGGCCTTCAGGGCGATGGAGCTGTCATGAGTGATCATGATGACCGTGTTTCCTTCTTCGTTCAGTGTTTTGAAAAACTCCAGGATCCGCACACCGGTCCGGGAATCAAGGGCACCGGTGGGTTCGTCCGCCAGAAGGATCTGCGGCCTGCCGGCGATCGCCCTTGCGATGGAGGCTCTCTGCTGCTGCCCGCCGGAAAGCTGATTCGGATAATTTGCCGCCTTATCCGAAAGTTCCACCCGGGAAAGCGCCTCCATGGCTCTCTCTGTCCTCTGCTGCCTTTTCAGCCCGGCATACAGAAGCGGAAGTGCCACGTTCTCCAGGATAGTCATTTTCGGAAGCAGATTATACTGCTGAAAAACAAAACCGATCATCCGGTTCCGGATGTCTGCCAGACGGTTCTCATTCATAACGCCTACGTCCTCTCCGCCCAGCAGATACGCACCGGAGGTGGGAACGTCCAGCGCGCCGATGATGTTCATGAGCGTGGACTTTCCCGAGCCCGATTTTCCGACGATGGCGACGAATTCCCCGTCGTCAATGATGAGATCGATATGGTCATTTGCCTTCACCGTTTCGTCGCCGGACTCGTAGTAACGGCAGATGTCACGCATCTCTATGAGATGTTCATACCTGCATTTCTTTTCCGTCATCGTGACATGCCTCCGCCGTTTCCGCCGCCACGGTTACTGCCGCCGTTTCCGCCGGAAAATCCGCCGGGACGGGTCCCACCGCCTGATCCGGCACCTCCTGCGCCGCCGGCAGCTCCGGGCATTGCGCCGCCCATGCCTCCCTCCATGCCGCCAAAGCCGGGCATCTGGAAGGTGACGGCGCTGGAGGTA
The DNA here is from genome assembly GCA_024405155.1 of Lachnospiraceae bacterium. Lineage (GTDB taxonomy): Bacteria > Bacillota > Clostridia > Lachnospirales > Lachnospiraceae > Avilachnospira. The sequence goes on along the minus strand of JAKSPC010000009.1, from coordinate 51,741 downwards.
TCGGGAAGGTACACCACGTCCCCTTCACTCACGCCGCTCTTTATCTCCACGTAGTCTTCGTTGGAAAGACCGGTCTCCACCTCTGCGGCACGGAAACCTGCGGGCACCACGCCAACCTTTTCCGTTACGGTATCGTCCTTCACATACACCTGATTCCCACGCATGAGGGCGTCTGCGGATACGATCAGCGTATCCTTCGATTCTCCCAGTATGATATATCCGTCCACGTTCATGCCGGGAAGGAGCGACCAGGTATCATCCAGTGTCACCGTGACGGGATAGGTGGAAACGCCGTTCTGGGACGAACTCACCAGACTCACGTTCGTCACCTTTCCGGTAAAGGTCTGCCCGGAAAAAGCATCCGCTTCGATACGGACCGCAAGTCCCTCCTTTACGTTCAGGACATCCAGTTCGTCCACGGACATTTCAAACACATATTCGCTCATGTCGTACATCTCGCAAAGCGTGGAAGCCATACCGCCGGAGCTGGTGATCTTATCTCCTTCCTTGTAATTCTTCCGGATGATCTTTCCCGCCACCGGCGCCGTGATGGTATAATTGCCGGCACTTTCCTCTGCCTGGTCATATTTGCTTTCGGCAGAATCCAGTTTTTCACTGGCTTGGTCCACTGCGTCCGAATAGCTTCGTATCACTTTATCGTAGGACGCATCCGTCATACGGAACACCGGCGTGCCAACGCTTACGTAGTCTCCTTCGTGAACCAGCACTTCGGCGACTTCCGTCTGTGTCGTAAGTTCCGCATTCATCCGGGTATCCACGGCCGCCTCGAAAGTGCCCGACTCTGCAGAGACCAGATCTCCCACGGAAGCCGATGCGGTAAGACCGGCAGTCAGTCCTCCGGGATTGGCGACGCGGATGGTGACCTGCCGCACGAGCCTGCCGCCCTCAATGGTCTCGGTCATGCTGCTGACCGTCTCCACCCGGCCGGCCACCTGTTCAAGCGTATCGGAAAGTGTCAGCACGGCATCGTTTCCGGCTCCGATCTGTGCGGCATCCGAAGAAAGGAACGGCACTTTGATCTTCATGCTGCTTTCGCTGTAGATATCGGCAAGCTGGGTATTGCCGGATACTCTGTCTCCCGATGCGATATACAGTTTTTTTACGTATCCCTCTCTGGTGGCGCGGTACACCCCGCCTTCATAAAGCACGGTCGCTTCTTCCAGTTCCTTTACGGCATCCTCATAGTTTGCCCGGGCCCGCTCGTAGGAGTTTTTCGCGTTTTTCAGCTCCGTTTCGGCAGAAGTGGCATCAATGCGGTAAAGCACCTGCCCTTTTTTCACCACGTCGCCCTCTTCAAAATCCGCCTCCACGATCTTTCCCGTGGCCAGGGAGGTAATGCTGTAGCTGTTTTTCGCCGTGATCGTTCCCGAAGAGGAGATCTCGGAGGTGAGATCCCCCTTTGTCACCGTGGTGGTTTTTACAGCGGCTGCGATTGTCCCTGCCGTTTTCTTTCGGAGGATCAGCCACATGATGACGGCGATCACTGCGATGGCAATGAGCGCGATTGCCGTAATGATCGCTTTTTTATTCTTTTTTCTCTTCCGGGAACCGTGCTCTCCGGTTTTTACAGAAGCCTCTTCATTTTCCGGTTCCATGGATCCTTTGATTTCTTCCGATTTACTCATTTCTTCCTCACTTATTCAACACGCTGCATCCACGGTTATTCATAGATGTAATCCAGCACGACAGGCTTTGACGAACCGCGGGCAGTATAGAGCACCGTGATCTTTTCGCCGACTCTGGCGCTTCCGTAGATGGAGAAGGCGAACTGCATATCCGAGGAATCCAGGGAGAATTCCACGCCGTCGATCTCCACGCCGGAGGGCGTAAGCGTGCCGGATGACTGATACAGGATATTGGTGATCGTTCCCCGCATGGCTCCCTTTCCCGTCTCCTTTATTCCGCCGTCAACGGAATATGCCCAGATGGTCTTTGCTTTTGCGGAATAGTAAACGACTGCGCCGGAGCTTATCAGGCTCTGAAGCGATGCCCAGCTTGATGCCTCTCCGTCAATGTATACGCTGGCTGCAGATTTTTCGAACGGAAGCCAGTCTGCCAGAGAGCCGGCATTTGTAAAATATTTCGGCCCTTTGAGAGCATTATCCGTCATGCCCAGAGCGTTGACCTCGCCGTCGGCGGTAAGGCTTCCCCCCAGCACCGTGACGTAAGCTTTCCCCTGGGTGGTACTGCAGCGCATGAGATTGTAAAACATGTTGATGCAGTCTGCATACGTAAGCCCCTCCGTAAGTGTTCGGGCCACGTTTTCGGTAAGGGCGAGGGAATCGGCTTTTGCCGCCCGGCGGTTCACCACGTCGCCCTCAAAATCTTTATCGGTATATCCTAAGAGCGTGAGCATGGCCCGTTCGGCGTCATTCAACGTGACCGTCTGATCGGGGCTGAAGCCGCCGCCCAGATTTCCCCGCATCCAGTTGTTTTCCGCACAGATCTTAATGGCGGACGCATATTCGCCGGTCGCCGGGACGTCCGCGTAAACGTTTCCCGTACAGCCTGCGGAAAGAATATCGCTGCTTGACGATGCCAGCACCAACATCCTGGCAAACTCTCCTCTGGTCACGAACGTATTCATGTTGACGCCGGTATTCATGATGCCGGCAAGTCCCACGGTCTTCTTCCGAAGGTCAAAGTTCGCGCCCGCCAGAGCCGTAAATGACATCAGCAGACACAGCGCGACAGCGATCAGGATCACAGATAGTTTTTTCTTCATACCAAAAAGTCTCCTGTATTATGATGACCACATCATAATACAGGAGGCTGAAAATAAGCTTAATCCTGCCGGAAAACACAGAATGAACACAGATCCGCCACAAAACATCCATGAAGTATTTACTATTTATGAGAAAGAACACAAAACTTGCTGTGATCCTCACAGCAGCAGCACTCCTCGTAGCCGGATTCGCATTCACCACCCTTGCAAAGGGCTGGGTAAAGGAAGCGGAAGGCCTTTATTACTACGAGGATTCCTATGGCAACAGGGAGTACATGACATGGGAAAAAGACACGAATGCTGATGGCACCGTTAACTACTACTATCTTGGCGAAGACGGCTACATGGTGACCAACACTCTCGTGGAGACTGACGGCAACTATTACTGGTGCGGTGCTGACGGCGCCAAGGTCACCAGTCAGTGGGTCCGGGTCCCGGCAGACGAGGTGGATCAGGAAGAACTCGGCGTGGATTTCAGATGGTACTGGTTTGATTCCAACGGAAAAGCAGCGAAAGGAAACTCCTCCAAGAAGCAGATCGACGGCAAATACTATTTCTTCGATGAAAACGGCAAGATGCTGTTCGGCTACGTGGATGCTGCCGCGCATCAGATGACCGCTGATAACAGTGTGGCTCTTACCGCAGGCTCCTCATACACCTATTACTGCGGTTCCAATGAAGACGGTTATGTCAGAAAGTCCGAATGGGTCAAGGAGACTCTGGATGGAAGCTCCACCGCTTATGATGACAGCGATACGTACTGGACCTGGTACCAGTCTTCCGGCATCAGAGCTGTTGCCAATGAGAACGGCTACCTTGCCGGCGGCGTAAGATACTACTTTACCTCAGAAGGTTTCATGAAGACCGGCTGGAATACCGCAAGCATTTCCGACGGCGAAGCCACGATTCCCGTCGCACAGTATTTCGGCGGTTCCGATGACGGTAAACTGGTAAAGAAGGGCTGGGTATACACAACGCCCGAATCCACTGCCGGCGCTGACTATATCGACGGTACCAAGAGATGGTTCTGGTTTGACAATACCGGTGCCGCCATTTACAAGGCCGGCGTATACAAGATCAATGGAAAGTTCTATGCATTCAAGGCACCCGAGGATGATGACAACGCCTCCAAGATGCTTTCCGGTATGGTAGCTCTTACCTTTGATGAAAAAGCGGACAGCATTCTTGATGCTACCGATGCAGTGAAGGTTTCCACTTCTGCTGTCAAGCTTGCTGACTGGCTTGCCGATGAAAGCAGAAAATATTCCAGCATTTACTACTTCTCCGGCGATGAGGCAAACGATGGTTCCTTAAAGAAGAGCGTTACCTTCTCACAGGAATTCCTGGATGACACCTACACACTGAATGTAGACAAGACAGGAAAGCTTACCGACGGTTACAACTCCTCTGCAAAGAGATATTACAGAAACGGTTACCTTCTTAAAGCCTCCGATGAACTCAGATATGAGATCGTTAAGACCTACGGATACAACAGCAAGAATTATGCACTTCTTTCCGTAGCCGGTACAGAAGTGACAAAGGGATACGTTGCAGATTCCGACGGCAGCTACTATGTGGTAAAAGAAGGCGTGATCTACATCGCGGATTCCTCCCTGGTTGCTCCCGCACAGGCAGCAAGTGCCGTTAACAACGGAAAGACAACTGTCACTTACGATTCCGTGACTTATAAGATCGAGACTGTAAAGAGCGCGATCGATGACAGCATTTACATCATCAAACTGGTGAAACAGTAATTTCCCGTTTTTCAGGGAGTCCGGCAGCGGGCTCCCTTTTTTCAGCTTAATTTCAATTCTTCGTGGTATCTGTTAGTGGAGGAGGAAGAATTATGCGTTTTAAACTGACAGAGGATATTACCGCCGAAAACACACTCTCGGAGCTGGTCCGGTGGTACTATACCGTTGTAGCGCCGCAGACATTAAAAGAACATACCATTTACAACAACCGGAATCTTCTGCAGATCTATGTGCTCCCCTACATCGGGGAAATGCGGCTCTGTGACATATCTGTCATCCGGCTGGACAATCTTTTTGCAGCTCTGATCACCGAAGGGGCTCTCACGAAAGGCCGCCGTCTTTCTTCTGCCACGATCCGCCAGATCCGCATGGCACTTTCCGCCGTTTTCACGACTGCCGTGCGAAAAGGCATCCTGATAAAGAATCCCGTGACTGATGCCACAAAGATCCGGATGGAACCAAAGGAGCGCCTATTTCTGGATCTGGACAACTGCAGGCAGGTGATCCGCATGTGTGACAGGCTTTCCAACGAACAGGTGGGAAGAGCCATCAAACTCCTTCTGTTCACAGGCCTCAGGAGGGGAGAACTGATCGGTCTCTACTGGGACGATATCGATTTTGATAAGGCAGAACTGACGGTGCGGCGCACGCTGTACCGGATCGGAAAAGAAAACGTTCTGGACAGTCCCAAGACGCCATCCTCTCACCGGGTCGTCCCCCTGAATTCCATGTCACTTCTGATACTCAAAGAGCAGAAACAAGAAGTGGAGCAATTACGGAAAGCGGCCGGCAGAGACTGGATCGCCACGCGCTCTGTTTTTACGGGACGGAAAGGCGGCTTTATGAGCGGCGATTATTTAAACAACTGTTTCCGGGAAATGATGAAGAGCGCCGGCATGCCGGGACTGCATATTCATGACTTGAGACATGCCAATGCATCCATCCTGATCAATGAAGGTGTCCCTATGAAGATCGTTTCCGAACACCTTGGACATACTTCGTCCAAAGTCACGGAGGATTTCTACACACATCTCTTTGCCGGCTCCCGGCGCATCACCGCCTCCGTCATAGATGAAGCACTGCTGGCTCACAGGTGATTTCAACACATTTTGTCATTGATTTCGTATTCCGATGTGGTTATCATAGCAGCAGATAAAGGAGCGAAATCCGATGAAAACAAAAGCTTTCAAGGCTGCTTTTCCATACACCATACCGATCGCCGTGGGCTTTCTCTTTCTGGGGATGTCTTACGGGTTTCTGATGAAAAGCAAGGGCTTTTCCTTCTGGTACCCCGTGTGCATGAGCCTGTTCATTTATGCGGGATCCATGCAGTTCGTCACGGTGGATCTGCTGCTTTCCGCATTCAACCTTCCGGCCGCTTTTTTTCTTACCCTGATGGTCAACGCCCGGCACCTGTTCTACGGCATTTCCCTGCTGGAGAAATACAAGAACACCGGATGGAAAAAACTGTATCTGATCTTCGGCATGTGTGACGAGACCTTCTCCATCAACTGCGCGGTCACCCCGCCGGCAGACGTGGACAGAGGCTGGTTCATGTTTTTCGTCACGCTTCTAAACCAGATCTACTGGGTCACCGGTTCCGCCCTGGGGGCTCTGCTTGGCTACGTGATCCACTTTAACACCACTGGCATCGAGTTCGTCATGACCGCCCTTTTCGTGGTGATGTTCCTTAACCAGTGGGAGGAGTCTTCGGAGCACCGGCCCGCGCTCATCGGCGTCGGCGCCTCTTTCGTATGCCTCATGATCTTCGGAAGCGGACAGTTCCTGCTTCCGGCCATGGCGCTGATCGTGGCCTGCTTCATATTTCTTAAAAGCAAAAAGGAGGCAGCACAATGACCACCTTGCAGAAAGTTCTTACGATCGCCGTTGTTGCTCTGGGAACCCAGATCACAAGGTTCTCCGCTTTTCTCGTCTTTCCGGAGGGGAAAACACCGCCGAAATTCATTTCCTACCTGGCTTCCGTCCTGCCCTGCGCCGTCATCGGTATGCTGGTGGTATATTGCCTTAAGGATGCCGTTTTTTCCCGGCTCCACTGCCTGCCGGAACTCATCGCCATCGCCTTCATCGTTGTATTGCGCAAGTGGAAAAAGAACACTCTGTTAAGCATCGCCGGAGGAACGGTTCTGTACATGTTTCTGGTCCAGTCGGTCTTTATCTGAACAAATCAGAAGCAAATGGGTTGTCCGGCTCAATTGTGCCCGGTACAGCCCACGGGCTTCCGGCGGGCACTTTCTTAATTGGCCGCCTCTGCAGTATGCACGTACATCCGTGACATCTCTTCTTCCCCGTCCCCCTGTACCGGGCAAAGGTATTTCCATCCATAACGCTCGTAAAAACCCGTATGATCCGTCAGAAGATAAAGCGTATCGATCCCGGACTCTCTCATATCTTCGCAGACAAACTGAAGCAGTTTGCCGCAGATCCCCCCATTTCTGTATTCCGGTTCTGTAAATACCGCGCAGACATTCGGCGTCAGGTCAGGTCTGTTGTGAAAGTCGTTTTCTATCACTCCCATGCCGGCAATGATCCTGTCACCGGAAAGGCAGAGATACCAGGAGGGCACAACAGCGGAAAACGATTCCTCGATGCTTTCCACATAAGCAGACTTCGGCACATTCCATTTGAATGAGAACCACTCTGCCGCTTTCTCTTTCAGATCCGGCCGTTCACGAAGCCTGACGATCCTTTGTTCCGAAGCCGTGTCTTTCCATGTCAAACAAGCCCCGACTGCGGTTTCGGCATAATCTTTTTTATTCACAGCCATGATTTGTACCTCTTTACATTTATTATTTCTCTGATTACCGCTGCCGTCGCGGTGATGCACACGATTGCCGCTCCATATTTCACGTCCGCGGCACAGACTGACAGCGGCAGAAGGAAAAGCAGAAGCCCCGTGAGTTTATTGCCGAAGGAATGCTCGATCGTGAGTTTATGTGCTTTCCTGCTTGCGATCAGGATCCCAGCGACTTTTATCACCGCAATGATCGCAGCCCAGATCAGCGCCCATCGAGGAACGTTCAGAAGCGGCAGGATCCTCACCACATATACGACTGCAAAGAAAAGATCCGCCGCGCTGTCCAGCATCGCTCCCTTTTCGCTTTCCGTGTGCAGCTTGCGTGCGACAAAGCCATCCAGTACATCGGTCACGCCGCAAAGCAGATAAGCTGCCGCAAAAAGGAAAGAACGAGTCGGAAGCAAAAGCAGCAGAAGCGAAAACAGCATCCGGCTTACCGTGATGATATTGGCGGCCGCAGCTCTTATTGTGTTCGATCCGTAGCGTATGGTTTTAATCATGTTTACGTTCCGATTGATTGTTCAGCGGACTGGTTTCTTTAAACAGAGGTTTAGTCCGCATCCGTTTCAGGTCTTTCTTCTTTTTGGGCGGACCGATTTCCTTAAACAAAGGTTTTAGTCCGCATCCGTTTCAGGCTTTTCTTCTTTTTGAGCGGACTAATTCGACAAAATTCCCATTCGGTCTGCAGCAACTTTTCTTTATCATCAGACTAAATCAATGTTTTCTCATAATGGTCTGTCTGTTTTCCCTTGTCCGCCTGATTTTCGACGGACTGAATCGGTATTATTGGATAATAGTCTGTCTGTTTTTCTCGGGGCTTCAATTATCCGACGGACCAAATCAGAGTTTTTCTTTATCAGTCTGTATAGCCCTCCCGCCTTTGTTTTCCCCATTCCTCATTTATGGGTTTACTGCAGCCTTACCAAGACACCCATTTTTCATTTCATTGATCACGACCGCCGTATAGGCGGCAGAGAAAGTTCTCTGCCGCCTGTCAACGGGTCTTAGTGTTTGTTTAGAAAAGCTGGCCCGGAAGTTTCAGTTTCTCCTTCGGGGGAAATGTGGCTTCGTAAGATGCAAAGCCTTCCGGATCTTCCTCACAGGCAAAGTATCCTTTTGGCGTGGCATATTCTCCGCGGATCCCGTCCAGATAACCGGGGATCAGTTCTTTGCAAAGAAAGAAGGAGGCGTCTTCGCCTTCCGGAAGACCGTGATACCGGATGCCGTACTCACTTGCATACGTGAATCCGCTTTTTCCGTAGAACAGAATGTTCCCTTCAAAGCAGACCGCTCCGCATCCCATCCTTGCCGCCTGAGCGAGCGAATGATCCAGAAGCAGCTTTCCGTACCCCTGTCTCTTATACTCCGGGCTGATACAGATCGGCCCCATTGTCATAATGGGGATCTCTCTGCCGTCATCCGCCTTGATGACCGCCCTGACAAAGACATTCTGGCCGATGATCTTTCCGTCTTTTTCCATCACGAAATCAAGCTCCGGCACAAAATCCTTATCTGCCCTGAGCTTATGCAGCACGTAATGTTCCAGACATCCGGGTCTGTAAACATTCCAGAAGCTTTCCCTTACAAGGTTCTCAACTTCTCTGTGATCTTCTTTATTTTCTAAACGAAACTTTACGTTGTTCTTATTCATTGTTTTACCTCCTGAAAACCGTCAACTTGGCTGCATTACTGCGGGAGGTTTGTTTCGATCGTCAGCAAACCTCCCGGTTATGCCACAATCTCCAGTGTTCTGTACTTGATCAAAAAGCACTCTCCAAAAATAATATTTATCCAATAAACCTGCGGAGCCTATGCTTCACAGGAAGCTGGATCTTAATGAAATGATCCTTTCCAGCCGTACCTGTCCAGATCGACACGGCCGTTAAGCACTTCTATTCCGTCCGCTTCAAGAAGCTTCTGCTGGGCGCCGGCACCGCCGAAAGCAAACTCACCGGACAGTTCGCCCTTTGCATTCACCACCCTGTAGCAGGGAATGTTATCCGGATCCGGATTCTTATGAAGCGCGTTTCCGACGGCCCTTGCCATGTTCCTGTCTCCGGCCATGGCCGCCACCGTTCCATAAGCAGCCACATATCCTCTGGGGATCTTCTTCACAGCCTCATAGATCCGCTTTGTCGGAGAATCGGAAATCATATCGTAACTTTCGGCAATCATCCGCTGAATATCACCTGCCGGGATCGTTCCATCCAGGACCACCGTATTCCAGTGCTCCTTGTTCTGATGGTATCCCGGAATAACAGACGCATAAGCATCTCTCCAGAAGTTTCTCCACTCGGGATTCACTTTCAGATTGATCCAGAGATTGCCGTCCTTCTCGTAAGTCCACAGGAAGGCCTTCCTGTTTTTCGCATATCTTACAAGCTGCCAGTTCGGATCATGAAACGGGGCATCCTGATATGTATCCGGGAAAGACAGACCATATTTCAGCACTTCTTCTCTTGTTGTCATATCCAATCAGGTTCCCCGCATCAGCCGTTGCGCTGTTTTCTTTTCTTATCCAACGTTTCCTGCAGCTTCTTGAAATACTTTCCAAAAAGTTCTTTGGCCTTATCAATGATCACGATTTTCATGTGGTCTCCTCACCTATCATTCTACTCCTATTGCGGTTCACTTATTTCTTCTATACTGTTCCAGGTCCTGCTGGAAAGCTCTTTTGTTAAAGAAGAAATGGTTGGGGTCAACATCGGGGTCACGTCTCACTTCTCTGATCACTCTTGCCGGACTTCCGACAGCAACCGAATTGGCCGGAACGTCTTTCGTCACTACTGCTCCTACACCGATTTCGGCGCCTTCACCGATCGTGATCCCGCACAGTACGGTCGAGCCGCAGAACAGCGTGGCATTCTTTTCTATCCTTACCGGCTTATACGCTCTTTCCATGTGATTTTCTTCATTATGACCATGCGAAAAGATCGTCACTTTCTCTGCCAGCATTACATTGTCTCCAAAGGAAACTGTTCCTTTGCTGTCAATGAAACAGCCTGTATTCCAGGCAACATAGTCTCCGACTTCTATTCTGTGGCCGAAGTTGAATGTGCAATGCGGAGAGGCGATAAATCCGGTCCCGCATTTCTTAAAGAGCTTTTCTGCTATCATTCTTCGGAAGGGGATCGAAAATCTGCAGCTGATCCCCAGCGGGACCACATCGATGGTCTCCCACAGGATATGCAGATATCTCTGTTCCTGCGTATAGGGGTCTTCTTTCATCATGGGAAGATAATCGCTGTATATCTTCATGTTTTCAAGAGTCTCCGCGTCATAAACCGGAGCCCCTATGAGCTCAAGCGATCTGATCATGTTGTCAGTTGTCATGCCTTCAGCAACGTATTTCTCAAATGTTTTCAATCTCTCGTCCATTTTCTGCCTCTCCTTTTCTTTGTTATGTTCATAGCCGCTCTCTCAGACATATTCCGTTTCGATCGTAAGGACAACTTCCTTACCGGTATATTTCTCTGCCATATACTGCTCGAACTCTTTCTTAAGTTCTTCCCAGTCCTTCAGCTCATAATCAACGATAAAATCGCAATATATCTTATCGGATCTCTGATCAATATATACTGCATGAAAACTCTTCACATGTTCCTGCTTTCTGATAAATCCGGCAATCGTTTTTCTCAGTTCTTTCATGTATTCACCGTCATAATCAACAGCATACACACCAAATACCATGGTCACATGATATTCATGCATTATTCTGAGTTGAAGTTCATGCAGGAACTGATAGATCTCACCCACAGTTTTCTTGTGATCGATTTCCACATTGACCGAACCTGACCAGGCTTCCGGCCCGTAGTTATGCAGCATCATATCCACTGCCGCCAGAATTCCGTCTGTACTGCGGATCTCTTTATAAAGCTTTGCGGCCAGTTCCTTATCTCCGGGACGTCCGAGGATCTCACTGAGCGTTTCCCGCAGTGCTTCCACCCCTGCCTTGATAAGCAGCAAAGAGGTGATGACACCGGCATAAGCATCCACATTCCATTTGAATACAAGGAAGATCAATGCTGACACGATAGTTATGATGGAAGCAAAGCAATCGGTTTTGCAGTCAGTACCCACCGCTTCCAGTGCTGTGGATCCGACCTTCCTGCCCATCCTGACGGTATAATTTCCAAGAAAAAATTTAACTGCCGCAGATAATGCCACCAGAACAAGTGCGATATAGGAAATATGCAGCGTTTCCGGATGGAATATACGTTTCGCCGAACCGATCAGCAGTTCAATTCCGGTGACCAGTATCACAACAGCGATAACCAGTCCGCAGAGATACTCTATTCTGCCGTATCCGAACGGATGCTTTTCGTCCGGATGTTTCTTTGCCAGCTTTGCCCCTATTAATGCCATAACTGAGCTTAATGCATCTCCGGCGTTATTGGCACCTTCTGATATAATCGCAATAGAAGAGGAAATCAGACCGACAACGATCTTGGTCACGGCAATCAGCAGATTCACCAGAATTCCCATTCCTGATGTCGTTACAATGATCCCCTCTCTTGTATTCGGGTCCTGTTTGAAAAGTTTATAAAACAGATTCATATTATTAACTCCTTTGCATCGTCAAAGGGGCGTAGTTGTCAAGGGGACGGGTTCCTTAGCAACTAAGCACGGAGGGACGTTTTTGACATCAATGCCACCGTCTCCACATGCGCGAACACGTTGAATATGTCTACGGATGCTGTTATTTATCTGATTTCAGTTCTGATTCCAGCTCAATCAGGTATTTATCAAAATCAGAAGTATAAAGCTGATCCTGAATAATTCTGTATTTTTCAAATTCCGTTTCAGCCTTTTGTTTTGCAAGTTCAGCAGAAACCTTACCGTTATCTTTCAGAACTCCATAATCCATTAACTTGAGCAGACCGTTCAAACGCTCCGCCCAGTCTTTCATCGTCATGGGGATATGGCGTTCCGCTCTGCTCTCTGCAAGATCCAGATATCCGGAAACCAGTCTTGATAAATTGTTCAGTTCTTCTTCTGAAAGATAGTTTTTTGCGATCGTTACATCATATTTGTGAACTTTCCCTTCGGGCGAGCCTTCCCAGCTTGTAAGACCCATGTGAGGCTTGCCGGAATCCGCCCGGTTATATACTATTTCAGCAGCGGTATTTCCGGTAATAGCGAAATGCAGTTTATTCTGTACATTCGCAAAAAACTGCTTCGTCGTTTTGCTGCCTGCATCATAGTCCAGGGCAGTAGCGTATATATCCGTTATCTTCTGGTAGAATCTTCTTTCAGACAGACGAATCTCGCGGACTCTCTCCAGCAATTCATCAAAATACTGCTGTGTAAGAACGGTTCCGCCGCGCTTTAGCCGCTCATCGTCCATAGAAAAGCCTTTGACGGTGTATTCCTCAATAATATCCGTTGCCCATTTCCGGAATTGAACAGCTTTTTCGGAATCCACTTTGTAACCGACTGCAATAATCGCTTTCAGGTTATAGTGCAAAACATCTCGCTCGACATTTCGTGTTCCTTCCTTCCGAAGTATTCGAAAATTTCGAATAGTTGACTCTTCATCCAGTTCCTTATCCGAATAGGCTTTCTTTAAATGGTAATTGACAGTGTTTGTTTCAACATCATAAAGAAGCGCCATCATCTTCTGAGAGAGCCACACATTTTCATCCGCATAAACCGCTTCGACACCGCTTTCGCCCGATGCGGTTATGAAAGTAAGATATTCTGCGGCGCTTGAACGCACCGCTATTTCATTTTTCTTTTCTGACATAGACATCTCTCCGTTCTATAATGTTTCAGCGCCTCAGTGATAAACCGGTATTTATCAAGATGCATTTTTTGAAAAATGAATCGTACTTAATATACCGACCGGAATAAAGTATCGACTATCCCTTGTGAGCACACTTCGGATGACGAATTATCTCCTTTTTTGTTATTAACCAAATTGTTTGAAGCTTATTTCACATTGATTTCCTGACCAAATCCATTCTTGAATATGAAAGTAATCCTGTATGGATCCGGTTTATCTTCCTCATCATACCCGCCGACTGATATTTATTTTGCTGAAGCAGACGGTTTAATTCTCAGAAATAAAGAGCGGGATTTTCCGTGCATAGAAGATTGCACAGAATGCAACAGGATTTAATTTTTCTTGAATACATACACCTTTAACGGCTACTCTTCTTCGTAGCTCATGTCTGTATTTTACTCTTTGGCACGTTTTCCTGTCCATTCGCATTATGCCGATTTAGACCCGTTTTTTCGCCTTAAAAAAAGAGCCATTTTGTGCATTTTCACAGTATGCATTACACTGCTTTGCATGGCCCCGATCTTTGTTTGGCCTCTGGAAAGAGAAGACAATAATTGTTTTTATCGTTTGGTCTACATGGTATATCAAAAGAGATTTTATTGTCTGCACCTATCAGCTGATACTAACTCATTAACGTCAATGCAGTCTCTGCTCTCTTGGACCTCTATATGTTTTCTTTGAGAATTTCATTGCTGGTGATTTAGCCGCCGGTATTTTGATAAGTTGTGGCCTCGGCTGATGCGCTACAATCAAAATGTCCTCTTCATTAAACACGCTATTGTATATATAATGTCCTGAATCGCTATCCATTGATTCAATCATATAAAGCTTTTTGTCGATTTCAAAGTAACGACTAACACCATTATTTTCTACGATGATGAAACACAATCCGTCCCGGCGCTGATCAGAAACATACAGAAGCCCGTGGATTTTGAAGTCTCGAAGGGATCTTCGGGAACGAAAAATATTGATGATTTCGTCAATGCCTGTTTGAGTTTTCAGCAAAAAGAGACTATAATACCTTAAAATACTGCAAAAGGGCTAAAAAGAGTCATATGAACCGAGTCGTAGATATTATCAGAGAAAACTATGCACAACTGACACCTTCAAAGAAAAAAGTGGCAAGTTATTTCCTGAATAACTATTCCACAGCCTATCTGGATACCCTTTCTGAACTGGCAGATAAAATTGGTGTAAGCGATACGACTATTATCAATTACTGCAATGATATGGGTTATTTCGGTTATAATGGTTTTAAGAAAGCTCTGAAAGAAGAACAGAAGACCAATATTCTTGCGGAGGCCACAGATACCGCCGGGGCCGATGCACCGCTTTTGCGAGAAATCGCAGGGCAACTCTGCACAAATATCACCAAGACGCTGACTGATTCGGAAAACATCCGAAGCATAGAGGCTGCCGTAAAAATGCTTTCTGACGCTTCAAAGATATATACCGTTGGGTTCTGGACCTGGGCAGCTGTAGCACGTGAAATGGAGGTTCGACTGATGTACAAGGGATATCTCGCAGAAGCCATTTTCCCTGATCTGGGTGATTATATTGATCACCTCTTCTGGGCCGGCAAAGACGATGTTGCCCTTGTCTATGATTTTTCAAACTACACGACTGCACTTACGGAGATCTGTTCCGTCTTAAAAGAACGTGAAGTTCCGATCATTCTGATCACAGATAATGGTCCGTGTCCTAGGCTATCCATGGCAGATATTGTCATTCGATGCAGCAATCAGACTTATTTCTCGGAATCAACATCGAACTCGCCGATTGCCGAAGCGGTAAACGAAGCAATCACCGCACAGCTTTTCCGTTTATATCCCAGAAAGCGCGATGATTATAATAAGGAGTCCAGGAAGCTTGCATTTACACAATTTAATCCCTACGGTGTATATGAAAAAAGAATTTGAAGAAGTCTGTGTTGAATCGGAACATTGAAAAAGGGCATGCACTTTGGTTGTGCATGCCCTTTAAATAAATGATTTTACCAATATCTGAGGAACGTCCCCTTGTTTTCGGAAAGTGCTTTTCTGTAAACTCTCGTGGCTATCGCAACATCCTCGATTCCCATTCCGACACAGTTGAAATAAATTGTCTGATCATCGGATGTTCTTCCCTGACAATGTCCGGAGATAACAGCTCCAAGTTCTCCATTCAGGTCTTCATCATTCAGAAGCCCTTCATTTGCCATTTTTGCAATAGCACTGGTATTTCTGTGAACGACTGCCTGCCAGTTATCGACAAACCGGAGATCTGCTTTTGACACGCAGTCATATGTACATTCAAAACCACCAAAGTTTATATACAGCGCACCCTTCCCGAGATCATCAAAGTCAATGACGGGACTTGCTGCACCGGTAGCGGTAACTACGATATCGCAGCCGACGCTTTCCTTCTTTTCCGCAGGCTGCACCAGGATTCCCAGACGCTTTGTCATGCGTTCGGCAAAGTCTTTCATCCGCTCTTCAACAGGGTCTGTAACCAGGATCCTTTCCAAAGTAGGGCAACCGACTTTGGCTGCTTCCAACATATATTCAGCAATGAGGCCGGCTCCAAAGATAAACAGTGTCCTGGAGCCTTTTTTTGCTAAAAACTTAACGGCAACGCCGCCCACGGCTCCGGTTCTGGTATTGCTGATTACGGTTCCGTCCATGACTGCAAGAGGAAACTTGGTCTCCGGATCATTCAGGATTGTAATTGCAGAAGCTCGCGGCAATCCCCGATCCAGGTTTGCCGGATTACTTCCAACCCACTTAATTCCGGCCATCTGATAAGAACCGCCTACATATCCGGGCATGGCATTAATTCTGCCAAGAACCTTCTCCTCTTCAATGGTTCTTCCGAAATTCATGGAAGTTTTGTCCGGAACGCGAACATCACCTTCCTCGCGAAGGACCAGCAGGTTTTCCATGTCCTTCATGGCAAGCTCCATATCATCACCGCTAAGTGCAATTACATCTTCTCGATTAAGATATAATAGATCCAATCTGACATCATCCATTTTCACTTCCTCTTATATCTGTCAAAATCCGCCAGACCTTGGCTTCATCTATCTAATTTATACTCGTATTCGTAAACACTCATATCAATATCATCATCTGCTTTCAGTTCCTGATATGCCGCGTTATAGCGGGTATTCAGATCCTCAAAGGCATCATCCAGCGCAATATCACCATGCATTACACTTGCGAAAACAGTCGGGAACTTGTCTCCCTCCAGCGGGAGAACGCCATCCGGATAAACCGGTACCGGAGCATAGTTGCTGAGGTCTGAGAAGAGTGCCCACTGCGGTCCTACGGAAGGATCGATCTCAGCACCTTCAAATACAGATGCTTTCGGAGAAATAATAGCACCTCTTTGATACAGCGTACGATACAGTTCGTCACCATCAAGGAACAGCCAGGCCTCCTCAATTGCTTTTTTAGTAGCCTCATCTGCCTCTGCATAGGCAACTGCATCAATGCTCACGCCGGCTTTAATTACATAAACACCTTTGTAAGGAGCCTCGCCCTCTTCAAATGTAGGAGGCTCGATAACGGTCCAATTGCACTTTGCAGGGAACTGCGCCGTATAAACGGAATAGTCATAGGACGGTGCCGGGAACATGCCGACATTTCCTTCTGCGAACTGTGCACGAATCGGGTCGATTGCCAGATCATCTGCACCCATCGTCCATCCGTTCTGATACATCGTGCAGATTGCTTCGATAGCAGGTCGGAAAATACTGAAATCATAAGTGGCCGTATTGGGATCCCACCAGCCTTTTCCGGTAGAACTCATGGACTCCTTAAATACAAGTCTTCTCCAGGCGGTACCCCATGTTGTCCATCCGAAACCGAATTCTTTTCCGCCACCGTTCTCAGTAATGACCTGAGCACAATGAACAACATCATCCCATGTCTTGGGTAATTCCAGATTATTCTTTTCAAACAGATCAAGGTTAACCGCAAATTTGACCGGCTCAACGGTTCTCGGAACCGTTACTACGGCATCACCGTAATGTGTAATACCGGAAACGGAAACATCCTTATAGCTGTCAAGAAGTGCCTGGATTTCAGGATTATCAACTTCACGGAGATTCTGGATCCATCCCTTCTGGTACCATGCCGCGTTGTCACCTCCATTGATCAGAGGGAAATGCGTACCAGCTTCCATCAGGGCATTCAGATCTTCTGAGAAATGATCGATATTGGAGATCAGATTGATGCGAACACCTTTTTCTTTTCCATCACCTTCATTCCACTGGTCGATCTGTTCCTGAAGAATTGAAAGATATCCGCCGGTTGAACAATACCAGTCAACTTCAATAATTTCTTTTTCAGCAGGTGCTTCCGTGGCAGGCGCCTCGGTCACTGCTTCTGTTACCGGTGCAGCCGTTGTTGTCTGTGCCGCGGTCTCGGCCTGAGCTGCCGTCGTCTCGGCGGGCACCGTATGATTCGAACAGGCTGCCAAAGAACAAACCATGATCGAGGTCAGTAATATTGCTAACACTTTTTTCATATTGCTCGTATTTTCTCCTTTCTGCAGCGTAATTGCTGCTGAGTCCTATATAACATAGTTGGATAGAAATTACAATCTATAGAATTGTAATATTACACCAAATTAAGAATAATTGGTGAAAACCAATTTATTTGATAAAATACCTTTTGATTTATCGGATAATAACGACTAAACTGTACATATTTGATAAAATGAACATAAGAAACATCGGAGGAGTCGCAATGGGATATCTATATGAGACACATTTACATACATATCCTGTAAGTGCTTGCGGAAAAGCAAGTGTCAGGGAGACCGTTGATTTTTACAAGAGCATGAACTACGACGGTATATTTATCACAAATCATTTCATTGGGGCAAATATCAATATCAGCGCTGATACGCCTTACCAAGATCAGCTGACATTTTACTGTTCCGATTATTATAAAGCGTTAGAATACGGAAACACCATCGGGCTTAAGGTCTTTTTCGGTGTGGAGATGAGCCAGCGATTTGAAAACACGGGAAATCCCGGCGGGACAGATTTTCTTATTTACGGATTATCCCCCGATTGGTATCAAAGCCATCCGGAACTGATGACTTTGGAGTTGAAAGAGCGTCTTGCACTGATGTCCGAAGACGGAGCAACTATTGTGCACGCCCATCCATTTCTGGAAGCAAGCTATATTGATCACATTCGTCTGTACCCTAGAAGCGTTCATGCTGTTGAGATATTCAATGCGACCAAGACTCCTCTGGAGAATCATATGGCCGCAGAATACGCAAAATCTTATGAATTGCTGATCTCGGCAGGCAGCGATAACCATCGCGCAGGAAATATCAATGCCCTGGGCGGTATTATGACGGAACAGCCGATCTGTTCTGAAATAGAGTTTTGTTCAATGGTACGCAACAGGCTTGTGACGCCCTTCCGGATTGATATGGCCGCACCTAACAGAGTCATTCCGTTATAATTTTTGGTGTTAGTCAGGTTCTGGGGTGATAAGCCCCGGAACCTCAGATGCACAGCAAGCCGGACGTCATCGTATCCTTTATGGTGTGGTACCTAGAAACCGGACCAATCTCATGGAGACTGTTCACGAGAACCTCCATCCAGTTTTGTCTGTTCTTGTACCGTACAGAGAAAAGTGCATTATACCGGTTCAGATACTTTGTTGCCACACCGCGATAGAAATCATAGGATTTCTTTATCGAGGAATGAAATCCGTTTACGGTGTTAAGGTTCCTGAACCTGATGAATCCCCGCTCCAGTTACTTCCTTGATTTTTTGGACACCTGGCCATGCTAATAAATCGTTAGACGATGGCAATAACGCACTGATATATACTAAAACTGCCCGCGCAGTATGATCCAGCATTGGATTAAAGAACAGATAGTAAAACAGTCGACCATAACCTTTGCTGAAAATCGGCCCATAATTCACTTTTAAAGTGTCTTTTTCGATCTTTTCGCTCATCGTTTTTCCTTTGAACAATACAAAAAGGATACCCGCCGAAAGGCGAATATCCCTAAAGTTCGTTGTTTATTGTATCTCCGGATACGACAGCAGCAATAGCAACGACTACTGTGAATCCTTTTTCTATGTTTTTTCTGCGGCCGGTATCGGTCTCATCAAAACTCAAAACACGCGAATAGTGCGTAAATTCAAGGATTTCTAAGTATCTTTCCTTTGTAGCAGAACAACCGTCTCGACATGCACCGTATGCGGGAACATGTCCACGGGACAGAGTTTTTTGAGTGTGTAGCCGCCGCCGGCGAGGATCTTAAGGTCTCTGGCCAGGGAGGCCGGGTCGCAGGATACGTAGACGATTTTTTGTGGGGCCGCCTGCAGGATGGCATTTAAACATGCCGCGTCGCAGCCCTTCCGGGGCGGATCCACACACACCACGTCCGGGCGGCCGGCGTCGGCACCTTTCAGCCACAAAGGCGTGATCTCTTCGGCTTTTCCCACGGTAAAGAAGGCATTCGTGATACCGTTAAGCGCTGCGTTTTCTTTTGCGTTGTCAATGGCCTGGGGCACCACTTCCACGCCGAACACTCTGCCGGCATGACGGGCCATGAAAAGGGAGATGGTACCTACGCCGCAGTACAGATCCCACACCGTCTCGCCGCCGGTGAGGCCGGCATACTCCAGTGCCTTTCCGTAAAGTTTCTCCACCTGCACGGGATTCACCTGGAAAAAGCTCTGGGGGCTGATGCGGAAGCTGACGCCGCCGATGGTATCCGTGATATAGCCACTGCCGAAAAGACACTTTACGGTATCTCCCAGAATGACGTTGGTATTTTCTTTATTTACGTTAAGGCAGACGGTGCTTACCTTGGGAACGGCGGTCACAAGCGCTTCCACCAGCTTGTCGGCGCATTTCATGCTGTCGCCGTTGATCACCAGGCACACCAGGATCTCTCCGAACGCCCGGGAAGTGCGGATCAGCACATGGCGTATAAGCCCCCGGCGGGTCTCTTCATCGTAGGGCTCGATCCCGTATTTTTCCATAAATTCCGTAACAATATGAAGGATGGCGCCATCCGTTTCCGCGCCGATCAGACAGTCCGTACACCCGATGACGCTGTGGGTGTGACCTGCATAAAAACCGGCGATGATGCGGCCGTCTTTTGCGCGGCTCACCGGATACTGGGCTTTGTTGCGGTAGCGCCAGGGATCTTCCATGCCTATGATCGGTTCTGTCTCAAATGTCCCTTCGAAAAAACCTCCGATGCGGGTAACGGCGGCCTTTACCTTGTCCGCCTTGAAACGAAGCTGCGCCTCATAAGATAGCCCCTGAAGCTGACAGCCTCCGCAGGGACCGGCGATGGGGCATCTTGCGTCCACCCGGTCGGGGGAAGCCTTTATGACCTCAACTGCCCGGGCATAGCCGTAGGTCTTCTTCACCTTCATGACAGAGGCCGTCACCGTATCGCCCGGAACCGTCCCCTTAATAAACCAGGTGAAGCCGCCGGTCTTCCCGACGCCTTCACCCTCACTTGTCAGATCTGTGATCTCTGCTGTAAATACTTCGTTCTTTTCCATCAGTTTCTCGTACCGGCCACGACCTCGATGTCGATGTCCGCAAAACCGCCGCTGCCGTCGGCGCGCTTTACCTCAAGCATCACCGTCTCGCCGGGATGCAGGTTTTTCATGAAGCCCACGATGTCCTCCACCTTGTGGATCTCCCGGATACCGGCCATGACGATCACGTCGCCCCGCTTCAGCCCCGCTTCATAGACCGGGCTGTCCACCTCCACGCCGGTGACGTACATGCCCTCCGGCGCTTCGGAATCCGCGCCGGTTATGCCCAGATAGGGAGAATCGCTGCCGGACTTCATGTTGTTGATAAGCCTCTCCAGGCTTCTGATCCATACGATCCTGGTGCCTTCGCAGACTTTCCCTCCCGAAGAGGGCAGAGCGATGCCCAGGAGTTTCCCTTCTTCATCAAATACGTAAGTTCCCTTGCCGTAATCCGCACGCAGGGAAGAGTACAGACAACTGAAACTGGTATCCACGTCATTTTCCGTTCCGGAAACGTAACCTGCGATGCCGCCGTCCACGCTGCCGTTTATGCCAAGCGGCGCACCGGCCGCCATGAGCCACATGCCTTCCTTCATTTCCGCGTCGGAATATTCCGCGGGAAGGATGTTCTCCAGTTCTGCCTTGCTCATGCCGGCAATGGGGACCGCCAGAACGGCCAGTCCGTCTCTGCGGGAATATGCTTTGGGAATGCCGTTCCGCGACGTGCCGTCGTCAAAGGTGATCACCAGCTTCTGCTCCGCATCCACGGCGCCCATGGGCACCAGCACCAGGATCTCGTCTTCCGTCTTCTGCAGGACCACGCCGGAAAAGCTCTGTCTGGTCTCCACGGTGCTGTCAAACCACGTTTCCGCGCTGGCAACGACCTCTGCCCTTACCAGACAGGGACGGATGGTCTCCCGCAAAGATGCGGCATCCTGCTTCGGTTCCGCAGCAACGACCGCTTCCTGCTCCGCCGGCGCTTCCGAAATTTCCGCCCCGGACTCAGACTCTGCAGTTTCCTCCGGCAGGACCGCTTCCGTCGCTCCTTCGGACTGTGCCTCAGTGGTCTCTTCTTCGGTCTCCGTCTCCTTTGTCTCCTCGGAAGACTCCGTCTCCGTGGTCTCAGGCTCCGTGATCGCCGGCTCCGTCCAGGGTGTCTCCGGCTCCGGCTCCGTTTCGGGAAGTTCTGTCTCCCATGCCGCCTCCGAAGTCACCGCCGGGGTCTCCTCCTGCTTCGCCATGGCAGGTCTTACCAGCAGATAAAAGATCCCCACCGCCGCCAGACCGAATACCAGACCGCAGGCAAGAGAAAGGCCCAGATACTTGAGCGCTCTTTCCCAGGTGAGATTCCGCCCGATGATCTTTTCCTCTATGAACTTTTTCCCTTTTTTCTCATCCATGTTTATACTATAATGTAAATGGAAAGGTGTGTCAAACAAACATTTATGAAAGGTTCTCTTTACAGAAAGTTCATATTTGGCTTTGCTGCCGCCGCTGCGGCAGCGTTTCTGGTGCTTACCTTCGTTTCCGGAAACCTGGTCAGCGACATGCTGATAAAACGTCGGGCCCGGACCATGACCGAACAGGCGGATGTGATCGCCGCCGCCGTAACGAACGGCCCGGATTTCATGCGTTCCATCAACTCCATCTCCTCCGAGAGCCTGGCACTTTCCTCACGGGTGGCCGGCGAAGACCTGTGGATGGTCTCCCCCACGGGAAGGATCACCTACGATTCCACCGGCAAGTGTACGGAAACTCTGATCCCGGATTTTGCCCCCTCCGGCATGAAAGACTACGTGACCGGCACGTTTTCCGGTCTGTTTCCGGAGGAAATGATCTCCGTGATGAGCCCCGTCACCGGCGGAAAATCCGTCATCGGCTACGTATTCCTGCACAGTCCCCTTTCGGCCCTGCAGGAAGAACGGGACCGCACCCTGGCCATCATCTACGTAAGCGGTCTGGCCGTTTTCCTTTTATGTCTTTCGGTGCTCTTCATTTTCCACTTTGCGGTCTACCGTCCCTTAAAGCGCATCAACCACGGCGTCACCGAGTACGCCCAGGGAAACGCGAGCTACCGCATTCCCGTGGGGGAGAGCGAGGACGAAATGACCTACCTTGCACAGAGCCTCAACATGATGGCAGAGGAAAAGGAGAGCCTGGAAAAGTACCAGAGAGATTTTATCTCCAACGTCTCTCACGATTTCCGTTCGCCCCTTACCTCCGTCCGCGGTTTCCTGGAAGCCATTCTGGATGGCACCATTCCCGCCGAGCTTCACGAAAAATACATCCGCCGCGTCATCGGCGAGACAGAACGCCTTACCAAGCTGACGGAGGAAATGCTCACCCTGGGAAACGAATCCAAGGGCATGCTGCACCGCAAGCGTTTCGACATCAACGCGGATATCAAAAACGTATGTGCCTCCTATGAGGATACCTGCCGCAGAAAAGATTTAAGCTTCGAGCTTCTGTTCGAGGAGCCGAGGGAGTTCGTGCTGGCGGATGAAGAAAAAATAAATCGCGTCCTCTATAATCTCATAGATAACGCGATCAAGTTCTCGTATGAAGGCTCTGCCATCACCATCGCCACTTCGATACGGCAGAAAAAAGTGTACGTGACCGTGAAAGACCACGGTGAAGGCATTCCCAGGACCTCCTTAAAAAAGATCTGGGACCGATTCTATAAATCCGACACCTCCCGGGGAAAAGACAAGAAAGGAAACGGCATCGGTCTTGCCATCGTCAAAGAGATCATTGCCGCCCACGGCGAAAACATCGACGTGGTCTCCACGGAAAAAGTGGGTACGGCATTTACCTTCTCCCTTCCCCAGGCAGAGGAATGACCCCTACTCCGCGCGCAGTCTGCGGAGCTTTGCTCCTTCGGCAGTGATCATATCGCGGAGCCTGTCCGCGGCGCAGACCGCCGAGATCTTCCCCTCGCTCTTTATCGTAAACACGTTTCTTCCGCTCATGGAATATCCCGCCGCCGTTCTCTGGTTATAGAGGATGACGCACTCGCTTCCCACGGTAAATCCCGAATAATTCATTTCGATCACGGCGCTGCCGGTCTGTCTTCCCCTGGCGTCGTAGATCAGAAGTTTCTTCGTTCCGTCTTCCTCCTCCACGATGAGGCAGGTGTGGGAATCATCTTCCGCTATGCTCAGAATGATCCCTTCCGGCTCCACTTTTGTAATAAGCTCCGGTGACGTCAGCACCTTGGTGGAAAAGAACGCCGCGCCGCCGTCATAAAAGGCGTGGGCATATTCATTGGTGGGGAACGTCACTCTGGTGACCACGTGACCTTCGAATTCCTCCATGAATCCGCCTACCACCCGCCGGGAGTCCGCGTTCTGCCCCACGTCGCCGAAATTGCGGAAGACTACGGATTCCTTCACGGCGCCGTCGCCCACGCTCACGTAGGACGTGACCAGCTGGGTGCCGTCCGGCGATACCGCGATGTCAAAGGGATATCCGTCCCCGTTCACCACGCTCTTCACCGAAAGATCCACCGCCGTGCCGTCCTTGCGGTAGGCCACGATGAAATCCGCGTCCGAATCATCCAGTACCGCGTATACCAGTCCCTTTCCGCTGACCACCGCCCTGGCAATGGACATGACGGCAGACACCTCCCCCGTCACACCGGTATCGGAAAAGATATACAGTTTCGTTCCGCCACGGTCCGCGATCACGGCATAACTGCCGCAGGTGCTGCATACGGGATCGTTCATCTGATAGCTGCGCTGCCAGACGGAAACGCCTTTCCCGTCAATAAACTCCGCGCCGTCCCGGGAATACATGATGCATCCGCCCTGAAACGGCTCATATCCCAGAAACGTCTGCGGTGTGTCCGCAGCCAGTTCTTTCTCCCAGATCACCCGGGACTCCACCGCGCAGTAAGTGCGGTGACGGACATAAAAAAGTCCGGCAATGACCAGAAGTACGAGGATCACAAGGATCGGTACCAGAGGCGCTTTACGCCTCTGTTCCTTGACCTTCGTATCGGGTCCGACCATGCCGGCTCTGAGTTTTTCTTTCTGCAGTTGTCTTCCTGAATCAGCCAAAAAGCGTATCTCCGTAAACACCCTTGTTGTGAAGTTCCTGCAGGGATCTCTCCACGCTCTCCCTGTCTTCGGCGTAGGTCACGCCGAACCATCTGTCATTCGTGGGGAGCACCTTTACCGTTGCGTTCCCTTCCTGCACCAGATCACCGATGACCTGGGGAAGAAGGTATTCCGCCTTGAGATTTCCCTGTGCGTTCCTTAAGAATGCGGGGAACCTCTCTTCCAGCGTCTTTACGAACCTGGGGGTAAGTCCCCACATGTTCATGGAAACGATGGCGTCTTCCGTAAGCTTTACGGGCTCTCCGTTTTCATTCTGCCCCAGCACCTGTCCGTTTTCCTTGCGGATCTCGAAAGTCTCGTTTACGGACTTTAAATTGCTGTCGTCGTTTACCTCACATACGCCTCTGGTAACGGCGCCGTTTTCCGAAAGGGTATTTCCCAGGATGTATCCGGCCATGCACAGATCCATCACGTTTCCGCGTTCGTCCATGTCGTTCACCAGATAATCGTGAACCTTCCGGAATCCTTCCGCACCGTAGAAATCATCGGCATTGATCACGGCAAAAGGACAGTCGATCAGGTTCCTGGCTGCCAGAATGGCATGACCCGTGCCCCAGGGCTTTTTCCTTTCCTCGGGAACGGAAAAGCCTGCGGGAAGATCGTCCAGTGCCTGGAACGCATACTGAACGTTGGCGATCTTTGCAATGCGGTCACCGATCACTTCCCTGAAATCCGCTTCGATGTCCTTGCGGATGATGAAGATGATCTTCGTGAAGCCTGCCTTTAACGCATCATGAATGGAATAGTCAATAATGATCTCACCGTGGGGACCCAGCTTTGCCAGCTGCTTGATGCCGCCGCCAAAACGGGAACCGATCCCGGCTGCCATGATTACCAAAGCTGTTTCTTTCATGAATCTACCTCCGTACATACAGAGCCATTTTACTCTAAAAGAGCCGAAAATTCAAGGAAAACCCGTTTATCCGCGGATCTCCGCCTTAAGGCGCTCCACGTCGAGGATGCCCCGCTTCACGTAATTCTCCAGGGATTTGAACCGGTATTCCTTTTCGGCGGCCGCAGCGGCGGTGCGGAAGTTCAGGCAGATGTCAAAAAGTTCCGTCAGCAGGTTTTCGACCACGTCATCACGGATGCCGATGCCGTCGACGGCATTTTCGGTCTCGTCTCCGGTCTCTGCGCCCTTAAGCTGCTCTTCGATATTCTTTAACCTGGACAGGAAAAACTGGAACGTGCGCAGATTGTGGTATTTCATGCTCTCCATCTTCTCCACGAAATCCGGGGTCCGTGCCAGCATTCCGTTCCGGAACAAAGAGCCTTCCTCCAGTTCCCCCCGGATCAGTTTATCAAGCACTGCAGGGTCGTCGCTGGAATACTTGAGTACCGTGCCCACCAGCTTTTCCTTGATGCCCAGGTAATCCAGATACTCTCCAAGGAACCTGGGATCCTTCTGCTTCTTCAGAAGCGCTTCCTCATTGATCACAAGGATCACTTTGGCGTGCACATGCTCCACCATCTCGTTGATGAACCCCAGAAGACCGGCCACGGAAAACGAGCAGCGCTCAATGTCGTCGATGATGAAAACGTAGTCCTGCAGTTCCTCCACATCTGCCAGATAATCCCCGGGATCCACGGCACCCAGGAAAGGAACCTTGCTTTTGAGGAGACCGGTGACCATCTTTCCCCCGATATCTACGGCGATCCGGAAAGCACGGGTCGCCTTCAGGGAATCGACCCTCTTCCTCCGGTCCTCGCGCTGTTCCTCAATGATCTCTCTTACCAGCTTCTTCCTGGTCTCCAGCACCTGCTCCACGGGTCCCTTCACTTCCGGCGCATCTTCGTCCTCTTCCACGGCCGCGGCACTGCCCGCTCTCATATCCTGAGAAACGACGTCGTGGATCTCATCCACCTTCCGCTCCAAGAGGTCGTAGATCATGGTCTCCTTGAACTCGCCCAGAGACTCCATGCCGCAGGCGGAATAATACCGCACCCGATTATTGATCCCGCGGATCTTTATGGCATTCAGCTCTTTGTTCAGCACTTCCTTAACAAAGTACGTCTTTCCGGTACCCCAGGCACCGTCGATCATCAGCGCATAATCATAGGTATCGTCGCTGAGGTAGCGTTTCACTTCGTCAAGCATTCTCTGTTCATTATTCATCAGAAACCTCTCCATCTTTTCTTCTGCAGCACGAAAACGGATCTTACTCTTCTTTTGACATTATAAGGGGTTCTTCACAGCCGCGCAACAAAAGAGGACCTCTTATTTTTATGAGAAAGTCAACAAAAATTGCTGTAGTACTTGCAGCAGCAGCTCTTCTGGTAGCAGGTTTTGCTTTCACCACCCTTGCAAAGGGCTGGGTAAAGGAAGCTGAAGGCCTTTACTACTACGAAGATGCTTACGGAATGAAGGAGTACATGACCTGGGAGAAAGATGGTGCTAATTACTACTATCTTGGCGAAGATGGCTACATGGTAGCTAACAAGCTTGTTGATTTCGAAGGCAACTACTACTGGTGCGGCGCTGACGGCGCAAAGGTTATCAATCAGTGGGTACAGGTTCCTGCAGATGAGATGGACCAGGAAGAACTTGAAGTTGAGTACAGATGGTACTACTTCGATTCCAAGGGACGTGCATACAAGGCACCGACCAATGGTAAGAAGACCATTGATGGCAAGACCTACTTCTTCGATGCAAACGGCAAGATGCTGTACGGCTACGTGGATGGCACCAACTTCCAGATGAAGAAGGATTTCGACGCTTCTTACAAGTTCTTCTGCGGCACCAATGATGAAGGTTGGGCTCGCAAGTCCGAGTGGAAGAAAGAGACCGACGTTGAAAACAAGTACGCTTACGAAGTTGAGAGCTCCTTCTGGACCTACTACAAGTCCACTGGTGAGAAGGCTGACGCTTCCAACGCTGTAAACGGTGTTCTTATCGGCGGCGTAAGATACTATTTCGACGACGACGGAGGGATGCTTAGCGGTTGGCAGACTGCTAACACTACCGATCCCGCTGCAACCTGGTCAGAGTACTTCGGTGGCGCTGATGATGGTAAGATGGTTAAGAAGGGCTGGGTATACGCAGTTCCGAAGTCCGGCAAGGATAAGGATGACAGCACCAAGAGATGGTTCTGGTTCCAGAACAACGGTTTTGCTCTTAAGTTTGAAAAGGGCGGCGTTGCAAGAATCAACGGTCGTTTCTATGCATTCGCAGAAGAGCTTGACAATGCTTCCAAGATGCTTTCCGGTCTCGTAAAGGTTACCGTAGAAGACGGCAAGACTCTTCCTGAGGCAATCGAAGCTACCGCTACTCTTCCCAAGAAGCCCGCTGAGATCACTGCAGAGAAGTGGATGGAAGATATTTATACTGACATCTACTACTTCTCAGGCGATGAAGCTAATGATGGTTCTCTGAAGAAGAACGTTACCTTTGTACAGAGCTTCCTTGACGATGATTATACCCTTAATGTTGATAAGGAAGGCAAGCTGAGCAACGGTTACATCTCCAAGAGATACTACAAGAATGGTATTCTTGTAAAGGCTTCCGAAGATTACAGATATGAGATCAAGGATGTTTGGTTCTGGGATGAGACAGCAGAGGATTGGGCAAGCAAGTATGTGCTCGTATCCGTAGCTGGTACCGAGACGACCAAGGGTTATGTAGCAGACGCTGACGGTTCTTACTATACTGTTAAGGATAGCAAGATCTACAAGGCTGATTCTTCACTTGTAGCTCCCGGCCAGGCAGCAAGCGCTGTTTACAATGGAAAGACAACCGTTACCGCTGAAGGTTATGATTATGATGTAGTTACCACTCAGGTAGGTGCTACCAACATTTACAAGATCACTCTTGAAAATGGTAGAGTACACAAATAATCTGATCGCTTAAGCAGAAAGAAGCCCGGATTTTCCGGGCTTCTTTTTTTACGCTTGTTTTCTAATCAGTGAATCAACCAGATTTGGAAAAAGCGAATCTTTTCCTATGATATGCAATCTCCTTCTATAATGACATTATTAAACCATAAAAGGAGAAACATCATGGAACTTGTGATTCAGAACATTCTGACCGAGGAGAATACTTTTTCCGAACTGGCCAGCTGGTACCTGGAGGTGTCAGCACCGCAGAAACTGAAAGACCATACGATCTTTAACTACCGTCTTTTGCTGACAGATTTTGTTATTCCCTACTTGGGGGATACTAAACTGAGTGACATTTCGCCTGTGACAGTTGACAACCTGTTGGCTTCCCTCCGCGAAAACGGATCTCCGAAAACCGGAA
Organism: Lachnospiraceae bacterium; assembly: GCA_024405155.1. Classification (GTDB taxonomy): domain Bacteria; phylum Bacillota; class Clostridia; order Lachnospirales; family Lachnospiraceae; genus Avilachnospira. Next base: position 22,770 of record JAKSPC010000009.1, on the reverse strand, counting down.
GAGTTTTGAAGGCATCCACCGTCAACCAGATCCGCATGGTTCTCTCGGCTGTCTTTACTATTGCAGTAAAAAAGCATATCGTAAATGAAAACCCGGTAGTCTCCAGTACTCCTGTCAGAATTGACTGCACATCTAGGCCCTTTCTGGATATTCGCGAATGCAGAAAGATCATTAAACTTTGTGACGACCTAAAAAACAAGCAAGTTGGCAGAGCTGTTAAATTCCTGCTTTTGACAGGTCTGCGGCGCGGCGAACTGGTCGGCCTTATCTGGAAAGATATTGATTTTAAGAAAAGAGAAGTGAAAATTTCGCGGACTGTTTTTCGCTCTGCAGGAAAAACTTATACCGGCACGCCCAAATCGGCAACATCAGTCCGTACAGTAGCTCTTGGAGATAAAGCAGTTCAAATCCTGAACGACCAGAAATGCTATGCCGAGCAATTATGTGCAGCCAATAGAATAGAGTTTTCCAATCTTCTCCCAGTATTTATGAATAAAAAATGCGGAAAAATGAATGGCGACTATCTTAATAACACTTTCCGGAAGATGATGAAACAGTCCGGACTTTCCGGAATGCATATCCACGACCTGCGCCATGCTAACGCCTCCATACTGATCAACGAAGGTGTACCCATGAAAGTGGTTTCAGAACATCTGGGACATTCATCTGCTCTTGTTACCGAGCAGTTTTACATACATCTATTCCCTGACGCCCTACGTATCACAGCCAAGGTGATAGATAGAGTGCTGAAATAAAAAGAAGCCCGGAAAAATCCCGGGCTCCTTTTCTTTGACGTTACAAATTACTGTGAAAGACCAAGTATAATGTAACCGATTGAATCAACCTTAGTATCATCAACAGTTACCTTGTAATCAACGCCGTCGATAGAGCACTTTGCGCCCTTGCCGTCCTTTTTGAAGGAGGAAATAACCTTTGCAGCGCTGAGGAGTGAAGATTCAGCCTTATAGATCTTCTGAGCTTCAGTTGCAGTAGCCTTTACTACATAGTAGTAAGAACCATCAGCATCAACTACAGTACCAGTGGTAACTTCGGTACCAGCAACACCAAGAAGTGCAAACTTGGAGCCATTGAAGTATACGTCCTTAACTTCGTATCTCGTATCCTCAGAAGCAGCAAGCAGATAACCATATCTGTAGTACTTCTTCTCCTTCTTCATGTAGCCATCCTTCAGAGCACCATCATTGCCAACAGCAAGAGTATAGGTGTCATCCTTGAATTCCTGTGAGAAGGTTACGTTCTTCTTCAGAGAACCGTCGTTAGCTTCATCGCCTGAGAAGTAGTAAACAACATAATTAGCGCCTACAAGTCCCTCCGGATTCGGTCCCTCAGCAAGCCACTCATCAAGAGTCTTCTTGGAAAGATCGATCTTTTCTGCAGCCGTTGCATCAGTTACGATTGAAGAACTATCTGCAGCAACTGCGAATGTGAGTTTAACTGTACCAGCAAGCATCTTGGAAGCATTGTCCTCTGCAGCTGCGAAAGCGTAGAACTTACCGTTGATCTTCTGAACACCGTTCTTCTTAAGGGCAGCACCGGTATTGTCGAAGTAGAACCATCTCTTGGTCTCGTTATCCTTGTCATCACCAGACTGCGGAACAACGTATGCCCAAGCTTTCTTAACCTTCTTACCATCGTCAGCACCGCCGAAATAGTAAGCAACGTCGTCTTCCTTATCTGCGGTGTCAACAGTAGCAGTCTGCCATCCCTTAAGCATCTTGCCGTCAGGATCGAAATAATATCTCTGACTCTTCCAAAGAGCACCATTAGCAAGAGTGCTGTCTGCTCTCTTACCGTTTGACTGGTAGAATGCCCACCAGCTGGTATCGGTCTCATATGCGCCGTTGTCGGTGGTGCTGGTCTCTTTTCTCCACTCGGACTTCAGAGCCTTACCTTCATCGTTGCTTCCGCAGAAATACTTGTAAGAATTGCCATCATAAGCCTTGGCAACATCAGTTTCCATTGTGAAGTCATCGCCGTTTACATAGCCGAACAGCATCTTACCCTCAGCATTGAAGAAGTAGGTGTTTCCTTCAATATCCTTCTTGACGCCCTTGTAAGCCTTACCGTTAGACTTCTGGAAGTAGTACCATCTGTAGTCTACGTCATAGTTGTCGATGTCTTCCTGATCAGCAGGAACCTTGATCCACTGCTCGGTAACCTTTGCACCGTCAGCGCCTACCCAGTACTTCTCATCGTTATACTCTACAATTGAATCGGTTACCATGTAGCCGTCATCGCCGAGGTAGTAGTAGTTTACCTTGCCGTTGGCATCGGTATCCTTCTTCCACTCGTTGTAGACTTTCATGCCGTACTCATCTTCGTAGTAGTAAAGGCCTTCAGCTTCCTTTACCCAGCCCTTTGCAAGGGTGGTGAAAGCAAAACCTGCTACCAGAAGAGCTGCTGCTGCAAGTACTACAGCAATTTTTGTTGACTTTCTCATAAAACTGCGACAAATTACCGCGAATCTGATTGCAAGGTTTTATCAGCGGTATATGCCCTGTCAGTTTTCCAACAGATCCTCCATTTTACAACCAAGCGCTTTTGCCAGGCTGCGCACCGTCCCGGCACTCGCTTTGTTTATGTCTTTGTTGCGCTGCTCATACATTTGAATAGATCTCAGGCCGACCCCCGACATTTCTGACAGCTCTGCCTGACTGCACCCGAATGCCGATCGTATATATTTCAGGTTGGTTTCCGGATAATACTCTTTTACTTTTGCGTCGGCAATCTCTATAAATTTCGAAATATCTGCCTCATGAAGAGTGTAATACATCCGGTGAAGGTCACGATAGCCAAGCGCTTTGAAAATAGAGCCAAACGATCTTCCGGACCACCATTGATAAAAAGCCACTGCCCATCCGATCCAGTAATCCGGCGACCTGGCAAAATTTTCTTCAGGCGTTATATCAATTTCTCTCCCTGTGGAAGTGGTAATGATCGCCCTTGCCAGCTCGATGCCGCTCATCCCCGAAAGGACTGCCGCTTCACCGTTTTCCATACGCTTGCTGAACGGTCCGCAAACAAAGTAACTGATAAAATCCTCTCCGGGAACGTGACAGGAATTGACAGCATAATCAAATGCCTCGCCCAGAAGGGACTGCGCTTTATTGAGGTATGTTTCGCGGTATGCGCGGATCATTATTGGTGATACCTCCTTTCAGGATATCCCGAATGTACAATCCGTCATCATCTTCTTCAAGAATCTCCAGATACATCCGGTTTGCTTCCTCGTCTCTTGCTTTTCTGGAAGCAAAATACCTGCTGTTTTCTGCCACCTCAAACCCGGAGAATTGCAGTTTGGAAAACGCATAGGAAGACTTGACGACGATCTGTTCACCAAGTTTTCCAAGATGCATTGCCCTGGCAAGCTGCTCTACAGAAATACCGTTGTTAAGAAACGATTCGGCGAAATCAAAATACGAGTCATCGGCGCGGTATCCGATAATCAGATCATAAGCATTCACGTTAACGGCGAATTGCTCGATAAGGTATTGCCTGGCTTTTCTGGCCAGGGGTGTTTTGATGGAAAACAGGCGGTGCTCGACCAGTACAGCGATCCAGTTCAGTATACTGTAATCCGGAGCGTTAAGATTCAAAGTATTGAGATATGAGGTATCCAGCAGGTATCGATTTGAAAAACCGCTGTGCAAAGAGGAAACAGCCCACTCTTTTGCAAGATCCGGGCTTTCCGTACAATAAAACCCGGAGCCAAAATCGTTATTTTTCCTGCCTTCTCCAAAAACAGGCGTTTCAATGATTCGTTCAGAACCGTGGTAAATTGTAATGATATCCTTCATAGTTGTTTCCATTTCCTTTCCATCTGTATTATATCACTGCAGTGATATAGCCGCAATCGTTTTCTGAAGGCTGATACGTATCGTTTTACGCTTAAATAGTTTGGCTTTACAAAAAAAAGCCCGGGGAAAATCCGGTCTTCTTTTAACATGGGAAATCGATCAGTCAGCTGCTCTGGTGAGTTTAAGCTCCTGTAACCTTTTGATTTGATCTCTGCAGATACGCTCCAGTTGGAGTCTCCGATCCTGATACTGATGAATCTGAACAGTAGGCTTTATTGAAAAAAATCGTTTGCTGACAGTTCTTTCACTACGATCTGTGAATGTTCATTATGATGCAGTCCGTTCGATGTAATCATTGTAGTATGAAGCGCTTTCCGCGTCTTGCTTTCTTTTCTGAATACTTCCAGTTTGTTTCTGATGTTTTTTTCATACTGATCTGAAATCTCGTATTCGGCCTGGGAAAATTTCATTTCACAAACATTTATCACGCCGTCTTTTCTGTCTATCAGCATGTCGATCTGCGCGCCGCCTTCGATCTTCCGGCTTTTCCATGCAGATACCATCGTTTCCATCCCGCTGATACCAAGAGCCTTTTTGATTTCGTTCGTGTGAAGAAGACAAACAAGCTCAAATGCATATCCGGCCCAGGAATAGTACCCGGGAGAATCGATATGTGAAAGCCAGGACTGCACTTTTTCACTTTCAATAAAATCAAGATAAAACAGAGTATATGGGTCAATAACCTGATATATAAAACCTCTTTTAGATTTCCCGAAATCTTTGTATTTCCTGATAAACCCACACTGGCACAGTTCAGACAAAGCTTCCGTCAACGCTTCGCCGTCGCCGATTTTCGGATTGGAAGCCAGTTGTGCGCGGGTGGTTCCGGACTTGGCTTTGGCAATTACTCTGATTATTTCCATATGTCTGTCAGAATTTCGAAACAGGGATGCGTACAGCCTTTCGAATTCGTATCTTAATTGACCATTTTCCGTAAAGCACAGAACATCGATATTCTGAGCAAGGCTCATTCGACGGTCCAGCAGATCCAGGTAATACGGGATTCCTCCAAACACCATATAGTTTTCTATCATCTGATGTCTGGTCATAACGATTCCGTTATTCCGGAAATATTCCTCACACTCCTGCAATGTAAACGGTTTAAGATCAATCTGTCTTGTGACTCGGTTATGCAGTCCGCCACGGCTGCTCAGAAGATATTTAATGATCCACGAAGTTGCAGAACCGCAGACAATTAAAAAAATATCCGGTTTTGAAGAGGCATAGCTATTCCAGAAATAGTCTAGAGCCTCCTTAAAGTTCGAACGTGGAGAGTCCATCCACGGGAGCTCATCAATAAATACAACTACTCTGCCGCTTACCGGATCATGAAATGTTTTTCCGCTTTCAATGAGTTCCTGCAATCGCCTGAACGCATCAAACCAATCACACGGGTTGCCGCTCTCTTCGCTGCCGTATTTGCGCAGATTATCACCGAACAGACGAAGCTGTTCTTTCATTTTCAGATTTGCCACGCCGGTGGTATAGAAGGAAAACCTCTGTTTGAAGTATTCCTTGATCAGGTAGGTCTTGCCAATTCTTCTTCTGCCGTAAACAGCGACGAATTCCGGCTTTCCGGAATTAAGCCAGTCAGTAAGCTGGTTTTGTTCTGCTTTTCTTCCGATAATTTCCATGAAGCCTCCGGAGCGATTATATTCCGCTGTTAGCGCATAATTAATTTTGATATCAGCGGATCATGCGTTAAATGTTGTTTATAAATCGCTGATAACAATATTATACTCGATAATCTTTTGAAATCAATACTTTCCTGCTGCCAGAAGAACTGCTGCTGCAAGCGCATGACGTAAAAACATGTAAGACGTATGCGGGGAAAATTGTTATCAGGATACGAAACATAACTTTTGGCCCTGGAAGGGGATTTTCGCTCTCAGGCTACAGGCTTTTTTGCGGAATGTAGCCTGAGAGCTGTTTTCTTCTGTGAGGTGTACATGCCGCGATGGGATTTCCGAAAAATCCCTCAATGTCTTTCTTCTACAGTTGATTTACTCTGCCCGCCTGTTCGCAGAAAAATCATTTTGCAAAAATACACTTTGTATTTAATTGCTTCTTTGTTATAATCCAAGTGTGACTTGCCGGTATCCGGAAAGGAATTTATGGTTACCGATTTTAACATGATCGGCAAGAAGTCCCCTTCCTCTACAGGTGGGGGATGAATTGCCGGCGGATATTCTACCCGAGTGAAACCTGGGAAGCCGCGGTTGTCAAACAGAACTTCTCCCGGAATACCCGGGAAGCCGGGATGCCCCATTTGAAAGTCCGGATTATTGGACAGGGTTTCGATATAATAGGAATCATGAAGAAGAACATCGCCTACAAATATCGAATCTATCCGAATGCCGAACAGCAGGATCTGTTTGCAAAAGCGTTCGGCTGTACGCGTTTTGTATATAACACACTCCTTGAGGAAAAGAAAAAGCACTACGAGGAGACCGGAAAGTCTCTTCGCAACACGCCGGCCCATCTGAAGGCAGACTATGAATGGCTTAAAGAAGTGGACAGCCTGGCCCTTTCCAATGCACAGCTGCAGCTGGAAACGGCGTTCCGGAACTTCTTTCGGAACAAAGCGGTGGGATATCCGAAGTTCAAGAGTAAAAAGGATCCGAAGCATAGTTTCACCACCAACATGGTGAACGGAAACATCCGTATCACAGAAAGTAATGAAAGCAGAAAGAACGGAACGCTCCGGCTGCCGAAGGTGGGAGAAGTAAGGATAAAGCTTCACAGAAAGATGGCGGAAGATCACGCCATCAAGTCTGTGACCGTAAGCAGAGAAGCCTCGGGGAAGTACTACGCTTCCATTCTGACAGAATACACAGAAGGACCGGCAACACAAACGATCACGCCGGATGCACAGAACATCAGGGCGCTCGGTCTGGATTATTCCAGCGGTGAATTCTACGTGGACAGTGAGGGAAGAAAGGCGGAGATGCCGCACTTCTACCGGAACACGGAAGAGAAGCTTTCCCGGGAACAGAGAAGACTTTCCAAAATGAAGAAGGGCTCCTGCAATTACCTGAAGCAGAAAAGAAGAGTCGCTCTGGTCCACGAAAAGCTTAAGGATCAGAGAAAAGACTGGCAGCACAAGGAGTCAAAGCGCCTTATCGGCAGTTACGATGTCATCTGTGTGGAGGACATCGATTACAAAGAGATGGCACAGGGGCTCCACCTGGCAAAGGCAACAAACGACAACGCCTTCGGTCAGTTCCGCACATTCCTTTCGTATAAGGCAGAAAGCAAGGGGAAGAAGCTCATCACGACAGACAAGTGGTTTGCATCCTCGAAGCTCTGCAGCGTGTGCGGGTACAAGAAAGAAGACCTCACCTTGCAGGAAAGAGAATGGACATGCCCCTGCTGCGGGACGCATCATGACAGGGACGTGAATGCAGCGATAAATATCAGAGAAGAAGGGCTCCGGCTGCTTGCCCTGTGAAAGCAGCATAAACCGCGGGACACGCGGGGATAGCTCGTTTATGCTTGACGCGATGGCGTCATCGAGCGAGAAGCCCCCACTTCAAATGCGAAGCATTAAGTGGTGGGAGTATGTCACGAGGTTTCCGCTGATCTCAGCGAGAAAGAAGCAGTTCAAAGTCCCGGGGAAAGGAGAAGTAGGCGGCATGTGTACTATTGTTGAAGAATTTGCAAAAGAATACGCAAGAGAGGAAGTCGCAAAGGCAGAAGCAAAAGCGGCAAAAGCAGCGGCAAAAGCAGCGGCGGGAGCCGCTGGCGAAGCAGTTGACCGACTGATGGCCGCCCTTAATATGGGTGCAGAGCAGGCCTGTGAGATCATAGGCATCACCATGAACCAATATGAGGAATATAAAAAGCAGAGGTCATAGGTCAGAGACTGTTTCATAAGTGTTTTGCGATTGAGTAGGAGGCGGTGATTAGCCGCCGTCCTCTCACAGCACCGTACGTACCGTTCGGTATACGGCGCTTTCAATAGTTGACATGCACTGACTGATAGGCAACGGCTAAATCATAGTAGCCGGAGTTTATTAGTCTTTGTTTACTCATCCTCATCAATACGCATATGTTCGCTGATTCTCAAAAGATCACTGCCGAAGTGATAGAGAACGTGTTGAAATAAGATCGCTCAGTCTTTGAAAACAAGCGCAAAAAAAGAAGCCCGGAAACTGGGCTTCTTTTTCGGTATATGTCAATCTTTTTTCAGCAGCCTTAAAGATGTATCCAATATCTTCTCTTTTCTTTCTGAAAGCATTGTCTTGTAAAACGACTTTTGCAAATCATTGATATACGGCGTATTGTCGATCAGTTCATTGATTTTCCTCATATCGATTCCGGGTAAAACGCGTTTTAACGCCTTGCTGCAATCGTTATCAGAATGACCTGATATAAAATCAAAGTAATTGATTTTTTGACCGTTTTGTTTGATACCGGATGTCGGTATTTGGAAAATGCGGAGGTCTTTTTCAGTCTGGTCATTCAGCGTCACTTCCATGATTTTCGCATCTGCCTGCGGGAAAAGACAACTTCCGCAATCATAGACCGGTGCGATCTGCATTTCATCGGTGCGGGTATTATATAGAAATCCCCAGTTACCGTTGTGTCTGTCCCAGTTGCCTATCAGCGCGTCGATGATGAACATATCCCAAAATCGCTCTTTCAGTATGTAGGGATCTATCGCCTGCTGTTCGTCAATGGCAGTCAGAATATCCGGAAGCTCTGTTCCGTAACCGTTATGCTCCGAGTCAATAATTGTGTTTTTTAGCGAAGCAAAATCCTGCAACACGGTTTCAGGTGTCGTAAAATCCTTACAGGCGACGACGATCTTTTCCTTCCCGTTTATTGTAAAGGTTCCCAGCATCGTTTCCTGCGCCGGTATTCCACACAAATTGAAAATTTGAGAACCCAGATACTCAGACACACAACCGTTGGTATAACTCATTTCTTTATTGCGAGACGGTACGGCAGGAAACTTGAGCATATATATTTCACCGTTTAGATCAACGGATATTTTGCTTCCATTCGCGCCGGTATAGGTCTTGTTCCTTCTGGGCAAATTCGTAAAGTCCATCAATCCTCCTCCATTCGTAGATATTTTTTACGTAAATACCATGCCTGTCCACTCGATATTTCCTGCCCGTTTTCCGCTGAATTGATATCGGCGTTCAGATCACACCAATGTATATCAAAGTGAAGATCTTTTTTTCCGCTGTCTTCTATTTTCCAGGCCTCGATCATAGCGGCAAGAGATTGTGACAGATATTCCGGCAAGCCTTTTTCAAGATAAGAATTATCCTTCGGTTTTCCGGTGCTTTTATCATAATTTGCATTGTCTATTTTCATCAGTTCCTCCATTGTGCATCCGAGAGCCTGCGATAACCGCAGCACGGTATCCGCATTGCATCCTCCAATGGAACTTTTTCCCGAACATATATCAATAACGGTTGTTTTGGCAACACCGCTTACTTTGGATAAGCGATACATCGTCATTTGTTTATTCGATAACATTGTCTGAAGATTCACATCTCACCCCATCTAGCTATACTATAGTATTTATATCGGTTAACCGACCCATTGTCAATAACATATGCGAACCATTCCCGTTATATTCCAGCAGAAGCTGCGGGTCGCAATATAGCGCGCGTGATAAGTTAATTACATATTCTGCTCTTGCCTTGTTGATGTCTTTTTGCCCCTGCTCATATTGCTGTATCGTTCTTACAGGGATACCGGTGAGCTTTGCAAGCTGTGACTGGCTAAGTCCCACCGCAAGGCGCTTTCGTTTCAGATTCGTATGCGGTTTTCTTTCTGCATAGATTTCGGACACCCTGTCACAGAACTGCCGGATATCCATCTCGTGATATGGAGAGTACATACCCTGTATTTCTTTTATGGGGATCAGTTCTGTGATCTGTGCAAAAGACAGGCAGGTCTTCCACTGATAATATGCCAGTGCCCAGCCGGTCCAGTATTCCTCACTTTTTCCCTCAGAAAAGAACGGCTTAGTATATTCCTGTTCCTTTCCCGCTACCATAAGTGCCAGCTCCACGCCGGACTTTCCGGCAAGCACGGATACTTCTCCACGTTCAAACTGCCTTGATACCGGAGATGCAAGAAACATGTCCCAATAATCCGCAAGGTCATATTTCAGATCATATACAGCGTAGTCCAGCATTCTTCCAAGAGAGATCCTTGCTTTTTCCAGATAGTTTCTATCGTAAGCGTTCATCATCAGCTTTCATCTCCTCATCCAAGATATGCGTGATATACAGATCACCCGGTTCACGCCTGTTCATGCGGGAACTGAAGTAATCATTTCTTGCCGTTTTGTCACGCAGCTGTTTTTTTGCAAACCATTCATCCGCTTTCGCGATCTCCGCATCAACGAATGTCAGCTGTGAAAACGCCTTCTCGCTTTTCAACACGATCTGCCGTCCGAGTTTTCCCAGGCGCATTGCTGCGGACAGCTGACGGTAGGAAATGGTGCCGTTGAGAAAATCCTGTGCAAAGGAAAAATAACTGTCGTCGGCACGGTATCCGCGGATGACATCGGCAGAAAGATAAGTCGGAGAAAAATGCAATGTAAGATATTCTTTAGCCTCGCGAGCAAGTGCTGAGGATACTTCAAACTCACGGTTTTGAAGAAGCACCGACAGCCAATGCAGCATACAATACTCCGTGTCATTCAGATCCAGTTCGCTAAGTCCTTCCATATTAAGGTCATAAACATTGGCATAACCGCTGCGCTCCGCGCCGACAGCCCATTCCTTTGCCATGTCAATGGATTCGGTACAATAGAAACCGACACCGTAGTCATTGTATTTCTTTCCGTATCCATAGATCGGTTTTTCGATTCTGTTTTCCGATCCGTGATAGATCCGTATTGCCATGCGCAATCCTCCTACACAAGGATTATACTCCTATAGGAGTATATTTACAACACCATCCGGGCTTTTCCTGCAATCTTATTTGAAAAAATGAGCACGAAAAAAGAAGCCCGGAAAACCCGAGCTTCTTTTTAATTGGAAATCGATCATTCAGCTACTCTGGTGAGTTTAAGTGCGCTGTAACCCTTTGATTCGGGCTCTGCAGATACTTTCCAGTAGGAGTCTTCGATCTTGATAGAAGTAGCGCCCTTATCCTTCTTCCAGGAAGCGATAGCCTTAGCTGCGCTAAGCAGTGAAGAATCAGCCTTGAAGATCTTTCCGTCTTCGTCTACATAGTAGTAAGAACCATCAGCATCAGCAACGGTAGCCTTCTTGCCAACTTCTGCACCTGAGGTGCCAAGAAGAGCATATTTCTTGCCGTTTGCACCGTATACGTATACAACTTCGTATCTCAGATCCTCTGCAGCGGTAAGTTCAATACCATTTCTGTAGTACTTCTTGGAGAGGTAGCCATCCTTAAGTCTGCCGTCGTTGCCAACAGCGAGAGTATAGGTGTCATCAATGAATTCCTGTGAGAAGGTTGTGTTCTTCTTCATGGAACCATCATTAGCCTCATCACCGGAGAAGTAGTAGATGTAATCGGTGGTGCCAACCTTCTTATCATCATTAAGGTCAGTTGCAAGCCACTGATCACGAGTCATTCCCTTAAGGGTATCAGCATACTTTACAGCGCCGGTAGCCTCGGTAACAACGTCGCTCTTGCCTACAACGAAGGTGACCTTTACAACGCCGGAGAGCATCTTGGAAGCGTAATCCTCGGGCTCACCAAACGCATAGAATTTTCCGTTGATCTTTGCAACGCCGGACTCCTGAATTGCATAACCAGCATTGTCGAAGAAGTACCAGAACTTGTCATCTCCGCCAGCTGCGGGCTTAATGTATGCCCAAGCCTTCTTGACCTTCTTGCCGTCGTCTGCGCCGCCATAGTATACGGATACGTTTGCGCCGGTAGAATCAGTGCAGGTGGTGTCCCAACCAGTATTCATCTTGCCATTTGCGCTGAAGTAGTATCTAACACCCTTCCAAAGGTAACCTTCAGACTTGTCGGTTGCCCTTGCACCTGAAGAAGTATAGAAAGCCCACCAGGAGGTCTCATCTTCATAAGCGCCCTTGTTAGAAACAGAGGTCTCTTTTCTCCAGTCAGACTTAAGTGCCCAACCTTCTTCGTTGGAACCGCAGTAATAGTTGTAGCTGTTGGATGAATAAGCATCATCAACGTCGCTGGTCATCTGGAAAGTAGTTCCATCAACATAACCGAACAGCATCTTGCCTTCTGCATCAAGGAAGTAGGTCTTGCCGTCAAGGGTCTTCTTGCCGGTATCAGCCTTGCCGGTTGATCCGAAGTGATACCATCTGTAATCAACGCCCAGATCGTTAGCTTCGTCTTCGCTTGCGGGAACCTTTACCCACTGGCTTACAACCTTGGCACCGTCAGCGCCGCACCAGTAGTAACCGTCAGATTCAACAAGTCTGTTGGTTACCATGTAACCGTCATCGCCGAGATAGTAGTAGTTTACCTTGCCGTTGGCATCGGTATCCTTCTTCCACTCGTTGTAGACTTTCATGCCGTACTCATCTTCGTAGTAGTAAAGGCCTTCAGCTTCCTTTACCCAGCCCTTTGCAAGGGTGGTGAAAGCAAAACCTGCTACCAGAAGAGCTGCTGCTGCAAGTACTACAGCAATTTTTGTTGACTTTCTCATAATAAGTGCACTCTCCTTTTAAAAGTTTTTCTGCGCATATGAGGTACGCAGAGTTATAATGTTACGGGTAGATAATACTACGTTCCATTCAATTATTCAACCTCTTTTTTATGATTTTCATAATCTTCTTAAAAAAGTCCTAATAATTGAAACGCGCAGCAACTCTTCCCTGTTACTGCGCGTAGTATAAATCAATGCGTAAAATAATGCTATTACTTAAACTTGACGAATTATTAAGGAATTCTTACGACGTTAAGAAAGTGCTTTCACGCCTCTTTTATCAGAATTACATCTTTCCTTTCTGCCAGTTCATCGGTAAATCCGCTTTTTGAAGCGATCAGATAGTATATTTCCCTATTCTTCACCGGAATAAATGCAGCTTTTTTCTTCAGGCTGTCCAGCTCCTTGATCCCGACCGCTTTATTCCTGTACTTGCATTCTCCGACTACGATCTTATTGTTATTGTAAGCGATGAGATCCACTTCGCTTTCTTTCCATTCATTTCCGTCTTTTATATTTCCCCACCACTTTGAAACCGTTTCCGGCATGAACGGAATGATTCCTTTTACAGCATAATCAAAGCAGTTTTCTTTAATAATTTCTTCATATACAAAACCGAGGTATTCGCTATAAGAAGTATCAAGGATATATTCCGCCGATCTTTCCCCGATTGCCGTTATCATGGAGATATTCGGCTCAATAAACGTGTAACTGAATCGGAAAAGGTTATCTTTGATCTTATATCGTTTTTCGCTTTTTTTGGCTGACAGCGGATTTTCAGATGCCGCAACAATATCCAGGTCGATCAGCTTATTCAGATAGGCAAACACGCCCCTCTGATCCAACGCGCACGCGGCTGCGATCTGGCCGGATGTCTTTTCTCTTCCGCCTATTGCCCTTAGGATCCGCGTATATACGGTCACGTCCCTCAGCCCCTGCATCAGCAGGTTTCCGGCTTCCTGAAACAATCTGCCGTTTTTATCAAAATACAAAGATCTCGCTGCCGCTTCCACCGTTTCGCAGGATCTGTACATCATAACATACTGCGCGACTCCGCCGGTCTGCGCGTATACATCAACTGCTTCCGAAAACTTCGGAAAAAGGCTGCGTACCTCGTTAAACCGGAACGGCAGGATCTCTATGATCTCGTCAAACCGCCCGTAAAGCGGCGATTCGCTGTCATCGATCTGTTTTTTCATAAAAGAAAGATTGGATCCGAGAAGGATCAGTTTCAGGCCGTCCAGGCCGTGATCTATGATCCATTGAAACTCAACGGGCACGTTTTCATTCTTTTTGGCAAGAAACGGAAACTCATCGATCACTATTGCCCTTAGCCCTGTCTGCCGGGATGAGATATAAGTAAAAACGTCTTTGAACGATGTTAAGGAACGAATGATCATGTCCCCGGGCAGGTATGCCTCAAGCACTGCCGTAAGATCCCTGAGGCAGGTACTGTAGTCAAAGCTGGCGCACTGATAGTATGCCACGTCACGGTTTGCATTATTTGCCAGGTGATCCAGTATCAATTCCGTTTTTCCCGCCCTGCGGCGGCCGTATATTGCCATTGCCCGCCCTGTTCCGGCCAGAAAGTCCTGCAGCTTTTTCTTTTCTCTTTCCCTGAAATACAGCATGCCCGCGCCCTCCTTGATCATTTATATCCGAACGATCACATTATATCTGCCAAATTTGGATTTGTCAAATTTAGATTTGTCAAATCGTAATTTGACGGCTGCGCTTTTATGCAGCAAAAAACCGCCAACCGATAATCCGATTGGCGGTCTGTATGTCTTCCCTATTAATACCGCATTAAGCTCCGGGGCCGTCCGTTCTGTTGGGTGCCAGGCTGCCGGTGTTATAGCCCTGTGAACCTGATCCGGGAGCGCCGGGCACGTTCTGATCGTTAGTGGACGTCGGCACGGAGCTTCCGCCCACGGATCCGCCGGGACCCTGATATACCACATTGCTGCTGCCGGTCTGTGTTCCCGTTCCGCCGGTTCCGCCGCCGGGACCGGAGATCTGGCCTTCCGCCGAAGGACCGTTATTAAAGGAAGCGTTCGGGTTGGTATTGGTCTGTGCGCCGGGCGCATTGCTGTCTACGGGAACGGTGCCGGGATTCGCCGCCGTGCTTCCGGGTGCCTGTGTGACCGTATTCATGCCCGTGTTCTGCTGTGCATTGGTCTGTCCCGTGTAGGCGCCGTTTGCAGCAAAGGTATAGTTAACGCCGTCAATGGTCAGTGTGGTGTTGTACGCCATCTTGCCGTCTGCCTGCAGATAATAGTAGGTGCCGTTCAGGTTGAGCCAGCCGGTAGCCATCTTGCCGTCTGCTGCAAAGTAATACCAGGCGCCGTCTATCTGCTTCCAGCCGTTCTGGCAGAGGATGCCCGTGGCAGGATCGCAGTAGTAAATGGCGTTCTTTGAGGAATCTTTCAGCCAGCCGGTGGCCAGTTCGCCGGAGTTTGCCAGGAAGTAATAGCTGCCGTCCTGCTTGTACCAGCCGGTCTGCATCTTGCCGTCGGCGCCGAAGCAGTACCACTTGCCGTTCACCTGTGCCCACTTGGAGATCACGCAGGAACCATCCTCCTGGAAATAGTACCAGGAATTTTCGATCTGGCGCCAGCCTTTGGCCATGGCGCCGCTGTTCTTTAAATAATAATACTTGCCGTCCAGGTTGAGCCAGCCCTTCTGCATCTTTCCGGTGGTGGGATTGAGATAATACCATTCTCCGGCATCCTGTACCCAGCCCTTGGCCATGGCACCGGAAGTCTTGAAGTAGTACCAGTCTTCACCCATCTTGTACCATCCGGTCACCATGTATCCGTCTTCACCCATATAATAATAGGTATAATTACCGTCCTGACCGGTAACGCGGATCCAGTCCTTGGTCACTCTGGTGCCGTTGTTGTCGAAATAATATCTGCCGTCGGAAGTCTTCATCCAGTCGGCCTGGGCACTGATAACGCCGAGACCGGAGATAAGAAGTGCCAGAACAACGATAAGCGAGATCTTTTTCTTCATGAATGTGTCCTCCAATTGTGCTGAAAGTCCTACACGCTACTATTGTAACATCAGTCCGTGCCGAAATCCCTCTTATTTTTATGACGAATTTCTTTCAAAAATCCGATCAAACCGGCACTTTTGCGGAGTATTCCTTGAAATACCGGTACATGCGGATGGTGTAGTCCGAAAACTGTACGCCCAGCTTTTCCTTGTAGACGCCCCACAGTGACCACAGAAGTCCGCCCAGGGCCGCATAGGCAAAGATGATCTGCTGTTCCTCCTCTGTGGGCGTTCTGCCGAAATACAGCTCCGAAAGCTTTCTCATCTTTTCTTCGCTGTAATAACTGTAGATGGCGCACATGGCCACGTCGATGAGGGGATCGGCCATGCCGGCATACTCCCAGTCTATGAGCTTCACATTCGTTTCCGCGCCGGGCAGAAAAATGAAATTGTCCGCCACGGAGTCCACGTGTGCCAGCACTTTCTTTCTGCCTTTCTTAAGGAGCCAGGAAAGGATTTTTTCCTTCATGGCAGAGACCTCCGCGTAATCCCGGAAAGGCACTTCCCCGCCGATGAGATCCTCGTAATACCGTATGCGTTCCGCAATGTCAAAGGAATGTTCCACTTTCACGCCGGATTCATGCATGCGCCTTAAGATCTTCATGCAGGTCTGCATGTCTGCCTCATCGCCTGCTTTTGCGTTCCGTGAGTTTTCATAAAACCGTGAGATCTTGTAGCCCGTCTCCGCGTCGAAATAGATCAGCTCTTCGGTGATCGCAAGCGGCGCCACCGCTTCATACACGGCTTTTTCCTGCCGGCGGTCTATGAGCTTTTCCGTGCCTTCCCCGGGGATCCGGCAGATATAGGAGTCCTCGCCGATGGAGAACAGCCAGGAATTGTTGGTCATGCCGGCCTTTAAGCAGCGGATCTTTCTGATCTCGCTTTCCGGCACCCCGAACACCCGGCTCACCAGCTGCATGGCTTCGGAACCGGAATCGTTCACATATTTTTTGTCGAACCGTCTGAGTTCCTCCAGGTTCTCGAACTCATAGATCACGCCGTCGGGCTGCCGGTTCACATACATTTCCGGCTTTCGTGCCGCCTGTACTTCCGGCGTTTTCCCGAAATAGGCCAAAAGCCTTTTTGCCGCCAGACCGGAAAACAGTTCCATGAGCACGTGCTCCCAGTAGAAATCCTCCGTGCCCGGCATCTGATAATACATTCTGAGCACGGGCAGGAAATTTTCGGAAAACTCCCTGGTGAAATACACCGGACCGTACATGTAGTCACAGTCTTTTCCCCCGGGGTAGGTGCCGGTGATGCGGCCCTTGGCGTCGCTTTCCAGTACCCACTCGGAAGTGGGACCCGCCGCGTGGGCAGCCGCGTACCAGGCATCCGGTTCATAGGCATGGTAGAGATTCTCCCGCATCCAGTTGTCGGAACTCAGGATGTAGGCATTTTTCCCTTCCAGCACGTCGGCGGCATGATAGAGGCTCGCCAGAGTGTTCTTGTCCGTAAACTCCGGATTGCAGCGGAGCTTAACGCCGTACTTGTCAATGAGATACTCGAATTTTTCCTTCATGTATCCCACGATGATGGTGATGTCCGTGATCCCCGCCTCGTGAAGCTGGCCGATCTGCCGCTCTATCATGGGCTCCCCGAAGACCTGCAGAAGTCCCTTGGGCGTCTCCAGGGTAAGGGGCACGAAGCGGCTGCCGAAACCTGCCGCCATGATGACGGCGGCGTCCACCCGGTAGGGCTTTAAATATTCCTTCCCTTTTTCCGTGACACGGTATCCGGCCTCCGTCTTTTCCGCAAGGCCGCCCCCCAGGAGCTGCCGCAATTCGGTGTTAACAGTACCGAGAGCTGTACCGCAGGTGCGGCACAGCTCTCTCTGAGTCATTCCGGGATCTTCCAGAATACTTCTTAAGATCAGCACTTTTCTGTTCATCAGACTATCTTCCCTTGAAACTTCCGCCGCCGGAGGTATGGAACCCGCCGCCGGAGGAGTGGTGCATGGTGGACTGCCCGCCGCCGAAGGAGGGGCCGCCCGTATTCCGCCCATTGTTATTCGTGGGGGCTGCCACGATACGTCTGGTCACTTTTCTGTCCAGCATCCGGTCCTGGGAGAGCTGGCTGAAGGCGTAGACCGCCGCCATGCGATAGGCAACGGAAAGACTTTGGGCCGCCTTCTTTTCCGCCTCCATGGCGTACTGTTTTTTGATGTTCCGGATGGGCAGGTATCCGATGATCAGACTTGCGATCAGGGAAACGATCACCTGCCACAGCTTGATGAAAGGCTTCTTTTCCTGCGCATAGGCGTAGTCCTTTTCGCCGGTCTCCGGATCATAGTTGTACTGGTTCTGCTGAATGCCCTGGGCATACAGATCGGATACGTTCTGCGTGTAGGTGACCAGCGCTTCGTAATCTTTGTAATTGGTAAGGGGCGCCTCGATGCCGCCGTTCCGGGTCTTTGTGATGTCGCTGATGGCCTTGTCCGTGAAATACCGCATGGCCTCGCCCTGGGCGTAGACACGGTATTCGCCGTTGTAATAATCGATGACCAGAAGGCTTCCGGACCGGTCCGTGCCGCTGCCGAAACCGCCTGCAAAATAGAGCTTGTCTGCGTAGGTCTCCATGTCCATGCCGGAGGGCCGTCCGTAGGTCATGACCACGGCTGCGTCCTGTCCGTACTTTGCGGTGATGTTTTTAAGGCGCGCCTCGATATCCGCCGCTTTGTCGTCATCCAGGTAGCCCGGCATGTCGAACAGACGTCTGCCGCCTTTTACCGCTTCCGCAAACTTACCCTGGGAGGCGCTGTCGAAAGTTATAATATCTCCGTTTTCCGCCAGTGCGGGGAGGGCGCAGAAAAGGCTTAAGATCAGGGCAAGGATCACTGCCGATACGTTTTTCTTCTTCATGGCTCCCCTCCTACCCTAAGAAATGGAACAAAAGGATCAGTACGATGAGCACCGGGATGAACACCATGAGGAACAGCTTCACCAGGCTCTTTTTGTCCACGGGCAGTTCGCCCACGGTCTTTCCCGATTCTCCGTTTATGGAGAAGAAGTAGGTCTTCCCGTCGTTCCCCTTATAGGTAAGGGTCCATACCGGCATGAGCACGTATTTCCAGTCCTCGCTCTTTAACTTTACGGAAAGCTCGGAGAGATTGACCCTGTGATAGACCCCCTGGGACTCTGCCCGGAGGGAATCTTCCGCAAAGGTGCGGATCTCGTTATGCACTTCATCGGCCAGTTCTTCCTTTCCCACGTCCCGGCCTTCCGCCACGAACCCGGAAAGATACCCGTAAGAGAACGGGCGGGCCTTTTCCTGATCAAAGGGAGCTACGCTTTCGCACAGTACCTTGGAGGCTTTTTTCAGAGCGATGCGGCTGATGTCCTTAATTGGCATGTCGCCGTCTTTGTTGATCTCGTAAACTTCCGTTTCGGTGATCTGCTCATTGCCCCGTACAGAGGTGCTGTCCTTTTCGCCCACACCCTTTGCCCTGCCGTGAAGCACGGCATTGTATACCCAGTAGGGAAAATACACGCCGGAGAGCTTTTCGATCTGTTCCTCCGAATAGAAGTCCTGCGGAACGTAGCGGTGCTTTCCCACCCAGTCCGTGAAGATCTCTTTTGCTTTTTTCTGATCGATGGCAAAGGGGATCACGGCGTCCGGATGGAAGGAGCCTTTCATCTTGTCGGAAAGGACGATGGGGTTGTGACAATAATAACAGAAGGAAGCCGTGGTAGAAGGCTCCGTTATGATCTGTGCGCCGCAGGAGGGACAATTGTACACGTTGACGGTGTCAGCCCCGGAAGCCGGCTTCTGGCCCAGATGGACCGCTTCTTCCGCCGATACTTCCTTTGCTTCCTGCTGCATGGCTTCTGCCTTCTCCAGTTCGCTTTCCACGTACTCTGTCCGGCAGTACTCACAGAAATATTTCTGCTTTGCGGCGTCCCACTTTAAGGGACCGCCGCAGGCAGAACATTTATAACTGATAACAGCCATTGTTTTCTCCGATTAGAACTGAGGCTTCTGGGTGCCGCACTTGGGGCAGAAATTTCCGTCACAGGGAGTGCCGCACTTGGGGCAGTACCAGGAAGCCGCGCCTGCTGCTCCTGCTGCCGGTGCCTGAGCGCCTGCCTGCTGTGCCTGCATCTGCTGTGCGTTGGTCTGTGAGAAAGCGCCCATGGCTCCCATGGCGTTCATGCCCATGCCCACGCCCATGAATGCCGTACCGGCACCGGCGGTGTTGGCACCTGCCGACTTGATGCCTTCTGCAATGGCACCCTGTACGTATCCTTCGCGGATCGACGGATCGGAAAGCATGGCGCCTTCGTTTCTCTTGTTGATGAGCTTCTGGGAATCTTCGGTGTAGCTGATGCTGGAAACGCCAACGTGATCCACTTCAAAGCCGCGGCTCCTGTTCCAGTCCTCATCCAGACAGGTCTGCATGTGTTTTGACAGTTCGTTTGCCTTGGAAGCCAGGAAAGAAATGCGTACACCTTCCGCCGACATCTGGTTTAAAGCTGCCGAGAATGCCTGCAGGAACTCGGAGCTGTACTGATCGCTGATGTCATCATAATCCACCTTGGCGGCACTCTTCGGAATGACCTGCTCATAGAACAGAAGCGGGTTGGTGACCTTCACGGAGTACTCGCCGAAGCTCTTTACGAAAAGCTCTGCGTTGTAGAACGCGTCGAAATAGTTCAGGGGATTGGGGGTGCCGAACTTGATCCCCTTGATCTCCTGCAGATTGATGAAGAATACCTGCTGCTTCTGGGGATTGGCACCGCCATACTGGATACGGCCGAACACGTCCTTTAAGGTATCACCGAACTGACCGTTGAAAAGTGACGGAGCAGAGGAATTCTGTACGGTGTACATGCCCTCTTCCGCAGTGTAGTCCACCACCTTGCCGCCGTCCACCAGCATCATGAACTGGCCGGGATATACGTGGATCACGGAACCGTTGGTAACGATGTCAGACGTTCCGTTTCCGTTGGAGCCGTCCGTGCGGACCGGCTGTCCCTTTACAAATACGGTCTTGTCGGTCATTCCCTTGGCCTCGAAGACCTCCTTCCACTGATCGCCGAATCCCTGTGATACGGCAGTTCCCAATGCTTTTATAAGTCCCATTTTTTCTCCTTTCAAATACATTGAACAAATATAGTTCCCGCGCCTTTTCTGCGCGCTATGATCAATGGACCCAGTACCCTTCCGGGCCTATGGTGAATTCACCCACTTTTACGTTTCTGGCCATGAGGCCGTATTTTCCGTCGGCACGGGTACCCTGCGGGTAGAAGTAATACCACTGCCCGCCAAGCTGATACCAGCCGGTGACCATGATGCCGGATTCGTTAAAGTAATAAAGTTCCCCATTGATCCGCTGCCACCCGGTGATCATGGCACCCAGAAATCCGTCGTCTGCCGTGTTCAGGAAGTACCAGTGGTCCTTGTACATAAGCCAGCCGGTCTTCATGATGCCGGTGTTGGGATCCAGATAGTACCACTTGCAGGAATCCGGGCTTAAGAACCAGCCGGTGATCATCCTCCCCTTTTCGTCGAAGCGATACCAGCCATCGGAAAGCTTCAGCCATGAATTCTTTACGTATTCACCGCCGGGATAGCGGAAGTAGCTTCCCGTGGAATCCGTTATCCAGCCTGCCACGTTTTCGGTGCCCGTACCGTTGGGGAAGTTTCCGTTGCCGGGATTCCTCCCGGAACTGCCGCCGTCCTCATCGTCCTTCGTCTGGCCGCTGCCATCGGATACCTGCTCTTCCCGGACCACCTGCGTGGACGAGGTAAGATAGTCAGAAGGCTTCACACCGCTCAAGCTTTTGTATTCTTCCGGAACGGCGCAGCGAACCGTGAAGGTATACCCGCCGGGCTTTGTCATGTAGGGATAGAAATCGTAGGTGTTTCCGGTGTAGTTGGTAAGTTTTTTTACTGTCACGTCATCGCGGCTACACACGATGTCATAAATGCCGGAATCGTTTTCCGAAGGGGCCCAGGCTGCTTTTCCCAGTGTCGCCTCCCAGTAGGCGCTCTGAGGCTGCGTGTAGGTTCCCTTGATGGGATCCACCGTGACCTCCACCACCAGCAGATATCCGGAATCTCGGATCTCGGCTGTTCCTGCGGTTCCTTTGGAAACGTAAACGTTTCCGGCACCATATCCGCCGGAAAACAGCCAGAGCTGGGTATACCGCTCATGATCCACTTCCTTGGGATAGGCGCTCAGATACACTTTCATCCGCGGTGTATCGCCGATCTTCATGACGGCAGAAGGATTGATCCATTCAGCACCGTTCAGCGAATAGTACGCGTTTTCCGGCACCGAAACAACTGCATCGGCTTCCACGCCGAATTCATTTCCTGCCTGCAGCTCCGTTGTATCAATGTGGATCCTTACGCTGGGAATGGCAGTGACTCTGGTTCCCAGTGTAATGGCGTTGTCTGCCATTACTTCCCCGGCAAAGATGCCGACCAGAAGCACAGCAACTGCAAAAATGTACTTTGATCTCTTGTTCATGTATCCCCCTCATACCGGTATACAATATCTCGTATGTATTGTAAAACAGCAAAAGTGAGAAATCAAATTACGAATTGCTTAAAATGCAAACTGCTGCATAGTCATCGCATTTTCTTATGGAATGGAACTATTGCTTTGGTCATGAGACAGCCTAAATCATGATTTTAACTGCTTTCGGCTTACATCCCTTCACTGCCGGTAAGCCGAAACAGCCAAAACACTCCCATACAGCTTACATTTTTCGTGATTTTTCCGTCATGAGTAAGCCTGATCGGGGGTAAAGTACCCGCCCCGGCTTACAACCAGACCGTTTTTTCTGGATTTTGTAAGCCGTATAGAGGAAAAACTGTGAATCCGGCTTACACCCCTTAGTGGCAGTCAGCCTGATCCGTATAAACCTGCATCAAACAGCTGCCTTTTCCTATAGGTCCTTCGTAAAAAGGCAGCCGGATAAGGGGTAAGCCAGTCAATACGGCTGACAATTCTCCTTAAGAGCGGTCAAAAAGGCAGCTATATTGAGACTTTCCGGCGCATCCGGCTTACATTGTTTTTTTGCTGTACTCACGCGCTTGCGGCGGCGGGCGGCTGCTATGTGGGAGCGCCGCCCCGCCCCCGCTGCGCGTGGTATGACCGCACGATGAGCTTGCCATTCCTTGCTATGCCCCGCCACGCCATATATGACAGGTGCGGTGTGTACTATAGCTTGCATTTCCTTATTTCCAGGGCGC
>JAKSPC010000008.1 GCA_024405155.1 Lachnospiraceae bacterium | reverse complement strand
TCCCTCTACAACGCCGTGCCTTACGAAGCCGTAGAGGCACTGGTGGAGTTCATGAAGGAATTTGAAGAAAAGCATCAGTGATTCAAATATTTTAATAATATCAGCACCGGTGGATTGTGACGTGCGACTGCTTTGGGACGAGTAGCAGCTATGCTGCTCCCGAAGGCCCAAACAGTCGCCGCGCAGGGTACCGCCGGTGCGTATGGAGGATATATGTATAAAGTACTTACCTACAACAAAGTCTCGGAGGCAGGCCTCAAAAAGCTGAGCCCCGAAAAATATACCATCGGAAAAGACATCGCCGACCCCGATGCCATCCTGGTGCGTTCGGCACCGCTTAACGACATGGAATTCGGCCCCAGTCTGAAGGTCATCGCCCGGGTAGGCGCGGGATTCAACACCATTCCCGTGGACCGCTGCACCGAAGCAGGCATCTGTGTGTTCAACACCCCCGGCGGCAATGCCAATGCCGTGAAGGAGCTTACGCTCTGCGGCATGATCATGGCTTCCCGCAATGTGGAAAAGGCCACCAGATGGCTGAAGGAACTTCCTGCAGAGGAAAGCCAGTACGGCGGCATCGTGGAGACCGGCAAGGAAGTGTTCCGGGGACCGGAGCTTCTGGGAAAGACCCTGGGCGTCATCGGCGTGGGTGCCGTCGGCAGCCGCGTGGCACAGGCCGGAAGCGCTCTGGGCATGGAAGTGCTGGGCTACGACCCGTACATCCCTCACCTGAGGGCGCTGGAGTTAAAGCAGGACGTGCGTTTTGTGGAAAACCTGGACGAGATCTTCGAGAACTGTGACTTCATCTCCCTGCATGTGCCGCTCTATGACGAGACAAAGCTGATGATCGGCGAAAAAGAGATCGCAAAGATGAAGGATGGCGTGTATCTGATGAACTACGCCCGCGGTCCCGTGGTGGACAATGAGGCCGTATGCCGCGCACTGGATTCCGGAAAGATCGCGGGATTTGCCACGGACTTTCCCACACAAGAGCAGCTGCGCCGTCCCGACGTGGTGTCCACGCCGCACCTTGGCGCCGGCACGCCGGAAGCAGAGGAAAACTGCGCCGTCATGGCAGCCCGCCAGACCAGGGAATACCTGGAAAACGGCAACATCAGCCACTCTGTCAACTTCCCGGACATTTCTTTCGCCCGGGCGGAAGGTGACCGCATCACGCTGTTCCACAAGAACCAGGTAGGTATGCTGGGCCGTATCACCGAGCGTGCCGCATCGCTGAACCTGAACATCGAGAACCTGGTGAACAAGGCAAGAGGCGACGTGGCCTACACCATCCTCGATTTTAACGACCGTGTTCCCGAGGGGCTGGAAAAATCCCTGAGCGAGATCGACGGCGTGATCCGCGTGAGAGTCATCCGGGCGTAAAGGAGCGCCCGGACGGCCGCGCCCGGCCACAAAGCACGAGTTTCTTGTATTTCCAGAGCTTTCGCTGTATAATCCGTATTGTCAGAGTTCTGACATCTGTATCCGGACATCCCGGGAGTGTTCCATTTGTTTTTTGCATTGTTTCTGCATCCCGCCGAAACAGCTGCTGTTGTGTTAACTTTATATAGGAAGGGTCCGTTTTATGAGAGAAAAGCTGGAAACGCTGTCACTCGCTCAGCTCCGCGAATTTGCCAAGGCGGAGAACATCCATTACTCAGGCTTGAAAAAGTCGGAGCTTATCGATCTTCTGGTGGAAGCTGCCGAAAAAAAGCCGGAGAATAAGCCGAAGGAAGTCCATTCCCGCGCAGCAAAACCGTTGGAGGAAGTTGTGAAAAAGAACAGCCGCCGGCAAAGACCTGCGGAAAACAAGCAGTCTGTAAAGGAACAGGCTCCCGAAACAGCTGCGGCAGGTCCTTCTGAGGCACAGGTAAAGCCTGATGCGGAAACACCCGCCGAGGCCGCCCGCCCCGCACGGGAACGGTCCCACCCGGCGCAGGAACAATCACGCCAGACCCAGGAACACTCCCGCCCCGTGCAGGAACCTGCCCGTCCGGTGCAGGTGCGTCCCATGGTGTCCCTCGTATCCGGCGAACAGCCTCCGGAGATCCAGGCACTGGATTCCGGCGATGAGGCACTGGGCATCCTGGAGATCATGCCCGAAGGCTACGGCTTCATCCGCGGTTCAAATTTCCTGCCCACAGAAAACGACATCTACGTGGCACCCAGCCAGATCCGTAAATTCAATTTAAAGACCGGCGACATCATCCGCGGCAAAAAGCGGGTGCGCCAGGCCAATGAAAAATTCGCGGCCCTTCTGTTCATCGTATCCGTAAACGGTTATCCCACCGTGGAGGCAGAGCGCAGACCGCAGTTCGAGAACCTGACGCCCATCTTTCCCGATGAGCGCCTGAAACTGGAAAAGGAAGCAAACACGGTGCTGCCGCTTCGCGTCATCGACCTTCTGGCTCCCATCGGAAAAGGCCAGCGGGGCATGATCGTTTCGCCCCCCAAGGCCGGCAAGACAACGCTTTTAAAGCAGATCGCCAAGTCCATCCAGAAGGATCACTCCATGCACATCATCATCCTGCTCATCGATGAGCGCCCGGAGGAAGTGACGGACATCAAGGAGGAAGTGGTGGGCGACAACGTGGAAGTGATCTACTCCACCTTCGACGAGCTTCCCGAGCATCATAAAAGAGTTTCCGAAATGGTCATCGAGCGCGCAAAGCGCCTGGTGGAATACGGAAAGGATGTGACCATCCTTCTGGACTCCATCACAAGGCTTGCCCGCGCCTACAACCTGGTGGTGCCGCCCTCGGGCCGCACTCTTTCCGGCGGTCTCGATCCCGCGGCCCTGCATATGCCCAAGAGATTTTTCGGCGCTGCCAGAAACATGCGGGAAGGCGGATCCCTTACCATCCTGGCCACGGCTCTCATCGAGACCGGCAGCCGCATGGACGACGTGATCTACGAGGAATTCAAAGGCACCGGCAATATGGAACTGGTGCTTGACCGGAAGCTTTCCGAAAAGCGCATCTTCCCGGCCATCGACATTTTAAAATCCGGCACCCGCCGTGACGACCTGCTTCTTTCCGCGGAGGAGATGCGTGCCGTAAACATCATCCGTCAGAGCTTCGGCTCCTTAAAGCCGGAAGAATCGGCCGAAAAAGTGCTGGACCTCTTTGCTCACACCAGAAACAACGCCGAATTCGTCCAGATGGCGGAAAAGATCCGGGTATTCTGATCGGATCCTCAGGCAAAATAATGCTTGCACTTCCCGCAGATCTGTGGTAGACTACCAAAGCTTGACGGCGGTCGGAAATCGCCGCAATCAGAAAAGGAGAGAATTATGAAACAGGACATTCAGCCGAAGTACTATCAGTGCAAAGTTACCTGCCACTGCGGCAACACTTTCGTAACGGGTTCCACCAAGGAGTCCATCACCGTTGAAACCTGCTCCCTCTGCCATCCGTTCTACACCGGCAAGGAAAAGGCTGCACAGGCTCGCGGCCGTGTTGAGGCATTCAACAAGAGATACGCAAACTTCGCAAAATAGTCGAAAAGTTAAAAGCAGGGGACCGGGCTTCGTTAAGCTCGGTCTCTCTTTTTTGTTATTTGAAGGCAGGAGGCACTTATGAAATACAGCGGGATCGGCGGACAGGCCGTTATCGAAGGCATCATGATGCGCAACAAAAACAAATACTCTCTGGCAGTCAGAAAGCCGGACCAGACCATAGACGTGAATGTGGCCGAAACCACGCCCTTTAGTGACAAACACCCCTGGGCGAAGCTTCCCATCATCCGCGGCGCCGTGAATTTCGTGGAATCCATGGTGGTGGGCATGAAGACCCTCATGCAGTCCGCGGAGTATTTTGAGGATGACGAAGGCACCGAGCCTTCGAAATTCGAAAAATGGCTGACGGCAAAGTTCGGCGACAAAGTGGACAAAGTCATCATGACGGCAAGCGTGGTCATCGCTCTCGTTATCAGTGTGGTGGTATTCATGTGGCTGCCCCTGTTCCTTACACGACTGGTGAGTCCGTGGATCCAAAGCGAGACCCTGCAGGCACTCATCGAGGGCCTGCTTCGCGTGGCCATTTTCATTCTGTACATCAAGATCGTCTCCCGCACGGAAGACATCAAACGCACCTTCATGTATCACGGTGCCGAGCATAAATGCATCAACTGCATCGAGCACGGCATGGAGTTAAACGTGGAGAACGTGGCAAAATCCTCCAAGGAGCACAAGCGCTGCGGCACCAGTTTCGTATTCATCGTCATGGCCATCAGCATCATCTTCTTCGTAGTGATCCGGGTGGACAATACACTGATGAAATTCGTGCTGCGCCTTCTGCTCATACCGCTCATCGCCGGCGTGAGCTATGAAGTGCTTAAGTTTCTGGGCACCCACGATTCCCCTGTCATCGACATCCTGGCAAAGCCCGGCCTCATGATGCAGGGCCTCACCACCCTGGAGCCGGACGAATCTATGATCGAAGTGGGCATCGCCGCCGTGGAAGCCGTCTTCGACTGGCGGGCATACCTCGATGAGAACTTCAAAAGCTGAATATCGCGGGTGGATTGCGAGCGTGAGTGCTTTGCCGCGAGTTTCGCAGCGAAGCGAGAACTGTCCGAAGCGGCAAACACTCACCGAAGCATGGTACCGCCCGCGTATGCATGATTTATGACATTACGTGACCTTGCCCGCATGGGCGAACAAAACCTCACAGCCGCCGGCGTGCCGGACGCAAAGCACGACGCCATGGCGCTTCTGCTGGAAAGCTTCGGCATCACGAAATCCGACTATGTGCTGCACGGCGAAACGGACCTCATCGGTACGGCGCCCGGCACAAAGCCTTCCTTTGTGAAAGACCTTGCCGCGTCGCTGGAAAAATACCGCGAAGGGATCCGCAGGCGCTCGGAACGCGAGCCCCTGCAGCAGATCCTCGGCACGGCGCCCTTTATGGGCTTTGAGTTTTCTGTGGACGAAAACGTGCTGGTGCCCCGGGGAGACACGGAAGTGCTGGTGGAAACGGTGATTGGAGACCTGCAGGGTCAGACCCCCGGTCTTACCTGTCTGGATCTGTGCACCGGCTCCGGCTGCATCGGCATATCGCTGGCAAAACTTGCCGGCATGGAGGTCACTCTATCCGACATTTCGGAAGCGGCCCTTGCCGTGGCATACAAAAACGCCTCGGTCCTGGCACCGCAGTGCAGCCTGGTGCAGAGCGACCTTTTTGAAAACATTCCGCAGAGATTTGATCTGATCGTATCCAACCCGCCCTACATCCGGGACGACGTGATTGAAACGCTGGACCCGGAAGTCCGCGCGTATGAGCCGCGGACGGCCCTTTCCGGCGGCGCGGACGGACTTTCCTTCTATAGAAGGATCGCCGCGGACGCTCCTGCCCATCTTAGGGAAAACGGCAGGCTGTACCTGGAGATCGGCTTCGACCAGGGAAAGGACGTGAGCCGGATCCTTACGGAAAACGGTTTCACAGACGTCAAGGTGCACAAAGACTACTGCGGAAACGACAGAGTGGTTTCGGCAGCGAAAGGATAACTATGCAGACGATTGACAGACTGGACAGTATTATCTGTCATTACGAAGAGATCATGGGGGAACTGTCGAGTCCCGGCGCAGCCGACGACCCGTCCCGTTACAGCGCCCTGATGAAGGAAGCCGCGGACCTGGATCCCATCGTAAAAGCTTATACGAATTATAAAAAAGCCGTACAGGACGAAAAGGACGCCGTATCCATGCTGGAGCATGAAAAGGACGAAGACATGCGCGCCATGCTGAAAGAGGAACTGTCGGCTTCCCGCACTGCCCAGGAAGAACTGGAACAGGAGCTTAACATCCTCCTTCTTCCCAAAGATCCCAACGACGACAGAAACATCTTCATGGAGATCCGCGCCGGCGTGGGCGGCGAGGAATCGGCGCTTTTTGCCGGTGACCTGTACCGCATGTATCTGGGATACATCGCCCGCTGCGGGTGGAAGACGGAGATCGTTTCCGTAAACGAATCGGAACTGGGCGGCTTCAAGGAGATCACCTTCATGGTGACGGGCAAAGGCGCCTACAGTAAACTGAAATACGAGTCCGGCGTACACCGGGTGCAGCGTGTGCCTGAAACGGAATCCGGCGGCCGCATCCATACCTCCGCGGCCAGCGTGGCCGTCATGCCGGAAGCGGACGAAGTGGACGTGGTCATCGATCCGAAAGACATCCGCATCGACATCACCCGCGCCTCCGGAAACGGCGGCCAGTGTGTCAATACCACGGATTCCACCGTGCGTCTTACCCATTATCCCACCGGCATCGTCATCTACATGCAGGAGGAAAAGAGCCAGATCCAGAACCGCCAGAAGGCCATGCGCATCTTGAGGGCCCGGCTCTATGAGCTGGAGTGCAAGAAAAAACACGACGCGGAAGATGACCTGCGCCGTTCCCAGATCGGCTCCGGGGACCGTTCGGAAAAGATCCGCACCTACAATTTCCCCCAGTCCCGGGTGACGGATCACCGCATCCATCTGACCCTGTACAAGATCGACCAGATCATGAACGGTGACCTGGACGAGCTGATCAATGCCCTGATCGCGGCCGATCAGGCGGCAAAGCTTTCGAAAATAAACGAAGCCGGTTAAGCGCCGGCAATGGTTTCGGCAGCAGAGGATGAAGTATGAAAGACCCCATCGTTAGCATCTGTACCTTAAGTTATAATCACGAGCCCTACCTCCGGCAGGCCCTGGACAGCTTTCTTAGTCAGCGGGACGTGCCTTTCGAGGTGATCATTCACGATGACGCCTCCACCGACGGCTCCGCGGACATCATCCGGGAGTACGAGGCAAAGTATCCGGACGTGATAAAGCCCCTTTACCAGAAGGAGAATCAGTACTCCAAAGGCATCCACAACCCTTCCGGCGTGTTCAACTTTCCCCGGGCCACGGGCCGCTACATCGCCTTCTGTGAGGGTGACGACTACTGGACGGATCCTTACAAATTAAAAAAGCAGGTGGAGTACATGGACTCCGATCCGGACTGCGTGATGTGCTGTCACAGCGCAAAGGTGGAGGACGTGAGCGGCAATTACAAAAGCTACGATCTGATACGCCCATGGACCGAATCGAAAGTGCTCTCGCCCCGGGAGGTGATCTCTCACAACGTGATCATTCCCTCGGCCTCCATGCTGTTTTCAAGAGAACTGGCCGCAAACCTTCCGCAGTGGTACTACGACTGCCCGGTGGGCGACGCGCCGCTTCACCTGTATGCCCAGCTCTGCGGTCACATCTATTACGCGGACGTGCCCATGTCGGTGTACCGCACCGGCCGTCCCGGCTCCTGGACCCACTCCATGGACAACATGGACGAAAAGGTGAAAAAGTGGGAGAAATACTACGACGACATGGTGAAGCTCTACACCGCTTTCAATGAAGACGCGGGCGGAAAGTACACCGATGAGGTGAACGAGGCCCTGCGCCGCATCCGGTTCCACACGGACGTGAACGAAGGGAAGGATGAGGTGGTGCTTCGGAAGGAAAACGCACAGTTCCTTTCCGAAATGCCGGAAAAGGAGGCAAAGCTTTTAAAACTTCGTGCCCGGATGCCGGGCGCCTACGACCTTCTTCGCCGGATCTACAAAAAGAGCAGCCGTTCATGAATGGTTACGATTCGATTACAATATTATAACATCTGAAACATTTGCTTTTGATTGTGCTACAATGAGATGCGCCGGCATATCGGCAGGCGCGCAGACGGGCAGATACCACAGCCTGATTTCGCGCAAAAAGGCATACAATGAAAAAGAATCTCTACACGGCACTCCTTGCGTCGGTACTCGTACTGGCCATGACGTTCACGTCGCTGGCCTTCCCGGCGGTAGGAGAGGAAAACGACAGATCGCCCAAGAATTACACGGGCACAACGGCTACGACAGCCGGGGACGGTACCGTGGCGGCAGACCCTGTCCTGGGACTGGTGCCGGATCTTCACATGCAGTATAAGACCGGGGACGGCAACCTGACGGATGGTTTCATCACCGGCCAGAACTGGTTCAATTCTCCCATGGACGGTTTCTGCGGTCTGAAGGCAAGACTGGAATACTCCATCGGTGACGTGAGCTACCGTGCCTATACCACGGAGCACGGCTGGACCAGATGGGCCATGAACTCCATGGATACCGACTGGTTCAACGACGCGGCAAAGATCACTGCCGTACAGATCCGCATGAAGGGACACACCGCCAATCTGTACGATATCTACTACCGCACGACTTTAAACGACGGCACGGTAACCGGCTGGGCAAAGAACGGTCAGTCCTGCGGTACCATCGGTACCGGCAAGTATATCCAGAAGATGCAGATGATGTTCTGGAAGAGAGGGATCACCTTCCCCCAGTCCACCGACAATCATCTGATCGCGGCGGCCTATGAGGGCATCGTATTCAACCATAACGGTTCCGTGACATATTCCAAAGCGGACGGTTCTCTTTATACCGGCTGGGCCTACGATACCGGCGGAGACAAGTATTATTTCATTGACAATAAACCCGTCACCGGATGGCAGGAGATCGACGGCTATCGGTACTACTTCGACGAATGCTGTCACGTGGTCACCGATCTGGAGCCCGTGCTGGGCGATCCCGGCGGATACATGGCCAAAGTCAACAAGGATATGAAGACCATGACCATTTACGCGAAGGACGATGCGGGAAAATACACCATCCCCTACAAGGTGTTCCTCTGCACCATCGGCAGCGCCACTCCCATCGGAGAGTTCAAGCTGTTCGAACGCTACAACTGGAAATTCATGCACGACGACATCTACGTGCAGTACCTGCAGCGGTACAAGAATCCCGGTTTCTGCATCCATTCCATCATTTACTATCCGGTATCCGGTTCCTATATGCTGCGTGCCAACAGCTACAACGAGCTGGGGAAAAACAAGTCCGACGGCTGCATCCGTCTGAAATCCGGCGACTGCGCATGGTTCTATGACCATCTGTCCACCGGCTCCGAGGTGCAGATCTACTCTGACGAGTGGTCCACCGGTCCCTTCGACCGTCCCTGCATCGAGCAGGCCATCCCGCTTGCCCAGAACTGGGATCCCACCGATCCCGTGGTCATTAACGACCTGGCGAACCACACCGGTCCCTTCACGGAAGGTGAAGTGACCGTGGCATATCCGGACACCTTCGTAAAAACGCTCCTGGCCCACGGCGACTATGACCTGGCCCTTACCGCAGGCAGAGCCTCCGGCATGGAGCTTCCGGAAAACATCGAAGAACTGGCAGCAGTACGGGCTGTCCAGAGAGAAGAAACAGAGAAGAAAGATTGAAACATAATACGCGGGTGGATTGCGAGCGTGAGTGCTTTGCAGCGAGTTTCGCAGCGAAGCGAGAACTGTTCGAAGCTGCAAACACTCACCGAAGCATGGTACCGCCCGCGAGAAAGAGGAGATAATCATGAGTCAGTTACAGATCGGCTGGTCAGAGATCAGCATCACCCCGGACAAAAAAGTCTCCCTCTGCGGTCAGTTCGCAGAGCGTATTTCCGAATACGTGGAGAAGCCCATCACGGCAACCGCCATGGCAGTAGAATGCGGCGGCGACCAGATGGTGCTCTGCTCCTGCGACCTGGAGTCCATCCACAACGACATCATCGCGGACATCCGCAAAAAGCTGGAAGGAAACCCCTACGGCCTTGACGGAAACAAAGTCATCTACAACGCCATCCACACCCACACCGGCCCCGGCTACAAGAGCCCGGCAACGAAGGGTATCAATGCCGGTTTCGGCAAGCTTCGTGAAGTGCTGGAGACCTACCTTGCTCCCGGCCAGAAGTACGTGGAGAGCGCCAACTTCGACGATCCCGAAGTGGCCACCGATTACGAAAACTACGAAATGCTCCTGGAGCGCATGACCCAGGTAGTCATCGACGCCTGGAAGGCCAGAAAGCCCGGCGGCTTCTCCAACGCCTTTGCAAGAGCCGCAGTCGGCATGTGCCGCCGTGTGGATTACAGTGACGGGACCGCTCAGATGTGGGGCGATGCCAACACCGCCGTATTCACCGAACTGGAAGGCGGCAACGATTCCGGTATCGAGCTGATGTACGTTTTTGACATGAACAAAAAGCTCACCGGCATCGTGGTGAACCTTGCCTGCCCGGCACAGTGCGTACAGCACAGACTGTTCGTATCTCCGGACTTCTGGGGCGAGACCAAGAAGCTCCTCCGCGACCGTTTCGGCGAGGACATCTACATGCTGGCTCTCTGCAGCCCCGCAGGCGATCAGTGCCCCGTTGACCTGGTACGCTGGGTGAACCCGGATACCGACGTGCACGATCCCAACCTGATCCGTCACAATCCTCCCGTACGTAAGGCCGATCCCTCCATGTTTGATATCGAAGGCATGAAGAAGGCGGGACGCCGCATTGCCCGTGAAGTCATCGATACCTACGAAGAGGGCCTGGACAATTTCCAGTCCGACGTAAAGTTTGAGCACCGTGCATACAGCATGCAGCTTCCCCTTCGCCGCGCGACCCTTACCCAGTACCGTGAGGCCGAAAAAGCCGTGAAGGAATACGTTCGTGAGAAGAACGGCGCCAACGTGGACTTCAACGACGTGGCGAACCTGCAGAACTACATCGGCATCATGCTTCGTTTCGAGCTGCAGGAAAAGAAGAACATCTACGACACCGAGTTCCACTGCATCCGCATGGGCTCTGTGGCCATTTCTTCCGATCCCTTCGAGCTTTTCCTGGATTTCGCAAACCAGATCAAGGCTCGCGCCAACTGCGAGCAGACCTTCCTCATTCAGCTGGCAGGCGGTTCGGCAGGATACCTTCCCACCGAGAAGGCCGAGAACCACGGCCACTACTCAGCCTTCATCCCCTCCGGAAACGTTGGTCACGAAGGCGGCGACCAGCTGGTGCGTGAGACCTTAAAGAACATCGACGAAATGTTCGGAGATGACTACAAGGTATACACCTACGCAGACGAGAAATAAACTGATCCATAAAGCTACAGAAGCACTTCACTGAAAACAACTAATTCACCACCCCGGCGGTACCCTGCGCATCGCCGGGTGTTTTGTATCTTTGCCGCCGTAAGGCATACGGGTCCGCACAACTCAGCCTGGATGCTCGCTCTGCTCGCACCTGCGGCTTCGCTGTGCGTGTCCGTCTGGGAAACTGCATTCCGCATCTGCGCCGCGGCGCACTCCGTGCTTGCTCTGCAGGCGGAACAGCAGTTTCCCTGCCGTCCAGTGGATGCAATGGGGCGCTTCCGCGCCCTGGAAATAAGGAAATGCAAGCTATAGTACACACCGCACCTGTCATATATGGCGTGGCGGGGCATAGCAAGGAATGGCAAGCTCATCGTGCGGTCATACCACGCGCAGCGGGGGCGGGGCGGCGCTCCCACATAGCAGCCGCCCGCCGCAAGCGCGCGTGAGGCCGTTCAAAACCATGTAAGCCGGATGCGTCAGAAAGTCTCAACATAGCTGCCTTTTTGACCGCTCTTAAGGAGAATTGTCAGCCGTATTGACGGACTTTCCTCTTATCCAGCTGCCCTTTTTCTCAAGGCTTATAGAAAAAGGCAGCTATTTGAAGCAGGTCTATGCGGATCAGGCTGACTGCCAATAAGGGGGAGTAAGCCGTATTCACAGTTTTTCCTCTATACGGCTTACAAAATCCAGAAAAAACAGTCTGACTGTAAGCCGGGGCGAGTGATTTCGCCGGTTTAGGCTTACTCATGACTGAAAA
Organism: Lachnospiraceae bacterium; assembly: GCA_024405155.1. GTDB lineage: Bacteria > Bacillota > Clostridia > Lachnospirales > Lachnospiraceae > Avilachnospira. The sequence goes on along the minus strand of JAKSPC010000008.1, from coordinate 44,110 downwards.
ATCACGAAAAATGTAAGCTGTATGGGAGTGTTTTGGCTTTTTCAGCTTACCGGCAGTGGAGGGATGTAAGCCGAAAACGATAGAAATCATGATTCAGGCTGATTCAAATCGAAAGTAAGACTATGGAATGTATGCCGATTCGGCAATACTCGCAAATTGGTTCTATTCGAAGACAGAGCAACTCATACCAAATGCGGCATGTCCTTTCACGGGTTCTACTCGCTGCCCAAAATACAGTTGCCAAAATACAGCTGCCAGGCTCACATTTCCGCAGCAATCCAAATATCAGACAATTTTTTGCACGCGATGATTGACTTCATGCAAATGCTGTGCTATGTTCGTGTTGTCACTGCTGCAGAGCGCCGGGAAAACGCTGAAACGTGTTCCTTGCCCGCATAAACTGACGAAAAGAGCAAAGCACCCTGAAAAAAGAAAACAAAGGCAGGTATGTATTATGAGAAACGTAGTATTCGTTGACGGCTGCCGTACCGGTTTCGGAAAACTGGGCGGAACCATCCGCAAGTTCCCCATGACCGATCTGGCGACCATCGCCGTAAACGGTCTTCTGGACAAGACGCAGATCCTGGAAAGAGGCGGCCATGTGGACGGCCTTTACATGGGCTCCGCATTCACGGACTGTCAGTCATCCACACCGGCACGTTACGTGGCGCTTAAGTCAAAGCTGGGTTATGACGTATGGTCTTCCTACGTTGAGCGTCAGTGCGGTTCCGCCATCGATGCCATCAACCACGCGGCAGCAGCCATTATGGTGGGAAATGCCGATGTGATGATCGCCGGAGGCGGTGACTCCTACTCCAACATGGTGGCAAAATTCGCCATGAACGTTGAGCCCTACAAGCTGATCCCGCCCACACCCTTAAAGTCCAGCCTGGCACCCGATCCGGCAGACTGCGTGGACATGATCACCATTTCCGACACCATCGCCAGAATGTACAACATTACCCGTGAGGAGTGCGATGAGTTCGCGGCAGCAAGCCAGCAGAGAGCGGCAGCTGCCACCGAAAAGGGATATTTCAAAGATGAGATCGTACCCATCGTGATCCCCGCCACCAAGAAGACGCCCGAGGTCGTTTTCGACTACGACGAGTTCCTTCGTCCCGGCACCACCGTGGAAGTACTTTCCAAGCTGAGACCGGTATACCCTGACGGCGTTACCACCGCCGGCAACTCCTCCGGACGAAACGACGGCGCTGCCATGGTGCTCATGATGACGGAAGAAAAAGCTGCCGAGCTTGGCTACAAGCCCTTCGCAAGATTCGTGGCAGCAGGAAACTCCGCTCTTGATCCCAAGCTCATGGGCCTCGGCCCCGTGAAGGCTTCCCTCAACGCCCTTAACCATGCAGGCCTTTCCATCAATGATATCGACGTATGGGAGTGCAACGAGGCATTTGCCGCACAGAACCTGGGCGTTATCAGAGGTCTGGAAGAAGAGACCGGCGCAAAGATCGACATGGCCAACTGGAATCCCAACGGCGGCGCCATCTCCTTCGGCCATCCCAACGGAGCATCCGGTGCAAGAATAGGCATCTTCACCATGAAGGAACTGGAAAGAAGACAGGCACGTTACGGCCTCTTCACCTCCTGCTGCGGCGGCGGCCAGGGCGTAACGACGATCATCGAGAACCTGAGAAAGTAAGAGGTGGAATATGTACAACATCAGTAATCGTATCGCCGTGGTCACCGGCGCCGGCAAAGGCATCGGCCGCGCCATCGCGGAAAGATTCGTAAAAGAAGGCCCGGAAGGCCTTGCCCTTCTGGACTTCGACTTCGACCTGGTATCGAAGACCGCAAAGGAGCTGGACCCCACCGGGAAAAAAGTCATCGCCGTAAAATGCAACGTGGCAGATCCGGAGAGCGTAAAAGAAGCCTTCGCCAAAGTAAACGAAGTCTTCGGCCGTGTGGACATCCTGGTAAACAACGCCGGCATCACCCGTGACGGCATGTTCCACAAGATGACCTTCGAGCAGATGCACGCCGTCATGGACGTAAACTTCTTCGGCGTATACAACTGCTGCGCCCAGGTCATTAACGGCATGCGCGAGAGAGCTTACGGCAAGATCGTGAACATTTCCTCCACTTCCTCCTACGGAAACGTGGGTCAGGCCAACTACAGCGCTTCCAAGGGCGCCATTGAAGGATTCACCAGAACACTGGCCAAGGAAAGCGGCAGAAAGAACATCACTGTTAACGCCATCCTTCCCGGCTGCATCGACACCGAAATGATGCGCGCCGTACCGGAAGCAAACATGAAGGCCATCCTGGCCAGTCATCCCATGCAGAGACTGGGCACCGTGGACGAAGTCGCAAATCTTGTGATGTTCCTTTCCAGCGACGAATCCTCCTACATCTCGGGAGAATGCATCATCACCAGCGGATCTTACATCATTCATTAAGAGGAGAACACTATGGAAATCAAAAAAGTAGCAGTAGTAGGCGGCGGCGCCATGGGCCGCCAGATCGGACTGAACACCGCCATTTACCCCTTTGAGGTATGCGTATACGACGCAAAACCGGAAGCAAGAGAATCCGTCCTTGCCTGGGAGGAAAAGTATCTGGCAGGCCGTATCGCCAAGGGCAGAATGACCGAAGAGCAGGTAGCAGGCATCAAAGAAAGATTCCATGTAACGGATACCCTGGAAGAAGCCTGTAAGGATGCCGATCTGGTCATCGAGGCAGTGGTGGAGCAGGAAAAGGTAAAGCACGAAGTATTCCAGGCCATCAACAAACTGGTGGACAGGGAATGCGTCATCGCCACCAACTCCAGCCGCATGGTCTCCTCCCTGTTCATCGATGACGTGGATGAGCCCTCCCGCCTTTGCAACCTGCATTACTTCAACCCCGCTCTCGTCATGAAGCTGGTGGAGATCGTAAGAAACGAGAAGACCTCCGACGAAGTGGTGGAAGCCATGAAGAAGTTCTGCGTGGATACCGGAAAGAAACCCGTGGAAGTGTTAAAGGAGATCGACGGCTTCATTGTAAACCGTATCCTCGGCGCCATTTATCAGGAAGCCAGATGGCTGGTGGATAACGGCTACTGCAGCTATCAGGACCTGGATACCGCCTGCGAGAACGGCCTCAACCATCCCATGGGCCCGTATCGCTTAAATGACCTGACCGGTATCGACCTGACCTACGACATTATGACCCGCAGCTACGAAAAGACCGGCAAGAAACCTCTGGGCTACGACGACATCAAGGCTCTTTACGACAAGGGCTGGTACGGTACGAAGACCGGCAAGGGCTTCTACGACTACGAGAAAAAGTGAGGTAAATTATGGCAAGACCATTAGAAGGTGTACGCGTCATTGAACTGGCAGCGCACATCGCAGGCCCTGCCTGCGGAAGACTGCTTTCCGATCTGGGTGCGGAAGTCATTAAGATCGAAAGCGCCAAGGGCGATCCCTGGCGTGTGACCGGCCGGGATTACTGTCCGAACCGTTATGATATCGATCTGGAGAATCCGTCCTTCGATATCTGCAATACGGGAAAAAAGAGCATTGAGCTGGATCTGAAGTCTGATTTCGGAAGAGAAGCGGCGCAGAAGCTTCTGGAATCTGCTGACGTGTTCGTCACCAATTTCCGCCCGGCGGCTCTTAAGAGACTGGGCCTTCATTATGAGCAGGTGTGCCCCAAATATCCGGGGCTCATCTACGGCATGAGCCTGGGCTTTGGAGAAAAGGGTCCCGAAGCTGAAAAGAAGGCCATGGACGTGACCGCCTTCTGGGCACGCACCGGCTTCCTTCGGGACATGAACCCTATCGAGATCGACGAGCCCTTCTTCCCGCCCTGGTGCGTGGGAGATACCGCCGTCGGCACCCAGATGGCGCTGTCCATCGTGGCAGCCTACGTGAACAAGTTAAAGACCGGCAAGGGTGACGTCGTAAAGGCAGGCCTTATGCAGGAGTCCGTATATCTGTTCGGCCACATGATCACCATCTGCCAGCCGCCTTATGGCAAGCAGTTCCCCCAGAGTATCTATGACCATGCCCTGGACTATCATTTCAAGTGTTCGGACGACATTTTCGTCATGGTATCCCTGGTGGGCGGCAACGAGGCCATCCTGCAGCTGTTCCGCATGCTGGGACTTTCCGAGTGGTGTGAGGACGACCGCTACAATACTTATAAGGCCCGTAAAGAGCGCATTCGGGAGATCTACGACAAGGTGCGTGAAAAGTTCCGCGAGAAGACATCCACGGAGTGGAACAGACTGGCCGCGGAATTCGATGTGGCGCTTACCATCATGCCGCATTATCGCGACATGGCAAACGACGAGCAGGCCTGGGCCAACGGATATCTGGAAAAGGTGGAGTATCCCAACGGCAATGTGGACGTGGTACCCGCCAGCGTATTCGACATGGGCTGCATGGAAAAGAAGAAGACGGAGCAGGCTCACGCCATCGGCGCCGACACCGATGAAGTGCTTGCTTCCATCGGCATGAAACGGCCCTGAAAAACGAAATAGTCCCGCAAGTGGATTGCGGCGCAAAGCGTCCGGGGGACGCTTGTTATGCGCCGACCGAAGCATGGTACCGCTTGCGGGATTCTTTGTTTCTTCAGCCGGGAATCAGTAGTTCTTTCCGGCAAGGATGCTTCTCATGAAGCGGTCGGGGCGCTCTCCGGTGATGGTTGCAGGGGCGGAGGGACCGAACAGAAGATTGGCGGGATAGGCCCGGCGGCACTGCCCGGGAGTAATGCCCACGTATTTGCGGAACACCCGGGTAAAGTGGCTCACCGTGGCAAAGCCGCAGTCCTCAGCCACCCGGGAAAGGCCCAGATCGCTGTAGGTAAGAAGCTCTGCCGCGCGCTTGATGCGGATGAGATTCAGGGTATCCAGAATGGTAGAGCCGGTATCATCGCGGAATGCCTTGCACAGATAGGTCTTGTTGTAATCCAGGTCTTCCGCCAGGCTGTCCAGAGAGAAGTTTTCCGCAAAGTGTTCCTCCAGGTAATTGATGATCCGCACGGAAAGAGCGGAAAAACCGGTGATATCGATGTAGCGGGAACTGGAAGAGTGCTGCTTTCTTTCGTCCTCGGTGAGGATGTAGAGGAGGGCATTCAGATAAGCCGCCGCAGCCTCTTCGGAAGCGTGACCTGCGTCTTCGTAATCACTGACGATCTGGCGGAACAGGTCTCCCGCCAGCTTCTTTTTACACAGAAGGGGCGCAGTGAGACTCAGCGCCTCTTCGAAATTATGGGCGGGCACGAACTTCAGCTCCAGATATTCAAAGATGGCGTCAGTTGTGTTATGATAAGCATGCTTCACATCCCTGGGAACCAGCACGGTCTCCCCTTCGCGGAGGAAAAACTTTTCATTTCCGCAGAGAAACTGCGCCTCTCCTTTCACCGCATATAGCATGTGGCAGAAAGGATGGCTGTGGGAACGGACGCCGCTTTCTGGCAGGGTATAGGATTTTGCGACCCAGAGGATATGATGCTGTTCCATACAGTAAGTATAGCGGGAAGCAACAGAAACGGCAACTATGAAACGAAAGTTTACGGAGATAAGGATAGGAAAGCACCACATTCATTATGCATGGGTGGTGCTTTTTGCATGCTGCATGTTTTTCGGTGCATCCATGGGAATCTACTCCAACTGTTCCGGACTTTATACAGCAGGCATGCTGGGCGAAATGGGCTGGTCTCTGACGCTGATCACCGTTGTCGGCGGGGGTAACACCGTTGCCCGGTTGTACGGAAGCCGCATTGCGCCGAAGCTTTTCAAAAAGTATTCCATGAAGACTGTCATTGCTGTGGCGGAAGCAGTACTGCTCATTGCCGGCATGTCGAAAAGTCTTGTGAAGGATCTGGCATTTTATGCTTTCTTTCTGGTGGTGGACGGTCTTGCCGGGGCGTTTATCTATTACATTCCGGTGCCTATCCTCATCAACAACTGGTTTCACAAGAAAAAGGATACCGCTCTCGGCATCGCCATGATGAGCTCCGGCCTGATGGGCGCCATCGCAAGCCCGCTCTTCGGAAAGATCCTGGAAACGAGCGGCTGGCGCACCGCAAATGCGGTCAACTGCTTCACGGCGCTTCTGGTATCCCTTCCCGCCATCCTTCTGTTTGTGGAAGTCACACCGGAGAAAATGGGACTGAAGCCTTACGGATGGGAGCCGCCGGAGCCTGTGAAGGTGATCACCTCGCCGTCGCAGATCTTTGAAACCGGCAGTGAGGACTATGAGACGGGTGTCTCCGTAAAGAAAAAGCGTTCCCTTTTCCTGCTCAGTATGATCCTTGCCATGCTGATGAACGGCGTTTCCGGCATGCCGCCGAAGATCCCGCACTTTGCCATTACGGCGGGGTTCGGTGCGGCCCTCGGTTCTCTGATGCTTTCCGCTTCCCAGGTGGGAAACATGGCCAGCAAGGCGGCGCTGGGACCTTTGTGTGACCGGTTCGGTCACCGCAGGACGTACACCGTTTCGGCGGTCCTGGTATTCGCAAGCTTTCTGATATTCCTTGCCGTGCCTTCGGCGGAAGCTTCCCAGGGCGCATCCGCCGGCACGCTGATGGCAGGCGCGGCAGTCCCGCTGCTTCTGGCGTCGTTTCTGACGGGGATCTCGGCGGCAAACAATACCATGATCTATCCTGCATCCGTCCGCCTGTATTCCCGCGGTGACGAATACGTGGAATACATCAGCCGCATCTCCATGGCCATCACTGTATTCGGTGCGGTCTGGAACCTTCTGCAGAGCGCGCTGTTCGACCTTTCAGGCAGTTATACGACAACATTTATTCTGTATACCGTGGCTTCCGGTATTGCCGCGATCCTTACCGTCCGGTTGTTTTCTGCCGAAAAGACCGGCCGGAAATAAGTCCGGCAGGAGATACGTGACAGTGAGCCGGACGACGGCCTAAAAGGAAATGAAACGAACAATAAACAGGATAAAAAAAATAGTATGCAGAAGACCAAAATGAATGGGGATTTTCATGAAAAAAATATTAATTGGTTCACCTGTAAGACAAAAAGCTCCAATATTAGAACAGTTTTTATCAGGTATAGAAGAAATCATAAAAAGTGATTTCGAATACTATTATTATTTTATTGATGATAATGTAGAAAAAGAATCATCTGTTTTACTTGAAAAATTCAGAGAAAAATATAGTGCAAATACTATAATAATAAAGGGGACAGATATAGTAAAAGATGTAAGTTACTATAAGTGTGATGAAAATACCCATTTCTGGTCTTTAGAGGCCATAAGGAAAATAGCGGCATTTAAAGATGGTATAATTGATTACGCCAAATCACATGATTTTGATTATCTGTTTCTGATTGATTCAGATATTGTAATAGATAAAAAAAGCCTTCTTCATTTAATTTCAAGAAATGTTGATATAGTATCTAATGTATGGTGGTCGCAGTGGCAGAGTTATAGTAATTTGGAACCTCAGGCTTTTTTTATTCCATCTATATCTTATTATACCTTTAGTGGTCAAAGAGTTACTCCCAATAATGTCGGAACAGAACAGGCTTACATTGATTTCTTTTCTAAATTAAAAGTTCCGGGGATATACAAAGTAGATGGCTTGTGTGGCTGTACTCTTATATCCGGAAAGGCATTAGAAAAAGGTGTCTGTTTTAAAAAAATACCCAATTTGAACATGTACGGTGAAGATAGAGACTTCTGTATTCGCGCCGGAGCATTGGGGATAAACCTGTACATTGATACAGTATATCCGGCATATCATATATACAGGGAAGCGTATCTTGACAGAGTAGTCGAATTCAGGGAAAAAGGGTTTTCTTTTGATATGTGTCAGACATATGACAATACTGTTTGCGGCAAAACACAATCTTATTCGGCTTTTTCAGCTTTGCTTGAAAAGATAAAAAAGTGTTTCCGACTTGGTATTAAAGTACTGCGTTTTATTAAGAATAGAATCTTGGAATTTTATAATGATTATCATTCTAATGCTGAAAAGAAACTCTATTTGAAATATAAAAACGTTGAGAATAAAAAAATAGTTTTGTCTATGATCGTTCATAATGAATCGAATAGATATTTAAAGGAGGTATTTGATAGCGTAAAAGATTTTGTTGATTTTTATTTTATTCTTGATGATGCCAGTACAGATAATACATTAGAACAGTGCGAACAGCTGTTGAAAGACTATCCACATAAAATAGTCCATAATAACAAATCTTTATTTAGCGAAGAATATAAATTAAGAAAACTTCAATGGGAACATGTTTCTGAACTTCATCCGGGATGGATTTTAAATATAGATGCAGACGAGGTGTTTGATAAGAATGCCGGCTCGATCATAAAACAATTAATTAAACAAGATGATATAGATTTATTTCAGTTTAGACTTTATGATATGTGGAATGATAAGGAATATAGAAATGATGATTTATGGAATGCGCATACACGCTTTTGGCCTTTTTTATTAAGATATAACTCTTTTAATAAATATAAGTGGAAAAAAACAAATCAGCATTGCGGAAGATTCCCGCTGATTCCTGCTTATTTTAAGATAGCGAATATAGATATTCGTGTTAAACATTTCGGCTGGTCTAAAGAAGAAGACAGAATTAATAAATATAAGCGTTATATGCAATTGGATGGAAACGGAGAATTTGGTAATCTGCTGCAATATGAATCAATTTTAGATAAAAATCCTCATTTGGAATTATTTGAGGATCAGATAAATGATTATTCGGATGAGAGATGAAGTGAGGCGGATTTTACCCATACAACAAAACTGTACAGCAGCCATATTTTTCTCCAAAGCCAGTTATCATCAGGAAAACTAATAAAACGATCAAGCATGTTCGAAACCATTTCTTTATTAAAATATTGTTCGGCCTCCGGGCAATTCAGTACTGCCCGGATGTCGCTAATGACATCCGGGTTTTTCATCCAGGCAGCAACCGGTACCGGAAATCCCTTCTTTTTCGCATGAACTATGTGATCAGGCAGAATATCCTTAAAGGCTTCTCTGAGCATATGCTTTGTTTCACTGCCATGGAGCTGATATTTTACCGGAATCGTATTGGCAATATTAATGACATTTCTGTCCAGGAATGGCATTAAGACATCTAAACCCGCGGCAGAAGAAAGTTTAACTGCACCTGTAAGAATATCTGCTTCAAGCCACTCGCGAATATTAAAATAGTATATCCTCTCTTCAACGGGTAAGTCTGATATACCATCATTAAGCTCATAAAGCAGTTCTCTAAGTACGTTCTCTCCGTGATAATCTTTAAGCAGCTCTTTTTTTTCGATGTCAGTATAAACAGTAACCGGACCTCTGTATCCGTCAAAAGGATCTCCGTCATGAAACTTAAGAAATCTATTTAGTGTAGGATGAAGACCTCCAAACAGTTCGGGAAGCTTTTTCCTGATGGCGATAGGGAACTTTTCATACCATCCGAACTTCAGATAATCAGAAAGGAGATATCCGAAGAATAATTCGTCCGAACCTTCACCGCTGAAGATCACACGATTGTTTTTCGCGGCCATTTTGCACAGAAGATAATATACCGGATAGGAACAGTCTCCAACCGGCTGTTCAAGATGCAATGAACATTCGGGAATACTTTCGAAATAATCTTTATATGAAATGTTGAGGCGGTGATGGCTGGCACCTATTGCTTTTGAAAAGGCCTCTGCTGCATTTGCCTCCGAGAACTGTGCCTCATCATAATCTATGGTGTAGGTATCAGACACATTTCCAAGTCTGGTCAGAATGGATGAATCAATGCCGGAAGAGAGAAATGCTGCATTTGCATGGCATTTGCGTATTGCGTCTTCTACAGAAAGCCTGACAGCAGTTTCGGTCGAGGTCTTGTTTATTCCGGAAATCTTTTTTTTCGTATCAAAATTATAAACTTGCTTAATTGACAGTTCTTTACCCTTATATGTCAGTATGCAGCCAGGCATGAGTTTTTTGACGTTTTTAAAAAAAGTGCGGTTTCCGGGAAGGCAGGAAAAAGTGAGATAGAGTCCCAAAGCATCAGGATCAATTTCTCGCCTGATGCCGCTGCTTTTCAGTACAGATCGTATGCTGTAACCGCAGAAACAGCCGGTATCTGTAACGGTATAATAAACAGGAAAAATACCGGGAAAGTCACGCTCTGCGGTAACTGCCCCGGTTCGTTCATCACTTTCTATATATGAACATGCGCCCGTAGGTGTTTTTTTTATTATTTTCGTCATAATGCTCTTTGATTCTTTTTTCGGATCAGTAAGTATCATTTTGATACAGACTTATAAGGGATTATAGCATCGCCAGTTTTCAAAGTAAATGCGGAGGTGAAGCAATGAAAACGGTTCGTAATTTTTGCAAATTGTTTATGTGGGCTGCCATCTGCGGCTTTATTGGAAGAACCATACAAACATATGTTTGTGAGTTGATAAAGGGGGAGTAATAGTGACTATTAGAAATGCGAAGCAAAGCGATGTAATGCAGATATCAGAAATCATTTTGGATGACTGGCAAATCGCTTTCACACTCAACAGGAATAGTGCGGGATGTACCGGATCACATCACAAAAAAGGAAACACATAAAAAGCCTATCATATTTAACATGATCGGCAAGAAGTCCCCTTCCTCTGTATGTAGGGGATGAACTTCCGGCGAATAATCCGTAAAAAAAGCTTCAAAGGTAGACTTTAAAGGTAGACTTTAAAGGAACTTTACGGTATACTAAACAGGAACAAAAGAAAGCGAAGGAGGCGCCATTTTTGATGAATATCGGACAGGAAAATGAATCACAGGAGTTCAAAGAAAGCCTTTCTCAACTTGATAAGGGGCTTAAATCTCTTACGGCAATGCTTAATCGCCATGGTACCGGTTCAGTATACTTTGGCGTTGATGATAACGGAAATGTCAAGGGGCTCACCATTGGCAAGAAAACCCTTATGGATATCCGGAGCCGAATCAGAGACATTATTGAGCCGCAGATTCTTGTGAACATTGAAGAATTAAAAGATGAGGATAGTCATCAATACATTAAGGTCAGTGCAAAGGGCACGGATACGCCGTATTCCTGCGACGGCAGGTATTATGTGAGAAATGTTTCTGCTGATGAGAGTGTAACCAATGATATGCTGCGAAAAATGCTTGCAGCCGGTGATGCAGACCTGATTCGTCAGATCCCTTCTGACAATCAGGAATTAACTTTTGCACAATTCTTCACGTTTTTGGCCGGCCGCGGCATTCATACAACCAACCCGGACACAATATACAAAAGCTACAGCCTGATTAATAATGACGGTTACTTTAACCTCATGGCCCTGCTTTTGTCAGATCAGAACTGTTTCAGTATCAAGGTTGTCAAATTTTCCGGTCTTGATAAAACAGCCATGTCCGAACGAACAGAATATGGCAAAAAATGCCTGTTGTGCACCGTACAGGAAGTGCTGGATTACTTCAAAGGCATCAATACAACAAAAGTCGATGTGACGGGAACTGCGCGCCGTGAAAAAGATTTGTTCTCATATCCTGCATTTCGTGAAGCCTGGATCAATGCATGTCTGCACAATGCATGGAATGACAGAATTCCGCCCGCGGTTTATGTATATGATAACAGAATTGAAATAGTTTCCTATGGCGGCTTGCCGTATGGACTCTCCGAGGAAAGCTTCTATAATGGAACCAGTCTTCCTATTAACAAAAGCCTGCTGACTTTGTTTATCCTTTCTGACTATTCTGAACAAAGCGGTCATGGCGTTCCCACTATAGTTTCTGATTATGGCAAGGACGCGTTTTCGTTTGAGGATGAAATGCTCAAGGTATCTTTAGCTTTTCGCTTTGTTCCGGATAATGTTCTCATACGAAAGCGTAAAGAAGCTTCGCAATTGGAGCTGACTGAAAATCAAGCCAAAGTATACTCGTATTTATCAAATAACCCTGCTGCTACACTTCAAGAGGTTTCTGAAAAATTCGGAATAGGTTTATCCGGCGTGAAGAAAATAACTCAGAAGCTTCAGAAGCTGGAGCTTCTTACAAGAACAGGATCCAAACGCACCGGAAAATGGGAAGTGGTAGACTTTAAAGGTGGATTTTGACGGAACTTTAACATGATCAGCAATTCATCCCCCACATACAAAGGAAGGGGGCTTCTTGCCGATTATAGTGACATACTCCCCGTTCCATTTTGTTTAAGATACTGAAGCAACGCAGTTTCTATCAATATTAAATTTGATACGAGGAAGATTCATATGAGTACACAGAAGATCCTATCGCTGCCGTTAGACGGTATGCCTGATGAACAGGAATATGCCGATTTCGAAAAAGTTCTTTCCGATGCCGGGATCCGGATACAGATAAAAGAACATATCGCGTCAGACGGGAAGAAAATGCAATTCCTTGTCTGCACATGGGATGAAGAGGAAATATCGGAAAAACGGTCACGGAACGCCGGACGCCCCCGTAAGTTTCACAAACATACCTGGGCAGAGTATGACACGCTGAAGGCGGAAGGAAAAACGGATGCGGAGATCTGTGAACTGCTTGGGCTCGCGCCGGCTACGCTTTACCGAAGAAAGAAGGAAAGGAAATTCTTTCTGGAGCTTGATCAGAAAGAAGACTCAAAGCATTTCCCGATCTGACCGGGAGGATCATTATTCGTAAACAGAAGCCAACGAAGAAAAAGAACGATCCTGCACAGGTGTTCGCAGGGTTTGGCGTACTGGGAAGCACCACAGGAGAAGAGGAAGACCATGGACAGGACAGAAGCTTTTGAGCAGATGCTTTCAGACCTTATCAAGCAAGCTGCTTTCGAACAGGCGGAAATGGATCGGCTGAAAGCCGCCGGAAAAGAGAAAACGGCTACATACCGCCAGTATTTCTCAAACCGCCTTATGTACCGGATGATGCTTGACCGTTATAAGGCATACGGACTTCTTGACCAGAAACAGTAACTTTGTTATTGCATGATAGAGTTTTACTGATATCCTTATGTCAGATGCAAAAATACAGTTGTCAGCCCATATGAGAAAGCATCGATCAAACCGCATATCCTTCTACCTTACGTGCTCAGCCATCATCCTGCTGTGTTTTTCCATAAGCGGGATCCTGTCCGTGAGCATAGAGGATTCGCCGGCATGGATCAAACTTCTGTCCATGGCGGGGCTTTCCTACGGGCTGTTTCTGTTTCTCAGGACAGTGAAGACTGCCGGAGGCTGAACGCGCAGGCGGTTTATCCGCGAAAAAAACGTTCGTACGAAGCATATGGAGCAGGCGGGAGGACCGCCTGCTCCTTTTTCTATTAGTGGAAGTAACCGTTTATTTCCTCCCCGGTAAGGACACTGTCATGCTTTTTCCTGATCCTTCCGGAGAGCCATTCGGTCAGCAGTACCGCGCGGGTGTAATGCCTCGGATATTTCTGATGACCATAGATGGACATTACGGTATCGTCCGGAAATACGGCCCGGATATCCCATTCATGCCCGTCACAGACATCGGGATCGTCATAGCTTTCCTCCCAGGAAAGGATATCGGTCCTTCTGCCCACGGTATCGAGAAACTGATCCGCTTTTCCTCTTCATAGTAGGTATAGCCGCAGCAGATCTCACTGTAACTGTCGCAAAAGACATCCCAGGCGTTCGGCGTGTATTCCCTCTTTAAGAAATCGGGAACGCTGCTTTCACTTTTCACCAGGTTTTGTTCCCTTCCCAATGTTCATTTCAGCCTTGAGAAAGTGAGAAGAATTATTTCCAGCCGGTCCCGCTGCAGTCCGGGCAGTCGCATTCACCCCAACACTCAGGACAAACGTGCTTTAACTCTCCCTTGCACCATGAACATAGAAAGGTTCCCTGTCCATGGCATGCATCGCAGGACTGTTCTCCGGTCCCGCCGCAGCGATTGCATGTTTCACCAAGATCTCCTACGGTTCCCGCACCGTGACATCCATGACAGCTAATAACAGCTGTGCCGTGGCATGTTCCGCAGGATTCAATTCCGTTATCGCAGCGTTTGCAATTAACAATTCCGGTCCCGCCGCATTCGCTGCAGCTCTTTCCCGTACCCGAGCAGGTCGGACAGGCCTCGGGTGCCGTTAATCCTGTTTGTTCAGTGACCTCGTTATTTACACTTGCATTAACACTTATCCCGGTTTCACCATTATCTGCCGTCAATATCGCCTCAACTGTTTCTACAGCATTGACTATCACAGAGGAATCCATCTCTTTTTCCACTGTTCCTATCTTGCTGAGCTCGACCTGAACATCTCCGTTTTCTTTCAGGTATCCTTCTGATTCTGCCCGGGCAATTATCAGCTCCATTCCGTCTTCAAGGCTTGCTCCTACAAGTTCCAGATCCTTGTATGCATTAACGGCATCGTCATTAAGGAAAGCCACTCCATTGATCACATCGTTTTTATCAAAATAGAGTTCGACAGTCGGATTGATTGCCACAATAAGTGAATAGGCATATGATTCCGGAATGATGTCCATAGAAGGAGTCTCAGTCTCTGTTTCGTCCGGCACTGCCTCTTTAGCACTTTCGGAAATCGGTTCCGCCGATTCTGCCTCAACGGCTACTGTCTCTGCAGCGCTCTCTTTCACTGCGGCTGTCTCTTTCGCCGTTTCATTCGCAGGTGACTCAACTGATTCTGACACTGTCGCCTGCATATTCGCGCATCCGCTCATTAAGGCTGCAAACAATGCTGCTGCTAAAATAACTATTGCTTTTTTCATTCCTGTTACGATCCCTTCTATCGAAATAAGGTCGCCAGCAATCCTCGGGGACTGTTCCCATAGTGGAGGTTTCCTTTGCGTACCGGATATTATTATACACGATAATGAGCAGGAATCCAGTTGTTAAGGACGCTGCCATACACTCATCCGCCATGTCCCGGCGGAGTCTTTCGATATCGATGCTGTTATCAGCCATTTCCCATTTCTCCTTCAGTTTCTTAGCAAATCCTCGTCCGTCATCTGACGGATCCTTTTCAGCCAAATGCCCTTTCTTTCGCCCATCTGGCCCCTCCCGGCTCATAGTCATAGGGTGTTGCGCTGCGACAGCGGATGGGAGAGGAGACGGGCGCTCGGGGGGTTCTTAAGTGCTCCGTTGCCTCCTCCCTTTTTGCATGGATCCTGCTTTTTCTTACACGGAACTTGGTATTTATGGTATTTATGGTATTTATATATACAGACAACCGAGGTCGATTTTACAAAAAATATATAGGGGAAAACATGACAGAGACAAAAGAAGAAACGAAAGGGATGCGGTCAAAGCCGATGATATCGGAAATGACATCATCACGCTTCGGGAAGAAAAACAAAAGCTTCTTACCGAGGGTGCCTTGGAGCAGGACAGGATCGAGCGCTTTGAGGACATGAAGAAATTCCTGGACGAGCAGAACGATTTTCTTTCCGAATACTCCGATGCCCTTACAAGAAGGCTAATTGAATAGTTCACAATTTAGGTGTATAACAAATTGTACGATTTGTGAAACATGGCTATTCGGAGAGAGAGTATGGTTAAGAACAATATTGAAGTTGATGTCAAAGTTAAATGCATAGAAAACGGAACCACCCAGGCTCAGATTGCCGAGGATATTGGAATAACAAGATCCTATGTCAATCGTGTTATAAAAAAGCCGGATGGAGTGGTAAACAACACCTTTGTGAATATGATGGAAGCTCTCGGATACGATATAGAACTGACTTACGTGAAGAGAGAAATTTTTAATGTTGTAAACGGGAGTGAAACGATTTGAATACCAAGAAACAATTAAAGAGAATACCAAACATGGTGTTTACACTGCTGACAGCAATGTTGCTTCTTTTGACGATGACATCCTGTGCAACGAAGATTGATAATAACACTGCAGACGTTGATGATAATTACAAGAAAGTCCAGAAATTGTGTCACTCAGAAAATGGGACAGGCTTTACTGACTTCGGAGATTATCTGATCTGGATCGATAATTTTGAATCGGCTGACCTTGAGTCGGCAGTTTCGTATGCTCAGATTGTTTCAAACAATACAGAAGGCGGACTGTGTACCTCCTGCGTGAAGAAAAACAGTAATGGTGAAGTGTTGGTAGGGCGAAATCAGGATATGGAAATATCTCAATACCCTGCTTACATCATTACTACTTCATATGGGAAATATAAAACGATCGGATATCGTTACCTGACCGGCGATTTATATACATATGAGGAATTCAGGAACGAAGGCTATAAGGATAAGGACTTCATTAATCTTCTTGCGTTTAGCGCCACAGATTGTATGAACTCAGAAGGTCTCTTTATTCAGGGAAATGCCAGAGAATCAGGTCCGGCATTTTATAATACCGGGACAAATCCCGGAAAAACGAGGGCCAGAATAGATATGATATCAACACTTGTCGCACAGAACTGTGCAACAGTGGAAGAAGCAGTATCATTTATAAAAAATGATCTTGATATCTTTTCAACACCCCGAAAGAATGAAGATGGTTTTACAGAAATTTCCTATCTTATGGGTGATGCTGCCGGAGACTATGGAATCGTGGAAATTGCAGGAAATCAGATTTATTATCTACCGTATCAGAATGGACAGGCCAATTATTATCTGAATCCTGTATGCAATGCCATCGACGAAGTTGGTTCCGGATACGGACGTCTTGAAAGAGTGCTTGAAGGATTAGAAAAAATAGAAACGCAGGAAGAGATGCTCCACCACATGAAAAAAGCGATGTGGAGAGACATGGTTCTTTATGCCGACTGTACCTATATCGATGATAATGGAACAATCCATTTTGTGGATGACAAGGGTAATCCGATATTAGACTGGCGTTCGGATATTTATATTTCTATGGTTGAAGAAATCTGGGGATCAGATGAATTACCATTATCCGGCAAATCTATGAGATGGATGATGGCTCCGGAAAACGCCGAAACGGTTGTTGAACTGTGTAAAGACTTATTTGTTAAAAACGGATTCAAAGAAAAGCTCCTTCAATACTATGATGGAAATGAAAAGCCACTTAGAGATGTCGGTGAAATCATGACAACCGGCCTGCAGTTTTCTGTCAATTGTAAGGGAAAGAGTGTAATTATCCGTTTCTTTGAAA
The DNA here is from genome assembly GCA_024405155.1 of Lachnospiraceae bacterium. Lineage (GTDB taxonomy): Bacteria > Bacillota > Clostridia > Lachnospirales > Lachnospiraceae > Avilachnospira. The sequence continues at coordinate 27,072 of JAKSPC010000008.1, read as the reverse complement.
AAGAAGATTCGACGTATGAATTTGACGTCAGTAGAATATTGAAATAAAGGAGACAATGGTGATGAAAAAGATCGAAGAAAAATTTCCGTATTTATGGTTGCTTCTGGGACTTGTCTTAGCGTTGTTTTCCTATGGCATTTTCAATACCGGCATTTGCGCATGGCTGTTTGCAATACCGCTGATCCGGTATATCAATATCCGTCCAAAGTGGTCTTCAATCCTTTGGATGCTCCTTGGAACGGTTATTGTAGCAAACATTACATTCTGGGGACTGGTAAAAGATGGTTTTGATATCATGAATCAGGTGTTCTGTACCTTTAACGGTATAAGAATCTGGTTTCCGTTCTTCGTATATTTCCTTTGCAGGAAGTTCAGGGCAAAGAAGATCATTGCCTATCTTGCTTTTCCGGCTGCGGTCGCAGTCTCCGAGTTCTTCATTGACAATCCCTTCGTTTCGGTAATGACCTCTCTTTCGGTGTCTCAATTCTGGAATATAGGTCTGATGCAGTTGGCAAGCGTTACCGGTGTTGTCGGTGTTTCGTTTGTTGTGACACTTTGTGCCTCTGTTATAAACTATATTTGGGAAGAAGGCTTGAACAGAAAAGCAGTAATTATTGCCGTTTCTTACGGTATTGTTGTTGTAATAATTACCGGTATTGGTATGAGCAGTATTCAGAAAATCACAACCGGAGATCAAACCGTAAGGGTAGCAGTGAGCGTTGATAACTCCAATTATTTGGCAGAAAACAAAGAAATTCTTGATGAATACGAAGGAACAGAAGTAGAAAAAATTGTAAAGGCAAGCATAGATGCTATTGATGAAAATGCAAAAGATGCTACCTATAATGGATCTGACATATTGGTGTTCCCGGAAATAGCATTTGGATGTACTGAAGATATGACAGATGGTTTTATTTCCGAAGTTCAAAGAATAGCCAAAGAGCATAATATGAACATTTTGTTCCCGTTAATAATATTACCTAATGAAGAAGGTGCAAAAAAAGTAAATACACTGAACTTCATTGACAGAAATGGAAAATTATTAAATACATATGTTAAAAATCATCTTGTGCCTATCGTTGAAGAACCGGACACGGAAAGAGGTGATGGGAAAACACCGATTGTTGAAATAGATGGTGTGAAATACACCTACCTGATCTGTGCCGATTACACATCAAACAAGTACGCCTATAACGGACGGGAAGCGGACATATTCCTGAATCCCTCCTATGATTGGCAGGCCTTCCAGTACTTTACATCTTATGGTGTTCAGGCACGAGCAATTGAATGCGGATTTTCAGTCCTGAGAAATCCTGTTAATGGTAACATTATTCTTTATGATTGCCATGGGCGTCCGATCCATATGGCTAACGCTATGAACGTTCATATGGGAATTATGTATCTTGACATCCCGAAGGAAGGAAGACAGACCTTCTACGGAATGACCGGCAACTGGTTCCCGTGGATTTGTGTGCTGTATTCCGTCTTTGCAGTATGTAGCGGATTCATTTTCAGGAAAAAGAAGCAACTATAATAGTAAGGCTATCGAATTTAAAGCAAAGGTCGGAATGCAGATCTATCTTCCAGAATTATAATCAGATGAACGGAGGAATTACAATGTCAAAGAGTAAAGAAGAACTGAACAAGATTAAAGAAGGGGTTGAAGCTGTGAATGAAAAGCTGCATGAGCTGACAGAGGAGGAGCTTGCGCAGGTCAATGGCGGCGATACACACCTCGGCACTAACACTGACGTGGACAGAAGTACCATAAAGAAAGAGATTGATGCTTTAATTCAACAGATTGAAGAGGATGCGCTTCTGACCTTCAACTGAGAATTTCTGAACATTGAGAGGAGAAATCACCATGACGAACGATAACAACGAACTGAAGAACAACGCGCCCTGTGAAGAAAAGCAGGAAGCGCGTCAGCTTTCCGAGAAAGAGCTGGAAAAAGTGACAGGTGGCTCCGGCGGCCTTGTGCAACCCAGCGTCAGTTTGTGCCCGCCGGCCAGCGAAGAGTTGAGTTCCAATAAATCTTAAATCTGCTATATTGAGGAAGGGATCTCGATGAGGTCCCTTTTTTTATGGCATCAAATCAGTGATTGGAATTCATTCAACTTAAATGCAACCCCAAAGTTGCATTTACTTGAAATCTTTCAAAACTTTCAAAGGATTATAGCATAAAGGGGAAAAATTGTAACGCGACATCGATTATGATATAATCCATGATATAATCCTTATGTCAGAATAAATGTTAAACTATTGCAGCAGACCGGGACATATAATGAAAAAAACAAATACTCTGTATAAAAGAATAAGGAAGACTTTTGCTGTCATAATTGCAAAATCCCTGCGCGCTTTATGCCGTGGATTACACAGTGGAGGAACCAATATTCCGGGACATGCCGCCCGGATAATTGACCCTCAGCTTTTATCTGAGCTGACCTCAGAAGTTCGTACGATCATAATTACCGGATCAAATGGCAAAACTACGGCAGTTCATGCGGCCGCGCATATGCTGAACGCTCTTCAGATACAATGCGCATACTCAAGGAACGGAGAAAATATGGAAAACAGTTTATTGACTGTTTTGATTGATAATTATGATCTCGGAAAAAAAAGACCTGTAAATGATATTGCTGTTCTTGAATGCGATGAGAAGTATTTAATAAAGCTTTTATGGGCAATAAAGCCTGTATGTATTACGATAACCAACATTTGCAAAAATCAAACCGACAGACTTGGACTTCCCGAAGATGTTGTCGAAATGTTTCATGAGGGGCTTTCTGATTATCAGGGAATTATCTGTATGAATGCGGCTGATAAGTATTCAAAACAGTTGGCAGAAAAACTGAGCTCTCAAAAAAGAATAGAATATAGTGTCAGTGGAAATAATATTTTTATTGCGGGAAATCCTTTTCAGGTAAAGCTCGGTATTCCCGGAGAATACAATACAGGCAATGCTGCAGCGGCAATGGCATCATTATATGCCGTCGGATTATTATCCGGGACAGCCGTTGACTCGCTGCAAACATTGCAGCCTGTTTTTGGGCGAATGGAAAAAATAGAAATCGGATCAACGCCTGTTATTATGAATCTGGCTAAAAATCCGGCAGGAGTATATGAGAGCGTTCAGTATATTACAGAAAACTTTAATTCAACAAGATGGGTTTTGGGATTTGATAACGATCTTAAAGACGGAAAAGATCTGAGTTGGATCAGTGATGTACCATGGAAGGATTATGAAAAATACTTTACGGAAGTAATTGTATTTACCGATTTATGTGATGAAACAGAGAAAACGCTGTGTTCTATGGACATTCCCTTCAGATCAACGAAAAACGCAGGACATTTGATTGAAATGATAAAAGAAAGCAGGGAACCTGTTTATATGATTTTGAACTACACCTGTATGATGAAGGTACGAAAGGAAATGGCGCGGCAAAAATATGTGCTTGATTACTGGAAATGATACGATGCCACAGATCAGCGTAATTGTGCCGATCTATAAAACAGAAGCATATTTGCAGCGTTGTGTTGACAGTATTCTCGCACAGACTTTTACAGACTTTGAACTTATTCTCGTGGATGATGGCTCACCGGATAAATGCTATGCAATATGCGAGGATTATAAAGCAAAGGATAATCGCGTTATCGTGATTCACAAGAAAAACGGCGGCGTATCGTCAGCGAGAAATGCCGGCCTTGATATTGCCTGTGGTGAGTTTATTACATTCGTTGACAGTGATGATTATGTAAAACCTGCTTATTTGCGGGAACTGCTTGAAAAAAACGCTGATTTTGTCTGTCAGAATGGTGATATCCTGAAAGAAGACGGCACTATTGCGTTTGAGCGGTCAATAGAGACATTCCATACCCGGGATCTTTCCGTTGAGGATGTATATCATATGGTTTATAACGATTCGTTAGGATATACATTGGGAAAAGCGTTAAGGCTGGATATTATTCGTAAGAACCATATCCGGTTTAGAGAAAACATTAAATTTATGGAAGATACACTTTTTATGACGGAGTACGCTCTTAAATGCAAGTCCGTTGTTGTAGAAGATATCAGGAATTATTGTTACATACTGTATCATGATGACAGAGCATTAACATCAATGGATGGCGGGGAACTGCTGCGTTGTTCCAGGACGGCAGCAAGAGAGATCTGCAAAGTTTTGTCTGATGCCGGATGTTCAAATATCGATACCCTGTATCACTATAAATTACACCTTGCTTATAATGTGTACTTTAAGGACATAATAGAAACGCTTTATACATTCAAGCATGAGTTGAAACGCATAAAGGGCAGATTGTTAAAACCATTCAGATGACGGCAGGAATAAGCAGAGACAAAGAAGAATGTAGAAAAAAGAGGAATACAATGCAAGGGAAACTCGGAAAAGTAGATGAAACGATCAATCAGATTAAAGCGGAGCTTTCGGAATATGGAGCGAAAAAGAAAGACATAAAAGCGGCTGCGATCTTCGCAGAAGAGTTGCTTCTGCTTTATGGCAGCCGGTTTTCAAAGAATACGGAGATTTCTTACCGGGTAGTTCGGAATACCGGTGAATTTTATGTGGAATTTGAGATTCCCGGAGAGGAAGTCAGCCCGAAAGATCTGCAGAATGAGCAATCTGTATTTATTCTTGATAATATCGCAAAGAAGATGGAGTATGCGGTAGCGTACAGTAATCATCAGGGGAAAAACTTAATTCATATAAGAATCGAGAAGTATTATCCCTTCAAAGAGTATCTGAAACTGACGTTTGGCTATCTTGGCAGTGGAAAGAAATATCTGATCGGAGGATTCGCGTTTCATATTCTCTCTATCGGATGTAATGTCTTAATTCCATATCTGACGGGCGTCATGATTATAAACTATACTGACGATGCAATTGTGCAGGTCGTGGTCACAGCAATTGCCATCATGGCTGCACGGGCAGTCTATGCGTTGTTTTTCAAACTGGCGGGTGACCTGTATAACGAATGTGCCTACACGACCCGTGAGAATCTGACCGTGGATCTGATCACGAACATGTTCAGGGTCTCTGACAGCGTTTTTGAAAGTATGGGAAGCGGACCGTTCAACAAGCGTATTCTGGATGATTCCGAGACTATTGCACAAGCCCTTACGGGGTTTGCTGATAAGATTTCAGAAGTCGCGTATTATATCGGCATTCTGGCTATCACCTTTGTGATCAATCCTGTGGTATGCGCCTGGGAACTGGCAGTTTTTCTGATCCTTTTCTTTTTGGAAAGGCGCAGAACGACCCTGCTTTATCTGGATCTCAAAAAGTCCGCGGTGGCAGATGAAACACGCTTTGGTATGGTGACTGATGCCATTGACGGTGCCAGGGAAATAAAAATGCTCGGAAAAAATGAACTGGTGATAGAAAGAGTAAGAGAGGCACAGGTACAGGCGAATCAGAAGGAAAGGACCGCACTGCGAAACGCAACCAACAGAAGAGTTCTCAATGAAGCCGTCACGGCTATATTGTATTCCCTTATCATGATTTATTTTGGATATGCCGTTCATGAGGGCATCCTGCTAATCACTGAATGTCTGATCCTTTATAACTATTTTACCATAATCGGTATGCCCGCGGTAAAGCTTATCCAGAATATCATGACTCAGATCAAACAGTTTTCTCTTTCCTGCGAACGTGTCGTGGATTTGTGCACGGGTTCTGCATTCCCTAAGGATTCCTATGGTGAAAAACATGCAGATCGTCTTATTGGAGAAATAAAGTTTGAAGATGTCAGCTTTTCCTACCGGCATGATGATCCGACGGAAGATGACAGATCGGTGCTGGAAAAATTGAACTTTACTATTCCGCCGGCAAGCAGTACGGCGTTTGTAGGAAAAAGCGGCTGCGGAAAATCTACGACTTTTAAACTCATCATGGGAAGCCATCGTGCTTCGTCCGGAACGGTCCTTCTGGACGGGACGGATATCCGTGAATACGATGAGGAAACTATCAGGAATAATATTACTATGGTCAGCCAAAAACCGTATTTCTTTAATACGACAGTGCTGGATAATTTACGTATGGTAAAACCGGATGCCACGATGGAAGAAATAAAAGAAGCATGCCGGAAGGCATGCATACTGGAGGATATTGAGAGGAATCCTGACGGCTTCAACATGGAGCTGGGAGAAAAGGGCACTCAGGTTTCGGGAGGGCAGCTGCAGCGTCTTGCAATAGCCAGAGCGCTTCTCAAGGGAAGTAAGATCATTCTGTTTGATGAGGCTACTTCCGCCATTGATAACGTAACACAGGAAAAGATCATCAGTGTGCTTGATGATCTTAAAAAGGATCATACCATATTGATGGTGGCGCACAGACTGACAACAATCAGAAATGCGGAAAAGATCTTCCTGCTGAAAGATCATATGATTGAGGCGGAAGGAACACATGATGAACTGATGAAGACATCAGAAGAATACAGGAGTCTGTATCAGAAAGAAGCCTGAGAAAGAGACAGAAATAATCAGAAATGAAGTATCGCAAGCCTGAAGCAATCTACAGAGAGCGGGCTGCAGAAAAGGATTTCTGCAGTCTGACTGATATGCCCTCGCATTTTGTGAGGATCCTTATCCTGATCGAAGATTTTTCATTTATGAAACATCATGGTATCCAGCCAAAAGCGATTCTGGAGGCATTGTGGCTAAACATACAGGCCGGAAAAATAGGATTTGGCGGCAGTACCATTACGCAGCAGATCTGCAAAAACCTGTATTTCGGGTTCGATACAAGCTTCAGACGAAAGTTCTCCGAGCTGATGATGACGCTTTATATGGAGAAGAGTCTCAGCAAACAGCAGATCCTGGAACTGTATCTGAATTGTGTGTATTTCGATAACGGGACTTATGGTATTACAGAGGCTGCGAGATTCTATTTTGATGAAACTCCTGCAGAACTCACATTTCGCCAGTGCTTTATGCTCATCTCCCTGCTTCCGGTAGTCGGGAAATATAATCCTCTTGTTTATCCAGAAGAGTTTTACAGATATATGATGAACAATGCTGCGGCACTTCACAGGAAACAGCTCATTTCGGATGAAGAAATGGCAGAAGTCCGGTTCAGGGGACCGGAGTGTCTGGATGAAAAACTGCGAAAACCGGACGAAGGTACAAAGAAATACGCCATTCACGGACCTTTCATCAACGAAAGATACGGACCGTTTCCGGCTATTTATGAGGAAGAAAAAATAGCGATCTGTACCGTGTGCGGAGAGGCATTACATGCTGCAGATGCTGTTCAGAAAGCCATTGCCCATGTAATTGTAAACCGTATCGGCTATAGAGAATGGAGCTACTGTCATACAGCAGAGGATATTGCAAAATATACAGGATTTAATGCATGTGAGTTACGTTCAAAGCATTTTAAAGATGCTGAGACTTATCTGGAAGAACGGTGTGGGGATGAAAGATTCGAAAGGGTTATTCGCAATGTACTTCCGGTGCTTCGAAAAGAAGAGGAAGATTTTACCGGGGGATGCGTGTTATTCTATTCACCGTGGCGTTATTGGCTTGATCAGATGAGAACGGGAGATTTCGGAATAAAAGCGCCGGATTGGGATTTCTCCATTCTGGAAAAGGTTAAGTTTCACGGTCTTGAAGGAGATTTTAAGTTTTATCGATATAAACCTGATGCTGATATTCTTGAAAATGGAGATGATTCGAACTCTACTCCGAAAAACGTCACGGAATACACTTATAATGGTGAAAAATATGCAGCGCTTAAGGGGTTTGAAAAACACGCAGAGAAACAGGTATTGCCCAATAATTGTACATCAACGGCCTGGTGTATGGGATTGTCAATTATAACCGGAAGAAAGTATGATGCAACGTCAAAACCTTATTGGGGTGATAACGGTGCGAGATATGTTGGATATAAGCATGCATTCATTGCCCATAATGTTTTTGGTCTGGCTTATAAGGAACTCCTTAAAGGAAAACCAACAATGCTTTACGCATGTAATTGCAATAACATGAGTGGCAGGCATGCGGTTACTATTGTTGGTGTTGCAGACAATATTACTGATCGTGCTTCACTCTTGCCAGATAGTTTTCTTGTTATGGATCCGGCGGACGGAGAAATAAAAAATCTTTCGGAAGTTGGCTATAATAATTTTAATGAGGCATATTTGTTCATTTATAAAGACAATTTATAGATGTTTGTTTTGTAAAGGAGAAATGCAATGCTTCGAATTCGAATAACGTCCACGATTATGATGTGAAATCGGTTGTAAACGTTCGTGAATTTCGGTATCATATACGATGATCAGGTGTGGACAGATGTGACGATATGTCACAGACGATAAAGGAACGGTATGGAAATGCAGGAAGATATTTTCAGAAAGAAAAGTCTTGATAAATTGAGATCTCCGGAAAACCTGGATGAATGCATCAAGGTGACCGATCCCGCGGTATGGCTGATCCTGGCGGCAGTGATCCTGCTTCTGACCGGCGCCTGCATATGGGGGGCTTTCGGGCACATCGACAGCATCGTGCCGGTCTCCGTTCATGCGGAAGGCGGGACTCTCACCGGCACCATCGAGAAAGAATACGTCACGTCCGTAAAACCGGGGATGACGGTCCGTTTTGCCGGGCAGGAAGCGGTCGTCAAAAGCCTGAGTTTTACGGACGGCGGATACGTCTGCACCCTTTCGGCAGAAAGCTCTGTACCGGACGGCTTTTATGACGGAAAGATCGTCATTCAAAGTTTCAGACCGCTTTCTTTTATTCTGAATTAAAGGAGCTTTCATGTCGGAGAAAGGGAATCAGCCAATATCAAAAGGCGTTGCCAGAGTGCCCGTCGTGATGCAGCTGGAAACGCTGGAATGCGGCGCGGCGTGTCTGTGCATGGTCCTGGCGTATTACGGCAAATGGATCCCGTTGGAACAGGTGCGGGAGGACTGCGGCGTGTCCCGTGACGGCGCCAGCGCAAAAAATATCGTAAAGGCGGCGCAGTATCACGGACTGGAAGCGTCCGGATATCGCTTTGAGCCGGAGGAACTGAGAGAAAAGGGCATATTCCCCTGCATTATCCACTGGAATTTCAATCACTTCGTCGTTCTTTGCGGTTTTAAAAACGGCAAGGCATACCTGAATGATCCTGCAAGAGGCTTCTACAGTGTACCCATGGAGCTTTTTGACGATTCCTTCACGGGCATCTGCATCGAATTTTTTCCTGCGGAAGGGTTTGTTCCTTCCGGAAAGCCCAAAAGCGTGCTTTCCTTTGCGGCAAAACGCCTGAAAGGGACCGGTCCGGCAATCGCCTTTACCGTACTTACGGGAATCATCGCGGCTCTGATCGCTTTTCTCCGGCCGGCGTTTTCGCGGGTCTTCATCGACAGGCTGCTGACCGGAACGGACAAAAACTGGATCATGCCGTTTTTTGTACTGCTCGCCGCTTTCAGTGTCATTGAAATACTGATGTCCGCTCTGCAGGCGGTATATGCCATGCGCATCAACGGAAAAATGGCAGTCGTCGGCAGTGCATCCTATATGTGGAAGGTACTCCGCCTGCCCATGAAATTCTTCTCCCAGCGCATGGCCGGCGATATCCAGCAGCGCCAGCTTTCCAATGCCGTCATTGCCGGCACGCTGATCAATACCCTGGCACCGCTTTTGCTGAACGCGGTGATGGTGGTGTTTTACCTTGTGGTCATGATAAGATACAGCGCCGCTTTGTCGCTGATCGGTATTTCTTCCGTATTCATCAATATCCTTATCGCAAGGATCATTTCCAAAAAACGCATCAACATCACCCGTGTCGCCATGCGTGACGAGGCAAAGCTCAGTTCCGCCGCGACCTCGGGGATCGAAATGATCGAGACCATCAAATCCGCCGGCGCGGAAAACGGTTATTTCAAGAAATGGTCGGGGTATCAGGCAAACGTCAACGCACAGCGGGTGAACTATCTGAAGCTTGACCGGTACATCGGCAGCATTCCGCAGCTTATCACCATGCTGGCAAACAGCACGGTTCTCTTTCTTGGTGTTTATCTCACCATGCAGGGCCGGTTTACCGTCGGCATGGTCATGGCGTTTCAGGGATTTCTCACTTCCTTCATGGCGCCTGCCGCATCCCTTACCACCTCCGGACAGGTCCTGCAGGAGATGCGCACGCAGATGGAGCGGGTGGATGACGTGATGGAATATCCCGATGATGACGTTTTCGAAGAAAACGGCTCTGCCGCGGGCGCCGCGAAGCTTAAGGGAAACGTTGAACTGAAAGATGTCGTTTTCGGCTATTCGCCGCTGGCCGAGCCGCTGATCAGAAACTTTCACCTTACGGTAAAACCGGGGGAAAGCGTTGCCATCGTCGGTGCTTCCGGCTGCGGAAAGTCCACCGTGGCAAAGCTGATCTCCGGGCTTTATCAGCCGTGGAGCGGCGAGATCCTGTTTGACGGCAGACCGTTGAATAAGATCCCGAAGAATGTTTTCCGCAGTTCCATGGCGGTAGTCGATCAGGATATCATTCTTTTCGAAGATACCATAGAAAACAATATCAAAATGTGGGACGGGAGCATCGAGGATTTTGAAATGATCCTCGCAGCCCGCGATGCCCGGATCCATGACGTTATCGTACAGCGTCCGAAAGGGTATCAGTACAAGCTGCAGGAAGGCGGCAGGGACTTTTCCGGCGGCCAGCGGCAGCGTATCGAGATCGCCAGAGCGCTTGCCCAGGATCCGACGATCGTCATTCTGGACGAAGCCACCGGTGCACTGGACGCCCGGACCGAGTTCGAGGTCGTAAAGGCGATCCGTGACAGAGGCATTACCTGTATCGTCATTGCCCATCGTCTTTCCACCATCCGTTCCTGCGATGAGATCATCGTGATGGAAAAAGGTGAGATCAGAGACCGGGGAACACATAAGGAACTTATGGAAAACAGCAGGATCTATCGTGATCTTGTCAGCGCGGAGTAGGAGGTGACGCAGAAATGAGCTGGTTTGAAGAACAGCTTAAAATTCGTGAACAGTCCGACAACGCTGACTTTGCGGATGCCATGGATTCCATCGCCGGTGCCGTCATGGGCAAACGCCTCAGGGACGCGCTCAGTCAGGATGAAATTGCCGGTTCCGCCATCGATGAGATCCTGAAATACTACCACTGCAGGGCGAAGGAGGAGGGTCTCCCCCCGCAGATCAAAACGCTGGACGAACAGATCGAATACCGTATGCGCCCCTTTGGCATAAGGAACCGCAAAGTCACGCTGGATAAGGGCTGGCACCGTCATACCGTGGGTGCCATGCTCGGAACGCTTAAGGAAGATGGCTCCGCCGTCGCGCTGATCCCCGGGAAATTTTCGGGGTACAGACTGATCAATGTAAAGACCGGGACGCAGTGCGGGCTGAACAGGAAAACAGAGCAGCTCCTGGATAAGGAAGCGGTATGTTTCTATGAGGCGCTCCCGTTAAAGTCGCTTTCCGTGGCCGATCTGCTGAAATTCATACTGCAGCAGATGAGCATTTCCGATGTCGTAATGTATCTGGTCATGATGGCCGTCTCCGCCGCACTGGGCCTGTTGTCGCCGCTGTTTACGAAGTGGCTTTTCGGCACGGTGCTGGAGTCCGGCAGTCTGCAGGTGCTTTTGTCTCTGGCAGTGTTCGTGGTGTTTTTTTGCTTAAGCAGGCTCTGTTTCGACATCTTCCGGGGGCTGATCGATTCCCGCATCGGTATCAAACAGGACATTGCGGTGCAGGCGGCGGTGATGAGCCGCATTTTAAGCCTTCCCACGTCTTTTTTTAAACAGTACTCTGCCGGTGAACTGTCTCAGCGCGCAGCCTATGTGCAGGCGCTTTGCTCCACCATGTTCAGCACGATCGGCACGACGGGACTTACGTCGCTGTTTTCTCTGATCTATGTCGGGCAGATCTTTGCCTTTGCTCCGGCTCTTGCGGTTCCGGCGCTTTTGATCACGGCTGCCACGGTCATCCTGTCACTCGTCACGACCCTTATACAGATGCGCGTTACCCGCGAAAAAATGGACATTGCTGCCAAAACGAGCGGCCTTTCGTACGCGACGATCACGGGGATCCAGAAGATCAAGCTGGCAGGAGCGGAAAAGAGGATGTTTGCCCGCTGGGGAAAGCAGTACGCCAGACAGGCGCGGCTGGAGTATGATCCTCCCCTGTTCCTGAAACTGAGCGGTACGCTGAACCTTGCCATCTCTCTTCTCGGCACGATGATCCTTTATGCCGCGGCGATCGGAAGCGGGGTCAGCGTGGCGGACTATTACGCATTCAATACTGCGTACGGCATGGTCTCCGGGGCGTTCATGGCATTTGCATCCATTGCGGTCACCGCCTCGGGTATCCGACCGACGCTGGAAATGGCGAGACCGATCATGGAGGCAGAGCCGGAAGCGCATGAGGGAAAAGAAAACATCACCTCACTTAAGGGCGGCATTGAACTTTCCCGCGTTTCCTTCCGGTATGGCGATACTTTGCCCAATGTGATCGATGATCTGTCGCTTACCGTAAAGCCGGGCGAGTATCTTGCCATTACAGGCGCCACCGGCTGCGGAAAAAGCACACTGCTTAGGCTGCTGCTGGGATTTGAAACCCCGCAGAAGGGCGCGATCTACTATGATAAACAGGACCTTGCCAGGATCGATCTGGAATCATTGCGCAGGAAGATCGGCGTTGTGATGCAGGACGGAAAGCTGTTCTTCGGTGACATTTATTCCAACATCGTCATTACCGCGCCCGAACTTACGGTGAACGAGGCGTGGAAAGCGGCAGAGATCGCTTCCATTGCCGACGACATCCGGGCCATGCCCATGGGGATGCACACCGTCATCAGTGAAGGGCAGGGAGGCATTTCCGGCGGTCAGAAACAGCGGCTTATGATTGCGCGTGCCGTTGCGCCGAAGCCGAAGATCCTGATGTTTGACGAGGCAACGAGTGCCCTTGACAACATCACGCAGAAAAAAGTGTCGGAGGCCATCGATTCTCTGAAATGCACCAGGATCGTGATCGCCCACCGGCTTTCCACCATTCAGCATGCCGACCGCATCATCTACCTGGAACGGGGAAAGATCGTGGAAGACGGTACCTACGGGGAGCTCATCGCGAAAAACGGCAGTTTTGCAAAACTTGTGGAACGGCAGCGCCTGGACATTGACTGAACGATCCGACAAAACTTACCGGAAAATGAAAAAGCTGAACACTTTGTGAAAAGTGGGCGGCTTTTCTTGTTTTATCAGGGCATGTAAGTTATGATACGCTTGAATAGAAGCATACAGAATTACATGCCGAGGATGCTGTCACGCGAATACCCGAGCCTTGCGGAGGCTTTTCAGATTTTCAAGTTTTTCGAGCCCGCAAAGCAGAGGTCCTTGAGCGCAGCGATTGGCACCCTCTGCGTGGGCGCAGAAAAACTTAGAAAATCGAAAAACGGAGCAACCAGCCGGGAAGGCGCGTGGCAGCAGTTGCGGCAGAATGTCACCGGCGCATACATAGAGGAGCATTCATAATGGCAAAATTAGGAAACATCTTTGACAACAACGACGGCGACTTCCGCGAAGTCGGCGGCGGCAATAACGGAAACGGCGGCGGCAGCGGCGGCCCCAATTTCCGCAAGCCCAGAAAGCAGATGGTGATCTACTGGCTCATCGCCATTGTAGCCATCCTGCTCATCAATACAGTGGTGATCCCCGCCCTGGCGAAAAAGAACGTAAAAAGCTCCGGCTACGACGAATTCTTAAGCGCCGTGGACAACAGGACCATCGATGAGGTGGAACTGAACGACACCACCATCCGCTACACGCTGAAAAACAACGACACCATTTATGAGACGGGCCGTATCGCCTACCTTGGTGAAGTGGACCGCCTGTACAACGCGGGCGCTCATTTCACCCAGGAGATCCCCGCCACGGTGTCGCCCATCTGGTACATTATTTACAACGTGCTGCCCCTGGGCATCATGATCTTCCTGGGCTACCGGCTCTCAAAGACCTTAAGCCAGGGTGGCGGCGCCGGCATGTTCGGCAATTTCGGAAAATCCAACGCCAAGGTCTATGTAAAAGACAAGACAGGCATCACGTTTAAAGACGTGGCAGGCGAAGACGAGGCCAAGGAACTCTTAAAGGAGATGGTGGATTTTCTCCACGATCCCAAAAAGTACCGCGCCATCGGTGCCAAGATCCCGAAAGGCGCCCTACTGGTGGGCCCTCCCGGAACAGGAAAGACCCTTCTCGCCAAAGCCGTGGCCGGTGAGGCAGACGTTCCTTTCTTCTCCATTTCCGGTTCGGAATTCGTGGAGATGTTCGTGGGCATGGGTGCCGCCAAGGTGCGTGACCTCTTCAAAGAGGCCGAAAAGAAAGCCCCCTGCATCGTATTCATCGACGAGATCGACGCCATCGGCAAGAAGCGTAACGGAAACGGTCTGGGCGGAAACGATGAGAGAGAGCAGACATTGAATCAGCTGCTTACCGAAATGGACGGCTTTGACGGCACCAAGGGCATCATCGTCCTGGCGGCCACCAACCAGCCGGATTCTCTGGATCCCGCGCTTTTGAGGCCGGGCCGTTTCGACCGCAGAGTGCCCGTGGAACTGCCCGACATGCAGGGCCGTGTGGAGATCCTTCAGGTCCATGCCAAGGACGTGAAGATGACAGGCAACATCAATTTTGAAGCCATCGCCAAGGCCTGCCCCGGCGCTTCGGGCGCGGAACTTGCCAACATGATCAACGAAGCGGCCCTTCGCGCCGTAAAGGACGGACGTGACAAGGTGAACCAGCAGGATCTGGAAGAATCCATTGAAGTGGTCATGGCCGGCTACAAGAAAAAGAACAAGGTGCTCACCGAAAAGGAAAAGCTCATCGTGGCGTATCACGAAGTGGGCCATGCTCTGGTGGCGGCCATGCAGGACAACTCTGCGCCGGTCCACAAGATCACCATCATCCCCAGGACCAGCGGTGCTCTCGGCTATACCATGCAGGTGGACGAGGAAGGAAACCACTACCTGCAGAGCCGTGAAGAACTGACCAACAAGATCGCCACCCTCACCGGCGGCCGCGCGGCAGAGGAACTGATCTTCAAGACCATCACCACCGGCGCAGCCAATGACATCGAACAGGCTACCCGTCTGGCCAGAAATATGGTATCATCTTTTGGTATGAACAAAGGATTCGGCATGGTGGCCCTCCAGGCAAAGCAGAACGCGTATCTTGGCGGCGACATGACCACCGCCTGCTCCGAGGAGACCCTTGCCCGGGCAGACCGCGAAGTCATCGAACTGGTCCAGACCCAGTACGACCGTGCCAAACAGATCCTTGCCGACAACATGAAAAAACTGCATGAGATCGTGAAATACCTCTACGAGAAAGAGACCATCACCGGCGAGGAATTCATGGATCTGCTGAGCAGAAAGGATGAACTTTAAAATCGCGGGCGGATGGTACCGCCCGCGTATAAACAGTCATGATAACGAACACTTTCTGGACTCTGGTCCCATCTATCGTAGCCATCGTGCTGGCTCTCGTTCTGCGGGAGCCTCACGTTTCCCTGTTTATCGGTGCGGCGCTGGCGGCGTTTCTGCTGGCGGGGCTCCGTCCCGTGGCGGCCGTTGACGCTTTCGTAAACTGCGGGCTGCTCACGGCCATCGCCGAAAACGCCGGCATCATCGCTTTCGTGGTGATCCTGGGCGTGATCATACAGATCATCCGGAAGACCAACGGTTCCGCCGCCTTCGGCAAATGGGCGGCAAAACACATAAAGACCCAGACAGGCGCTGTGCTCGCAACGTTTGTTCTGGGCATTCTTATTTTTATCGACGACATGTTCAACTGCTTCACCGTGGGTGCCGTCATGATGCCCGTTACGGACCGCCTGAAGATCTCCCGGCAGAAGCTGGCCTGGCTCCTGGACGCCACGGCAGCGCCGGTATGCATGATCGCCCCCATCTCTTCCTGGGGTGCGGCCGTATCTTCCACGGCAGCAGGCCTCGGCACCGGAGAAAGCGGCATCTCCCTTTTTATCCGTGCCATTCCCTTTAACTTTTATTCCCTTCTTACCCTGGTATTTATTGTGATCATCGGCATACTGAACTTTGACTACGGAAAAATGGCGGAGTATCAGAAAAGAGCTGCCGAAGGCGATCTGGGGGCAAAGGAGGATCTTCCCGCGGAAAAGGAGAGCCGTCAGGGAGCCATCTGTGATCTGGTGATCCCGGTGGTCTTCATGATCGTGGTGTGCAGTCTGTTCCTGCTTTACGTGGGTGGTTTCTTTGATCCCGCTTCCGAAAACTACCGCGACGTTGCTTTGGCTCTCGGCGGCACCGACGGCGCGTCGGCCCTTTCCATGGGTGGTCTGGTGACGCTGGTATTTACCGTGGTCTACTCACTGCTTCGGAAGGTCGTTACCTTTCGCGAAGTTTCGGACTGCGTGGGAGAAAGCTTCCGCATGATGGGAAGTCCCCTCATCATTCTGATCCTGGCAGTGTCGCTGAAAAACATGACCATGGCCCTGGGAGTACAGGCATTTATTTCTCACGTGATGGAAGGCGCGGCAGCGTCACTTACCCGTCTGCTTCCCGCCGTGATCTTTCTTTTCAGCTGTCTGTTTTCCTTCGCCTGCGGTTCCAGCTGGGGCACCTTCGGCATCCTGATCCCCATCGTAACGGCAGTGTTTCCGGCAGATTCGCCGCTGCTCATCGTGGGCATTTCGGCATGTCTTGCGGGCGCCGTATGCGGCGACCACTGCAGCCCCATATCCGATACCACCATCATGAGCTCCGCGGCTGCCATGTGTGACCACGTGAGCCATGTGGAGACGCAGCTTCCTTATGCCATGACCGTGGCGGCAGTTTCCTTTGCGGTATACGTCCTGGCGGGCTTCGTGCCCAACGCGCTGGTCTGCCTGCCTGTGGGAGCGGCGCTCATCGCCGGCGTGCTGCTTTTCCTGAGGAGCATTACACAAAGAAGCTAGAAGCATCCGAATCGGGGCACGCGAGTTAATATGCGAAAAACCTGAGTTCCGGTAATTCGGACTCAAGCTGGCAGGAAACTACGAAAAGATATGGAAGAACGAAGTTTACACATTCTGGAATTTGACAAGATCATAGAGATGCTTTCCGAGTACGCCACTTCGGAGGCGGGCCGCGCTTTGTGCGCCAAAGTCCGCCCGTCCACCAATCTGCGGAAGATCCGGGAGTATCAGAAAAACACTACCGATGCCCGGGACCGTATTCAGAAAAAAGGCGGGTCTATAAGCTTTCGCGGTGTAAAAGACATTTCCGAAACTTTGGCGAGGCTAAATGTGAACGCCTCCCTTTCCCAGGCGGAACTTCTGAAGGTCTCGTCGCTTCTTACCGTGACGGAACGGGCCAAAAGCTACGGCGATAACGAAGAGATCAAAGACTCCCTGAGCGAGGAATTCTCCTTCCTGGAACCCCTTGGCTCCCTGAACCGGGAGATCCGTCGGTGCATCTTGAGCGAGGACGAAATGGCGGACGACGCTTCCCCGGCCCTTTCTTCCCTGCGCAGAAAGAGAAAACAGACGGAAGAAAAGATCCGTGAGTCGGTCAACAGCCTGTTAAATGCCGCCCGGGACTACCTGTCGGAGCCGGTGATCACCCAGCGGGACGGACGTTTCTGCCTTCCCGTCCGTGCGGAATACAAGGCAAAAGTACCGGGACTGGTGCACGATACCTCCGCCACCGGTCAGACTCTTTTTGTGGAGCCCATGGCCGTGGTAAACCTGAACAATGAACTTTTCGAGCTGGACAGCGAGGAAAAAAAGGAGATCGAGCGGATCCTGGCCGCTTTGAGCGCTTCCCTGGCGCCCCACACCGACGATATCAAAGACAACATCCGTATCTGTAAAAAACTGGACATGATCTTTGCGAAAGCTCTGTTCGCAGATGCTATGGATGCCTGCGAACCGGCGTTTTCCACCGACCGGTATATAGAACTGAAGAACGCGCGCCATCCCCTCATCGACAGAAAAAAGATCGTTCCCATCGACCTGAGGCTTGGCAGAGACTTTAACATGCTTGTCATCACCGGCCCCAACACCGGCGGAAAGACCGTTACTTTAAAGACCACAGGTCTTCTTACTCTCATGGGACAGGCCGGCCTGCACGTGCCTGCGGACGAAGCCACCCTGGGCGTTTTCGAGGAAGTCTTCGCCGACATCGGCGATGAGCAGTCCATCGAACAGAGCCTTTCCACATTTTCCGCCCACATGACCAATATCGTCCACATCCTTGGGGAAGCCGGGCCTACGTCCCTGTGTCTCTTTGACGAGCTGGGGAGCGGTACCGACCCCACGGAAGGCGCTGCCCTGGCAGAGGCCATCCTGCTGTTTTTGAATCGCATGCAGGTCCGCACCGTGGCCACCACCCACTATGCGGAGATCAAGATCTTTGCCTTGAAGACTCCCGGTGTGGAGAATGCCTGCTGTGAGTTTGACGTGGAGACCCTGAGCCCCACCTACCGGCTCCTCATCGGCATTCCCGGAAAATCCAACGCGTTTGCCATATCCCGCCGCCTGGGTCTTTCGGAGCACGTGATCGAAGAGGCCAGAGGGCTCATCGGCACGCAGGACGAAAGTTTCGAGGATGTGATCGGCAAACTGAACGACGACCGTACCGCTGCCGAAAAGGCCCGCCGGGACGCGGAGGGCTACAAGAGAGAGATCGAGGACCTGAAGATCCGTCTGGCGAAAAAAGAAGAACGGCTGGAGGGCTCCAGGGAAAAACTTCTGAACGAGGCAAAGGCCGAAGCCGCAAAGATCCTGAAAAACGCCAAGGATACGGCAGACGAGACCGTCAGAAACATCAACCGTCTGGCGGCCGGCAGCGCAGACGACAGGGCCATCGAAGCTCAGAGGGACCGTCTGAGAAACAGCCTTAAGGGAACGGACAGCGGTGAAAAACTGAAGATCAAAGGTCCGTCGAAACCCGTTTCGCCAAAGAAACTTGACGTGGGCGACACCGTGCGCATCATGAGCCTGGGCGGCACGGAAGGCACCCTTACGTCTCTGCCGGACAAGGACGGGAACGTTACCGTCAGCATGGGCTTCATGAACTCCAAGGTAAAAGTGAAAGATCTGGAACTGGTCAGAAAGGGCGCTGCGGAAAAGGAACCGCCGCAGAAAAAGGAGTTCTCCGGCATCGCTCCCAAGGCCCTCACCATCTCTCCGGAACTGAATCTGATCGGCATGACCACCGACGAAGCGCTTCCGGAGCTGGAGAAATACCTGGATGACGCCTACCTTGCCCATCTTCCCAGCGTGCGCATCGTACACGGCAGAGGCACCGGCGCGTTAAAAGATGCTGTACATCGCCGCTTAAAAAAGGTAAAATATGTGAAGGAGTATCGCCTGGGGGCCTTCGGAGAAGGCTCGGACGGCGTTACCGTTGTCACTTTCAAATAACACAAAAAAGGAGTCGGATATGGCAGAGAAACAGAGAGTGCTCATCGTGGATGATGACGAAGACATCGCCGAGCTGATCTCACTTTACCTGACAAAAGAATGCTACGAAACGCAGATGGTCCATGACGGCGAAGCTGCGCTCCTGGCCGTGTCCGATTTTCAGCCGGACATTATCCTTTTAGACCTGATGCTCCCCGGGATCGACGGGTACGAGGTCTGCAGGGAAGTCCGCAAAAAAGGGAACACCCCCATCATCATGCTTTCCGCAAAAGGCGAGGTGTTCGACAAGGTGCTGGGACTGGAGCTGGGCGCTGACGATTACATGATCAAGCCCTTTGATTCCAAGGAACTGGTGGCAAGAGTGAAAGCGGTCCTCCGCCGGTATGCGGCAGAGAAAAAAGCGGCGGAACCCCGCCCGGAGATCGCCGGCGATCACGTGGAATACCCCGATCTTTCCGTGAATCTCACGAATTACTCTGTGAAATGTGCCGGAAAGACCATCGACATGCCGCCCAAGGAACTGGAACTCCTTTACTTCCTGGCATCCAGACCAAATCAGGTGTTCACCAGAGAACAGCTTCTGGATAACATCTGGGGCTACGAGTACCCCGGAGATACGCGTACGGTGGACGTGCACGTAAAGCGCCTCAGGGAAAAACTGCCGGCAAGCGAGCATTGGGAGCTTGCCACAGTGTGGGGCATCGGGTACAAGTTTGATGTGAAAAAGTGAGGCCGCAGTTATGAGTCAGGATATCAGGCTGGACGTCAGCTACGCAGAAAAATTTGTCACAGAGCCGGAGGCGGAGGGCATGAAGCCCGTGGTCCTCGCGGCACAGAAAACGCTTCTGGAAAAGACCGGTCCGGGGGCGGAATTCACCGGCTGGGTAAATCTTCCCGAAACTTACGACCGGGAGGAATTTTCCCGTATCAAAAAGGCGGCCGAAAAGATCCGCGATGAGTCCCGCATCCTGGTGGTGACCGGTGTGGGCGGAAGCTATCTGGGAGCCAGGGCTGCCATAGAGTTCCTTTCAAAAGGCCGCGGCGAAAGCGGGCTTCGCGTGCTTTATGCCGGAAGCTCCCTGAATCCGGATCAGATGAACGATCTGCTGGATGAACTGGAGGGAACGGATTTTTCCGTAAATATCATTTCCAAATCCGGCACCACCACGGAACCGGCCATTGCGTTCCGCATCCTGAAAGCGCTCCTGGAGGAGCGTTACGGGAAAAAAGGCGCTGCGGGCCGCATTTACGCCACCACGGATCAGAAGAAAGGCACGCTCAAAGAACTGGCGGATGCCGAAGGGTACGAGACGTTCGTGGTCCCCGATGACATCGGCGGCCGCTATTCCGTACTTTCCGCTGTGGGGCTCCTTCCCATCGCGGCAGCAGGCGGCGACATCGATGCTCTGATGCAGGGGGCCGGAAGAATGGCAGAGATCTGCCAGAGCGACGATCCCGAAAAGAACCCCGCTCTCCTCTACGCGCTGTACCGCTGTGCTCTGGAGAAAAAGGGCATGGAAGTGGAAGTCTTAAGCAATTACGACGCAGGCCTTCATCAGATCTGCGAATGGTGGAAACAGCTGTTCGGCGAGTCCCTGGGAAAGGAGCATCAGGGCCTGTTCCCGGCGGGCATGGATCTGACCACGGACCTTCATTCCATGGGCCAGTACATTCAGGACGGCAGACGGAACCTGATCGAAACGGTACTTGACGTGAAAAATGCCGGCCGTGATATCCGGGTGCCGGAGGTGCCGGGAAATGCAGACGGGCTTCAGTATCTGAACGGCCGTTCCTTAAACGAGATCAACCACAAGGCCATGGAAGGCTCCATCATTGCCCACGCGGAAGGCGGGGTGCCGGTGATGCGCATCGAACTGGACCGCCGGGACGAAGACAGTCTGGGACAGCTGTTCTGCTTCTTCGAATATGCCTGCGGCGTCTGCGGCTACGCAAACGGCGTGAACCCCTTCGACCAGCCCGGTGTGGAGTTCTACAAACGAAACATGTTCCGGCTTCTGGGAAAGCCCGGATATGAAAATAAATAATGCAGCAAACATCCGCATCAGGCTGACCGCCGCGGATGTAAAACTTCACAAAAAAATTGCAGTTCATTGTTGACTTTACCGGTTTAAAGTGGTATAAGTCTTGCATATGATAGAGGCGCGGTTTTCAAGAGTATCGCCGGAACGGGACGGAAAGCCCCGGCAGGAAAGGGAAAATCGCCGAAGGGGACAAAGTTTTTTCCGAAACTTGTTTGCCTGGGTCATGGCAGAAGATGTCATGGACTGTCGCGGGATCACCTGCGGAGCGCTGTCGTGATGCATAACGTTTTTTAATGGATCATGATAGACTATCATGATCCATTTTTTATAGGAGGTATCTTTATGGAAAACATGTTTATGAACTCGTTCTGGGCACTGGTTCCCCCCATCATCGCAATTGGCCTTGCGCTGATCATCAAGGAAGCCTACAGTTCTCTGTTCATCGGCGGACTCATCGGCGCGCTGTTCGTAGCGAACTTTGCACCCGTAGCCGCTCTGGACACCCTGGTAAATGACGGCATGGTACCGGCAGTTGCCGACAACGCCGGCATCTTCATTTTCCTGGTCATCCTGGGTATCATCGTTGCCATCGTCAACATTTCCGGCGGCTCCGCAGCTTTCGGAAAGTGGGCGGCAAAGAACATCAAGACAAAAGTCGGCGCGACTTTGGCTACGTTCGTTCTGGGTATCCTGATCTTCGTAGACGATTACTTCAACTGCCTGACCGTCGGTGCCGTTATGAGACCCGTTACCGACAGCCACAAGATCAGCCGTCAGAAGCTGGCATTCCTCATTGATGCCACTGCAGCTCCCGTCTGCATGATCGCTCCCGTTTCTTCCTGGGCAGCCGCTGTTTCCTCAACGGCAGAGGGCCTTGGGCTGAACGGTATCGACCTTTTCATCAAGGCAATCCCCTTTAACTTCTATTCGCTGCTTACCTTCGTATTCATCATTGCCATCGGCATCATGAATTTCGACTACGGCGAGATGAAGAAGTATCAGGACGCAGCTGAAAACGGCGACCTCGGCGGACTGGAAGACGTTGAAGACGTACAGATCAGCCAGAGAGGCAAGCTCATCGACCTGATCCTTCCGGTAGTAGTCCTTGTTGTGACCTGCACCGTTGGTATGATGTATGTCGGCGGTTTCTTCGACGCAGAGTCCGGCAACTTCCACAATCTGATCGGTTCTTTTGGTGACACCGATGCATTCGTGGCACTTCCCTGGGGCGGCATCATCGCTCTGATCTTCACCATCATTTATGCATGCCTCAGAAAGACCACCACTTTCACAGAGGCTATGGGCTGTGTGAAGAACGGCTTCTTCGCCATGGTTCCTCCCATCGTGATCCTTACTCTTGCTGTAACTCTTAAGAACATGACTTCTCTGCTCGGCGCAAGAGAGTTCATCGGCGGCGTGATGGAAGGTGCGGCTGCAAGCCTTTACAGCTTCCTCCCCGCAGTGATCTTCGTAGTCGGATGCCTGCTTGCCTTTGCAACCGGTACCAGCTGGGGCACCTTCGGTATCCTGATCCCCATCGTAACGGCTCTGTTCCCGGCTGACAGCCAGCTCCTCTACATCGGCATCTCCGCATGCCTGGCAGGCGCTGTCTGCGGTGACCACTGCAGCCCCATCTCCGATACCACGATCATGTCAAGTGCCGGTGCTCAGTGTGAGCATCTGACCCACGTAAAGACACAGATCCCGTACGCAGCGACCGTTGCAGCGATCTCCTTCGTAATGTTCATCGTTGCCGGCTTCGTACAGAACGCAGTGATCTGCCTGATCATCGGTGCAGCACTGGTAGTCGGTACGCTGTTCGTCATCAAGAAGAGACAGCAGACCGCAAAGGCATAAGTTTCGGGCGGTACGTCCGGAGCAACAGCCTCGGCAGAAACGAAAACACATGGCGGCCCTTCCTTCGGGAGGGGCTGTTTTTTGTCCGGAAGAGATTTTCCATCCGAGAGGCCGTTTTTTGGCCTTCCGGTTGAAAAAAGCCGTCGGCACCAAGATACGCTCGGATAGATTTTCCATCCGCAAGGCTGATTTTGGGCTTTCCGGTTGAAAAGACGCGGTGGCACACCGATTGCAAAGGAAAAAAATTCCATCCGTAAGCCCTTAAAAAGGCCTTTCGGATGGAATTTCCTTTTTTAGTTACGGAGCGCCCGGATAGATTTTCCATCCGAGAGGCTGATTTTGACCCTTCCGGTTGCAAAAGATTGATTAGCCAGGAAATGCCTCCCGTCGACAGAAGGAGCGGATGGTGTTATAATTCAGCCAATTACAGTATAAAGTCATGGCGGGGAGCCGGTACAAAGGAATATTTCAGGAGATACAGATGAAAAGCTGGCAGGAAAGAACGGAACGGATCATGGGAGGAGAGGCGCTGAGTCGTCTGGCAGAAGCTCACGTGGCAGTTTTTGGCCTGGGCGGCGTGGGCGGTCATGCGGCGGAAGCCCTGGCCAGGGCCGGCGTAGGCGCGCTTTCTCTCATTGACATGGACACTGTGGACGAAACGAACCTGAACCGTCAACTGGTGGCGCTCCGCAGTACAATAGGAAGAAACAAGACCGACGTTCTGGCCGAAAGGATCGCTGATATCGATCCTGACTGCCGGGTGACGAAATACACCATGTTCTATCTGCCGGAGACAGCGGGCGTCATCGACATTTCCCGGTTTGACTACGTCATCGACGCGGTGGATACCGTTGCCGCAAAGATCTGCCTGGTGGAAAAGGCCCGGGAAGCCGGTGTCCCCATCATCTGCTCCATGGGTACCGGAAACCGGCTGGATCCTTCAAAGCTTACGGTAACGGATATCGGCAGGACTTCCGGGGATCCCCTAGCAAAGGCAGTGCGGGTGGAATTAAGAAAACGGGGCATCGAACACCTGCCGGTGGTGTTTTCGGAGGAACTGCCCGTAAAGACAGGGACCCGCGCGCCGGGCTCGGCTCCGTTCGTGCCCGCGGCGGCAGGATTGCTGCTTGCCTCCCATGTTGTGCGGGAACTGGCGGGGCTGTAAAGAAAATCCGGAGGCATTATGAATATTTTAAAAGAAGCAGAAAACTTATATGATTATTCTGTCAGCGTAAGGCGGCATCTGCACGAAAACCCCGAGCCGTCCACGCTGGAGACGGAGACCGTTTCCTATATCTGCGGTGAACTTTCCGCCATGGGGATCGAATACGTAAACATTCCTGACGGAGGTGTGCTGGGATTCCTTTACGGAAAAACGTCCGGACCCGCGGTGATGCTCCGCGCCGACTGCGATGCCCTGAAAATACAGGAATCAGGGGAAAACGCCAAAGGCCCCAAGGCATGCGTCAGTAAGAAGGCGGGCCTTGCCCATTGCTGCGGTCACGACATGCATACCGCCATGCTGCTCACAGCGGCAAAGATCCTGAAAGACCGCGAGGACAGCCTTAAGGGCACGGTGATCCTGATGTTCGAGCGGGGAGAGGAAGGCGGCGGCAGCGCCTACTATATTCATAAGTACCTGCAGGAAAAGAAGATGCAGATCGACGTCTGTTTTTCCCAGCATAACGATCCCCTGCTTCCTGCGGGAAAGATCGCCGTAAGCGCCGGCCCCCGCTTTGCGGGAAGTTTCGTGTTTCACGTAAAGATCAGAGGAAAAGGCGGCCACGGTTCCCGACCTGACCGGAATAACAACCCCATCGACTGTTTCCTGGCCATTGCGGCGGAATACAAGGATCTTCGCATGCGTCTGGTCTCTCCGGAAGTGCTGTTCACATCCTCTCTCAACATGGTCCGCGCCGGTTCTGCCCACAACATCACGCCGGAAGAACTGGAGTTCTCCGGTACTGCCAGGACATATGACCTGGCCTCCGGGCTCAAATTCCGCGAGCAGTTTGAAAAGATCATCCGCTTAAACTGCGAGATCTTTGACTGCACGCCGGAGACCGTTCTGTGGAAAGGTCCCACACTTCCTGTTATCAACCAGAAGGAAGCGGCTGCCTGCGCCAGGACCATAACGGAAGAACTCATAGGAAAAGAAAACGTGCAGGACAATACACCTGACATGTGCGGCGAATCCTTCGGCATCACCACGGCCTTTTACCCCTCCGCCATGGCGGCCATCGGCGCGGGAAACGAAGCGGAGGGAAAGACGCTCCCCCTGCACAACCCCGGCTATGATCCGGACGAAAAGGCCCTCATATACGGCAGCGCCTATTATGCCGCCTGTGCGCTGAACTATGCTGCTCACGTCCCGCAGATCGGATTCACTCCCTTCGCGGGTGATATCGACGCGCTGTTTGCACTCACGAATCGTCCTGTACCGCTGCATAAAGACTAGCCTGGAAATGGAGGAAACTATATGTCCACGAACCACCTTGCATCCCGCCTCGCCGCCTTCGGCGCATCCGCCACCGGCGTCATCCACAACAAAGTCACCGAACTGAAGCGAAAAGGTGAGCCCATCCTTTCCTTAAACGTGGGCGAGCCTGATTCTGATACGCCCATGACCGCAAAAGAAGCCGCCATGACAGCCATCAGAGAAGGCTTTACCAAATACACCGCCACGCCCGGCTGCGCAGAACTGCGTACCGCCATTGCCGAAAAACTTTCCCGTGAGAACGGCCTTACTTATGACAGCAGCGAGATCTGTGTCTGCACCGGCGCGAAGCAGGCCATTTTTGAAGCCATTATGGCCATCTGCGACCCCGGTGATGAAGTACTGATCCCGGTGCCCTCCTGGGTGAGCTATTCCGCCATGACTTCCATTGCCGGCGCGGTACCCGTGCTCCTTCCATCCCGTCCGGATTTTTCTCTGGATCTGGAAAGAATAGGGAAAGCCGTCACGTCCCGCACCAAAGCCATCGTCATCTGCACGCCCAACAATCCTTCCGGCGCCGTGTACAGCGAGGAGAGCCTGCGGGCACTGGCAGCTCTTGCCGTTAAATACGATTTCTTCATCATTGCGGATGAAATATACGAAAAACTGATCTATGACGGGAAAAAGCATTTCAGTATCGCCTCCGTTTCCCGGGAAGTGTGGGAACGCACCGTCACCGTGAACGGATTCTCCAAGGCCTATGCAATGACCGGATGGCGGCTGGGATATGCCGCTGCCAGAAAAGACATCATCAAAGCCATGATAAAGCTCCAGGGCCAGATCACCTCCTGCACGAGCGCCATTTCCCAGAAAGCCGCTCTGGGCGCCCTTACCGGTTCACAGAAAGAAGCGGAAGACATGGTCCGTGTGTTTGAAAAACGGCGTGATTTCGTCTGCGAGCGCCTTGGCCGGATGCCCCACGTGGCTTTCGTAAAGCCGGAAGGCGCCTTCTATCTTCTGGCGGACGTATCCTATTATATTGGGAAGTCCCATGACGGGGTCCCGGTGGAAAACGATGTCAGTCTCTGCGAATATCTGCTGGATGCGGCACACGTGGCCCTGGTGCCCGGTGACGCTTTCGGCGCGGGAGGCTTTGTGAGGATCGCCTACGCTGCGTCCCTGGATGTGATCTCCGAAGCGCTCGATGCCATGGAAAAGGCCCTGCTGGCGCTTTCGTAAAGAGGGTGACTTGAAAAAGTAAATTCCACTTTGTAAGAGTAAGTTCCATCTTGTAGGATTAAATTCCACAGGGTGGAACTTTTTTTGTCAA
>JAKSPC010000007.1 GCA_024405155.1 Lachnospiraceae bacterium | reverse complement strand
ATGAAACAGTATGACCTGAAACCTGTAAAAGACGCAACGAAAGATTTTGATAAATGTACCTACGACAGTATCACTTACTGTTATTTTAATGGTGCGCGGGAACTGGAATCTGTTACCACGGAGAAGCTGAGTTCCCTGGAGAGAACGGATGCGCTGAAGTTCTTTCAGATCCTCAAGGAATCGCTGAAGGGATCTCTTCACAAGACTGTCTTTGCCTCCGGCTTTTCTGCCGAAAAACAGGAAGACGGCGAGGCAAAAAGCATCCTCAAGTCGCTTTCCGGGACCGGCGTCAGCGAAGGGACCGTATTGAAGCTTTGCGGGAAGGTGATGGAAGCCATCACGTTCGAGAATTCCACCAACTATCTTCTTACCGTCGTAAGAAATACCATCGACCTGAAGCCGAAAACGTCAGACCGTCAGGTCATAGACGACGCGTCGGAAGTCTCCTACAGTTATGTGCTCGTAAGCCTGTGCCCGGCGCATATCACGGAATCCGGGCTTTCCTATCAGAAGGAAAGCGGCGTGTTCCGTTCCCGGAACTGTGACTGGGTGGCCGAAATGCCGCTGGTATCCATGCTGTATCCCGCGCCCGACGGGGATGGGGCAGACATGTCAAGAGTGGTCGTTTTTGCAAGGAACAAAAAAGAAGACGCGGCAGAGGACTTTATCCTCAAATTCTGCGGAAAAGAGGCGCCGGTATCGAAAGACCGGGGCTTTGAGCAGTTAAAGACCGTTGTGGAGGCTTTCGTGGATCCGGCAGAAAGACCGGAGGCTGTGGAGGTGTTTGATACTAAACTGCAGGAGTTCAAAGAAGAACACAAAGATGACGATTCGGAGCCTGTGATCACAAAAGAAGTGATGAAGGAACTGGTCCTTGCTTCCGTGGCCCCGGAGGATCTTCCGGAAGAAAAAGAGATCGAGGAAAAGATCCGGGAGGTGGCAGCCGTTGATGTGCCGCTGTACGCGGTAAAGAGCCTGGTGAAGGAATACCGGAAGGTATCCGTCAACGTGAAGGCAGAGGATGTCGCCATCATTAAAAGGGAGATCATTGACGGGGAAGACGTGCTGATCATTCCCGTATCCGCGGGGATCAAAGTAAACAACGAACAGGTGACGTGAACAATACAGAAGGAGAGATATTATGGAGTTTAAAGAACTGATCCTGAAAAGACGCAGCTGCCGCGCTTATGAGGAAAGCGGCAGGATAGAAAAGGCAGAGGTGGAAGAGGTGCTTAATGAGGCGCTTCTGGCGCCCTCATGGTGCAATTATGAAAGCGCAAGATGCTATGTGGCTGTTTCGCCTGAAAAAATCGAGGCAGTGCGCTCGGCACTGCCTGATTACAATAAGAACAATTCGAAAAATGCCTGTGCCTATATCGTGACAGCCTATGAAAAGGGAGCTTCCGGATATATCGGCGGAAAGCCTTCGGACGGGCTGGGCGACCAGTGGGGCGCTTATGACCTGGGCCTGCATGACGCATACCTGGTGCTTTCTCTGAAAGATCACGGGTATGACAGCCTGATCATGGGACTCAGGGATGAAAACAAGCTCAGAGAGCTCTTTGCCATTCCGGAAAATGAAGTCATCATGAGCGTCATTGCCGTGGGGACTCACGAAGGAGACATTAAGCCCGGCCCCCGGAAGGCCCTTTCGGAAGTGGCAAAGATCCGGTAAACGACCGGATCTCTGGAAGAGATCGTAAGAGACATCAGCAAAGGATAACAGGTGACACCATGGCAATTCGTTTTGATAAGGATAAAGCGGAGAATTTTCTGGATACCAGCCTTCGGAAGGCGGAGGAATTCATAAGGGATGAGGATAAGCTGGAGTTGCTTCTGGAGCAGCTGGAAAAGAAGCTGAAAACGGTCCCCGTGGCGGGCGGCGCGCTGTCGTACATTCCTGCCCTGATCTCGCTGGTCCGTTCGTTTGTGAGAAGGGAGTACCGGAAGGTGCCGGTGGCGACGCTGCTTGCCATCG
Source organism: Lachnospiraceae bacterium (assembly GCA_024405155.1). Classification (GTDB taxonomy): domain Bacteria; phylum Bacillota; class Clostridia; order Lachnospirales; family Lachnospiraceae; genus Avilachnospira. The sequence goes on along the minus strand of JAKSPC010000007.1, from coordinate 59,534 downwards.
TGGCAACGCTCCTTTACTGGCTGGCGCCTATGGATGTTCTGATGGACATCATCCCGGGGATCGGTTTCGTGGATGACGCTGCCGTGATCGCCGGCGCCCTTTCCATGGTGAAGAAGGACCTGAACGAGTACATGATGTGGCGGCGCAGCAAAGGGCTTTCTGCGGAAGAACTGCCGGACGTTACGGAAGTGGACGGGAAGACGCTGGGCAAGTTCAGCCTGCTGCGGTCCATGTTCCGTAAAAAACTTCTGCAGAAAAGCAGAAGGAAATAACGGATGAAAAGTGAGTCGGAAAGGGAAGGAGCAGGATGGATAAGGAACTGAAGAAAGTAAAGACAGAAGCGGAGATCGAACAGGAACTTGCGGAAAGAGCGGAGGAGTTCAAAAGCGGAAGTTTCAGCAAGATCATTCTTTTCCTTGCCGCCATTTCGGCATTTTACGCGTTTTCGGGATTCCGCGCGGGGATCTCTGCCGCCGGATATGTGGCACTCAGCCAGACGGGCCTTTTCGTGCTGTCCTGGCTCATCGGCGCAGGGAAAATCAGGACCCGTTCCCGCTGGCTCCACGTGGTGCTGTTTATCGCAGGCGTGGTGCTGCTGGGCGTATTCATGAAATATTATCAGCCGTCGGCGTAAGGAGGACTCTATGAAAATGTTTCAGCCCATGTTTTTTACCAGCATCAGAAACTACAGCAAAGAGCAGTTCGTAAAAGACCTGGTGGCAGGTATCATCGTTGCCATTATCGCGCTGCCGCTGTCCGTTGCCCTGGCCCTCGCTTCCGGCGTGGGTCCTGAGGAGGGACTTTATACGGCCATCGTGGCAGGTTTTCTGATCTCTTTCCTGGGCGGCAGCACCGTACAGATCGCCGGTCCCACGGCGGCCTTTGCCGCCATCGTGGCAGGCATCGTGGCGGCTAACGGTATTTCGGGACTGGCCATTGCCACCATCATGGCGGGCGTGCTTCTGGTGATCATGGGATTTCTGAAGCTGGGAGATCTGATCCGCTACATTCCCAATACCATCACCACCGGTTTTACCGCCGGTATCGCGGTGACTATTGCCGTAGGGCAGGTAAAGGATTTCTGCGGGCTCAGCTATCCCGCGGGGACCGTGGCTATCGAGACCATGGATAAGTTGAAGGCCGTGATCGCCAATTTCGGTACCGTCAACTGGTGGGCCGTGGGCGTGGGCCTCTGCTGCCTTCTCATTCAGATCGTCTGGCCCAGGTTCAGCAAAAAGATCCCCGCTTCCATCATCGCGGTGCTTTTCGGCATCCTGGCGGTGAAGCTCCTTAAGCTTCCCGTGAATACCATAGGGGATCTCTACACCGTGCGCAGCGGTCTGCCCGTGTTCCACATGCCGGAGCTTTCGGGCTCACTTCTAATAAAGATGCTTCCCAACGCGGTGACCATCGCGCTGCTGGCGGCCATTGAGTCGCTGCTTTCCTGCGTGGTGGCAGACCAGATGGTGGGCAGCACCCACCGCCCCAATACGGAACTGATCGCCCAGGGCATCGGCAACATCGGCTCGGCTCTGTTCGGCGGCATTCCCGCCACCGGCGCCATTGCCCGTACGGCGGCCAACATCAAAAACGGCGGGCGCACCCCCGTGGCCGGCATGGTCCACGCGCTGACGCTGGTGCTGATTTTAGTGATCTTCATGCCCTACGTGACCTGGATCCCCATGCCCACCATCGCAGCCATTCTGTTTATCGTGGCCTACAACATGTGCCAGTGGCGGCCTTTCGTGAAGATCTGCAAAACGGAGACGCCCCTTAACGTGTTTATTCTGGTGATCACTTTCGTGCTCACCGTGGTGTTCAATCTTGTGGTGGCCATTGTGGCGGGAATGATCATCGCCCTGCCGGGGATCATCAAAGAGAACCGAAAGACAATTCGCTGAAATATTCTGAAAAAGAGAGATCCATCCGTCCGTGAAAGACCGTGCGGATGGATCTTTTTGTGTCAGTTTTCGGCTGCGCCAGTTTTGTCAGAGTATCGCCCGCGATGCGGTATACGGTCCAGTCGGACATGGGTTCCGCGCCAAGCGAAAGATAGAAGTCTATGGAGGGCTTGTTCCAGTCCAGGCACCACCATTCCAGGCGCCCGCATTTTCGTTCGACCGCGATCCTGGCCAGTTCTTTGATCAGGCCTTTTCCGAAGCCCTTGCCTCTGTATTCCGGGCGCACGTACAGATCTTCCAGATAGATCCCGGCCCTTCCCAGGAAGGTGGAGAAATTGTGGAAGAAAAGGGCGAAGCCGGCAGCCTGCGCTTCATCGTTAAGCACAAAGATCACTTCAGCCTTCTGTTTGTCGAAGATCCATTCCTCCAGCGTCTTTTCGTCCGCAACCACTTCATCGAGCATCTTTTCGTAAGCGGCAAGTTCCTTAATGAAGGTAAGGATCAGCGGCGTATCTTCCCGCACGGCAAACCGGAATTTCATGGAGTTCCCCTTTCTCTATGGAAATATCAACGATTGTAATCACGGGGCACCTGCCGTGTCAAGCACCATCGATGCGATGTGAGCCGCAGGGCACATTAAGGCTGTTCCGGCTCACATGCGTTCCAAGGCCAAAAACCGGGATGTGAGCCGGAGACGTGTTTTGCCGGCATTTAGCTCACATAAAAATAGTTATGTAAACTGATTTGGGATGATTTCGGCAGGATTTTCGAGAGTGATGTGAGCCGGAAAGGGGGCAAACGCCCCAGAGGTCCAAATCGGCAAAAATTTCCTGAGCATTTATGTGAGCCGGAAGCGGCTTAAACAGCTCACCGGCTCACATGCCGGTTTTTACGGGCATTAAACAGGCCAGGTACGGCAGCTATTACACATAGTTTTTACGGATCAGGCTGTCTTATGGCGAATGCGAATGATTATGGCTATGAAGCGTTCGCCGGGGCTTATTGTTGACAACGGTGCGGGTTGGTGTACAATTTTTTTAGAATGTTTGGCGGAGGTGCCGTATGCTGACAGAAAATATATATGAAGATCATTTCCCAGGTGAGGGAGTAAAAAGAGCGGCGACGAACGCGCTCAGCGTGGAAACGCGGCGAGGGCGGGTGATAGGCTATACGCTGACGCCGAATCACAAAGAGGGCGAGCTGCACCCTGCCATGGTGATGCTCCACGGGTTCCCCGGGATCTGCAACAATCACGACCTTGCCATGCTTTTCTGCAATGCGGGTTTTACGGTGGTGGTACCCAATGCCCCCGGTGCCTGGGGAAGTGAAGGTTTTTATTCTTTTGACGGGATCATCGATGCGGCCTGCGACGTAACGGAATACGTTCATGCGCCGGAAACTGCCGAAAAGTATCACATTGACAGAGAAAACATTTTTGTGTTCGGCCACAGCATGGGCGGATTTACCGCGGTGAACGCGGCAGCGCGGCTCCCCTTCGTGAAGGGATTCATCTTTGCGGCCCCCTGCAACCTGGGCTGGGAGTGCGGACACCCGGAGACGGGCTTTATGGAGTATCTCCATACCGAGTCGGAGGGATTTCTGAGGACCAATACGGACCTGGTGGAAAACGCGAGATCTTTAAGCGTCGTCACTTCCTTCGCCGCGGCGGCACCTTCGCTTTGCGGCAGGAATTTCCTGCTGATCGAATGTGCGGAGGACACGATCATTCCGAAAGAAAGTCTGGAGGTGCTTCGAAGCGGCATTCTGGAAGAGAGCGGGGAGAATAGAGCTGCCGGAGAGAGCCGGGGTTGCGGGAACGGGCGCTTTGGAAACGGCGTGCACCGCTATGTGCTCCTCCCAACGAACCATGGGTTTAACTCCTGTAAATTCACGGCGGCAAAGACCGTCATCGGCTACTGCAGAGAGGTAATGAACAATAGAGCATAGGAAAGGCTGCAGACTTCAGCAGCTTTTTCGGGGTATAGCAGAAAACATAACCGGATGTCCTTTCGGGGCATCCGGTTTTTTATTGTTTTCATAAGGAATTCCTTATCAAAAGCATAGAATAAGAATACTGTACTTTGTACGGGCGCCGTTTATAATTAAATTGAAAAGGTACATCTGAACCCCGTTCTATAGAAACTTTCCGGGGGAAAAAACAAAGGGGGGATCCGTTTCTATGATCAATATCGATACGAAATTCATCACACTGATTGGAACACCACTTTCTCAGAGTTTTGCGGCAAGGATGCAGAATGCTGCCTATGACGCCGCAGATATCAACATGCGCTACTTCTACACGGAGACCGACAGCGAGCATCTGGGCGAGATCATCAATGGCATCCGCTACATGCCCTCTTTCGCCGGCGCGGCCGTGACCAAGCCCAACAAGGTAAAGGTCCTCCGGTATCTGGACGAACTGGATCCGCTGTGTGAAAAGATGGGCGCCTGCAACACCGTTATGAAACTTCCCGACGGGAAACTTAAGGGATACAACACCGACGGCATCGGTTTCTATACCTCCATCACCACGGAAGCCGGGATCGACGTCAAGGGCGAGACCTTCTTCTGCATCGGCGCCGGCGGCGCGGGACGTGCCATCTGTTCCGTTCTTGCCTACTACGGCGCAAAGAAGATCTATATCACCGACCGCTTCATGGAATCCGCGGAAGAGCTGGTGAAGGACATCAACACGAATTTCGCACCCGTGGCGGAACTTGTGCCCCAGGGTGACTTTTCAAAGATCCCGGAGTGCCGGGTAGTGATCAACGCTTCCGGCGTTGGCATGGGAAAGTCCATCGGTACCTCTCCCCTTCCGGAAGAGAGCATCGATCCGTCAAAGCTTTATTTTGACGCCTGCTACAATCCGGACAGGACACAGTTCCTTCTGAACGCCGAAAAGAAAGGTGCAAAGATCCTGAACGGTCTGGGAATGAGCCTGTATCAGGGCGTTGCCCAGATCGAGCTCTGGACAGATAAGAAAGCTCCCGTGGACGTCATGAGACAGGAGCTTATGGATATCATTGCAGGAAAGTGAGGTAGAGGGTCCCGTGAAAAAAATCGTAGCTTTTCTGGATGAGCACTTTGAAGAGGCTCTCCTGGTGATCATGCTCATACTGATCACCGTGGTGGAGTTCCTTCAGGTCGTCATCCGAAACATCCCCTGGATCCCGGCACTGAAGTGGGCGGAGGAGTTCTGCCGGTTCTGCTGGATCTGGAGCGTTTTCCTTTCGCTTCCGTATACCATCAAAAGAGGAAGCATGCTGAGAGTGAACGTCCTGATGGACCTTCTTCCCCAGAAGGCAAGAAAGATCATCAACATCTCGGTGGATTTCATCAATGCCATCGTGATGATCGTGCTGGGGTACTATTCCATCGGCGTCGTGGATCTCATCAAAAAGAGCGGAGAGACCTCCCCTGCCATGGAGTGGCCCATGTGGATCATCTACTCCGTCATGCTGCTGGGATTTTTCCTGGGAGCATTCCGCGCGGTCCAGCAGGGAGTCCTTCACATTAAGAACTTCAAAGATGATCAGCTTTCCACCCTCGAGCAGACCATGAAGGATGCCGAAGAGGAAGCTGCAGCCGGAAGAGCAGCTGAGGAAGGAGGAAATGACTGATGGCAGCGTTACTGGTATTTCTCGTATTTCTGATCGCCATAGCTTTGTCGATCCCGATCGGGACCTCCATGGTCCTGGGATCCATTTCTCCGATCCTTCTAATGCAGAAGGGCGGTTCCATTGCGCAGGTGCTTAACAACACCTTCTCCGGTGCCAACTCCACCCCCATCCTGGCAGTCCCGCTGTTTATCCTGGGCGGTGTCATCATGGCGGAGGGCGGCATCAGCAAGAAGCTGTTCAACTTCTTTGCCTACTTTGTGGGCCGTTTCCCCGGAGGCATCCCCTGTGCCGTGATCATCACGTGCCTGTTCTACGGTGCCATTTCCGGTTCCGGTCCCGCCACCACCGCAGCCGTCGGCTCCATGTGCATCCCGTTCATGGTATCTCTGGGATATGACAAGAAGTGGTCGGCAGGTCTGGTAGCCGTAGCCGGAGGCCTGGGCGTTATCATTCCGCCGTCCATCCCCTTCGTGCTGTATTCCCTGGCAACGGGCGTTTCCACCGGCGATCTGTTCCTGGGCGGCGTGCTTCCCGGCATCCTCATCGGCGTGTTCATGATGGCCTATGCCGTGTTCTACTGCCTGAAGAACGGCGAGGACAAAGCCCTCATCAAAGAAAGGATGAGTGAGCTGAAATCCCGCGGCCTGTGGCCTCTTTTCAAGGAGAGCTTCTGGGCGCTCCTATGCCCCATCGTAGTGCTTGGCGGCATTTATGCCGGATTCGTAACACCCACGGAAGCTGCCGTTATTTCCGTAGTTTACGCACTGATCGTTTCCCTGTTCATTTATAAGTCGATCACCGTGAAGCAGCTGCTTCCCATGTTCTGTTCAGCCGTCAAGACCTACGGCGGACTTGCCTTCGTGCTGGCATTCGCCACCGCGTTCGGCCGTGTGCTGTCCCTCACCAAGGCGACATCCGCAGTTACTTCCTTTATCACCACCAACTTCCACTCCGGATGGACCGTCCTTACGGTACTGGTCATCATCTTCCTGCTGCTGGGCATGGTCATGGATACCGGTCCCGCCATTATCATTCTGGCACCGGTGCTCCTGCCCGCAGTACAGGAACTGGGCGTGAACCCCGTACACTTCGGCGTTATCCTGGTATGCTGCCTGTCCATCGGTCTTGCTACACCGCCGTTTGGCCTGGATCTGTTCGTATCCGGAAACCTGGCGGAGGAACCGCCGATGAGCGTGGCCAAAAAAGCAGTGCCCTTTATCATTGCTTTCCTGCTGGCCCTGCTCCTCATCACATATATCCCCTGGTTCTCAACAGTTCTTTTGTAAGCCGGGTATATAATTTTTAATTCAAATCAACAGGAGGAAAAGTATGAAGAAATTAGTATCTCTGTTCCTGGTCGGTGCATGCATCTTTTCTCTGGCAGCATGCAGCCAGGGCGCAGCACAGCAGACAGAAGCAGCAGCCGGTGACGACTATACCAAGCTTGCAAAAGTAGAGCTGATCGGTGCCGACTCCACCGGTAAGGGCGCTGCAGGCCAGATCTTCGGCGAGTACGTGGCAAAGCGCGTATCCGAGATCACCGGCGGTCAGCTGACCATCGACTATCATCCCAACGGAGACCTTGGCGGCGACGCTGACCTTCTTCGTCAGATGCAGTCAAACGACATCCAGCTGGTAGTATGCCAGACGGCTCCCACCGTATCCTTCATCCCCGAGATGGCAGTATTCGATCTTCCCATGGTATTCGCAAAGTACACCGGCGACCAGATCGATAAGGCTCTGAACGGCGACAACGATTTCAACAAGGCTCTGGGCACAGCTTATGAGGCACAGGGACTTCACCTTCTTGGATTCCTTCAGAACGCTACCTACCGCCTTACCACTGCCAACAGAGAGCTTAAGACTCTGGCAGATTTCAAGGGACTTCAGATCCGTACCATGGAGAACGCAAACCACATGGCATTCTGGTCAGCCATCGGCGCAGAGCCCACACCCCTTGCATGGGCAGAGGTTTACTTCGCACTGCAGTCCGGTACCATCGATGCAGAAGAGAACGCTGCTGATACCTGCGTAGGCGCAAACTTCCAGGAAGTTCAGAAGTATCTTGCCTGCACCAACCACATCCTGTACTGCAACCAGATCTGCATCAACAAGGATGCTTACAACGGACTGGATCCCCTGTATCAGAAGGCTCTGGATCAGGCAGTTTCCGAGGCTATCGCTTACATGAGACCGCAGCTTGAGTCCATCGACAAGGACAACAAGAAGATCCTTACGGACGGCGGCATGACTCTTATTGAGTACGATGCAGCATTCTACGATGAGATGCTCAACGTAAGCGGCGTTCAGGATCTTTACAAGAAGATCGATGCCGATACCAACGGTCTTGGTTCCAAGCTGGAAGGCGCTCTGAAATAAGCCCTTTTAAGTAAAGGAAAACAAAGCACAAAAGAAAGCCCCGCAGCGAAAAGCTGCGGGGTCTTTTTCGTGTCAGGCGGACGGGGCGTGCCGGGGGCGGATCAGCTGTTGCGGGACCGGATATACTCCTGAAACTCTCTGACCGCCGGGCTCGGGCTGTCGGAAGTAAGCATCAGGACTTTCCGCATCAGGATCCTGTTCCGTGCCGTAAGGGGAACGGTCACGATTTTTTCCGAATGCATGCCGGGGATGGGCGGCAGAATGGAGATCCCCTTTCCGAAGGAAGCGTACTGAAGGGCAGTGTTGCATTCCGGCACTTCCATGGCAGTCAGCGGGATCATGTCGTTTTGCCGGAAGCATTCCTCCACCAGCTTCCGGATGTGGGTCTTCCGGTCCAGCATGATGAGAGGTTCGTTTTCCAGCTCGCTGATGTCCACCGTCTTTCGGGAAGAGAAGGCGTGATTAGCGGGGACTACCAGATACAGATGCTGCAGGGATGCGACTTCCCCTTCCACAACGCCGCGGAAATTTTCTTCCGCGGAGGCCACCGGGTAGAAACCCAGGTCGATCTCGCCTGCGCGGATGCGGTCCGGGATGTCCACGGCGCGAAGCTCCATGAAGGAAAACTCCGTGCCGGAATCCGGATGGACGGAGTTATAACCGCTGATCAGTTCCGGGATCAGAGAGGCGCCGATGCTGTGGAAATATCCCAGACGTACCGTTTTTGCCGCCGAGTCAAGCTTTTCGCTGATAGCGTTCTTCCCGCGCTCAATGGTGGAAAGAGACTTTTTTGCGTAGGGAAGAAACGTGGCGCCGTAGTCCGACAGGCGCACCTTTCTCTTTTCCGTGATGAAAAGCTTGACGCCCAGTTCCTTTTCCATTTCGGCGATCTCATAGCTTAAGGCCGGCTGGGAAATGTGGAGCATCTCCGCGGTGCGCGTAAAGTGAAGATTTTCGGCAAGAGCCGTGAAATATTCCAGCTGAAGAAGTGTCATGGGGGCCTCCCTTGCAGTGCCGTACCGGCAGCTGACTTTCGAGTATCATAGCATAAGTAAATCCTTATGAAAAGAATAGAATGAAAATACTGTACTTTATATGCAATGAAACTATAATAAAAGTAGGTGAATATCTATAACTCTGCATTTCAAAATCAGCGCGGGTGGATTGCGACGCGTGAGTGCTTTGCGGCGAGTAGCAGCTTGCTGCTCCCGAAGGCGCAAACACTCACCGAGCATGGTACCGCCCGCGCGTGAATGATGCAAAATAGTAAACGGAGGCATATATATGGCAAGAGAAGTAACGGAACAGGACATCATCATGATCGACGAGATGGTGGCAAAGGCAAGAAAGGCCGCCGCTGTCATTGAGACCTACGACCAGGAAACAGTCGACAGACTGTGCCGCGCCATCGCCGCAAAGCTCTATGACCTGAAGGTATGGGCAGAGCTCAGCGATGAGGCCGTGGACGAGACAGGCCTGGGCGACAAGGTAACAAAGAGAAATAAGAGAAACAAACTGAAACTGATCCTGCGCGACTGCCTCAGACAGAAGTCCGTGGGCATTATTGAAGAGAACCCGGAAAAGGGCCTGGTGAAATATGCGAAGCCCGTAGGCGTGATCGCCAGCCTCGTACCCACCACCAATCCCTGCCTTACTCCCGCAGGCCAGATCCTGTATGCGGTAAAGGCCCGTGACGTCATCATCTGCTCCCCCCATCCCAGGGCAAAGAAAGTCACCATGAAGTGCATCAACATCATTCGTGACGTGCTGGTACGCGAGGGCGCTCCCGCGGATATCATCCAGGGCATCGAAGAGCCCTCCATCGCCCTTACCCAGGTGCTGATGCAGAAATGTGACCTTGTCATCGCCACCGGCGGCCGTCCCATGGTAAAGAGCGCGTACTCTTCCGGAACTCCCGCTTACGGTTCCGGTGCCGGCAACGCCACCGTCATCGTGGATGAGACTGCCAATACGGCCGAAAAGGTCCGCGAGGCAGCAAGAAATACCCGCATTTCCAAGACTTCCGACTTCGGTTCCGGCTGCAGCTGCGACGGCAACCTGGTAGTTCACGAGTCCGTTTACGATGAGTTCGTAAAGGCGCTTCAGGAAGAGGGCGCCTATCTTGCCAATGAAGAAGAGGCCGAAAAGCTGAAAGCCGTCATGTGGGATGCGGAAGGTCACCGTCTTCCCGGCACCGTGGCCATTTCGGCAGTGAAGCTTGCCGAGGCGGCAGGGTTCAGCATTCCCGCGGACAGAAAGTTCATCGCCGTCACCGGCGGCGGCATTAATGAGATCGGCAAGGAGTACCTGTTCTCCTCCGAAAAGCTCACCACGCTCCTGGCGCTTTTCAAGTACGAAGGCGAGTTTGAGAACGCCCTCGATATGATGCGCAAGATCTTTAACGTAGGCGGCAAGGGCCATTCCTGCGGCATCTATTCCTGGAATGACGACCACATCCATCGCCTGGGCCTGGCAGCTCCCGTTTCACGTATCATGGTGCGTCAGCCCAACAACAAGGGCAACGCCGGTTCCGCCACCAACGGCATGCCGCCCACGTCATCCATGGGCTGCGGCACCTGGGGCGGCAACATCGTTTCCGAGAATATCTGCCTGAAGCATTACATGAACACCACCTGGGTGGCACGTCCCATTCCCGAGGACATGCCCTCCCTTACCGAGCTGTTCGGCGAGTTCTATCATGACGGAATGGATGAGGAATAAACATGTCGCTTTACACTGGAAAAACCATTACGCTCTGTGAGGTAGGCCCCCGGGACGGTCTCCAGAACGAGCAGAAGATCCTTTCCACCGATGAGAAGGTGTGCCTCATTGAGCGCGCCGTCTCCTCCGGTTTCAAGGTAGTGGAAGTGGGCTCTTTTATGAGCCCCAAAGCCGTGCCCCAGATGGCGGATACGGACGAAGTTTTCCGCCGCCTCACGAAAGCTCCCGGCGTGGAATACCGGGCGCTCATCGCCAACATGAAGGGACTGGAGCGGGCCGCCGACTGCGGATGCGTAAAGACGAAACTGAACGTTTCCGCCTCCGAGACCCACAACCTGAAGAACTTAAACTGCACCCCGGCGGAATCTGTGGCCAGGTTTGCTCCCATCGTGGAAGCGGCAAAAGAAAAGAAGATCGAGGTCTCCGGCTCCATCTCCATGGCCTTCGGTTCTCCCTGGGACAGTGAGATCCCCGTAAGCACGGTCTGCAGCATTATTGACGCCTATCTGGCAGCAGGCGTGACCGAGATCTCTCTTTCCGATGCCTCCGGCCAGGCCTATCCCGGTCAGGTCTACGACATCTGCGAGGAGATGAAGAAGCGCTACCCGGAGGTGAAGTTCTGGCTCCACTTCCACAACACCCGCGGTCTCGGCATCGCCAACATCCTTGCCGGCATCGAGGCGGGATTTACCAATTTTGACAGCGCTTTTGCCGGCGTGGGCGGATGCCCCTTCGTACCCGGCGCCACCGGAAATGTGGCCTCGGAAGATGTGGTGCACGCCATGAAAGGCTGCGGCGTTCATACCGGTATCGACCTGGACATGGCTATCGAAACAGCCCGCCGGGTGGCTGAGGCCGTGGGACACCCCACCGACAGCTCTATGCTTCGGGCGGGAAGAGCAGACAGGATATTGTTAAGAAAGGAATGAATCATGAGTAAAAGACTGATGGCCGACCTTCTGGTCGAATACCTGGAAAACCGCGGCGTCGAAAAGATCTTCGGACTTTGCGGCCATACCCTGATCGGTTTTCTGGATGCCCTTTCCCGCAGCGAAAAAATCGAGTACATCGGCATGCGCCATGAAGCCATCGCTTCCTGCGCCGCCGACGGATACGCCAGAGTAACTCACAAGGCATCTGTGGCCATGTGCCACGTGGGCCCCGGCATCACCAACGTGATCACCGGAGTGGCCAACGCCTCTCTGGATTCCATTCCCATGGTAGTCATTGCCGGCGATGTGCCCAGCTATTACTATGGCCGTCATCCCCATCAGGAAGTGCAGATGCACGAGGACGGGAACCAGTACGAACTGCTGCGTCCCGTGGTGAAGCGTGCCTGGAGGATCGACGACGTGAACGCCATGCCGGATATCGTGGAGCGCGCCTTCAACCTGGCGGAATCCGGCCGTCCCGGCCCGGTGCTCATCGACGTGCCCATGGACATGTTTTCGCGGGAGATGGAAGAGTCTCTGTGGGACCGTACCAAAGTGAAAAAAGAGCTGCTCGCGAAACCCGCTCTTTCCGAAGAGGACGCAGAGTTCTTTGCGAAAAAGCTGATCGAAGCCAAAGCTCCGGTGCTTCATGCCGGCGGCGGCATCCTGCTGGCAAGAGCCTCCGAAGAGCTGGCCGCGCTGGCGGAATTTCTGGATATTCCCGTATCCCGCACTCTGGCAGGCCAGGGCTGCATCCCGGATACCCATCCTCTCATGGCAGGCCAGACCGGTTTCTGGGGCCTGGATCAGACCCATGAATTCACCAAAAACGCAGACCTTATTTTAGGTCTCGGCACCCGTTTCGCCGAAGCGGACAGCTCCAGCTGGTATCAGGGCGTGACCTTCGATCCCACAAAGACGAAGTTCATGCAGATCGACATCGATCCCGCAGAGATCGGAAGGAACTATCCCGTTATCGCCGGTGCCGTGGCAGACCTGAAAAAGGCTCTGGCACAGATCCTTGCGGCAGCAAAGAAGATTTGCCCGGAAGGAAAGAAGCGCCCCGAAGTAAGAGAAAAGATCGCCGCTGCAAGAGCCGCATTCAAGGCTTCCAACGTGGCCATTTCCGAAGACGGCCGCTTCCCCATGACGCCCCAGCGCATCCTTAAGGACGTAAAGGAAGTCCTTCCGGAAGACGCTCTCATCTTTACCGATGTGGGCTGGAACAAGAACGGCGTGGCACAGCAGTATGACATCACCATCCCCGGCACCATTCACCACAGCTCCGGCCTTGCCACCATGGGCTTCGGCGCGGCAGCGGTGATGGGCGGAAAGCTGGCGGCTCCGGATAAAGTGGCAGTTACCCTTACCGGCGACGGCGGTTTCGGCATCAACCCGTCCGTACTGGCGGGCGCCGTGGAGCACGGCATCGCCTGCACCTTCGTGGTGATGAACAACTACGCGTTCGGCACCATTGCCGGTCTGGAAAACGGCAGTTACGAGACCAAGTTCGGCACCGAGTTCAGGACGCCGGACGGGAAGCCCTATTCCCCCAACTGGGCGGAAGTGGCAAAGGCTTACGGCGTGGAAGCCATTCGCACCACATGCGCGGATGATTTCAAGCCCGCCATGGAAAAGGCCATGCAGGCGAACCGTGAAGGACGTCCCTTCCTGGTGGAAGCCATCATGGAAAATATCGCCGTGCCCACGCCCGGCTGCTGGAACATCAACGATATCTACCGGCCTAACGAGGCCGTGGAGAACGGCCGTCTGGTACCCGACGGAAACGGCGGCTACCTGCGTCCCGATCACAAGAAGAGCCATAAACCGCAGTAAGCGGTCCCCCTGCGGCAAGCGCTTCTTTCGGGAAACGCCTGCCGCTTTTTATGCAAAGAAAGGAAAACTCATGGATAGAAAGTATTCTCTTGCCTATCTTACCATTCCGGGAACGGACCCGGTTTCCCAGATCCACATCGCCAAAGACGCGGGCTATGATTTCGTGAGCCTCCGTACCATCCCCATGCACCTTCCCGGTGAGCCGGAATTTGTGCTGGAAAAGGACGCGAAACTGCTTTCCGACATCAAGGCCGCTCTTAAAGAGACCGGCATGAAGGTGCACGACATCGAGCTGGTGCGGTTCCGCCCGGAGCTTAACGTTTCCGAACTGGAGCCCGCTTTCGAAAAGGCCGCCGAGATCGGCGCCACCGACGTGCTTTCTTCCGTATGGACCCGCGACAAGGCCATCTATAACGAAAAGGTGGCGGAGACCGCAGCGCTGGCCGCAAAGTACGGTCTCAAAGTCAATGTGGAGTTCCTTCCCTGGGCAGGCATCCGGAGCCTGCAGGAGGACATCACGCTGGTGGACAACATGCGCGCGCTGGGTCATGACAACGTATTCGTCATGCTGGATACGCTTCACGCAGGCAGAGCCGGTGTGACCAAAGAGGAAGTGAAGAGGACCACCGGCGATTATTTCGGCTTCATCCATCTGTGCGACGGCCCGGCCGGTCCCGACGGAGACCCCGTGCTTGCCGACATCCACGATGACCTGATGCTCTACACCGCCAGAGAGGCAAGATTCTATGCCGGCGAAGGCGCCATGGACGTGAAGGGTCTCATTGATGCCCTTCCCGGCCACGATATTTCCATTGAGCTCCCCAACCTGAAGAAGATGCAGGAGCTGGGCGCCGCAGGTCACGCAAAGATGTGCCTGGATACGGCAAAGAAATGTCTGGGATGAACATGGAGGTTGTTTTATGAATCAGGTAGTACTTGGCATGGCGGGCGCGGCCAGAGGCTGCGAGCTGCACATGGGAGGATATCAGAAGGTATACGGCGTTGACCTGCGCCTCAAGAAGGTCATGGATATGAAAAAAGAGGCGGCGGACGCGGCAAAGACGCGCTACGGCTTCGAAGAGGCGGTCTATGATTTCGAGGACCTGTTGAAGGATCCGGAGATCAACCTTATTGATATCTGCACGCCGCCCTATGCCCATCCCGATATGATCATAAAGGCTCTTGCCGCCGGCAAGAACGTGATCTGCGAAAAGCCCCTCACCGGTTATTTCGGCCGGGAGGGCGATGAAGAGCCCATCGGCGACAAAGTGTCAAAGACGCACATGTTTGAGTGCATGAAGGAGGACATCGCCAGACTGGAAAAAGCTGTGAAAGGATCCGGAAAGCATTTCTGCTACGCGGAGAATTTCGTCTATGCGCCGGCCGTGCAGCGCGCGGCGGAGATCATCCGGGCAAAGAAATCCCGCATCCTGTATCTGAAGGGCGAAGAGAGCCTGAAAGGAAGCTCTTCTCCCGTGGCCGGCTACTGGAAAAAGAGCGGCGGCGGCACTCTGATGCGGGTGGGTTCCCATCCTTTGGGCGCGGCGCTTTACTTAAAGAGCGTGGAGGCAAAGGCCCGGGGCGAGGAGATCCGTCCGGAGTCCGTGGTGGCGGATATGACCCGCATCACCCCTTCCCTTTCCGCATATGAGCATCGGCACATTGCCGCCGATCCCCACGACGTGGAGGATCTGTGCACCATGTGTCTCACCTTTACCGACGGCACCAAGGCCACCATCATTGCAACGGATGCGCTTCTGGGCGGCAGCCTCAACTACGTGGACTGCTACTGCAACGACGCGGCCATCAAGTGCAACCTTACTCTGGCGGATCTCATGCAGACCTACATGGTGGATGAGGACGGCCTGGAGAACGTTTCCCTTTCCGAGATGCTTCCCATCAAGACCGGCTGGAACAATCCCTTTGTGGTAGATGACGTGATAAGGGGCTATGCGGCGGAGATCCAGGACTTCTGCGAGGCAGTGGCCTATGACCGGGAAGCCCAGGCGGATTTCGAGCTGGCAAAGAACGTGACTCTGGCCATGTATGCGGCCTACGCGGCAGCGGAAGAAGGAAAGCGGACAGAGTTTTAACGTGGTCACGGCCTGAGCGGGCAAGGATCCCGGGCAGGCATCGAAAAAGAAAATCGAAAAAAGAGAGAACAAGAAAGAGATAACAAAAAGCCCGGAGCCAGGAACTCCGGGCTATTTGAATGGTGCGCCTGACGGCCAGGGTGTGTGAACGACTCCATACATATAATACAACAATAATCGCGCTATTATATGTATATTTAGGCTAAGGACAAGGGGTTACATACATATAATTGAACGAAAAAGCGACAGTTATATGTATCCCGCTGCCGAAAATCCGGTTTTTTTGCATATAATACGGTCGAAAGCGGCCAGTTATATGTATTTTTGAATTTCGGGCGGGGCGGACGTCTGTTTTTTTTCATGGGAAGTGTGCTATACTTGATACAGAGTCAGGAGGTACATGCTATGGCACGGATCCGGCGTTATTGCGGGAACTATCTCTACGAGATCGACGGTTACCTTTCCCGCAGGGAACTGATGGCCCTCATTACCGTACTTCTTTACTGATCACCAGTGACCGGGAAAGGAGGAAAGATGAGCGAGAAAACAAAAAAGATCCTGAAGACCGCGGCATTTATTCTGGTGGACCTTTTGCTGCTGGCGTTTCTGATGAGCTTTTATGTGAAAGTCTCCGTCAGGGACAAGGTCTTCGGGATCAATGTGCCGGCAGAGGCCATCGCCGCCGCCATTCCGGAGGAAAAGACCTTTGACTGTATCCTGGTGCCCGGCTGCGGTGTTCAGGATGACGGAACGCCTTCGCCGATGCTTACCTACCGGCTGGAAAAAGCCCTGGAACTTTACAATGCCGGCGCTTCGAAAAAGATCCTGGTAAGCGGAGATCACGGTACGAAGGACTATGACGAAGTGAACATGATGAAAAGGTGGCTTACCGTAAACGGCGTGCCTTCGGAGGACATATTCATGGACCACGCGGGTTTTTCCACCTATGAGACCATTTACCGGGCGAAGGAGGTGTTCGGCGTAAAGAGCGCGTTCATCGTGACCCAGGAGTATCACCTTTACCGGGCACTGTATGACGCCATCAATTTCGGCATCGACGCGGTGGGCGTCCCGGCACAGGCAAGTGAGGATCCCGGGCAGGTCTGGCGGGATCTGAGGGAAGTGGCAGCCAGAGTGAAAGACATGGTGTATTGCGGAGCAAGACCGCTCCCCAAATATCTGGGAGACCCCATTCCCATCACGGGAAACGGGGACGCGACCAACGATAAATGACGCCGGCGCGCAGGGAACCGCGGATCCCGGATAAGAAACGTTTCCTGTGAAGAAAGAGAAGAGGCAGCAGACATATGATCACTGACAGAGCCATATGGGAAAAGGAGCTTTCCCGGTGGATGGAAGAAAAAAAGATCGCGGGGGCAGCCGTCGCGCTGACCGACAGAGATAAGATACTGTGGGAGCAGGGTTTCGGCGTGACAAGCGCAGAAAAGCCCTGGGACAAAGTGAGCCCGCAGACGCTGTTTCGCATTGCGTCCAACACGAAATTCACCGTGGGGCTCTGCGCCATGATCCTGTGGGAGAGAGGCCTTCTGGATCTTGATGTGCCGGTTAGAGAGTACCTTCCCTGGTTTACCGTGGCAGGGATTACGGAAGCGCCGGAAAACGCCGGCAGCGTGAAGAAGACGGCAGGACCGGACGCGGCCGAAAGGATCACCGTGCGGAAACTCTTGAATCATACGGCAGGGCTCCCGGCAGAGTACACCCCGGACGGTCCCAGGGAGGAGAGCCGGCTGGAGGAAGTGCTCATGGAGATCGTGCCGCCGCTCACTCTCATTGCCGATCCGGACGAAAACCACTATCTCTATTCCAACTACGGCGTGCGCCTTGTGGCCTGCCTTATGGAAAAGATCACCGGAAAGAAATTTTCCGCGCTGTGCCGGGAACTGGTGCTTGCGCCCCTTGGCATGGAAAAGACCACCTTTGATCTTTTTCAGGCAGCCACCTATGAGCTGGCACTCCCTCATTACAAAAACGAAGCCGGAGAGCCGGCAGTGGAGCATCAGTTCCACGAAAATGCCGCCCGGTACGCGGCCGGCGGCCTGTTTTCCAACGTGCACGAAATGACAGCCCTGGCCAGAGTAAAATTAAACGGCGGCGCGCCGCTGCTTTCTCCGGAAACCTGGCGGCAGATGTCCACGCCTTACGTGCGGATGACGGATATCAAACAGGAAGGATACTACGGGCTCACGCTCATGAAGCGCTGTTACAACGGCACATGGCTCTACGGCCACACCGGGTCTCATCCGCCATTTTACAGCTGCATCTGGACGGAACCGGAAAGCGGCTTTGGCGTCTGCTTTACCATAAACACCGAAGGCGGCCCTGCCTTCACAAACTATATCGTGCCGGAACTTTTTACTTCAGGAGGGTCCTTATGAACATTCTATTTGTCGGCAACAGCTTTACTTACTATCACACCATGACGGGGATCTTCTGGGAGCTCTGCCATGCAAACGGCAAAGACGCGGCTGTGGAAGAGATCACCGTGGGCGGCTGGTATCTGCACCAGTACACGGACCCGGCGGACAAGCACGGCACGGCGGTGCCCTACAAGCTCCGTCAGAAAAAGTGGGACTTCGTGGTGCTGCAGGACCAGAGCGCCAATCCGGCCAAAGACCCGGAGGATTTCTTCGCGGCCTCCCGCACGCTTAGCGGATGGGCAAAAGAAAACGGGGCAAAGCCCTGCTTCTATCAGACCTGGGCCTACCGGGACGGCACGGAAAAACTGGCTTCCACGGGCATGGGGTACCGGGAGTTTTACGAGGCGCTGAAGGCTTCCTATGAAAAGGCCGCTGCCGAAAACGACGCCCTGATCTCCCCCGTGGGCACGGCATTTTACCGGGTGTCCCTTTCCCACCCGGAGATAAACCTGTTTGAGGAGGCGGATGATTATCATCCCACCACCGCGGGAAGTTTCCTGGCGGCCTGTGAATTCTACAAAACGTTTTTCGGCGAAAAGCCGGAGAAACTGTTCGTTCCCGAAGGGCTTACGGAAGAGACCTGCCGGATCTTGCGGGAGGAAGCGTAAAACGCCCGGGATCAAAAGGTCACATATCAGAAAAGAATGAGGCAAACGATGAAAAAAGCGAAACGGTTTACAGCCATTATCTTAAGCATATCCATGATCCTTGCGGGGGTCGTCCCCGCATGGGCGGAAACTTCCGCCGAGGAGATGATCACAGCAGCCGAGCCCAAAGTTGCCGTGGCCGAAGAGGCAGCTCCGGAAGCGGCCGAAGCCGATACCGAAGGCACTGACACGGGAAATGCCGGCGCGGAAGGTACCGCGGATGCCCTTCTTTCCGGCGCGGAAAGACCTATCTATGAAAAGGAAGTGGTGTTTCGCGGTTCCGACTGGATGGCGGACCTGGATCACGACATCCCGCTTTCAAAACTTACCGTGCCGGGCAGCCATGACGCCGGCACCTTCAACATCCGTTTCGGCATCACCAACAAGCTGACGGAAGGCTTTGTGGATAAGATCGAGGGCTGGATCATAGATCTTCTGCCGGATAACTCATTCCTCACCAGCGTCGCCACCCGGGCGGTGGAGTTCATCACCGGCGGTGCCGTGCTGGCACTTGTGAACGAACTGGGAGAGCTGATCCAGAGAAGAGCGGGCAGATGCCAGTCCCTCACCATAAAAGAGCAGCTGGCGCAGGGCGTGAGAGAGTTTGACCTGCGTTTCCGC
This sequence comes from Lachnospiraceae bacterium, assembly GCA_024405155.1. Lineage (GTDB taxonomy): Bacteria > Bacillota > Clostridia > Lachnospirales > Lachnospiraceae > Avilachnospira. The sequence goes on along the minus strand of JAKSPC010000007.1, from coordinate 40,346 downwards.
TACGATGACGGAAAATTCAATATCTATCACGGCGACAACGAAGGTTTCAAGGGATTCTTCATGGACTGCGAATGCTATGACGAGTACGGCAAGCGGCTGACGGTGGAAAAAGTGCTGAAGGATATCAGCGCGTTCCTGGACAAGCACAGCGGCGAGGTCGTCTTCTTAAAGCTGCAGCGGGAGGGCGGCGAATACGACGAGACGATCGAAGGGGAGCTTTACGATCTGGAGAAAAAGTACGGCGTGGAGATGCGTTTTGCCAAAAGAGATTACAGCCACAGCGTCATTGTGAGCAAAGAGGGCAAAGAACTCTACAAAGACTACTATGACGTCAATGCGGGTGGCTACACGCAGCAGCAGTTTTTCGGGACGATGCTGGACGTGACCGGCGCCCTGAAAAACGCCGTGACGAAAAAAGACGTGCAGACGATCACCAACAATGTGACCGGGGATGAGTGGGTCGTCACGCCGGACTACAAGGTCACGCTTTTTAAGAACAGCCTGCAGAAGCATTCGGGAAAACTGGAAGAGCGCCAGACCAACGTGCAGGTCAAAGTCGTGGGATTCCTGGATCCCTTTTTCGAATGCCTTCCGATCCCGAAGATCATCTGGCTTCCGATAAAGATCTTCTGGTTCCTTCCCTCGGTCAAGGTGCCGGTGGGGATCGATCTCAATCTGGAGTCCCTTCTGAAGACGCCCCTGGAAAATGCCGAGGCCATCAACCCGCGGATCAGAAAGATCCTGGAGGATTATGTGAAAGACGCCGGTCATACAGAGCCCGGTCTTGGCGTGATCAGCATGGATTTCATGAAAGAAGGATACGCGCGTGCCGTCGCCAACGTGAATCAGACCACGGGATTCGGACCGAAATATACCGAGAGCTCCACAGAAGTGACCAACACGAAAACGCTGGGCAGCGGAGACGGCGGCGATGCGTCATACGACTGGCAGAAGGAATATGAAGAGCTGGAATCTGTGAAAGAACTGAAGGCCGATTTCCTGGGCGGCTATCAGATGATCATCGATAACGGTTATACAGAACACAGCGTTTCCTATGATGAAAACGGAGATCTGGTGTACGAGACCGCCGGAGACGCGGTGAAGATGATCAACATCTGCATGGATGGTGAAAGCATCCCGCTGGACGACCTCCACGTGTATGCCCCGGTGACAAAGGAATATCCGCAGGCAAAGATCACGGTGTACAAGAGGTATCTTGACAAGCTTTCCCCCGGCACCCACAGTTTCGTGGTGTTCTTTACGAACGGTTCCGAAGCGGCGCCGGTGGTGATCCCGGAGCGCGTTACGGAGCGGGATGCAGAGCCGGAAGAGACAGCTTCCTTTACCGGCACCTGGGAAAAGCCCGTTTCCGGCGGAAGGTGGTATACCGATCCCGCAGGGAACTGGCACTATGAAAATAACGGCGTATTTAAGGATACCTGGGGGTATATCGCAGATCCGGATGCAGGCGGAAAAGCACAGTGGTACCTGTTCGGAAAAGGCGGGGAGCTGCTTTCCGGATGGCAGTTGGTGAACGGGAAATGGTACTACTTAAACCCCGTCCATGACGGCAGCTTCGGTGCCTGCTTTATTGGCTCGGGCAGAACGCCGGACGGTTACGAAGTGGATGCGTCCGGTGCCTGGACGGGACGGTGAGCCCGCACCATGTGACGGACCAGAAACCGCTCCGTGCGGCAGCAGCTGGCCGGATATCGGGCCGCGTTTAAGAAGAAGGGGAGAGTCTTTCTTTTGAGCAGCGCAAAGCAGCCGGAGCAGATGTTCCCGATGGTGCGCCACACAAAAGTGGAGTTGGCGGTCCGCATGGCCTCGATCACGTTCTGGTAGCAGTAATACAGCTGGTCCGCACAAAAGGTCTGGGCCAGAGTCTGCAGCCAGGGCGCCGCAATGGCGCGGCCCACGGAAAAGGCGTAGATCACGAAGATCCCCTTGCCGATGGAACATGCCTTGCAGATCAGTGATGAAATTTTGCAGATGAGGGAAAAGATCCCTTTGCTTTTCTTCAATATAAGATCCTCCATGCATATTGTATCATGGACCGGTCGGTATAATTATTAAAAGGCTGTGAAAAATGCAGGGCTTTCCGGCGGCTTTGCGGCTGAAAATATGATATAATGTTCCTATTATGAGTATGACAGTAATTGTGATCGCAGCGGCGGTGATCCTGGGGATCGCGGCCATCGTGCTGCTTGGAAAAAAGAACAGGGGGGAAGAGGAGTCGCCGGAAAAGGCCTTCGGAAACAAGGGCGAGGAGATTGCGGGAGACGTGATCCGCAGTACTCTGCGCCGTGACGACATTCATCTTTCCAACATTTCCGTGCATTACCTGGATCAGGAAACGGAACTGGACAACGTGGTGATCAACGACAACGGCGTTTTCATCATTGAAGTGAAGAATTACGCCGGAAAACTGAAGGGCCGGGCGGACGACCGGGAGTGGTACAAGGAAAAGACCACGGAAAAGGGAAACACTTACGCCAAGACCGTCAGGAATCCCATCGGCCAGGTGAAAAGGCAGACATATATCCTGTCAAAATATCTGACGCAGAACAAGGTCCGCGCCTGGGTGCGGGGATACGTGTATCTGGTGCAGAACAACAGCCCGGTGAAGAGCCCTTACGTGCTTCCCTACATCAAGGATATCGAAAAGGCGCTTCACGCGCCGGCGAAGCGGAAGCTGCCGAAACAGACGCAGGAAAAGATCAGGAACCTTCTGGAAATGGATCAGAGGCGGAATGCCAGGTAAAGGAGAAGATATGGTAGAAGTGGTTGCGGCGCTCATATGGGACGGGGACAGATTCATGATCTGCCAGCGGCCGGCGCATAAGGCCAGAGGACTTCTGTGGGAATTCGTGGGCGGCAAGGTGGAACCGGGCGAAACGAAGGAGGAAGCGCTCATCCGGGAGTGCCGGGAGGAACTGGCAGTCACCGTGGCACCGAAAGATCTGTTCATGGACGTGGTCCATGAATACCCGGATCTGACGGTGCATCTTTCTCTTTTCAATGCGGTGATCGCGGAAGGAACGCCGCAGCTTCTGGAACATAACGATATCCGGTGGATCACCGTGGACGAGATCGACAGATATGAGTTCTGCCCTGCGGACGTGGAGATCTTAAAGGAGATCCGGCGCAGGGATCTTTACCGGCGGCAGAAAGGATAGAGCTATGATCGAGGACAGATACAGAGAGTACTACGACAGGCTGATCGCGCAGTCAAACGCGTTCATAGAGAAATACTGCCGGGCCACCGGGTCTTTTCAGCGGCTCCTTTCCGGAAAGCCGGACCCGCACTTCTTAAATGACTACCGGTTCTATACCTTTACGAAGAGCACGAAGAGCCTTATGGGCCTGCGGGCTCTTTTGGAGATGGGAAACTACGAGGATGCCATCATCCTGTCCCGTTCCATTCTGGAGTGTTATCTGTCCGCCCGCTATTTTGATGAGAAATTCGATGCCGAGACAGTCCGCGACATGGTGGTGATCCCCACGCTGATGGCGGAGGGAGCCATCGTCTATCAGGGCGACCGGGTGGTGGACCGGGTGACCGGGGAAACGATCGAGCACGACAAGCGGGAGCCCTATGAGCTGATCCTGGGAAAGGACAGGGGATATTTCTTCCGCCTGTACAGCGTGATGTGTCAGATCGCGCACTGCAACATCAGCGAAGCGGACGCGTTTCTGGATGAACACGGAGATTTCACCGTAAGCAGCGAAAAGAATGCGGAGCTGGCGCAGTTTCTGGGACTGTTCGTTTTTTTGAAGAACTTCGAGAGCGTGGTGCTTCTGGAGAGCATGAAGCTTACGCCTTTGGAAGAAGAGGCTGCGGTAACGCTGTGCAAAGACCTTACCGCCTTTCTGTATCAGGGGCTGGCGGATTTCTGCAAACGGGAGAACGGTCTGCCGGAGTTTGAGGAAAAGGACGCCAAAAAGCTGGCCCGTGACATGATGAGCTCCTTAAAGGAGCAGCTGGGCCGGGTGGAAAAGGATTTCGTGGCGGATCTGGAGCGTCAGAATACGGAGACCGCTCTGGAAAAAGACGTAAAGCCGGTGCTTCTTACTGCCGAAAAACCTTCGGAGTATTTTGAAGATCTGAAAGCGAGAAACAAACTGGTGAACCGGTTTGAGGAGCTTAGAAAGCTCATCGGCCTGGAACAAGACCCCCGGTGGCATCCGGAGGGGGACGTATGGACCCACACCATGCAGGTCATCGACCGGGCGGCAAAGCTTCGGGATAAGGTGAGCGATCCCTACGCATTCATGCTGACGGCGCTGTGTCACGATATCGGGAAAGCGAAGACCACCACGAAAGAAGAGGACGGGCGCATCCGTTCCATCGGCCACGAGACCGCAGGGCTTCACGGCATTTCGGTGCTTCTGAACCGCCTTACCAATGATGAAAGAGTAAAGCGCTACGTGCTCTCCATGGTGCCCTGGCACATGAAGCCGAACATCTATCTGCACGACAGATCAAAAGAAAGTTCCACGGACAGGCTTTTCGACAGCGTGCCCGCGCCCGAAGATATCATCTACCTGTCCATGGCGGACAAGGGATTAAGCGAGGAAGAAGCGAAGTTCCTGTTTGACCGCTACGACAGTTGGAAACAGAGAAAGGAAACAGAAACATGTTAAAGAAAACGGTATCCATCCTTCTGGCAGCCGTGCTGGTGCTTTCCGCAGCAGCCTGCGCGCCGAAGGCGGCCACAGCACCGGCAAAAAACGCGGCGGTGATCCTCTATACAAACGACACCCACACCTTCATCAACAACAAGACAAAGCAGGGTGACGGCACGGAAAAGCGGGGCATGTCTTTCGCCAATGTGGCAGCTCTCAAAAAAGAACTGCAGGAAGCGGGTGAAAACGTGATCGTGGCAGATGCCGGCGACCACGTGCAGGGTTCCGCTTACGGCGCTCTGGACCAGGGAAGGGCCATCATCAACCTGATGAACTGCGTAGGGTACGACGTGGCGACCCTTGGCAACCACGAATTCGACTACGGGCTTCTCCGCACGTTCTCCTTTATTTCCAAGGCGGTCTTCCCCTACGTTTCCGCAAATTTTTATGACGCATTCGACGGCGGCCTGGCGCTGCAGCCTTTCTATCTCCACACCACGGCCGACGGAAAGATCATTGCTTTCGTAGGCATCACCACGCCGGAGACACTGGGCAAGACAACGCCCGTGTATTTTTACGACGAGAACGGCAAGCTGCGCTACAAATTCTACGGCATGGAAAAGACGGAAGAACTGTACGAAACGGTACAGCTGGCAGTGGATGAGGCACGGACCTTGGGCGCCGACTACGTGATCGCCCTGGGCCATACCGGCATCGATCCGTCTTCGGCCCCCTGGCGAAGTGTTGATATCATTCAGAATACCCGTGGGATCGACGCCTACATCGACGGTCATTCCCATCACGTGGTGGAGCACGACTATGTGAAGAACCTGGACGGGAAGGAGATCCTCCTTACCCAGACGGGGACCGCATTCAAGAATATCGGAAAAATGACCATTGCCGCCGACGGCACCATTACCGCGGAACTGATCTCCGACTACGAAAAGAGAGACGAGTTAGTGGAAAAGGCAGAGCAGTCCTGGATCGGTGAGGTGGAGGACAAGCTGGGAGAAAAGATCGCCGACCTGACTACGGATCTGTACATCAACGATCCGGCCACCGGTGAGCGCCTGGTAAGAAGTTCCGAAACGAACGCCGGTGATTTCAGTGCGGACTCGCTGTATTACTATGCGGCTGTGGAACGAGGCGCCGACGTTGACGTTGCCATCAGCAACGGCGGCGGCAACCGTTCGGATATCCTCAAAGGGGATTACCGGTATCTGGAAGCAAAGACGCAGCACCCCTTCAGCAACGTGATCTGCGCTGTAAAGGTGTCCGGGCAGCAGCTTCTGGACGCGCTGGAGTGGGGTTCCAGAAAAGTGGGCCTGTCCGTTCCCGGGGATCCGAAGAGCGGAGAGTGCGGCGGATTCCTGCAGGTCTCCGGCGTAAAGTTCACCATCCATACGGAGATCCCCGCAACGGTCACAGCTGACGCGGAGGACAACTGGGTGAAAGGGCCTTCCGGAGAGTACCGCGTGAAAGACGTGATGGTCTATAACAGAGATGCCGGAAAGTATGAGGCGCTGGATCTTCAGAAGATGTACACCGTGGCCGGCAACAACTATGATCTGAGAAACGGCGGCGACGGTTTCACCATGCTTACCGGTTCGGAGCTGGTGGAAGAAGGCATCGGCGAGGATTACATGATCCTGGCATCCTACGCAAAGGCTTTTGATAAGGGAGGAACGGAATTCCCGCAGATCGCCTCCGATAAAAGTCCGCTGCAGAAGTATCCGGACTTCGGCATCAATTACGAAGATGTTCATGGCGCAGGAAGGATCACCATCGTGAAGTGATGATCAGGCTGACAGCTCCGCTACCATAAGGGCGAGAACTGCTCAAAACCGTGATGTGAGCCGCTAGGCGCATCAAGGCCGTTCCGGCTCACATGCTGAAAAAGGCAAAAAACTGTGATGTGAGCCGCTGGCGTGGTTTGACGCCGATAGGCTCACATGTAGAAAGTTATGTAAACTGTTTTGAGACAATTTCAGCAGGATTTTCGGAGACGATGTGAGCCGGAGAGGGAGCAAAGGCCCCAGAGGTCCAAATCGGCAAAAATTTCCTGAGCATTTATGTGAGCCGGAAGCGGCTTAAACCGCTTACCGGCTCACATGCCGGTTTTTGAGGTGAACGAAAACAGGCATAAGGGCCTCGATGGAGCACATATCACAAAAAAAAGAGACGGCAGGCACAAATGTCCGTCTCTTTTTCATATTGTACGAATGTATTATTTTTGATACAATGATACAAGGGTCAGGAGATCGATTTTACGCAGCTCGCTGCAGTAAAAGCGGTCTTCTGGCCCGCAAAACATGAGCAAGAAGCCGTTTTCGAAGAAAACGTGCGGATTGCGAATGTTTTAGAGGCGCTCGGAGCGCGAAGCGCGGAGCGACTCGTATCATGCCGGATGAACCGTTCATGAGCATGAAGCCGCGATAGCGGCGGAATGCGAATGACGCGCGCGTTCTGAATAGTTACGCTCAGAGCGCGAAGCGCGGAGCGACTCGTATCATATAAGGAATAAAGGGAACCATGACTACAGATTTCACGATTATTTTTGACGAATACATGCCCTTAAAGGAGCTTGTATTCACCACACTGAAAAAAGCCATCATCAAAGGCGAGCTCCAGCCCGGTGACCGTCTGATGGAACTGCAGCTGGCGGAAAAGATGGGCGTATCCCGCACCCCCATCCGGGAAGCCATTCACAAACTTTCCCGGGAGGGCCTGGTGACCCTGATCCCCCGGAAGGGAGCGGAAGTGGCAGGCATGTCCAGAAAGACTTTAAACGACGTGCTGACGGTGAGAAAGGATCTGGAGATCCTGGCATTCCGTCTGGCGTTTGAGAGCATCAGCAAGGAACAGATGGAAGACCTTTCCCGGCGTATGTCGGCTTTCGAGGAAGCCGTGGATGAGGATGACATTTTAAAAATGGTGGACGCGGACGAACAGTTCCATTCCGTCATCTACGAGGCCGCCGCCAACAATAAGCTGAGGGATATCCTGAACGATCTGAAGGAAAGCATGTACCGGTACCGGCTGGAGTATCTGAAAGATTCCGCCTACCGGAAGAGGCTGGAGAAAGAGCACAGAGCGCTGGTGGACAGCATCCTAAAGAAGGACCTGAAAAAAGGTCTTTCCGTGGCAGAGAGCCACATCGAGAACCAGAAGAAGGCGGTACTTGGCCGCATCGATCAGGACGGATCGGAGAAAAAACGGGAAGCTCTTTACGAACGGTAAGGACTCTCTGACATAAGGAAGCATAAAAATGAACGAACAGAATACCATGGAAAAACAGCAGAATAAAAAAACGTTTCAGTGGGGCCGGCTGGGGAAGATCCTTCTCATCGCCTGCGCCGCGGCAGTGGTGATCCTTGCCGTATGGAGGATCTTTTTCGTAAAGAAGACGGTGGAGACCAATCCGCTGTCCACCGTTTCCACCACCCGCGTGGAAAATAAGGATATCTCCGTGGAAACGTCACTCATCGGCATCATGATGCCGGGCGACGTGTACTACGTGGTGCCCAAGGTGGCCGGCGAGATCACGAAGATCTATGTAAATGCCGGCGATAAAGCGAAAGCTGGAGATCCCATCTGCCAGATCGACAACCAGAAGCAGATCGACTCCGCAAAGATCCAGATGGACAGCGCGCAGGTGCAGCTGGACGCGGTGAGAGATTCCGTGGCCATGGCAAAAACCAACCTGGACCGCATGGAAGCGCTGTATCAGTCCGGCGATATTTCCGCGCAGAGCTATGAGCAGGTGAAATCCGCCTACGACCAGGCGGCGGCCCAGCTTTCCGCCTGCGAGCTGCAGCTTTCGGCGGCAAAACTCGGTTATGATACCCAGGTGGAGTTTTCCACCGTAACGGCACCGGCTTCCGGCACCGTGGATTCCACCAACATGACGTTAAAGGGCATTGCCACCCAGACGGCGCAGGTGGCCGTGATCACCTCCGAAAGCGACGGCAAGCTGCAGTTCAACGTGACCGACAGACTCTTAAAGTCCATCCAGCCCGGGGATGAGATCCGGGTGGAAAAGCAGGGCGAGATCTTTACCGGCAAGGTGACTTCCCGGGCCAACATGCCCGGACAGAACACCGGTCTTTATCTGGTGGAGGCAAAGGTGAATGACGGCGGCGTCATCGCCAAGGGCTCCTCCGTGAAGGTATTCTTCACCTCCGAAAAGGCGGAGAACGTTCCCTCTCTTCCCACGGCATGCATTTATTACGACGGCGGAAAACAGTACGTGTTCACCGTGACCTACGATGCCGAAACGGATGCCGGTGTTATGGAAGGAAACCGTGCGGCCATCGTACACAAGGTGGAGGTGCAGACCGGTCTTTCCGACGGGAAACTGACGGAGATCGCATCCGGTGTGACGAACGCGGACGAAATTGCCGCCACCTGGACGGCACAGCTTTATGGAGGCGCCAGAGTACAGGTGCTGGGAGGCGGAAACTGATGCTGAGGATCACAAAGACTGTATTAAAACGCCCCATCACCACACTCCTTGTGGTGCTGTCGCTTCTGTTCTTCGGCTTCATGGCCATCTTCAACATGAAGCTGGAGCTGACGCCGGATATCAGCATGCCCATGCTGATCATTACCACCACGTACCCCGGCGCCTCCCCGAAGGAGATCAACGAGCTGGTGACGAAGCCCATCGAAGACGGCTGCGCCACACTGGCAAACGTGGACAACATCTCCTCCAATTCCTATGAGAACTACGGCATTACCATGATCACCTACGATTACGGCACCGACATGGACAATGCCTATTCCGAGCTGAGAAAAAAGCTGGACGTGGCCAAGGCGGGCCTTCCCGAGGACGCAAACGAGCCCCTTATCATCATCATGAACATCGACCAGCTCTCGGCCATGTATCTGTGTGTGAACAACACCGCCGTCAATAACATCTACAACTACTCCACGGCGAACATCGTGCCGGAACTGGAGAAGCTTTCCTCCGTGGCAAGCGTTGCTGTCTCCGGCGGCAGACAGGATTACGTGAAGATCGAGCTGATCCCCGAAAAGATGAGCCAGTACCGTCTGGACATCAATACCGTGGCGGCTCTGGTGGGAGCGGCTTCCTATTCCATGCCCGCAGGCAGCACGAAGCTGGGCAACACGGACATGAGCATCTCTACCGGTGTGGAATACAAGACCCCGGAAGAGCTGAAGCGCATCCCCATCACCGCGGGAAACGGCAACATCCTGTATCTGGAAGACATCGCCTACGTGAACCGGACCCAGGAGGAGGCGAAGTCCATCGGCCGTTATAACGGCGCCGACAACGTGCTCCTTTCCGTGGAACGGAACCAGCAGTTCACTGCCATGGACGTTTCCAGGCAGGTGAAGGAAGCACTGGCGGAGCTTCAGGCAAAAGACAGCAACTTAAGCTTCATCATCGTGGAAGACGGCGCGGACCAGATCAAGGATTCTCTCCGCAGCATGTTCGAGACCATGCTGGTCGCCATCGCCATTTCCACCGTGGTGCTGTTTCTGTTCTACGGCGACGTGAAGGCATCCCTTATCGTTGCCACGTCCATCCCTCTGGCGGCTCTCACCGGCGTTGTGGCCATGTGGGCCATGAAATACACGCTGAACATCATCACCATGGGCTCCCTGGTGCTGGCCATCGGCATGATGGTGGACAACTCCATCGTAGTGCTGGAATCCTGCTTCCGCGTGATGGAAGAGGAGCCGGACCGCACTTTCAAGGGATATATCCATGCGGCGGTGCGGGGCACCGACGTGGTGGCGGAATCCATCCTGGGATCCACGCTTACCACCTGCGTGGTATTCCTGCCCCTGGCATTCACTTCCGGTCTTGCCAGTCAGTTCTTCCAGCCCATGGGACTTACCATCGTGTTCTGCATGGCGGCGTCCCTCATTTCGGCCGTATCCATCGTGCCGCTGTGCTACGTGTACTATAAACCGACGGAAAAGGAACAGGCGCCCGCCTACCGGATGATCCGTTCCATGCAGGACGGCTACCGGAAGCTGATGAAGTCCGTGCTGGCCCACAAGAAGGCAGTGCTCATTACGGCAGTGGTGCTGTTTGTCGGTTCCGTCTGTCTGGCGCTGACCATGGATATGAAGCTCATGCCCGATATCGACCAGGGCACCGTGCAGGTCTCCATCAACTTAAAGCCCAACATTTCCGTAGAGGAAGAAGATAAGATCCTGAAAAACATCGAAGCCATCGTGACGCAGGATGAGGACCTGGAATCCTACCGGCTCTCTTCCGGCGGATCCGGACTTTCTCTGGATGGCGGCGGCGGTTCGGCTACCCTTACCGGGTACCTGAAGTCCGACAGGAAAAAGACGACGGCCCAGACCATTGAAAAGTGGCGGAGAGACCTGCAGGCAGTGGCGGACTGCGACATCGAGGTGTCCAATTCTTCCTATACCAGCATCATGAACGTGCCGGAGTCCTACAGCGTGACTCTGGTAAACTCCTCCTACGATCATCTGAAGGAGGCTTCCGAAGCCATCAAGGACGGCATGAAGCAGGACGCCAGAGTGACGGGCATCCGCTCTTCTCTGGATAATGCGTCTCCCATCATCAAGGTGACTATCGATCCCGTGCTGGCCGCGGCGGAAGGTTTCGTCCCCGCTCAGGCTTCCGCCCAGATCTATGCCATGATGACCGGCGTGGAAGCGGATACCATGGAGATCGACGGAGAGGAATACAGCGTGAAGATCCGCTACCCGGCGGATGAGTTCGATTCCCTGTCCAAAGTGGAAGACATCCGTCTTACCTCCCAGGCCGGGACCACTGCGTTCCTCAGGGATATCGGCAAAGTGAGCTATGAAGACAGCCCGGCGGCCATCGAACGCAGCGACAAGCAGTACACCTGCACCGTGACCGCTCTGTATACCGACCTGGCGGATACCGATACCGCAGACGATCTGACGGCAAAATACGTGACGCCCAACCTGATCGGCGGAACGAGCGTGAAAAAGAGCCAGATCTCCAGGATGCTGGATACGGAGTTCAACAGCCTGTACGTGGCCATTGCCATTTCCGTATTCCTGATCTTCGTGGTGATGGCGGCCCAGTTCGAGTCGCCCAGGTTCTCCATCATGGTGATGACCACCATTCCCTTCGCCTGCATCGGCTCCTTCGGCCTCATGTGGCTCTTTAACCTGGAACTTACCATGGTGGCTCTGGTGGGATTTCTGATGCTCATCGGAACTGTGGTAAACAACGGTATCCTGTACGTGGATACCGTGAACCAGTACCGGGAGGAAGGCATGGAGCTGGAGACCGCCCTTATTGAGGCCGGTGCCACCAGACTGCGCCCCATCCTGATGACCACCCTTACCACCGTGCTTTCCATGCTGCCCCTGGTATTTACCGGACAGGGCGCCGGCGCTCTGATGAAGGGACTTGCCATGGTAAACATCGGCGGCCTGATCACCTCCACGGTAATGGCACTTCTGGTGCTGCCCGTATACTATCACGTCATGAACCGGAACCGGGGCGTGCGCAAGAATTATGCGGAATTAGACTGAGGAAATTATCTGATGAAACGATTTTTAAAGATCACAATTGCACTGATCCTCACATTTGCCCTTTGTGTGCCCGCCCTGGCAGGGCCCGCTCTTCCCCAGGAAGTATTGACACGCCTTCAGGACAATGTACTGGAATACGACGAGATCCCGGATCTGATCGGCACGTATAATCCCACGGTGATCGCCAATGAGATAGGCCGCGCCTCCCAGGCGGAAAACGGCCGGAGCGCCGAGGCTACGGCCAACAGGCTGGAGTCCATGGCCCAGACTTATGAGGACATGGCGTATCAGGCGGAGGCCACCAGCGCCACTCAGGCGGCGGCATACCTGATGCAGGCGGAAACGCTGCGCACCCAGGCGGCCGATCACGTGAACGACTACCGTACCATGGAGCTTTCTTCCGAAAAGGTGAGGAAGGACATCATAGCGGAAACGAAGAAGCTGTTTCTGGAGTATTACCGTCTGGGAAAGCAGAAGGTCTTCGGGCAGCAGGAGCTGGATTATCTGAACCGGGCCTATACTTCGGCAGTGACGCGCCGCCGTTACGGAGCCGGGACGGAGATCGAGGAACTTACCGCTCTGGAGGCGCTGCAGAAGGCACAGGCGGCCGCCGTTTCCATGGACGCATCCATCAGTGCCGGCTACAAGCGGCTCATCACCATGTGCGGCTGGCAGTATGACAGCCCCGCCGAGATCGGGCCGGAGCCCGTGCCGGAACTGTCCGCTCTGGTGCCGGCGGATAAGGACGGGGACATGGCGAAAGCTCTGGAACAGAGCCTGACGCTCCGTTCGGACAGGGTGCTTTATGAGAATGCCAAACGCATGGGCGGCACCACGGAGGAAAAATACAGAAAGCAGCTGGAGAACGATACCGTTACCGTAAGATCGGCTTTCGTTTCGGCCTACGACGCGCTCATCTTAAAGAAGAGCACCTATGAAGCAAAGGCGGCTCTGTACGCGGTGAAGGCCCAGGAACTTTCCGTTTCGGCCAAGCAGCTCTCCCTGGGGCTTATTTCCCGGATGGAATACGCGGCCAGGGAATATGAGGTGAATTCTGCCAGGAGCGCCAGCGAAAACGCCTGGTACGACCTGATGGAAGCAAAAGTGGATTACGATATGGCACTGGACGGTGCTCTGTGATGAAGAAAAACATGAAGAAAAAAATAGCGGGACTGGTGCTGGCGGCAGTGCTTTCGGGCACATGGAGCTTTGCTTCCCTTGCCGTGGGACCGGCAGCTTCCCTTTTGGAAAACGGGGAGGAAAATGCCCGGCTCATGGACCACACCGTGGAATGGGACGAGGTGGAGACGCTGGTGAAATACTGGAATCCCACCTACCGTCAGTATGCGGATACGGCGGAAGGGTTTGTGAACGATCTGGATTCCGGCCGCAGAGAAGACGCGGAGAACCTGGAAAAGTCCATCGATACCATCGATCAGAACCTGGAGGAGATCAGGCTCCAGAGGGAAAAACTTTCCGGCCTTCCCGGCAGCATGGTCATCGATGCCCGCGGCACCACGGTGGACCAGACGCTGGCAATGCTTTCCCAGACGGAAAACTATCTGAAGGAATCCCGGCAGCAGGCCAAAAAGGGGATCCAGCAGCTGGACAACCAGGTGCACATGATCACAAAGACGTATGACGATTCCTTAAAGCCGGTGAGAGATCAGATCACCCGGGTGGTGGAAGGTCTGATGGTATCGTATCATCAGCTTCTGGTGAACAGGCAGCTGGTGGAAAAACAGATCGCCCTTTATGAAGCCATGGCGCAGACCCAGGCAGACTTGCAGGGAAAGGATCTGGCCACCCAGGCGGCGGTGGCATCGGCCGATGCCCAGCTTCAGGAGGCGCGGGCCACGCTGCTTACCGTAGACAACGGCCTTACGGAGCTTAAGAGGGCCATCGGCATGCAGACCGGCTACGCGGCGGAGGACCCGCCGGAGATCGGCCCCGTGCCGGTACCGGATCCCGCAAAATATGACGGGATCGACGTGGAAGCCGCCAGAAAGCAGGCTTTTGACAATAACAAGGAACTGGAAAGCATTTCGGATCTGAAAAACTACAAGGGCAGCGGCGCGCTCGTTGAGCGGGACGGTGCCGTCAATCAGAAGAAGGCGGAACTTTCCGGAAAATTCGATAAGATCTATGCTTCGCTCATGGAGCAGAAGCTTTTGTATGCTTCCGCGCAGACCTCCCTCAGGCGGGCACAGCTTACCAGGGACCAGGCAAAGCGGCAGTATGCGCTGGGGCTTCTGGGCAGGGCAGAATATCTGGGAAGGGAGCTGGAATGTTTAAGCTGCGAGGCAGCGGTATCCAACGCGTCGCTTTCCTTTGCCCAGGCGGCCAATACCTATGAATGGGCGCTGAAAGGAGCGTTTGACTGATGGAGCACGAACACGGTCATGAACACGAACACGGCGAGGAAGAGAACGGACGGGGAAAGAAAGTCCGTCTGGTCCTTGCCATCGTTATTTTCGGGATACTTCTGATCCTGGAGCACGTGGTGAAGCTCCCCATCCTCAAAAACCGGTGGGTGAACCTCATCTGCTACCTGGTACCCTATCTGCTCTGCGGCACCGGCGTGATCAGAGAGGCCGCAGGCGGAATCTTTCACGGCGAGGTGCTGGACGAAAATTTCCTCATGTTCCTGGCATCCGTGGGCGCGTTTTTCGTGGGAGAGAACGCGGAAGCCGCCGCAGTATTCCTTTTCTACGGCATTGGCGAAATGTTCGAGGACTATGCGGTGGATAAGTCTCACGACTCCATCCGGGCTCTTCTGGACATCGTGCCGCAGACGGCGCACAGGCTGGAGGGGGACGGAACGCTCGTTACGCTGGATCCGAAAGACCTGAAGGCAGGTGATATCATTCAGATCCTTCCCGGGGAGAGGATCCCCGTGGACTGCGAAGTACGGGAAGGAAGCTCCCGGGTGGATACTTCGTCCATGACCGGCGAATCCGTGCCGCAAGGCGCAGGTCCCGGTGACAGTCTGATCTCCGGCTGTGTCAACGGCCCCGGCACCTTACAGTGTCTGGTGCAGAAGGAATACAGGGATTCCACGGTGGCAAGGGTGCTGGAACTGACCGAAGAAGCCGCCGACCGGAAATCGGAGACGGAAAACTTCATTACGAAATTCGCGCGGGTCTACACGCCGATCGTGGTGGGAGCCGCGGTGCTCCTTTGCGTGATACCGCCGCTTCTTACCGGACAGCCGTTTTCGGAGTGGCTCCGGCGCGCCTGCACCTTCCTGGTGATCAGCTGCCCCTGCGCCCTGGTGGTCTCCGTACCTTTAAGCTTCTTTGCGGGACTGGGAACGGCATCCGCAAACGGCATCCTCATCAAGGGATCCAACTATCTGGAGGCCCTTTCCGGCATGAGGACGCTGGCTTCGGATAAAACGGGAACGCTCACCAAAGGCGAATTCAAAGTGCAGAAGGTGATGCCGGCAGCAGGCGTTTCGGAAGAAGAGCTTATGAAAAAGGCCTGTACGGCGGAAAGCCTTTCCGATCATCCCATTGCTTTAAGCATCCTGGCGGAGGCAAAGGGAGAGTATCCGAAGGCGGACCGATCCGAGTACCTTTCCGGAAAAGGACTGGTGGTAAAGGCAGGAAGCAGCGAGCTTCTGGCCGGAAACGACGCTCTGATGGAGCAGTACGGTGTGCCTTTTGAAAAAACGAAGGAAGCCGGCACTCTGGTACGGGTGGCGGAAAACGGAAAATACCTGGGCACCGTGCTCATTGCGGACTCCGTAAAGCCGGAGGCAAAAGAGGCTCTGGCAAAACTCAGACAACTTGGCGTGAAAAAGATCGCGCTCCTTACCGGCGACAACGAGACTGCGGCAGAAGCTGTCAGAGAGGAACTGGGACTGGACGAGGTCCACGCGTCTCTTCTTCCGGAAGGAAAGATCACGGAACTGGAAAAGCTTAAGCAGAAGGTGGAAGGGATGCTGGGCTACGTGGGTGACGGCATCAACGACGCGCCGGTACTAAAGCGGGCTGACGTAGGCATCAGTATGGGATGCCTGGGGTCGGACGCGGCCATCGAAGCGGCCGATGTGGTCATCATGGACGACGACCTCTTGAAGATCCCGAAGGCCATGCGGCTGGCGGGCGACACCATGAAGATCGCGAAACAGAATATCGTCTTTGCGCTTTTTATAAAAGTGCTGTTCCTTATCCTGGGAGCTTTCGGCATCACCGGCATGTGGATGGCCGTTTTCGCGGACGTAGGCGTCACCGTGCTGTGCATCCTCAATTCCATGCGGATGCTTGCGTGGAAAGAATAATTTACAGCGGGGAATTCTCCGCAACAGAAAGGCAATACATGTATCAGATAAATTTCAATAAACCCTGCCGCGTCCATTTCATCGGTATCGGCGGCATCTCCATGTCCGGACTGGCCGACATCCTGATGGACAAGGGCTTTTCTGTTTCCGGTTCCGATACGAAAGAATCGGAACTGACGGAAAATCTGAAAAGAGCCGGCGCCAGAGTTACCATCGGTCAGGCGGCCTCCAATATCGACGCGCCCGACGTGGTGGTCTATACGGCTGCCATCCGGCAGGACAATCCGGAACTTCAGGAAGTATATCGCCGCCACATCCCGCTGATGACCAGGGCGGAGCTTCTGGGTGAGCTGATGCTCAACTACCGGGAATCCGTAAACGTGGCCGGCACCCACGGAAAGACCACCACCACCTCCATGATCACCCAGATCCTTCTGGAGGCCGGGAAGGATCCCACCGTTTCCGTAGGCGGCGTATTGAAGTCCATCGGCGGAAACATCCGCATCGGCGCCTCCGACGTTTTCGTGGCAGAGGCCTGTGAGTATTGCAACAGCTTCTTAAGTTTCTATCCCACCCTTTCCGTGGTGCTGAACGTGGAAGCGGATCATCTGGATTTCTTCCGCGACATCGACGACATCCGTCATTCCTTCAGGGAATTCATCATGCGGCTGCCCCAGGATGAACGGGGATTTCTGGTGATCAACGGGGATATCCATCACGTGGAGTATTTCCTGGAAGATCTGAAGTGCGGCTTCGTGACTTTCGGTAAATCCGCGGACTATGACTACGCGGCGAAGGACATTACTTACGATGACAAGGCCTGTGCGTCCTATACGCTGTTAAAGAAGGGAGAGCCCTGCTGCCATGTGCAGCTTTCCGTTCCCGGACAGCACAACGTGTACAATTCCCTGGCGGCCATCGCCGCCTGCGAGCGCCTGGGAATCGCTCCGGAAGAAGCGGCAAAGGCACTGGTGTATTACACCGGCACGGACCGCAGGTTCCAGGTGAGAGGCGAAGTGGACGGCTGGACCGTCATCGACGACTACGCCCATCATCCCCAGGAGATCATGGCCACGCTGAAAGCCGCACAGCTGTATCCCCACAGGAAGCTGACGGTGGTTTTCCAGCCCCATACCTATTCCCGTACGAAGGCGCTTTTAAAGGATTTTGCCAATGCGCTGATGCTGTGCGACGAGGTGATCGTGGCCGATATCTACGCGGCGAGAGAAAAGGACGTTTACGGTGTCAGTTCGGAAGACCTGGCCAAACGGATCAATCAGATCGGCGGAAATGCCGTTTATCTGGGCGATTTTGAAAAAATTAAGAATTACGTGAGAGAGAATTTGTCCCCCGGCGACGTGTTGATAACCATGGGTGCCGGAAACGTGGTAGAAATAGCGGATTCGCTGACAGAGGAATAGTTATCAACATCCGTGAACAGCCGTTCAGCTATTTATGTAAAGTTTCTCTGTGGATAAGTGAAAACGGAAACCCCTTATTTATAAGGCTTTTTCGGATTTATCCACATTATCCACAAAATCTTTACGTAAACCCCTCATCTATTCACTTTTCACCCCTCAGGTGTTAAAATTCAGACATCAACCATTGGAGTGAAATGATGAATGTACAAAACGCGCTTTCCGTGGGAGCAGTCCCCGTAAGCGATCGATTTATAGATGAATACATGCCCCAGGCAAACGGCGATTACGTGAAGGTCTATCTGTGGCTTTTACGAAACGCTGCCCGGGAAGTTACCTTAAGCGAAGCGGCCGGTGCACTGATGCTCACCGAGGGCGATGTGGAACGTGCCGTGAAATACTGGCAGGAGAAAGGCGTACTGACCATGACCGGGCAGGAAGAAGAAAGACCACAGACGGACGATCTGAGAAGCCGTTACCGCGGCGCGGAGAGCACCAGGATCCTGGCCCGCTTAAAGCTGGACGATACCTTCCGGCAGCTGCTCATCATCGCGCAGACCTATCTTTCCCGTGTGATGAGCGACGCGGAGATCCAGGTGCTGGCCTATCTGTATGACGGGCTGTCCCTTCCCGCAGAGGTGATCGATTATCTGGTGGCCTACGCGGTGGATAACGCCGGCGGCGATATGCGCTACATTGAGAAAGCCGGCGCGGACTGGGCCGCCAACGGTATCCGGACGGAGGAAGCGGCCAGAAATTACGTGAAGAGCCGCCAGGGGAAGAAGAAAAAGAAAGCGGAGAGCGTTTCCCCCAGGATCGTTTCGTCCGACAGAAAGACGGACTACAACAAACTGGCCATGCAGGATCTCATGGAGAAACTGGTGGATTGATGTCACTGACAGCAGAGCAGTACAACGAAATAAAGAGAGTCCTTGACGGGCGCAGGGCGTTCGCTTACAGGGATCAGAGCAGAAAGCAGGAAGAGGCGGAAAAGGCCATTCCTGCTCTTTCCGACTTAAATGAGGAACTGATGCGCATTAACCGGGAGGAGCTTTCCGCCCGGTTCGCGAAGGATAGGGAAGCGGGGAAAAAGAAGGTGTCCGAGTGCGTGAAGATGCGCCGGGATCTTCTGAAGACGAAAAAGGATCTGTTAAAGGAATACGGGTTCCGGCCGGATCAGCTGGAGCCGTCGTTCACCTGCAGAAAATGCGGGGATACCGGCTACGTGGAGAATGAGAAGTGTTCCTGCTTTGCTTCTCTGGAGGCGGAGCTCATCAACCGGGAGTCCGGACTTCCCGGATTTCTTCCCGTCTTCGGCATGGAGAAGTTTTCTTCCGCCGTTTATGACGATTCCGCGCCCATGCCGGATCTTCCCGGAAGGAAACTTACCCAGAAGGCTTACATGGAAAAGAACGTGATCCCCTGGATGATCAGGTACGTGGAGGAGTTCGACCGTCCCGGTTCCCACAACCTGTTTCTTACCGGGCCCTCCGGCACCGGAAAGACCTATCTGACCGGCTGCGTGGCAAAGAGCCTCATGGACCGGCAGAACACGGTGATCTACGTAAGCGCCGCGGAGCTTTTCGACATGTACCGGAAAGCCGCCAGAGGCGACGAGCCGGACGGCACGGCTTCACGGCTTGAGAAGGCGGAGAACTGCGATCTTCTCATCATTGACGATCTGGGAACGGAGGCCATTTCCGATTTTTCCGTATCCCGGCTGTTTTCGCTGATTTCCCGTAGACTTTCCACGGGTTCTTCAACTATAATATCATCGAACTGTGATCTGAACGAAATAAGCCGCATGTACGGGGAACGCATTTCTTCCCGCATCATGGGAGGGTACACCGTCATCGGATTTTTCGGAACGGATCTTCGCCTGAAAAAGGCACGCACCAAAGGAGACAGAACATGAGTACAGAAAAAATCAAAGGCAGATCTGAGCAGAAACCGGTATCCGTTCCTTTCGGCCCCCTGGGGATCGTTTCCCTGGCAGGAGAGGAAAGCTTCGTAAAGGAAGTGGACGATTATCTGGAGAAGTGGAGAGCGGAGCGTGACGATCTGGAGAAAGATCATCTTCTGTTCACCGGCTACGAGCGCGAAAGCTATATCATCGGTTCCAAAACGCCCCGTTTCGGTTCCGGCGAAGGAAAGGGCGTGTTCGAGGAATCCGTCCGTGGCTACGATCTGTATTTCATTTCGGACGTGACCAACAGTTCCATCACCTATAAGGTAAACGGCGTGGAGAACCATTATTCTCCCGACGATCATTTCGCGGACTTAAAGCGTCTGATCTCCGCTTCCGCCGGCCGGGCAAAGCGCCTTACCGTCATCATGCCCTATCTGTATGAAGGCAGACAGGATGCCAGAACGGAGCGGGAATCTCTGGACTGCGCCCAGATGCTGCAGGAGCTGGAGGAGATGGGCGTCAGCACCATCATTACCTTCGACGCCCACGAGCCCAGAGTACAGAACGCCATCCCCCTTACCACCTTCGAATCCGTGACCCCCGTGCATCAGCACATCAAGGCACTTTTGAATTCCGTGCCGGATCTTACCATCGACACCGACCACATGATGGTGATCAGCCCCGATGAAGCCGGCATGCCCCGTGCGATCTTCTTTGCCAACAACCTGGGCCTGGACATGGGCATGTTCTATAAGAGAAGAGATTATTCTGCAGAAGGAAACCCGGTGGTGGCCTTTGAATTCCTGGGCGCCGACGTGACCGGCAAGGACGTGCTCATCGTAGATGACATGATCTCCTCCGGCGGCACCATGGTGGATGTTGCCAAGTCCTTAAAGAAGAGAGGCGCGAAGAGAGTGTTCTGTTTCGCAAGTTTCGGCCTCTTTACCGGCGGACTGGAGAAATTCGACGTGGCCAATGAGTTCGGCATCATCGACAAGGTATTCACCACGGACCTGATCCATCATCCCGACGGGCTGGTGGAAAAGCCCTGGTATAAGGAAGTGAAGCTGGCCAAGTATGTGGCGCTGATCATCGATACCCTGAATCACAACGCATCCATGGATCCGCTGCTGGCCCCCTACGAAAGGATCGCCAATAAAGTGGCGGAGTATAAGGAAGCGCAGAAAAAATAAAGATGAAACAGAACGAAAAGCTTCTGCTCACCAGTTTCATATTTACGATCTTTGTAGTGTGGCTCCACGCAGGGGAGCCACTCTTAAGTTATGTTCCCGGACAGGTGGCCGTGCCCGGATTCTTCATGCTGAGCGGATATCTGTTCATGAAGGGGATCCCGTCGGATGACGCGGCTGCCGAAAAGGAAGCCGTCAGAGGGAAGCTGAAGCGCCGGGTGAACACCCTGGTGATCCCGTATCTTCTGTGGAATGCCATCTATTTCGTGATCTATCTGGTGACGGGACGGGCGCAGATCGGGGAGATCTTCGAAGCCGTATTCCTGTACCGGTGCAATCCCGTGTTCTGGTACATGTTCCAGCTCATCCTCATCACCGTCCTGGCACCGGTCATCTATTATATAATGAAGAAAGGGCGCGCGGCGGCGCTCATTCTGCTTGCCGCCATCTTTACACTGGCGGTCCTGTACGCAAAACTTCCGTTCCACTACTGCAACGAAGACGCGCTGTTCTACTACTGTCTGGGAGCCTATTTGGTGCTGCGCGGCACATACGGCGACGGCGGTACCCTTCGGGGTGCCTGTTCGGGCCTTCGGGAGCAGCAAGCTGCTACTCGTCCCGAAGCAGGCACACACCGAAATCCACCGTCGCCTGACGATGCCCTGCACGATTCGCTACCGGCTGCCTCTCTGCCTGACGACGCACAGCGCGGGTGGATTGCGAGCTGCGCCAGCTCCGCAGCGAGTTTCGCAGCGAAGCGAGAACTGTCCGAAGCTGCGGAATGGCGCCGAAGCATGGTACCGCCCGCGCGTGGCTTCATTATCACAGTTGCCGCGACAGCGTTATTCCTGCTGGTGCGGAGCGTGCTTCCCGCGGACTTAAGGAACATTTGCGAAGTAGGCTACCGCGCCGCCGGGGCACTGGCCGTATATTTCCTTGTGGAACTTGTATATGAAAAGAAGGGCGGCATAGAGGTGCGGCCCTGGATGAAAGTGAACTTCTTCGTCTACGCCACCCACTACATGATCATCCGCATCATCTGGGCGCTGGAGACGGCGGCGGGACTGAACGGCAATCAGACGGCAAACGTCATCACCTATCTGATGATGCCCGCCATCTGCATAGGGACAGCATACGGGCTGTCCGTCATCATGAAGAAATACGTGCCGAAAGTGTATTCGGTACTGACCGGAGGCAGATAAATGTGGATCGCTGACAACTGGAAAGATTATCAGGTGCTTGGCACCAGCGGCGGTGAAAAGCTGGAGAGCTGGGGGCCGTACCGCCTCATCCGTCCGGACCCCCAGGTGATCTGGACGGAAGAAAAGGGAAAGGCATGGAAAAAGCCCAATGCTCACTATCACCGCAGCGAAAAAGGCGGCGGTTCCTGGGAATTCTTCGACCTGCCGGAAGAATGGAAGATCGGCTACGACCTGCCCGGAAAACGTCTCACGTTCAACCTGAAACCCTTTGCCTTCAAGCATACGGGAGTCTTCCCGGAACAGGCGGCAAACTGGGAATGGTCCTACCGGCTCATTTCAGAGAGAACGGCATCCGGCCGTCCCGTGAAAGTGCTCAATCTGTTTGCCTATACCGGCGGCGCCACCCTGGCGGCCGCGGCGGCGGGAGCAGCAGTGACTCACGTGGACGCTTCCAAAGGCATGGTGGCATGGGCAAAAGAAAATGCCGTTTCGTCGGGGCTGGAAAAAGCGCCGGTCCGCTGGCTGGTGGATGACTGCCGCAAGTTCGTGGAACGGGAGATCCGCCGGGGCAATCACTACGACGCGATCATTATGGATCCGCCGTCCTACGGCAGAGGACCGGACGGAGAGGTATGGAAGATCGAGACGTCCATCTGGCCTTTTGTTGAACTCACGAAGCAGCTTCTGTCCGACGACCCGCTTTTCTTCCTGATCAACAGCTACACCACCGGCCTGCAGCCCGGCGTTCTTGGCTATATGCTGGATCTTTCGCTGAACGGAGACGGCGGCGCTGCCGGACCGTGTGCTTTCAGAAAAAGCGGTATTCATGCCGTGATCGAGACCGGAGAACTGGGACTTCCCGTAGCCGGTACCGGCCGGATCCTTCCCGAAGGCGCCGCAGGCAGAGCCGTGTTTACAAAGACGCAAAGTTAGGAAAATGTAACAATTTGGTAACAATATAAATGTTGCATGATTTACATAATAATTGTATAATCCCTCTGTATTGACAATATTGTATCAGGCGCAGAGTATCCGTGCCTCATCGGGAGATATAGTTATGAAAAGATTCGCAAAGATCATGATCCTCGCAGCAGCCATTTCCATGGCGCTTGCTTCGGCTGCTTTTGCCGAGTGGGCAAAGGATGAAAAGGGCTGGAAGTATCTGGAGAACGGGCAGCCGGTCTACAACCAGTGGAAGCAGGATTCCGCAGGTGATTATTTCTACCTTGGCTACAACGGCTATATGGTAACGGATGCTTTCGTGGATGATGACAGATACGTGGATGCCACCGGACGCATGGTGAGAGGCAGATGGATCCAGATCAAAGAGAAATGGCATTATTTCGAAGCTACCGGCAAGATGGTGAGCGGAAAGAAAAAGCAGATCTCCGGACAGTGGTACTACTTTGATTATGACGGGACCATGGTGACCGGCTGGTACAATGACGGGACCGATTATTATTACTGCGATGCCGAGGCCGGCGGACACATGGTGACGAATGCGTGGAAGAAGCTGGCTCCCGCATCCGACATGAACATCTCCCACAAAATGGAGGATGACAATGATGGCACATACTGGTTCTACTTCCAGAACAGCGGAAAAGCCTGCAGGGCAAGCGATACCGATTTCAAGGAATTCAGCATCGAAGGCGTCAGATATGCGTTTGATACCAACGGCGTGATGCAGACCGGCTGGGTGAAGCTGGAGGACAGGGAACCTGCCATTGCAGGATACCGGTACTATAACAACGACAAGAGCCTGGGCACCTACGGTGCGGCGCATACCGGCTGGCTCTCCGCATATCCGCCGGAAGGAAACGGAGACGTGCAGTGGTACTACTTCGATAACAAGGGCGTTCCCACTTACGGAACGAAGATCCCCTCCAACAACAACGCGGAAGCCTATGCGGCCACCTTCAAGAAGATCGCCAAGAACGGCACCACCTATACGTACCTGTTCACGGAAAAGGGAAATCCCGTTTACGGTCTGGTACAGGTAAGGAATGGCAGCGGCGGGTTCACTTCCATGTACTTCGGCTCCAAGAGCCAGTCCTGCCTGCAGAAGGCAACGACAGTCGTTGAAGGTGACGGCACCACCTGGCAGTACGCGTTCAATGCGCAGGGATACGGTCTCAGCGGTCCTCACAACAACTACCTTTATTATAAAGGAAAGCTTCAGAAGGCAACGGATGACAAACTGGCCTTCATCAAGGTGGATGGCACCACGTATCTGGTCAACGCCAGCGGCTATCTGGTAAAGAATTATAATAAGAACAAACAGCCCGGCGACGTGGAATACAGATCGGATGCTTCCGGTATCAGGGACGGCGGAACGGCTGCAGTATCAGAGACCATTGAGCCGGAGTACCAGGAACAGGAATAAAAACACAAGATTTTGTGGTCGTGGTCGAAAGATAATACATTGTACTAAAAAAAATACAAGATTCTATCAAAAGCGCTTGCATGGCAGGCGCTTTTGTGTTATTTTAGGGAAGCTGTGGCATGATAGCGTAGATCCGTGAGGTTGCCGCACATGGCAAAAACATAAGCCGGTGCGGGTTTTTACGGGGAGCAAATGTCAAAACAATATTGGCGACAAGTCACTGTACCAACAATCAGCTCCGGCACAGACCGGATAGCGGGGTGCAGGTTCGCACTTCAAAGCGCGACACACCCGACAACGTGTACAGTCACCACTCGTCGTACAGCTCACAAAAGAAAGTACGAATAGGAGGCGACTTTTTTTATGGCAAATCAGATCATGAGGATAACCCTCAAGGCTTACGATCACGAGCTCATCGACCAGAGCGCAGCAAAAATCGTTGACAGCTGCAAGAAGTCAGGCTCAGAGGTAAGCGGCCCCGTACCCCTTCCCACCAAGAAAGAGGTAGTAACCATTCTTCGTGCCGTTCACAAGTATAAGGACAGCAGAGAGCAGTTCGAGCAGAGAACGCACAAGAGACTCATCGACATCCTGAATCCCGGTCCCAAGACCATGGATACCCTTCAGAAGCTGGATATGCCCGCAGGCGTATACATCGATGTTCAGATGAAGAACGAGGCAGACAAGACAAAGGCAGTCAGAAAGCAGCTGGTCACCAAGCCCGCAGCCAAGAAGCCCGCGGCTAAGAAGCCCGCAGCCAAGAAGCCCGCAGTAAAGAAAGCTGCAGAGGAAAAGGCAGAATAATTAAGTAAGAAATACCTTCCATCCGTAAGGATGCGCTGGTCTTTCAAGAGCCGTAAGGCTCCGCTGTAGATTATTAAGGAGGAAACAAAATGAAAAAGGCGATTCTCGCTACAAAAGTGGGAATGACTCAGGTTTTCGCGGAAAACGGTGAGCTCGTTCCGGTGACCGTCCTTCAGGCAGGTCCCTGCGTGGTAATGCAGGTAAAGTCTGCTGATAAAGACGGTTATGATGCTGTCCAGGTTGCATTCCAGGACATGAGAGAGAAGCTTGCAAACAAGCCCGAAAAAGGTCAGTTTGCAAAGGCAGGCGTTCCGGTAAAGAGATTCTTAAGAGAATTCAGATTCGAGAATGCTTCCGAGTACAATGTAAAAGATGAGATCAAGGCCGACATCTTTGCAGCAGGCGATAAGGTAGATGCTACCGCTGTTTCAAAGGGTAAAGGATACCAGGGTGCCATCAAGAGATTCGGACAGCACAGAGGTCCCATGAAGCACGGTTCCAAGTTCCACCGTCATCAGGGTTCCAACTGCTCCGCAACCACACCCGGCCGTATCTGGAAGGGCAAGGGAATGCCCGGTCACATGGGTTCCGTTCAGAGAACTGTGCAGAATCTTGAGATCGTCAGAGTTGATGCTGAAAACAATCTGTTGCTGGTTAAGGGTTCCGTACCCGGACCGAAGAAGTCCCTCATAACCATCAAAGAGACTGTAAAATCAGGCAAGTGATTTGATGGAGAGAAAGGAGGACGAAAGAAATGGCAAATGTAGCTGTATTTGATATGCAGGGCAAGAAAGTCGGCAAGATCGACCTGTCCGATGCCGTATTCGGAGTAGAGGTCAACGAAAACCTTGTACACCAGGCAGTAGTTGCACAGCTTTGCAACATGCGTCAGGGCACCCAGAAGGCCAAGACCAGATCAGAAGTATCCGGCGGCGGCGCAAAGCCCTGGAGACAGAAGGGTACCGGTCACGCCCGTCAGGGTTCGACCAGAGCTCCCCAGTGGACACACGGCGGTATCGCATTCGCACCCGTACCGAGAGATTATTCCATCTCCATGAACAAGAGGGAGAAGAGAGCAGCTCTTAAGAGCGCACTCACCAGCCGCGTACAGGACGAGAAGTTCTTCGTGGTAAAGGATATCAAGCTGGACGAGATCAAGACAAAGAACTTCCAGGCTATGCTGGACGCTCTGAAGGTCGCTAAGGCTCTTGTGATCCTGGATTCCAACGACAAGAACGTAATTCTTTCCGCAAGAAACATTCCCGGCGTTAAGACCACTCAGGTGAATTCACTCAATACATACGATGTAATGAAGTATGATACCGTGATCGTTGCCAAGGAAGCAGTTAAGATGATCGAGGAGGTATACGCATAATGGCTAACTTAAAGTATTACGATGTGATCCTCAGCCCGGTAGTATCCGAATCATCCATGAGCGCTATGGCAGCAGGCAAGTACACGTTCCTTGTACAGCCGGATGCAACCAAGACGCAGATCAAGGAAGCCGTTGAGAAGATGTTCCCCGGAACCAAAGTGGAGTCCGTAAACACCATGAACAAGGACGGCAAGACAAAGAGACGCGGATACACCTTCGGTAAGACCGTAGCCACCAAGAAGGCTATCGTGACCCTTACCAAGGATTCCAAGCAGATCGAGATCTACTCAGGTCTGTAATGATTATGCAGAGCACACTGCGAGAATAAAGTAAAGGAGAAAGTAAAAAGTCATGGGTATTAAGACATATAAGGCTTATACACCTTCAAGAAGACAGATGACCGGTTATGACTTTGCGGAGATCACAAAGGACACACCCGAGAGAAGCCTTCTTGCCGGCAAGAAGAAGACTGCCGGACGTAATAACCAGGGTAAGATCACCGTTCGTCATCACGGCGGCGGAAACAGACAGAAGTACAGGATCGTTGATTTCAGAAGAAACGATAAGGACGGCATCGCAGCAAAAGTGATCGCCATCGAGTACGATCCCAACAGAACGGCAAACATCGCTCTGATCTGCTACACCGACGGCGAGAAGAGATACATCCTTGCTCCCGAAGGCCTGACCGTAGGCATGGAAGTAATGAATGGTCCCGAGGCAGAAGCAAGAGTAGGCAACTGCCTGCCGCTGGAAAAGGTTCCCGTAGGTACCAGCATCCACAACATCGAGCTCCTTCCCGGCAAGGGCGGACAGATGGTAAGATCTGCAGGCAACGCTGCACAGCTGATGGCTAAGGAAGGCAAGTACGCCACCTTAAGACTTCCCTCAGGCGAAATGAGAATGGTTTCCCTGGAGTGCCGCGCCACCATCGGTGTCGTAGGAAACGGTGAGCACAACCTTGTCAACTACGGCAAGGCAGGACGTGTAAGAAACATGGGTATCAGACCTACCGTCCGCGGTTCTGTAATGAACCCGAACGACCACCCGCACGGTGGTGGAGAAGGTCGTGCACCTATCGGCCGTCCCGGTCCTTCAACGCCCTGGGGTAAGCCCGCTATGGGTCTGAAGACCAGAAAGAAGAAGAAATCATCCAACAAGATGATCATGAGAAGACGCGACGGCAGAGCCATCAAGTAATAGAGGAGGAGAAAGGAAATGTCACATCGTTCATTGAAAAAAGGACCGTTTGCTGATGCCTCACTGCTCAAGAAGATCGACGCTATGAACGCTTCCGGTCAGAAGGCAGTCATCAAGACATGGTCAAGACGTTCTACTATCTTCCCGCAGATGGTAGGCTTCACGATCGCCGTTCATGACGGCAGAAAACACGTACCGGTGTTCGTAACTGAAGACATGGTAGGACACAAGCTCGGCGAGTTCGTTGTAACCAGGACCTTCAAGGGCCATGGCAGAGACGAGAAGAAGACCGGTGCTAAATAAGCTGGAAGGAGGATATTGAAATGGCAAAAGGTCATAGATCACAGATTAAGAGAGAAAGAAATGCCGTTAAAGATACTCGTCCCAGCGCAAAGCTCTCATACGCAAGAGTATCCGTACAGAAGGCATGCTTCGTACTGGATGCGATCAGAGGCAAGGATCTTAACACGGCTCTGGGTATCGTAACATACAATCCCAGATATGCTTCAACCTTAGTTAAGAAGTTACTGGAATCCGCTGCAGCCAATGCAGTAAACAACAACGGCATGGACAGAGAGAACCTTTTCGTGGCAGCATGCTACGCAGACAAGGGACCCACCATGAAGAGAGTACAGCCCAGAGCACAGGGCAGAGCTTATCGCATTGAGAAGCGTACCTCTCACATTACCGTTATCCTGGACGAGAAGAAGTAAGGAGGAAAGCATGGGACAGAAAGTTAATCCGCACGGCCTCAGAGTCGGTGTCATTAAAGACTGGGATTCCAAGTGGTATGCAGAAGGCAAAGACTTCGCAGATTCCATCGTGGAAGACTATAACATCAGAAAGTTCCTTAAGAAAAAGCTCTACGCAGCAGGCATCTCCAAGATCGAGATCGAAAGAACTGCTGACAGAGTGAAGGTCGTCCTCTATACTGCAAAGCCCGGCGTTGTGATCGGCAAAGGCGGTTCAGAGATCGAGAACCTGAAAAAGGAAACTCAGAAGTATACTTCAAAGAAGCTCTTCATGGACATCAAGGAGATCAAGCGCCCCGATAAGGATGCGCAGCTGGTTGCAGAATCCATCGCACAGCAGCTTGAGAACCGTGTATCCTTCCGTCGTGCTGTAAAGCAGGCTATCGGCAGGACCATGAAGTCAGGCGCAAAGGGAATCAAGGCATATGTAGGCGGACGTCTCGGCGGCGCTGATATTGCCAGAGGTGAGTTCTATTCAGAAGGAACCATCCCGCTTCAGACCTTAAGAGCCGACATTGACTACGGTTTTGCAGAGGCAGCTACTACCTACGGCAGACTTGGCGTCAAGGTATGGATCTACAAGGGCGAGGTGCTTCCCCAGAGAAAAAAAGCAGTGGAAGGGAGCGATAAATAATCATGTTAATGCCTAAGAGAACAAAATATCGTAAGCAGCAGCGTGGTTCCATGAAAGGCCAGGCAAACCGCGGCAATAAGATCGCATACGGTGATTTCGGCCTCGTCGCTACCGAGCGCTGCTGGCTCAAAGCCAACCAGATCGAAGCAGCCCGTGTTGCCATGACTCGTTACATCAAGCGTGGCGGCCAGGTATGGATCAAGGTATTCCCGGATAAGCCTGTTACCTCCAAGCCCATCGGCGTTCGAGGCGGTTCAGGTAAGGGTGCTGTAGAAGGCTACGTAGCAGTAATCAAGCCGGGTCGCGTTCTTTTCGAGATCGGCGACGTTCCGGAGGAAGCAGCTAAGGAAGCTCTGCGTCTTGCAATGCATAAGTTACCGCTTACATGCAAGATCGCTTCCAAGGCAGAATTAGAAGGCGGTGAAAACTAATGAAGAGTAAAAAGTATTTGGAAGAGCTGAACGCGAAAGACGTTAAAGCATTAGCAGAGGATCTTGTTGCAGCTAAGAAGGAACTTTTCAATCTTAGGTTTCAGAACGCAACTAATCAGCTGGACAACACGGCAAGAATAACGGAAGTTCGCAAGAACATTGCTCGTATCGAGACCGTTATGACCGCCAAGCAGAACAACAAATGATCAGGGGAAAGGAGAATTTGACCGTGGAAGAAAGAAATCTCAGAAAAACACGTATCGGCAAGGTAACAAGCGATAAGATGGACAAGACCATCACCGTTGCCATCGAAGAGCATGTCAAGCACCCCTTGATCGGTAAGATCGTCAAGAAGACTTATACCCTTAAGGCTCACGACGAGAACAATGAGTGCGGCATCGGCGATACCGTAGAAGTAATGGAGACCAGACCTCTTTCCAAGACAAAGAGATGGAGACTGGTTAAGATCGTTGAGAAGGCAAGATAAGGAGGAGAATCAACATGGTACAGCAGGAAACCAGACTTAAGGTTGCTGATAACACCGGTGCCAAGGAACTCCTTGTCATCCGTGTATGCGGCGGCTCAACAAGAAGATATGCACGCATCGGCGACACCTTCGTGGCAACCGTGAAGGATGCAACGCCCGGCGGCATGGTAAAGAAGGGTGACGTCGTAAAGGCAGTGGTAGTACGTACCGTACAGAAGACCCGCAGACCTAACGGCGCATATATCCGTTTCGACGAGAATGCAGCAGTTATCCTCAAGGAAGACGGCACTCCCCGCGGAACCCGTATTTTCGGGCCGGTAGCCAGAGAGCTTCGTGATCATGGCTTCATGAAGATCGTTTCTCTCGCTCCCGAAGTATTATAAGGAGGACCTACGATGAATAAGATCAAGAAAGATGATATGGTAAAGATCATCGCCGGCAAGGATAAAGGCAAAGAGGGTAAGGTCATCGCTGTTGATACAAAGACAGGAAAGATCGTTGTAGAGGGTCTCAACCTTGCTACCAAGCATCAGAAGCCCTCAGCAGGAAACCCCAACGGCGGCATCGTCAAGAAGGAAAACCCCATCGACGTTTCGAACGTAATGCTCCTCGTTGATGGCAAGGCAACAAGAGTCGGCTTCAAGATGGAAAACGGAAAGAAAGTACGTTTTGCAAAGAAGACCGGCAAGACAATCTAAGCGAAAGGAGGAAAAAACTGTGGCAAGATTAAAAGATTTTTACAATTCTGAAGTCAAAGACGCCATGATCAGGAAGTTCGGCTACAAGAACGTTATGGAAGTTCCGAAGCTGGAGAAGATCGTGATCAACATGGGTGTTGGCGAAGCTAAGGAAAACGCCAAGGTTTTGGACTCTGCTGTAAGAGATCTTGAGATCATCTCCGGACAGCACGCTGTTATCACCAAGGCAAGAAAGTCAGTAGCTAACTTCAAACTTCGTGAAGGTATGTCCATTGGCTGCAAGGTAACTCTCCGCGGCGAGAAGATGTACGATTTCGCTGATCGTCTCATCAACCTTTCTCTTCCCCGTGTACGTGACTTCCGTGGTGTAAACCCGAACGCGTTCGACGGCAGAGGAAACTACGCTCTCGGCATCAAGGAACAGCTCATCTTCCCTGAGATCGAGTACGATAAGGTAGATAAGACCAGAGGAATGGATATCATTTTCGTAACTACCGCAAAGACAGACGAAGAGGCAAGAGAACTGCTCAGGCTGTTCAGCATGCCTTTCGCTAAATAAGAGAGGAGCTAACAATGGCAAAGACTTCTATGAAGATCAAGCAGGCTCGCCCCGCGAAATTCTCTACCAGAGAATACACCCGCTGCCGTATCTGCGGAAGACCTCATTCCGTACTGAAGAAATATGGCATTTGCCGTATCTGCTTCAGAGAACTGGCATATAAGGGAGAGATCCCGGGCGTACGCAAGGCCAGCTGGTAAAAAACGTGACGATGCGATTCGGATGGCATGAGACCGGACCGGGGAGCTTGCTCACCGGGACGGACGCATGACAGACGAAAGGCCGGAACCGCAGGTTGCGGCCGAGCGGCGTTAGCGCCGCGGAATCGCTCTCAATAGTAACAGGTCTTTAGAAACAGCCTTACATGAGCATGAAGCGCGTCAGCGCGGAATGCGAATGCTGTAAAGCCTGTCTGAAGACTCAGTGGATATCGCATTAAGAAAAGGAGAAAAAAGAAATGAGTGATCCGATCGCTGATATGCTTACGAGAATTCGTAACGCAAACATGAGAAAGCACAAAACCGTAGATGTACCCGTATCCAAGATCAAGCTGGCAATTGCCGACATCATGGTAAACGAAGGTTACATCGAGAAGTACGAGATCGTGGACAACGGCAAGTTCAAGGACATGAGACTCACCCTTAAGTACACCCCCGATGGCGAGCGCGTTATCGGCGGCCTTAAGAAGATCTCAAAGCCCGGCCTCAGAGTATACGCAGGCAAGGAAGACATGCCCAAGGTACTTGGCGGTCTGGGAACAGCTGTTGTTTCTACCAATGAAGGCGTCATCACCGACAAGGAAGCAAGAAAGCGCGGCGTCGGCGGTGAAGTGGTCTGCTTCATCTGGTAATCGTAATCTGAAAACGGTACCGCCCGCAGCGGCGGTGCCGACAATCTAAGGAAGGAGAAAAATTATGTCACGAATCGGAAAAATGCCGGTAACGATCCCGGCAGGCGTGACCGTCACTATCGCAGGTAACGTAGTGACCGTTAAAGGGCCCAAGGGTGAACTGAAGAGAGAGTTCTCCCCTGCCATGAACATTGAGCAGAAAGACGGATCCATCGTTGTAAGCCGTCCCAACGACCTGAAGGAAAACAAGGCTCTTCACGGCCTTACCAGAACTCTCATCAACAACATGGTAGTTGGTGTCAGCGAAGGTTACCAGAAGGTACTGGAAGTAAACGGTGTCGGCTACAGAGCTGCAAAGGCAGGCAAGGTACTTACTCTGAACCTGGGTTACAGCCATCCCGTAGAGATGACGGATCCCGAGGGCATCGAGACCGTATGCGAAGGTCAGAACAAGATCATCGTAAAGGGTATCAACAAAGAGCAGGTAGGCCAGTACGCTGCAGAGATCAGAACCAAGAGACCCCCGGAGCCTTACAAGGGCAAGGGTATCAAGTATGAGACCGAGACGATCATTCGTAAGGTCGGCAAGACAGGTAAGTAATCGAAGGAGAGTGCAAAATGATCAACAAAGAAGCTAAAAGCGAAATTCGTCAGAAGAAGCACGCAAGACTTCGTCATTACATCTCAGGTACCACTGAGAGACCGCGTCTTTGCGTATTCAGAAGCAACAACCACATGTATGCTCAGATCATCGATGATACTGTAGGAAAGACTCTTTGCGCAGCATCCACCGTTGAGAAGGCAGCCAAGGACCTTGAGTACACCGACAACGTGGAAGCAGCACAGTTCGTTGGCAAGCTGGTAGCCGAGAGAGCTCTCGAGAAGGGCATCAAGCAGGTAGTATTCGACCGTGCAGGTTTCATCTATCACGGTAAGGTACAGGCTCTTGCAGATGCAGCTCGTGAAGCAGGTCTTGAATTCTAAGGAGGAGGAGAACAATGAAAAGAGAAATGATCGATCCCAAGTCGTTAGAATTAAATGACAAGGTCGTTGCCATCAAGCGTGTATCCAAGACTGTTAAGGGCGGACGTACCATGAGATTCTCCGCACTGGTAGTCGTAGGTGACGGCAACGGTCACGTTGGCGCAGGCCTCGGCAAGGCAGCAGAAGTTCCGGAAGCTATCCGCAAAGGAAAAGAAGCCGCTACCAGAAATCTGGTGACCATCCTTATGGATGCCAACAATTCCGTACCTCACGATTACTATGGTGAGTTCGGCAGCTCCACAGTTCTTCTGAAGAGAGCTCCCGAAGGTACCGGTGTGATCGCAGGCGGCCCCGCTCGTTCCGTATTGGAGCTTGCAGGCATCAAGAACATTCGTACCAAGTCCCTTGGCTCACGTAACAAAGTGAACTGCGTGCTTGCCACCCTCGAAGGTCTGAAGGCTATGAAGACTCCCGAGAAGTGTGCTGCACTCCGCGACAAGGCAGTAGCTGACATTCTGAAATAATAGGAGGAACAGACATGGCTAAGAAGTTAAAAGTTACCCTGGTTAAGTCCCCTATCGCTCAGGTTCCGAAGAACAGACTTACCGTTGCAGCTCTTGGTCTCAAGAAGCTGAATCAGGTAAAGGAGTATGAGGACAGCGCAGCCGTAAGAGGAATGCTCAAGCAGGTTGCACACATGGTTAAGGTCGAAGAGATCTGAGGAGGCAGAGAATGGAATTATCAAATTTAAGACCCGCTGAGGGCTCAAAGCATTCAAATAACTTCCGTAAGGGTCGCGGACACGGTTCAGGAAACGGAAAGACCGCAGGCTACGGCCACAAGGGCCAGAAGGCAAGAAGCGGCGCTCCGAGACCCGGTTTCGAAGGCGGCCAGATGCCTCTGTACAGAAGACTCCCCAAGAGAGGCTTCACCAACAGGAACAGAGTTGAGTACGCTACCGTGAACGTATGCGCTCTCAATGGTTTCGAAGACGGCACCACAGTTGATATCGCCGTTCTTTATGAGACTGGTCTCATTAAGAAGGTGCTCGGCGGCGTAAAGATCTTAGGAAACGGAGAACTTACTAAGAAGCTTACGGTCAAGGCAAACGCTTTCACAGAGAGCGCAAGAGCAAAGATCGAAGCTGCTGGCGGATCATGTGAGGAGATCTAAGTATGATTAAATCCATTATTAATGCATTCAAGATCAAGGAAGTAAGGGATAAGATCCTTTACACCCTCCTGATGCTGGTAATAATCAGATTCGGTTCCGTACTTCCGATCCCCGGCGTAAATACCACGTATTTCGCTGAGCTGCTCGGTTCTGTAGCAGATACAGACGCTTTCGGATGGTTCAATGCCATGACGGGTGGTTCCTTCACGGACCTTTCCGTATTTGCACTGTCCATCACGCCCTACATTACTTCATCGATCATCATTCAGCTTCTGACGATTGCCATCCCTGCTCTCGAAAGACTGCAGAAGGAAGGCGATGACGGAAGAAGAAAGATCGCTGAGTATACCAGATACGTCACCGTCGCTCTGGCTCTTATCGAGTCAACGGCCATGGCAGTCGGTTTCGGCGGAAGCGGACTTCTGTACAACTACAATTTCTGGAGCGTGATCGTATGCGTTGTTGCCATGACGGCCGGTTCTGCCCTGCTGATGTGGATCGGTGAGTGCATCACCGAAAAGGGAGTCGGCAACGGTATCTCCGTTGTCCTTCTCTTCAACATCCTGGCAAGCCTTCCGGACGATCTGACAACGATCTATGCTACGTTCTTAAAGAACAAGACCCTTGCGGTCGGCATCGTTCTCGGTGCCATCATCATTGCCGTGATCATCGGTCTGGTGGTTTTCACCGTTCTCTTAAACGAGGCAGTGAGAAATATCCCGGTACAGTACTCACGCAAGATGCAGGGAAGACACATGGTGGGCGGAAGCTCCTCCAACATTCCCTTAAAGGTAAATACCGCAAGCGTCATTCCCGTGATCTTTGCATCATCGATCCTTAGTATCCCGGTGATCATCGGTCAGCTGACGAAGGTGGACTACTCCACTTTCATCGGGAAGGTAGTTCTTTGCTGCAACTCAGGAAACTGGTGCAGACCGGAACTTCCCTGGGCAAACATCGGACTCGTCGTTTACATCGTAATGATCATCCTGTTCGCATACTTCTATACGGATATCACCTTTAATCCCCTGGAAGTTGCCAACAACATGAAGAAGAACGGCGGATTCATCCCCGGCATCCGTCCGGGCAAGCCCACCAGCGATTATTTACAGCACATCCTGAAGTACATTATCTTCATTGGTGCCGTTGGTCTCGTCATCGTATGCTTAGTTCCCATACTTTGCTCCGGACTTTTCGGTATCGGACGTCTTTCCTTCATGGGCACCTCGCTCATCATTATCGTAGGCGTTGTCCTTGAGACACTCTCTGCGATCGAGTCCATGATGCTCGTAAGGAATTACAAGGGATTTTTGAACGACTAATGAGGCGTTAGACATGAGAGAGGCTCACGGGGGCTTTTCCCCGGGAGCCGCTTTCGTGGCTTGCAAGGCAGACAATGGTTACGATTAAGTCAGATCGCGAAGTCAGTCTGATGCGGGAAGCCGGTCAGGTGCTCGCCAGGGTCCACAAGGAACTGGAAGAGTTCGTAAAGCCGGGACTTACCACACTGGACATCGACGAAAAATGCGAAAAGCTCATCCGCAGCATGGGAGCCGTTCCCAGCTTCAAGGGCTACGCGGGATTTCCCGCATCGGCCTGCGTTTCGGTCAACGAGGAAGTCATCCACGGGATCCCGTCCAATGACAGGATCATCCGGGAAGGAGACATCGTATCCATCGACACCGGTGTGATCTACAAAGGCTGGCAGTCAGATGCCGCCAGGACGCACGCCGTGGGTGATGTGGATCCGGAGATCCTTCTGCTGATCGAGCGGACCAGAAACAGCTTTTTTGAAGGCATCAAAAAGGCAGTGGCCGGCGGAAGAGTCAACGACATCGGCGCGGCCGTGGAGGACTACATCGGTCCTTTCGGCTACGGTATCGTGGAGGATTACGTGGGACACGGCATCGGCAAAGAGATGCACGAGGATCCCGAGGTACCCAATTATACCTGCGAGCGCCGCGGCGTGAAACTTCAGAAAAACATGACCCTTGCCGTGGAACCCATGATCAATCTGGGGACCTGGGAAGTGGAAGTGCTTTCCAACGAATGGACCGTCGTGACCCTGGACGGCGCGCCTTCCGCCCATTACGAAAATACGATCCTGGTAACAGACGGAGCCCCGGAGGTGCTTTCGCTCCTTCCGGAAGAAAAGAAGCTTTATCATGTAAAGTAAAGGAATCATATGGCAAAGAACGATGTAATTGAAGTAGAAGGTATCGTGACCGACACACTTCCCAACGCAACGTTTGAAGTCGAGCTGGAAAACGGCCACCGTGTACTGGCTCACATCAGCGGCAAGCTGAGAATGAACTATATCCGGATCCTTACCGGCGACAAGGTCACGCTGGAAATGAGTCCCTACGATCTCACCAAGGGACGGATCACATGGAGAAGCAAATAAGTAGATAAATGCTTGATATCGCGGCCGTTTTGTGATATATTAATTGTTCGGCGGCCTCGCCAATTTGAGCATTTAGAAAGGAGTTTACTATGAAAGTTAGAACTTCAGTAAAACCTATATGCGAAAAGTGTAAGGTAATCAAAAGAAAGGGAAAGATCAGAGTGATCTGTGAAAACCCGAAGCACAAACAGGTACAAGGCTAAAAAAGGAGGAAAAACATGGCTCGTATAGCTGGCGTTGACCTTCCGAGAGAGAAGAGAGTTGAGATCGGTCTTACCTATATTTACGGTATCGGCGTACCCAGCTCCAAGAGGATCCTCAAGGAAGCAAAAGTTAACCCTGACACACGCTGCAAGGATCTTACCGATGACGAAGTCAAAGCGATCGCTGAAGTGATCGGAGAGACTCAGATGGTCGAAGGTGATCTCAGAAGAGAGATCGCAATGAACATCAAGAGACTCCAGGAAGTTGGCTGCTATCGCGGAATCCGTCACAGAAAGGGACTTCCCTGCCGCGGTCAGAAGACCAAGACCAATGCAAGAACCTGCAAGGGTCCGAGAAAAACTGTAGCAAACAAGAAAAAGTAATCAGGTTTTGTGATTTGCATGCTTTAAGCATAGGAGCAAAACAGAAAGTAGGTTAGTTTATTATGGCAAAGAAAGTGTCAGGCGCGAAGAAAGTTACCAAGAAGCGCGTCAAGAAAAACGTTGAACACGGACAGGCACATATCCAGGCTTCTTTCAACAATACCATCGTTACTCTTACGGATGCTGAAGGAAATGCTATTTCATGGGCAAGTGCAGGTGGTCTGGGATTTAGAGGTTCAAGAAAATCTACTCCGTACGCAGCTCAGACAGCTGCAGAAACCGCCGTTAAGGCAGCGTTAGTGCATGGTTTGAAGTCAGTAGATGTGTTCGTAAAGGGACCCGGTTCAGGTAGAGAAGCAGCGATCCGTGCTCTCGGAGCATCCGGACTTACAGTAACCAGCATCGTGGATGTAACACCCGTTCCGCATAACGGATGCCGTCCGCCCAAGCGCAGAAGAGTCTGATGGAGGTTAGGTTATGGCAGTAGATAGAGTTCCTGTTCTTAAAAGATGCAGATCCCTTGACCTGGATCCTGTGTTCTTAGGAATTGACAAGAAGTCAAACAGAAAAAATCAGAAGATGCAGAGAAAGCTCTCTGAGTACGGCACACAGCTTCGCGAGAAGCAGAAGGCAAAGTTCATCTATGGTGTTCTTGAGAAGCCCTTCCGCAACTACTACGCAAAGGCTGAGCGCATGGAAGGCATGACCGGTGAGAACCTTATGATCATGCTGGAGTCCAGACTGGATAATGTTCTTTTCCGTCTCGGCTGGGCACGTACCAGAAGAGAAGCAAGACAGATCGTAGATCACAAGCACGTAGCCGTTAACGGCAAGACCGTAAACATTCCGTCTTACCTTGTAAAGGCCGGCGACAAGATCGAGATCAGAGAAAAGTTCAAGGCTTCCCAGAGATATAAGGACGTTCTTGAGATCACCGGCGGCCGCAGTGTTCCCGAGTGGCTCGAGAGCGACAAAGAAAACCTCAAGGCTACGGTAAATGAGCTTCCGAAGCGTGCAGCGATCGATGTTCCTGTAGACGAGATGCTTATCGTCGAGCTGTACTCAAAGAACTAATTTAAGCACCCTTGATTCGAAAGGAAGAAAGGAGTCTGAAGTGTTCGATTTCGAAAAACCCAACATCGAAATAGTTGAGATCTCTGAAGACAAGAGATACGGAAAATTCGTATGCGAGCCCCTGGAGAGAGGCTACGGAATCACCCTCGGAAATTCTCTCAGAAGGATCATGCTCTCTTCTCTGATCGGTACGGCAGTGAGCCGCATCCAGATCGACGGCGTTCTCCACGAGTTCTCCCCCATCCCGGGCGTTAAGGAAGACGTTACCGAGATCATCATGAACCTGAAGGAACTGTCCATCAAGAACAAAAACATGGACAGCAGCGAGGCGAAGACGGCCTATATCGATGTTACAGGTCCCTGCGTGGTCACAGGCCATGACATTCAGCTGGATCAGGATCTGGAGATCATGAATCCGGATCAGGTCATCGCTACCTTAAGCGGTGCCGATTCCAAGCTTTCCATGGTACTTACGATCACCAACGGCCGCGGCTATGTGGGCGCGGACCGCAACAAGTCTGAAGATGCACCTGTGGGCAGCATCGCCATCGATTCCATTTACACCCCCGTGGAGCGTGTAAACATGAACGTGGAGAATACCCGTGTAGGTCAGCAGACAGACTATGACAAGCTCACACTGGAAGTTTATACCAATGCAACTCTTGGCCCCGATGAGGCGGTCAGCCTTGCAGCGAAAGTGTTAAGCGATCATCTGAAACTTTTCGTAGACCTTTCCGAGAACGGCAGAAATGCAGTTGTCATGGTAGAGAAGGAAGAGGATGAAAAGGGTAAGGTACTGGAGATGAGCATCGACGAGCTCGAGCTCTCCGTACGTTCCTACAACTGCCTGAAGAGAGCCGGCATCAACACCGTGCAGGAGCTTTGCTCCAAGACCACGGATGACATGATGAAGGTAAGGAACCTGGGCAGAAAGAGCCTGGAAGAGGTTCTTTTAAAGCTCAAGGATCTGGGACTCTCTTTAAGCGATCATGAGGAAGGCTGATAAGGATCAGCCCGTGTTCAGCCGGTAAGACCACAGGCACGGCGGAAAGGAAGACAAAATGGCAAGATACAGAAAGTTATCAAAGACTTCATCACAGAGAAAAGCCCTGATGAGAAACCAGGTCACCGCTCTCCTTTACAATGGTAAGATCGTTACCACCGAAGCAAGAGCAAAGGTGTTCCGTCCCGTAGTGGAAAAGCTCATCGCTCTGGCAGTTCGTGAGAAGGATAACTTCGAAGAAGTGACCGTAAAGGCCAAGGTTGCCCGCAAGGACGCTAACGGCAAGCGCGTAAAGGAAGAGAAAGAGATCAACGGCAAGAAGGTAAAGGTTACCGTTTATGATGAAGTCGAGAAGACCATCAAGAAGGATAAGCCCTCCAAACTTCATGCAAGACGTCAGATGCTTGAGATCCTCTACGATGTGACCGAAGTTCCGGCACAGGCAGCAGGCAAAAAGAGAAACACCAAGAAGGTCGATCTCTGCGCCAAGCTTTTCGATGAGTATGGCCAGAAGTACCAGTCCAGAAACGGCGGCTACACCCGTATCGTCCGCATCGGCGAGCGTAAGGGCGACGCAGCTATGATGGTTCTCCTCGAGCTGGTTTAAGCGAAAGCAAACCGGCGAAAGCCAAAGATCTGACAGATCCCCGCACGAAAAGGTGCGGGGATCTTTTTTTGTCCCGGCAGCGCAAGGTAAGCGGGTCCGCACACCTCAGCCTGGTTGCTCGCTCTGCTCACACCTGCGGCTTCGCTGTGCGTGTCCGTCTGGGAAACTGCATTCCGCATCTGCGCCG
>JAKSPC010000006.1 GCA_024405155.1 Lachnospiraceae bacterium | reverse complement strand
ATCACTTCACAGGTGGTTTCTGATCTTCTTTTTCCTACAGTAAGTTTACGCCGTCAAATTTTGGTGATGAAGTTGAGATTTTTGGTTGGTTTTGATAAAATAGCAATGAAAAGAAGGGGGCAGACATTGCTTGTAAGGAGGAGGATAATCCGATGATTACATTTAGAATTGACGAGTTTACTCCATGCCTTTAAGAAGTAAAGACAGGGGAAATTTACGACACCGAGGTCGTTAGGATTAAAAGAAAGAGCTTTTTGAGTAAATTCAATAAGAAAACAGGATGGTACGTAAATTGGAGCAAGTTTCCGGAAGAGACTGAAGTGTACGCTTTGGTGTTAAAGGGAACAATGGACATTCAGGGAATGGTTGCTATTCAGTATGACAGGGAGGCTCAGGCTGTCTATGTTTTGTGGGGATGCACCGCACCTGAAAATAATGTGTGGGAATACGGAGAAAAGAAATTTGCCGGAGTCGGTGGACACCTTTTTGCGATTGCATCCGACCTGTCGGTTAAAGCGGGATACGACGGTTTTGTTGTAGCGGAGGCGATGGATCAGGAATTATTTGATTACTATATGTCAGAATTCGGAGCTTTACCGCTGCCTCCGGTTAACAATCCTTATCGGTTTATGATTTCTGATGTGATGGCATCCAAAATCAGGGAGGTATATGATTATGAATGGACAGATGAAGAAGTCTAAAAGGCAAATTGTTGCGGAGTACATCCAGCGCGTAAATCCTTATGAAAAGCAACCGCCTATTGCTTTTGACCTTCGAGGGTACGCTGCTTATGTCGCGGAAAAAGGCTTAAAAGGGAGAGATATTACTCCGGAAATCATGCAGATGTTTTCTCGGGTAAAAGCTTAACCCGAAGTACAAGGGGATGGTTCTAATACCGTTTGTTAACAAAACCGGGTCTGAACAGCCTGGTTTTTTGTTTTTGAAACTATAAAAGCCAAAAATTGTATCTCCACGATATCAGGATGTCCCCCGAAAAAAACGGGATAATGAATACGTGAAAATGCGGTAACGTGTGACAGGTTTTATGACAGAAATGGTTATCTCTTGAAGAAGCCGTTAAAGAAGTCAAGGGAGCTATTTGATCTGCATTTCCGGCTTTCGGAAAGGGATGCTGAGCGTATGACGGCAATGAAAGATCCGGAAACGGTTCTGAAGCGGGCGCGAGAGACGATGAAGATCTACCGCAAAGACGGCTCTTTTCTTACACTGACTACGAATGCGGACAAAGTGAGTATCAGTGACTCCAGAGAAAAGTATACCGTTGAGCTGGATGCGGATGATGTGATCGACCGCATCCAGTGGCGGTGACCACGAACTATGTTATGGCGGAGCTGGTGTCGCCACTGGATGAAGGGGGTGTGGAAAGTCCCGAAGTGTAGGTGCTGCTTAATGTGCTGACGGTTATTGAAATCTCCCTTGTAATAGGGTAAAATGCGTGCCATGTTGCATGTGCGGTGGTTGCGAGCTGTGATTATTTCCTGACAACAGATAAGAGGCTCTTGAAGTATAGACCGGAAAGAATGCAAATTTTGAATCCTATTGATTTTGTTCGGATATTGGGAGGTGAAAACGATGACAAGTAGTACTATGGAAATAATGAATCGTGGAATGCGCTGCCTTAGAAATCAGTTGGGAACAGTTGAAGCTGAGCAGTTTATCAGTATTGTGATAAGAGAACAATTTGATTATACGAAATGGCATCAGACAGCGTTTGATGATATGTCTTTTGAAGAACTGTCTCAGGCAGCGGTAGAGTACGGGGAAACGCATCCGTTCAAGGGAAAGAAAGCAAAAATCATCTGATATAAAACAAGGCAAAGAAAAAAAACATTGTTTTTAATTTCTAGCCAGTTGACAGGGCAGGAAGTTTTTGACCCCTTTTTGACTCTTTTTTTCTGAGTAAAAGAAAATAATGCAGAAAATCGGTATAAGTTACAAACTGCCGGTTAATGAAAAAGCATTAAATATATAACCGGGGGTTAAATGAAGGTCACCCTTAAGTAATCAATACGCGAAAGCAAAAACAAAGGCAGTTCGAGAAATTCGGACTGCCTTTTTTGCAATGTTATTCAGAAGAAGCGTTCCCTGGTTTTCCAAAATAGATGAGTTGGCAATGCCAAAAGAAGAAGTATAATTACAGTAAATATCCGAGAAAACACAAAATACGCGGAGAATTACTCAAATGATCCTTTCATATGACCAATGTATAGAGAAATACGATTCAGATTACCAGATAAAAAAGCAGTTAAGCGGCGGCAGTTTATTCAAATTGATTCCGGGCTTTTATTCCGACACTAAATATGTATCAGAACTGGAACTGATAACGCTCAGATTTCCCAAGGCAAAATTCACGATGAATAGTGCTTTCTATTATCATTCTCTTACAGATGTAATTCCTCAAAAATATTACCTTGCGACAGATAAGGATGCGGCAAAGATTTCAGCCCCTCAGATAGTTCAGGTGTTTGTTCCGGAAGGAATTTTCAAACTCGGGTCCCAAAGAATAAATTATGAGGGAACAGAAATAAATATCTACAGTAAAGAAAGAATGCTTATTGAAGCTGTCAGAAACAAGAACAAAATGCCGTATGATTATTATAAAGAGATCATAGCCCATTACAGAGAAAATATTGACGAACTGGATATCCAAACGATTCAGGAATACGCGGAAATATTTCCAAGAAGCAGAGTGATAACGGAAAGACTGAGATCGGAGGTGTTTTAATGAAAACATTGGCTGAATATAAGCCAAAAGTATTTTGTACATTTGAAAAAGTTGACATAGAAAAGGAATTACAGGAAGTCAATAGTTAGGGGATTGTGAATGAATTCAGTGTTAAAAGAAAGCTGGTTTCGTCTTTCTCTTCCTGAGCAGATGGTTAATATCGGAAATGAGGTAAAACGCGCGGTAAGGTTTGACAGCAACGCGGAAAAGAAAACTGCTTTTCTTGAAAAGGCACTTGCGCTGACAGAGCTTACGATGGAGGATTCAAAGAATCAGAAGGTGCTGCCGGAGCTTGAAATAGGAAGGGAAGTGCTTATGGATTATAACGGAAAGCATGAATTGGACTGCCACAAGGAAAGTATACAACGATATTATATGAATTTTGCTTTTATGATTTGACAAATTCCATCCGAAAGTCCTTTTTTAGGGCCTAAGGATGGAATTTTTGCCCTTTGCTTCCGATGCGCCGCAGCGTCTTTTCCCCCGGAAGGCCCAAAATCAGCCTTTCGGATGGAAAATCTCTTTCAGCTAATGTACGCCCCGGCAGGGCTTTTCCACCGGAAGGCCAAAAAACAGCCTTTCGGATGGAATTTCTCTTTTTCCTTGCTTGCGGCGGCTGGCGGCTGCTATGTGGGAGCGCCGCCATGCCCCTGCTGCGCATTATGAGACAGTTACGGCGAGCACCCCCGCATTGAAAAACGTCTATTACAGGAAAGCCCTTGATTTACGGTACATATTTGGGGGCGGTTGTTGATGACGTTCCCAAATGTGGGTATAATGCACATATCTCTCGTAAACGGAAAGTGAGAGGAAATCATGGCTACTGTTCTCTTTTTTATTTTTTCCCTGATATGGTATCTGCCTTTGTATTTCCGGCAGGGGAAGACGGATAAGCTTCCCTTTAAGTATTGCCTGCTTGCTATCTTTCTGGGAATGGTCCCGGTGTTCATCGTGTCTGTGGCAGTGCAGGTCCTGTGGGGACTTCTGTGCTCACGGCTGGGGCTTGCCGGATGGGCAAAGTACGTGTTTGATGCCTTTCTTACTGCCGCACTGACAGAGGAGCTTTTCAAATATGCGGCGGCTCTTTTTGTTATAAAGAAAGCAAATCCGAAGCGGATGATAGACTACGCGCTTTTGTTTGGCGGCGTGGGACTGGGGTTCGGCCTTACGGAAAGCGCCATCGGCGTGACCAACGTGGCTAACGCCATTTTCAGTTCCATCATGGCGTTTCATCTGTTCTGGCAGTATTTCATGGGACTGGAGTACTATGAATACAAAAAGAGGGCACCGGGCGGCAAGATTCACCTTGTGCTGGCCCTGCTGGTGCCTTTCCTGATGCATGGCATGAATGATTTCTTTGCCTTCTCTCTGACCGATATCATGAAGCTGAAACAGCTGGATGATCTCTCGGCCATTACGATCCTTGGCGCATTGGTGTGGATCGTAGTGTTCCTTGTGTTTATCATATATACTCTGATCCGCCTGAATAGAGCAGTGAAAGAAAGCAGAGAAAAGCCGAAGGTTCAGTGAACAGGGCATCGCAGGGCAAAGTATGAACCGGAAACTAAAAT
Source organism: Lachnospiraceae bacterium (assembly GCA_024405155.1). Classification (GTDB taxonomy): domain Bacteria; phylum Bacillota; class Clostridia; order Lachnospirales; family Lachnospiraceae; genus Avilachnospira. The sequence goes on along the minus strand of JAKSPC010000006.1, from coordinate 81,196 downwards.
GAATATGGAAAGACAGAGCCGACCATCATGGCCGGCTCTGTCTGTTTCAGGGGGAAGTTATGAAGAAGTTTTTGCCCTTGTTTCAGGGACGTTTATGAGGGGGGAGCTTTTGCTCTAGCAGCAGGTGCCTTTCCAGAATCCGTGGAGATTGCAGTAGGCGTAGGCTGCCACGATCTCCTCTTTTTCGCAGAGGGTGAAGCGGGCTACGGGCTCCGTGTTGGTCTCCAGATAGGTGATGCGGCTTCCCCTGGTGGTCTCCAGAAGGATCCAGTTGATGTGATGCACATCCGTCATGGGGTGGACCACTTCGCCTACGGTGACAGTCACTTTGCTGCCGTCTCTTACGATCACCGGCACGTGCTTCTCGTGGTAATCATCGGTGGTCTTTGCGGTAAGGAGCTCCATGTCACTGCCGCAGCATACGGGGATGACGCCGGAGTCTTCCAGCATGAAGATCAGGTTTCCACAGGTGTTGCACTTGTAGATCTTTACTTTGCTTGTGTTTTTCATTTGCGTTCTCCTTTCTTTTTTGTAGTGAATATATCTATCATCAGGTATGCGTCGATGAAGATGGCGATCGCGCATATGATGTCAAACAGGATGGGCGGCGTGATGGAGGTGGCCTGACGGATCAGGATGCCCATGAGCGCCCACAGGATCACTGCCAGGTAGGCGGGATCTCTGTACTTTCTGGTGTGCAGGATGGCGATGACCGTAAGGAGGATCAGTGCCGCGACGGCGCAGATGTATTCAAGTACGGTCACGTAGCTTACGATCTCGGGCGTACCGGATATCAGCACGATGCCGGTGAACTGATCCAGGATGCCGGGGGTGCTTTCGGCCGCTGCCGAGGTGACCGCTGACCGGGGCACGATGGGGGTGATGGGTGCGTGGCCGGTGAGGGTCTTTCCTGCCGCAAAGATCATGATGAGGGATGCGGCGGTGATCCAGGCATAGTAGATGCTGAAGGTGATCTTCGTGAACAGGTCCGCTCTGCGGGTGCGCTTATAGATCTGATAGAGGCTCAAAAGCAGCAGAAGGATCGTTACGGTGGCGGGGAGCATGCTTCTGAAGTGCCATGAGAAGATCCAGCCGATGTTCGCCAGGCAGCTTACTATGAACCAGGGGCCCACGCTCAGGATGCGGCTGTATCGCTCGTCCAGAAGCTGGCGGATGATCACCACAAAGAGCGTTGCGTAGATGAGCCCCCAGATGGCGAATGTCCAGCCCGGCGGGGTGATGAGGGTGGGGTACATGGCGGAGATCTGTCCGGTATTGAAGTCTCCCAGGGGCAGGGTGTTGGCCAGGACGTTTACTGCTACCATGGCGGCAAACAGGACGGCGTTTGCGATCCGCATTGCGAAATTCTTTGTCATCTCTTTTCTCCTTTCTGAAAAGTTTGTGTGTTTCTGCTTTGCGCCTTAAAGATAGCACCGCCGTGTTTCGGCGAAAAGACGCAAGAATGAGAATGACGGCATCACTCGTGAAGCCGGCACTCTTATACTTGGTGCTGCGGGTATGTAAACTTGAGGGAACGGGAGGCATGCGCGCCTGCTGGACTTTTCCCCCGGAAGGCCAAAAACAGGCCTTTCGGATGGAAAATTTCTCTCAGCACATGTTCGGGCCTGCTGGACTTTTCCCCCGGAAGGCCAAAAACAGGCCTCACGGATGGAAAATCTCTCTCAGCACATGTCCGTGCCTGCTGGACTTTTCCCCCGGAAGGCCAAAAAACGGCCTTTCGGATGGAAAATTTCTCTCAGCACATGTTCGCGCCTGCTGGACTTTTCCCCCGGAAGGCCAAAAAACAGCCTTTCGGATGGAATTATTCTCTTTCTGCGCTTGCGGCGGCGGGCGGCTGCTATGTGAGGAGCGCCGCCGCGCCCCCGCCGCGCGATATATGACAGGTCTGGTGTACACTATAGCCTGTCACTCCTTATTTCCAGGCGCGTATGCGCCCAGCACATCCCTTGCTCCAGCGGTGACCTGTCATATGACCGGTCACTTTTTTGGAAGATAGTCGTATGGAAATCGGCGGTTGATGATGCTTCTGCCAGCGACTATAATAGATGTTATGTAAGGCGCATGAGGATCGGAAACGGATCAATCGCGCTTATCATATGGTTTCAATGATTCTGTAAAGGAGACAGCCATGAGAAAGATATCTGCAATCGTGCTGGTGCTGACACTTCTGTGTCTTTCTGCCTGCAGTAAAAACACTGCGGCACCGGAAACGACGGCGGAAGCCACGGCGACGGAAGCTGTGACGGAAGCTGCCGTGCAGGAAGCGACAGCGCCTGTGGAACCGGACCCGCCTGCAGAAACTGAGGCGGAGGCAGTCGGCGGTGTGATCGACGCGCCGCAGATCGAAGCGAAATATTTCCCGTCCATGGACGGATCCACGGCAAATCTGCCCCTGGCCAGGATGCTGTACCGCCTGTGCACAGGCGCCGATGATTTCAAGGCCCAGAACGACATCCGTTTTACCACTACGAATAACTGCTATTTCAACCTGATGGACGGGGAGACGGATCTGGTCATTGCCTATGAGCCGGGCCCGGACCCGAAAGAGGATGCCCGTTACAAAGATCTGGAGATGAAGCCGGTGGGTCTGGACGCCCTGGTTTTTTTGTGCAATGAGGGGAACAAGGTGGAGTCCCTTACCGGACAGCAGATCATAGACATTTATTCCGGAAAGATGAAGAACTGGAAGGAAGCGGGCGGCGCGGACAAGCCCATCATTCCCTTCCAAAGAACGCTCAACTCCGGCAGCCAGACCCTCATGCAGGATCTGGTGATGAAGGATACGCCCCTCATGGACGCGCCGGCGGAGTGGCGGCCGGGCGAGATGGGTGATCTGGTGGATGCCGTGGCCGGCTACAACAATGACGAGAACTCCATCGGTTATTCGGTATATTACTACATCAACAACATGTATTCCCTTCCCGGCATCCGCCTCATGAAGGTGGACGGCGTGGCGCCCACCAACGAGACCATTCAGTCCGGGGAGTACCCCTACGTAAATCCCTTCTATGTGGCCATCCGGAAAGATACGCCAAAGGACAGCCACGCCAGAAAGATCTTTGAATGGCTCACCACCACGGACGGACAGTCTCTGGTGGAGGAGACCGGTTATGTGAGCCTTACAAAGGGCGGCAAAAAGCTTCCGGAAACCTTGACGGCTGAAAAGACAGTGACAATGACCACGAAGACACCTTTTGCCATTAACGGCGAGTGGTTTGACGGCATGGCCGGCGTGCAGGTGTTCGGAAACGATCTGAAGCCTTCCGTACGTTACAGCGACATCCGCCTTCCCGGCGACGATTATCAGGTGATGTACGGCGATCTGATCGCGGCGCAGCTTCCTCTTCCCGTGGAGAAACAGCCGGGACAGGAGTTTCCGGATTATTATGCAGGCCCTGCCTGCATGGGCCTTTTCAACGTGAAAACGGGCGAATGGGCCGTAAAGCCGGAGTACCAGTACGTGTATTACGATTTCAGGGATCCGGAAAACCCCGTGTATATCCTGGATCATCCGGACGACATTACGGAGTGGGACTGCAAGGGCGAGCTTCTGCACTATGACAAATACGGTGCTCTCATAGAGACGGAAGCCTATCAGAACGGCGACGACAAATGGGAGAAGACGAAACGCTTCGACGGTTACTTTGAAGAGAGCGGCACATGGGACGGAGAAAAGGAGACCGTGGATCTGGGCGGGAACTCAAAGTTTGTCAGGTACGTGGGCGATAAGCACCTCTGCGAGCTGTATGTGGACGGAGAACCGGTACATACGTCACAGCATGGCCATGTGATCCCCTACGGCAGTGCCGTCTATCATGCTTCCGAAGTTCCCTGGGGCTGGAAGTGCGTTTCCATGTACGACATGGACGAAGAGTACAACATGCTCTCCGACAGCCTTTTTATCATTGACGAAAACGGAAGACCGGCGGCGGCTTTTGACCAGGGACAAAACGAGTACCTGGTATTTACCGCCCGGGATTACTGCCTGTACTGCAATGACACACAGTACACGGTCATCGACATGAAGGCGAATACCGTTTACCGCTGGATCAGAGAGGGGCTCTGACAAGCGGATACGCGCTTATTTTCATAGTTTATTCATTGATTTTTCCCCGCTTTTTTGGTACGCTATTTAAAATAGCGAGGTAGCGGCCGGCGGGGAGTCCGGCTGCAGGGAAAGGATCAGTGGAGAGCTTTGGAACTTTCAACGGAACAACTGCATAGAAATCAGATCGAGCGGGATAAGTTCAGGGTATTGCTGGTGATCTACGATATCCTGGTATTTCTGGTGGTGTATTTCTTCCTGTTCGTGATCCGCCCCAGCGATTACAGCCAGACGAAGCTGACGTTTTCCGTCGTTCTGGTACAGGCGCTGGCCCCCATGGTGTGCATCTTCGGGTTCCGGTTCCTGTTTAAAGTCTACAAGCAGGTACTTCGCTACGGAAACATGCGCGCCCTGGCAAGGCTTCTGGCGGCCGACGTTCTCGGCGGCGTGATCTACGTGTTCGGGCAGAGGCTCCTGCCTGGCGGATACGGCGTGTCCGTGCTTCGTGCGGCGGCTCTGGTGTTCGTCAATTTCACCATGACCGTTGCCCTTCGCATCACGTATTACTACCTGTATTTCAACGCCACGAAGGACGTGTGGTACGGGCATGTGCTTAAATTCCTGCTGGAGACTTTCGGCCGCGTGGACGTGGAGTCCCGGACCGGTGCCGTGATCCCCTTCTTCGGGAAGAGCCAGGAACTTACCAGCGACCCCATCAACGACATTCAGCGGGTGGCGCGCCAGTTCCTTATTCATGGCACCATCACCAATATCACCCAGATCAAGGCCGGCTACATCAACCGCACCTACCGTGTGGAGACGCTGTCGGAAAACAAACACGTGCACATGTATACGCTGCAGCGCATCAACACCAACGTTTTCCCCGACGTGGACGCCCTGATGGATAACTTCATGCTGGTCACCGAGCACCTGAAAGACAGGCTGAAGCTTCCGGGACAGCGGGAAAAGGGCAGCGTCACCGAGGTAAAGACCACCGTGGACGGTAAGAATTACCTGCGGGACGACAGCGGCTGCTGGCGCATGATGACCCACTTCACGGATGTGTATTCTCTGGATATCCCGGATAACCCCCAGACTTTCTACGAGGCCGGCAAGGCTTTCGGCGCCTTCGTCAGAGAAATGTCGGACGTGCCTCCGGAGCAGGTGAAGATCACCATTCCCAATTTCCACAATACCTGGTCACGGTATGAGGACCTGGAACAGGCCATTGCGAAGGATCCCGTGGGCAGAGTGAAGGAAGTGGCGCCGGAGATCGAGTTCATCCGGGAAAGGAAGGGAAAGTTCCGCATCATTTCCGACCCGCTGGAGTCCGGCAAGATCCCCACCCGCGTGTGTCACAATGACTGCAACTTAAACAACATTCTTTTCGACAAGAAATCGCATCTGCCGGTGGCCATCATCGATCTGGATACGGTGATGCCCTCCACGCCGCTTTACGATTTCGGCGACAGCATGCGTATCGGTACCAATACGGCAAAAGATGACGAAAAGGATCTGTCCAAAGTCTCCTGCGATCTGAATCTTTACGAAAGCTACGCCAGAGGCTATCTGGAAGCCTGCGGAAAGATGCTCACGAAAGAGGAACTGGAGCTCCTTCCATATGCGTCTCTCGTCATCACCATGGAAGACGGCATACGGTTCCTGACAGATCATATCAACGGAGATACCTATTATCACATTTACTATACCGGGCAGAACCTGGACCGCGCCAGAACACAGCTTAAGCTGGTGGAAGACATGGAACGGAAGCTGCCGCAGATCAGAGATATTTTAAGAAAGATCTACAGAGAACAGGGACTGGAAGCAAAGATATGAACGTAAGAGTGATCATCCCGGCAGCGGGAAAAGGGACAAGACTGCATACCACGGAAAACGACGCGCCCAAGGTGATGCGCCTTTGTGCCGGAAGACCGCTTCTGGAAACGGTCCTTCAGGCGACGGATTTTATCGCCCCGGAAGATACCTACGTGGTGGTAGGGTATAAAAAAGACGACGTGATGGATCATTTCGGCCCCGCCTATCATTACGTGGAGCAGAAGGAGCAGCTGGGCACCGGTCATGCGGTGATGGTGTGCGCGGACGCGTTCAAAGACTATGACGGTGTGGTGCTGGTGACCTTCGGCGATATGCCGCTTTTTAAAGCGGGCGACATGAAGGCCATGTGCGAGATGGTGGAGCAGGAGCAGGCGGACTGCGTGCTGATGACCGCCGAGAATCCGGACCTTTCGCTGTGGGCCCGCATCGTGAAGGACGCGGACGGACAGTTTTCCGCCATTGTGGAAGGAAAGGACTGCACGCCCGAGCAGGAGAAGATCACGGAGCTTTTTGCCGGCGTACTGGCGTTCAGCAGCAGGTCGCTGTTTGAGACGCTTCCCAAAGTGCGGACCAACAACGTGCAGGGAGAGTACTACCTTACGGAAGTGCCGGAGCTGATGGTCCGTGACGGATTGAAGGTGAAGACCTATCACATCGAAGACGGGGATTGCCTGAGAGGTGTGAACACACCGGAGGATCTGATGATCTGCGAGAAGATCCTGAAGACCCGTCTGGGACAGTAAAGTATCTGATCGACGAATTAAACTTATAAGCTGAGGCTATGCATAAGGCTGCCGGTACCACGAATGGTGCCGGCAGTCTTATATTTGATGCCTTTTTCGGCAGGTTTGAGGGGAGCGCGGGCGGACAGTTTCTTCTATAATTCTATCAGAAGGAAGAACTGCGGCTCTGACCCTGTTCATTCGGAAAGGAGGAAGGACGATGACCACAGAGAAGATACTGATCGTGGACGACGACGCGGCAGTTTTAAAGCTTCTTACCAAGGTGATCCGGGGAAACGGCCTGGACTGTGACGCGGTAGGTTCCGGAGAGGAGGCGCTCAAGCTTCTTTCGGAAAACTCCTACGCGCTCATGCTTCTGGATATCAACCTGGGCGGCATGGACGGATTTGAGGTGATCGAAAAGCTTCGGAGCAGAGGAAATCAGATCCCCATTTTTATCATCAGCGGTCGGAAAGAGGATACGGACAAGCTTTACGGCCTGGGCATCGGCGCGGACGATTACATCACGAAGCCGTTCAATCCGGTGATCCTGGGGGCAAAAGTAAAAGCCATGATACGGCGGATGAAAGGCGGAACGGATAACGAGAACCTTCTGCGGGCCGGCCCCTTCACGTATAACACCAGCACGCTGCGCTTAACGAAGAACGACAAAGAGATCGTGCTGACCGGGAAGGAGAACGCCATGATGAAGCTTTTTTTGGACAATCCGGGCCGGGTGTTTTCCCGGAACCTTCTGTACGATCTGATATGGGGCAACAGTCTGGTGGACGACAACGCCATCATGGTGTATATCAACCGCCTGCGCCAGAAGATCGAGGACGAACCGGAAAATCCCAGATACATCCAGACCATCCGCGGCATCGGCTACCGTTTCGTGGTGTAAGGGAAGGAGGGGTACCTGTGAAAGAGAAAGAAAAAGTTCTGAACGTGTCGGCGATCCTTTCAGTGGTAGTGATCCTTCTGGGGCTTACGGGCATGTATCTGTCGTTTTACCTGGCCTACCGGGATTTCGCCGTAAGGGCAGATGAGACGGCATCGGTGATCCGGGATCTTAAGGAGATCCGGGAGCTTCTGACGGCCCTTTTCTGGCAGCTGCAGGCCAGCGTGCTGATGGTGGTCTTCGGCACCGTGGTGATCTTAAGGCGGATGATCGGCAATGCGAGGAAAAACGAGGAGATCCGGGAAAAGCTTGCCCTTCTGGAGGAGGAGAACCGGGCCGCCGAAGAGCTCAGGAAGCGGTCCATGGAGCTGGAGCATCTGCAGCGGCTGGAGACCATCGGCACCATGACCAGCGGCATCGCCCACGAGTTCGGCAACATCCTGACGCCCATCATGGGCTACAGCCAGATGAGCATGGATATGGCGGATCCGGAGGATACGGAGCTTCTGGAAAACTTAAGTGAGATCTACGACGCCTCTTCCCGGGCAAAAAAGATCATTCAGCAGCTGTCGGCCCTTTCCCGAAAGGAAGCCGCGTCCCGGTTCGAGCTACTCAGTCCGGATGAGATCCTGAGGAAAACGGAGGAGATGTATGCCGTCACGTTTCCGGAGAACGTGCTTTTAAAGAAAGATTACCGCTGCCCTAAAAAGTGCATCCTGGGGGACGAGACGCAGCTGGGCCAGGTGGCGCTGAATCTGGTGATCAATGCCGTACAGGCCATGAAGGCGAAGGGCGGCACGCTTTTCATCAGCACGGAAAAGGGCGAAAACGACGTGCGCATGATCTTTGCGGATACCGGGCCGGGGATCTCGGCCGAGAATCTGAAGCAGATCTTCACGCCGTTTTTTACTACCAAGGAAAACGGCTCCGGCACCGGGCTGGGGCTTGCCACTTCCCGGCACATCATAGAGGAACACGGCGGCGAGATCACTGTGGAGAGCAAAGTGGGAGAGGGAACGGTGTTTACCGTGATCCTGCCTCTGGCGGGTCCGTGTTCGCCGTAAGCCAGCCGCCCGCGGGGGCTTTCGTTTCTTAATAAATATTCATATGGGATTTATGTGCCTTTTAGGTTGACCTGATACACTGCCTTCGAAAGAAAAAAGTAATTGAGCTTGATCTTAAGGAGGCATAGAAATGAAGGCACGTAAAAGAAGAAAAGCGGTCGTTTCGGCGATCCTGCTGGCAGCTGCGGTGCTTTGCGTAAACGCGATGCCCGTGATGGCAAAAGAGCATGTCACCACATGGACAAAATATGAACCGAACAATTCCCTGGTGATCCCGGTGGAGAAAATAGGTACTACAGTGATCGCGGGAAAGACTACGGCAAACCAGCCGGTGGTGATCTGGACGGAAAACGAGTTGTCGGAGGAGGAGAAGGCGGCTGTCTGGGAGTCTTTCAAAGGAAATCCCGGCGTGGGGAATCCGAAGAATGTGGTGTATGTGAGCGGCAGCGGTGCATCTGCATACGGCATGACCGTTGACAGCGCAAGCGGCGCTGTGAGCTTTGACAGAACAAAGAACTGGTCGCTTCTGTACGGCGGAGAGCTGAAGGTGAATGAGCCGGAGACAGAGCCGGAGACTGAGACTGAGACAGAGACAGAAACTGAAACTGAGACAGAAACTGAATCTGAAACAGAATCCGAGCCGGTGTCTGAACCTGAGTCCGAGACCGAAAACGAACCCGAGTCTGAGACTGAAACCGAACCCGAGTCCGAGTCGGAATCCGAGCCTGAAACCGAACTCGAATCCGAACCGGAATCCGAGCCTGAGTCGGAATCCGAGACTGAGTCGGAAACAGTACTGGACGGGGATACAGAGCATGAGACAGAAACACTCCCCGAGGAGACCGCTACAGGCAACGAACCGGAAGAAGACACCCCGCCGGAAACCGAGCCGGAGTCTGAACCCGAGTCTGAGCCGGTGTCTGAGCCTGAATCCGAGCCTGAAACCGAACCCGAGTCTGAACCTGAGTCCGAGCCTGAGTCCGAGCCTGAAACCGAGCCGGTGTCTGAGCCTGAGACCGAAACCGAACCCGAATCCGAACCGGAGTCTGAACCCGAGTCAGAGCCGGTGTCTGAGCCTGAGACAGAAGGGACCACAGAGCAGGAAACGGAAACAGTGCTGGACGGGGATACAGAGCACGAGACAGAAACACTTCCCGAGGAGACCGCAACAGGCAACGAACCGGAAGAAGACACCCCACCGGAAACCGAGCCGGAGACCCCTGCGGACCATGTGGTCAGTACCGGAACCGTACACACCTACCACAGCAGCACCGTGCCCCTTGGTTCGTCAGGAACCGGAAACAGCGAAGCGGCTTCCAACGGCCCCGCCACGGCGCACATCCTGGATGACCAGCCGAAGACCGGACTGCTGGACAGCGCAAAGGGCAGAGTACTGGATGAAACTCCCAAGACCGGGATGCCCGCAGAATTCACCATCCTTCTGGTGATCTCGGTACTCTCCATGATCTCTCTGGTGATCACCCTGATCGTGGAAAAAAGAAACGCGTACAAAAGAAAGAAAGTAAACGCAGAAGCAACTCTTAAGTAACAAAAGCAGTTTTCAAAAAGGAGAAACACATGAGAAGATATGTGCTGACTACCCTGAAAGTGTTGCTGACCGCTGTGCTGATCTTTTCAGCAGCAAGGCTCGCCTCTCTGGGGGCGGGCCTTGTTCGTGACAGGGAGAATCTTAAAGAGATACAGGAACTGAAGGGAAACGCGGAGGCGGTATCGCCGGATATCCGCCAGCCCGTGACCGGAGACAGCGCAGCTCCGGCGGGCAGCAGTGCCGCATCAGCCGACGCTACCTCAGCAGGCAGCAGCAGTGCAGCCGGCGGCGTGGCCTCAGCCGGCAGCAGTGCCCCTGTCGGAAAGCCTGAAGGCCCTGCTTCGGCAGTTTCCGCCGCAGCCCGGGGAAGTGACGATGAAGGTTCAGACGTGGAGATACTGACAGCCGCTCCCGTGAATGCCCGGCGATTTGCCGCGCTTTTAAAGCGCAATCCGGATTTCGCCGGCTGGCTTAAGATCGACGGAACACAGATCGACTATCCCGTGATGTATGCTCCGAAAGATGCGGATTTCTATCTCCATCACGATTTCGACAAGAACGAGTCTTCAAGCGGTGTGCCGTATATCGGGAAGGGCTGCGGTCCGGACAGCGACAATGTCATTCTGTATGCCCACAACATGAAGAACGGCACCATGTTCGCGGGACTCCTGAAGTACGCTGACGAGGGATATTTCAGGAATCATCCGGAGATAAGCTTTGATACGCCGGAAGGAGACGGGATCTACGATATCATCGCGGTCTTCAGAGAGCAGGTCCATTATCGGGACGAAACGAATGTGTTCCGCTACTACAATTACTGCGGCAAGCTCACGGAAGCACAGTTTCGGGAGTATATGGATCAGATAAGGGCGCACTCCCTGTACGACACGGGAAAGACGGCGCAGTACGGGCAGCAGCTCCTTACGCTGTCTACCTGTTCCTATCATACGGAAAACGGCAGGTTCGTGGTGGTCGCCGCAAAAAGGTGCGTAAAAACCGGCATGTGAGCCGGAGAGCGGTTTTTACCGCGTGCGGCTCACATAAAAGCTCACGAAATTTTTGCCGATTTGGACCTCTGGCGCTCTGACCCCCCCTTTCCGGCTCACATCGGTCCCGAAAATCATGCCGAAATCGTCTTAAAATAGTTTACATAACTTTCTGTATGTGAACCTCTCGGCGTTTAAACGTTCCTCCGGCTCACATCGCAGTTTTTGGCTTCTGATCGCATGTGAGCCGGAACGGCTAAAACACGGTCTGCGGCTCACATAACATAAGGAGTTGAATTTGCCTTAGAGATCTCTTTCCCGGGAGATCTTTTTTTGCTATAATCGCCTTGGAGCACGGGCCATACGGCCGCTGTGCTTTTTGGGCGAAATTATTGTTTTCTGTAAGGAGTGTTTTGATATGAGGATCGCGGTTCTGGACGGAAATACGCTGGGGTATTCCCGGGACGTATGGGATGAATTAAACAGGTTCGGCAGCTATGAGATGGCTGACTTTAACGGAGAGAATACGGAGGAAGAGGTCATCGGTTTCATCGGCGACGCCCAGGTGGTGCTTACCAACAAGATCCCCATCACGAAACGGGTGATGGATGCCTGCAGGAACCTTCGCATGATCCAGGTGCTGGCCACGGGATACAACGTGATCGACGTGGCGTATGCTAAGGAAAAGGGCATTGCGGTGTGCAACGTTCCTTCCTACAGCACCATGTCCGTGTGCCAGCATGTGATAGGGCTTCTGCTGGAGATCTGTCTGCAGATCGGTCATCACAGCCAGGCGGTGCACGAGGGCAAATGGACGGAAAGCAGGACGTTTTCCTTCTGGGACTGCGACCTTACGGAACTGGACGGAAAGACCCTGGGCATTATCGGCTTCGGTACCATAGGGAAAGCGGTGGCAAAGGCGGCCGATGCCCTTGGCATGAAGGTGATCACCTATACGCCTCACATCAAAGAAGGTTTTTCCTATGTGGAGTATGTGGACTTTGACACGCTGCTGGCGCGGTCCGACGTGATCACGCTGCACTGTCTTCTGAACGAGGAGACCCGGGGGCTTATCTGCAAAGAGACCATTGCCGAAATGAAGGACGGTGTGATCCTCATCAACGCGTCCCGGGGGCCGGTGATCAACGAGGCGGACGTGGCGGAAGCGCTTAAGTCCGGAAAGATCCGGGCGGCGGGCGTGGACGTGGTTTCCGAAGAGCCCATCCCCGCGGATGATCCGCTGCTTTCGGCGCCAAACTGCATCATCACGCCTCACATTGCCTGGGCCACCGTGGAAGCAAGGAAGCGGCTGATGGACATTACTTTCGGAAACATCGAAAAGTTCCTTGCCGGTACGCCGGTAAACGTGGTGAACCGCTGAATCAGCGGGACGCCATGACAGAAAAATACGTTGAGACTGTATCATACTCAGAAATAAGGACATAGAAAATGCGGAAATTCCGATATCGACAGACATTAATTGATCACAAAGAAGAAAGCGCGGCGCGTGCGGCGGCGCACGGAGCAGGGCTCGCGGCAAGGATCGCGGCGGTGCTTATCTGCTGTGCCATGGTGCTCGCTCTTGCTTCCTGCGGGCCGCTGAAAAAAGTGACGGAAGAAGACGGACCCATGAGGGTGGCAATGATCGCGGATTCCAGCGGCATCGACGACAAGGGATTCAATCAGCAGGCCTATGAAGCCTGCCGGGATTTCTGTAAGGAATACGGGATCCCCTATACCTACTATGCGCCGGATAAGGCAACAAGGTATTCCTACCGGAACATTTTCGACGCGGCGATCGCTTCCGGCTACAACGTCATTATAGGCTGCGGCAACCAGTATGCGGAGACTGTGGGAGAGATGTCTCTCAAATATCCGGATGTCAGATTCATAGGACTGGATATGGCGTCTGCGGACCTGCTTTCACAGACACTGGGAGTAAACTATGACGGTGATCCCTCTCATTATGATATCAGCGAGTATCTGGGGCAGAAAAATACCTATCTGGTCACCTTCCGCGAAGATATCGCCGGGTATCTTGCCGGCTATGCGGCGGTGCGCCTGGGCTATCAAAGCCTGGGATTCATAGGCGGCATTGAGATCCCCGCGGTCATGCGCTATGGATACGGCTTTCTGCAGGGGATCCGTGACGCGGCAAAGGAAACGGGCAATGCAGATAAGGTCCTTGTGCGGTATGCCTATGCGGGCCAGTTCGCGGCTTCCGCGGAGATCACGGCAGCTATGGAGACCTGGTGCCAGAACGGCACGGACGTGGTCTTTTCCTGCGGCGGAAGCATCGTTTCCTCCGTGGCGGAGGCAGCTGCCAGGAGCGGGTCAAAGGTGATCGGCGTGGACATCGATCAGAAGGAGGAACTGGACGCCTACCGCAAGGGACTGGCACTCACCAGTGCACTGAAGGATCTGGGCGCCTGCGTAAGGTTTTCTCTTAAGACCATATATGAAGGGAAATGGGACGAAACCATTGCCGGGAAACAGGAAAAACTGGGCCTTGCCTCGGCGGAGGATCCCGCGCTCAACTACGTGGGGCTTCCCGTGGAAAGCACTCAGTGGAATGAGACCTTCGGCGTGGCGGATTATCAGACGCTTCTTAAGAAACTTCTGGACGGCACGCTTACCTCCGATCCGGCTACGGATCATTTGCCTACGATCAACTTTAAACTGGAAAAACGGGAAGGGACGATACTCTAAGTGGAACAATTCGCAGTGGAAATGCGCGGGATCTCCAAGTATTTCGGGGATCTGGCAGCAAATAAAGACATAACGCTTACGCTGCGGGCGGGAGAGATCCACGCCCTGCTTGGCGAGAACGGCGCGGGAAAATCCACGCTGATGAACATTCTGTTCGGGCTCTTACAGCCGGACGAAGGAGAGATCTTCCGAAACGGCAGGAAGGTCGTCATCAGCGACCCCAATGACGCGACGGCTCTGGGGATCGGCATGGTGCACCAGCATTTCCGCCAGGTGCAGTGCTTTACGGTGCTGGACAATATCATCCTGGGCGCCGAGACCATGAAGGGGACGGCCATCGACCGGGCTGCCGCCAGGAAGAAGGTAATGGCGCTTTCGGAAAAGTACGGGCTCAAGGTGGACCCGGACGCAGTGGTGAGCGATATCACCGTGGGCATGCAGCAGAGGGTGGAGATCTTAAAGATGCTCTACCGCGACAACGAGGTGCTGATCTTTGACGAGCCCACGGCCGTGCTTACCGTGCAGGAGGCGGAAGAACTATTAAAGATCATGCGGGGACTCCGGGCAGAAGGGAAAGCCATCCTGTTCATTTCCCACAAGATGAACGAGATCCTTTCCGTGTCCGACCGCTGCACCGTCATACGGAAGGGCGAATACGTGGGGACCGTGAATGCGACCGAGACCACCGTCGAGGAACTTTCCGAAATGATGGTGGGGCAGAAGGTAGACCTTACCATCGTGAAGGAGCCTTCCGTTCCCGGAGAGCCGGTGCTTACCCTCTCCGGAATAGGCTTCGCGGATCCGCAGACAAAGAAGACGAAGCTGAAGGACGTTTCGTTTACGGTCCGCAAAGGCGAGATCGTCACCATTGCCGGCATCGACGGAAACGGCCAGGATGAACTGGTGAAAGTGGTGAGCGGAAAGAGTAAGCCCGTGACCGGAAGTGTTACGTTCCTGGGAAAAGACATCACACGCTCCGCCATACGGGAACGGATCGACATGGGAATGGGACTGATCCCCGTGGACCGTCTGCGGGACGGGGCGATCCCGGACTTTACGCTGGCGGAAAACATTATTTTAAAGAGATACCGGGAACCGGAATTCTGTAAAAACGGTGTGATGGAAACGGGTGCCGTCGCCCGGTATGCCGAAAAGATCACGAAGGAGAGAGACGTAAGGAGCGCGGACGGGATCCGCTCCCTTTTCGGAAGCCTTTCCGGCGGAAATCAGCAGAAAGCCGTGGTGGGAAGAGAACTGGACAGGGATCCCTCGCTCATCGTGGCCGTTCAGCCGGTCCGCGGCGTGGATCTTCTGGCCACGGGAAACATTCACAGAGCGCTTCTTAAGGAACGGGCCGAAGGGAAGGCGATCCTTCTGGTAAGCCTGGAGCTTTCCGAGGTCATGTCGCTTTCCGACAGGATCCTTGTGATGTATGAGGGAGAGATCGTGGGCGAGTTTACGCCGGATAAGGTGACCAGGGAAGAACTGGGACTTTACATGACGGGAGCACGGAGGATGACGAAATGAGAAAACGCAAGATCGGTATCGGTGCCGCCTCGCTCCTCTGCGTGGCGATAGAGCTCGTCCTGGGGTTCGTGGTCCTTCTGGTGGTGGATCCTTCGGGGGCGGGGGTCGCCTTTGTCACCATGCTTCAGAATTTCTTCTACTTTCCCAGGGCGGACGTGGTTTTGGAATATTTCGGAGGGACGCTGGTGCAGGCGGCGCCTCTTTCGCTCTGCGCCATTTCGGTGATCTACGCAAAGAGCGCGGGGCTTTTTAATATCGGTGCTTCCGGGCAGTTTACGGCAGGCGCCATCGCGGCGCTGTATCTGGCCATCGCTTGTCACTGCCCCTGGTGGGTATGCCTTCCGGCGGCCATCCTCGCCGGCGGCATTGCCGGCGCGCTTGCCGGCCTTCTGAAAGCCTACCGCAGCGTGAATGAAGTGATCTCCGGGATCCTTATGAACTGGATCCTTCTGTATACGGCAAACACGGTGCTGACGCCCTACACTGACAGCAACACCTACACGCTGGATCTGGTGACCAACCGGCCGGATGCCCTGATCCCTTCTCTGGGACTTGACAGGCTGTTTTCCGGAAACGAGACGGTGACGCTGGCGCTGCTTCTTACGCCGGCGCTGGCGTTTCTTGCAAAGTTCATCCTGGCGCGCACCAGGCTGGGGTTCGAGACCAGGGCAGTGGGCCTCAATCCTGCGGCGGCGGAGCTTTCCGGCATGTTTGAAAAGCGGAACGTGGTGATCACCATGTTTATCGCCGGGGCATTTTCCGGCGCGGCTGCGGGGGCGCTGTTCCTTTCCGGGGCCGAGACCTGGCAGTGTTCGGCAGCCATCGTGCCCGCTATAGGCTTCAACGGCATCGCGGCCGCCTATCTGGGCGCGCTGGATCCCTTCGGCGCGCTGCTGGCGTCGTATTTCATCAGCCATATCCAGCAGGGCAGTCTGCACATGGACCGTCTGATCTATCCGCAGGAGGTGGCGTCTTTAGTGATCGCCGTAACGATCTATGCCAGCGCCTTTGCGGCATTCTTAAGTCAGCTTATCGCGAAGAGAAGAAAGAAGGAGGCGGCGTCATGATCCTGCTGATCCAATATACGCACATATTTGCCACGGTACTTTTTCTGGCGGCCATGGGAGGCTGCTTCAGCGAACATTCCGGCGTCATGAACATTGGTATCGAGGGCATGATGGTGATGGGAGCCCTGGGCGGCACGCTGACCATGAAACTGCTTTCCCATGCGGCGCCTTTCGTGATGGTCATCTGTACGCTTCTGGCGGCGGTGGCCGCCGGCATGGCGTGGTCGCTCCTGCTTTCCGTTCCTGCCGTGACCTATAAGGCGGATCAGACCCTTATCGGCACTGCCGTCAACATGCTGGCAGTGGCTGCGGCGACGGTGATCGTAAAGGCCGTGAATCTTGACGTGACGGGAAAAGCGAGCCCCACCATTACCTATATCGAAGAAAAGGAAGCCCTTTCTTTCACGGCGGGTGTTTTCCGGGTGGACGTTTTCTTCCTGATCGCCGTGGCCGTCGCGGTGCTTTCGGTCTACGTTTTCAAAAAGACCCGCTTCGGTCTCCGGCTCTGTGCCTGCGGCGAGAACCCGAAAGCGGCGGCTTCCGCCGGCGTGAACGTAAGATGGATGCGCTACATCGGCGTTCTCATTTCCGGGGCGCTCTCCGGCCTTGCCGGTCTTGCCTACGTGACCAGTTCTGTTTCGTCGTGGCAGTTCGACAAGGGCGTGGCCGGGTACGGATTCCTGGCTCTGGCTGTGATGATCTTCGGTCAGTGGGATCCGGTGAAGATCGCGCTGGCGGCGCTTATTTTCGGCTTTTTCCGGGCACTCAGCAACGTCTACATGGGCATCGGTTTCTTAAACGCATTGAACATTCCGGGAGCGGTGTACAACATGCTGCCGTACATCATTTCCCTTCTGATCCTGGTGATCTTTTCCAAAAAGTCCCATGCGCCGAAGGCGTCAGGCATCCCGTACTGAGGAAAGCGCGGAGTGACCGGCGGCGTTCTGATCCCCTCGCTGCCTGCGGGGCGCATGGCCCCTTTCGGAACAAAACCTGCCATTTGGTGACGGGTTATGTTATAATATACCTAATAACCTGCCAATAGGCAGGAACGTCAGAGGTTTTTTGTTATGTCTGAAAATGTACGGGAGAAGTATGCCGCCGTCCTTTCGGCCATGATCCGAAAAGAGACGGTCTCCGAAGTGGGAAATGAGGACCGGACGAAGTTCCGGGAGTTTCATGCCCTTTTGAAAGAACTGTTCCCCCATATCTTTGCTGTGGCAGAGTTTGAGGACATGGACGGCAGTTTCCTGATGCGCTGGAAGGGGAAGGACTCTTCGGCGCTTCCGGTGCTGTTCATGAATCATCACGACACGGTGGAGGCGAACGGGGACTGGACCTGCGATCCTTTCGGCGGTGAGATCCGCGACGGGAAACTGTGGGGCCGCGGAACGCTGGATACCAAGGGCGGTCTGTGGGCCATGCTGCAGGCGGCGGATGAGCTGGCGGCGGAAGGGTTCGTTCCGGAGATGGATATTTATTTCGAGTCTGCCTGCAACGAGGAGACCACCAATCTGGGGGCCGCCCACATTGCCGAGGTACTTAAGGAGCGGGGCATTACGTTCCGTTTCGTGCTGGATGAAGGCGGCATGGTGCTTTACGAGCCGTTTTCCGGTGCCAAGGCGGATTTCGCCATGATCGGCATGGCGGAAAGAGGCTGCTCCAGCCTTCTGTTTACGGCAACAGGCGAAGGCGGACACGCCTCCGTGCCGGAGGAAAACACGCCGCTTGTGCGGCTGGGTAAGTTCATGGCCGAAGCGGACAAGAACAGGATCTTCGACGTACACGTAAATCACGTGATCCGCGAGATGCTCCGCCGCATGGCGCCCACGGTGAAAGGGCCCCTTGGCTTCGTGTACCGCCATTCGGACTTTTTCGCGCCGGTCTTAAAGCTGGTGATGCCGAAGATCTCGCCCACGGCAAGAGCGCTGGTGCAGACCACCATCGCCTTTACCATGGCGGAGGGTTCCGACGGCTACAACGTGATCCCGGCAAAAGCCACGCTGGTGGGCAACATGCGTGTCTCCCACCATCAGGGATGGGAGAGCAGCCTGAAAGCTATCTCCAATCTGGCCGCAAAGTATGATCTGGAAACGTCCGTTCTGGAAAAGGCGGAGGATTCCCGGCTGGCAGACTATAACGACCCCGTTTTCGGGCTGATGGAAAAGGCCGTAAAGGAGGCTTTCCCGAAAGCCATTACCGCGCCTTATATCATGACCGGCTGCAGTGATGCCCGTCACATGGATCCGCTCACGAAAAACTGTCTGCATTTCACGCCGTTCTACATCGACAAGAAGCAGATGGAGAGCATCCACGGGCTGGATGAATGTGTGGATCTTTCCACGCTGGAGCCCGCCGTAAAGTTTTACAAGTATCTGATGAAAGAGGCAAATCATGTCTGAAAAGAAAAAGGAATCGTCGTTTATCAACGTGAAGGCATTCACTTCCGCATTGATCGTCATTGCGGTGCTGATGGTGCTTACCTACGTGCTTACCCTTGTCATTCCCTGTGAGGGGATCCCGTTCCTCAAATGGCTCGCTTCCCCCGTACTGGTGCTGGGAGCGGAGGGGAGCGCTACGCTGATCGCGGTGCTCATTTTCCTCCTGGTGATCGGTGGGATCTTCAACGCCATGGACAAGCGGGGCATCATGCGCTACATGCTGGACCGGATCTCGGCCCGGTACGGCGGCTCCCGGTACCGTCTCATGTCGGTCATCGTTCTTTTCTTCATGGCCATGGGATCTCTGATGGGATCCTTTGAAGAATGTGTTCCTCTCGTTCCCATCGTGACCGCCCTTGCCATCCGCCTGGGATGGGATGCGGTGACAGGCATGGGAATGAGCCTTCTTGCTGTTGGCTGCGGCTTTGCAGCCGGCGTTTTCAATCCCTTTACCGTAGGGATCGCCCAGGAGCTCGCAGGGCTTCCGATGTTTTCGGGCTGGTGGTTCAGAGCCATCGGCTTCGTTCTCATCTACCTCCTCCTCATGTATTTCCTGAGAGCCCGGGCGAAGGCCGTGGATACAGGGGTAAAGCAGGAAGGTCTCACCGGTTTTGTGCCGGATAAGCGGATGGACAGAGCCATTCTCTGCTTTGCCGTGATCATGGGCATCGGTCTTGCCATCGTCATGGCCAGCGCCCTGATCACCGTACTTCAGGATTACACCATGATCATCGTGGCGGTCATGTTTCTCATCGCGGGCACGGTCGCCTGTCTCACTAGCGGCATGAAGCTTTCCGATTTCGGAAAGGGCATGGGAAGCGGCATGGTATCCATGCTGCCGGCCATCGTCATGATCCTCATGGCTTCTTCCATCAAATATACGCTGCAGGAATCCGGAGCGCTGGACGTCATCATTCAGAAAGCCATGGTGGCGGCACAGTCCTTCCCCCGCTGGGCAGTGATCCTGTTCATTTATCTTCTGGTGCTGGTGATGAATTTCTTCATCCCCTCCGGTTCGGCAAAGGCCATCATGCTGATCCCCATCATCGTGCCCCTGGCGGCGCAGTTCGGGATCTCCGCGCAGCTGTGCGTGGTTGCCTATGCTTTCGGTGACGGCTTTTCCAACGTGTTCTATCCCACCAATCCGGCCCTGCTCATTTCCCTGGGGCTGGTGGGTGTAAGCTACGGGGAATGGTTTTCCTGGAGCAAAAAGTTCCAGCTGGCGAACCTCCTGCTTACCTCGGGGCTTTTGCTGTTCGGTCTTGCCATCGGACTTGCCTGATTTTTTGCGAGGCGTGTTATGAAAAAGTTTTTCAAGGATCTGTTTTTTGACGGAAAAGAGGGCTTTCTGCTGGCACTCAGGGAGTTCGGCCGTGTGTTCGTCATCCTTCTGGTGTTCGGCGCCCTGCAGGATCTGGTGATCTCGCCCATAGGGCGGTTCCTCTGGCGGGAGGCGCTGCGCACGGTGCCGGAGGAGTTCATTACCTTTTCCAACATCTGGCGGATCCTCAATCCTTTCATCATCCTGGCGGGAGCGGTGCTTTTTATCGGCTATTCCTCCATGCTCCTGTTCCTTACCTCTCTTATGATCGTGACCATGGAGCTGGGCAGGGAAGGAAAGTCCGCGGGGATCGTGGAGATCTTCCGGGAGTCGTTCCGGCGCTTAAAGAACGGGTTCCAGTGGAAGAATTTTCCCATGCTGGTGGTGGCGTTCATTTTCTGCGTGTTCCTGGACCTTTTCAACCAGAACGGAAAGTTTGCCGGGTTCCGTCTGCCGGAATACATCAGCGACGTGGTGTTCCGTTCCTGGCTGCTCACCATTTTTTATATGGCGGCACTGGCTCTTCTGGAAGTGTTCCTCATCAAGTTCGTGTTCTCCCTCCATGCATTCATACTGGCAGGGAAGGATTTTAAAGGGGCGGTCCGGGAAGCGAAAAAGCTGGTGTATAAAAAAGGTTTCCGCATTTATTTCATGATCGTCATCCTGGAAGGGGTCACGGAGATCGTTTTCTCCCATCTGCCCAACGGGATCGTGTGGGTGTGCCACAAGTTCCTGGGGATCTGGTTTTCGGGGCAGAGCGGCTTTCCGGCGGCTACGGACGTCATCCTCAAGCGCCTCATGCTGCCCGTACTGGACGGCCTTTCCGAAATGGTGAAGTCCGCCATCCTTTTCGGCTTCCTTGCCGTGCTTTACGCAAGATACCGGAAGGAACAGGAGATGCCTCCCATTGAGGTGAAGGTCACGGAGCTTAAGAAGAACCGGTCCTATACCTGGGTGATGGCCACGGCGTACGGGGTGCTCCTGGGTCTGGGCCTGGGCCTTACCGCGGTGCTTTCCGCCGTGTTTACACAGGACCATGCCGTGGCAGCCTATTTTCTGCCGGACGTGGAGCTGGCAGCCCACAGAGGATACTGCTCCAAGGCGCCGGAATCCACCGTTCCCGCCTATATCGCGGCGGCGGATACCGGGCTGGTGGCCTACGGCGAGCTGGACGTGCGCCCCTCCAAGGACGGGGTGCCCATCGTGATGCATGACGCCACTCTGACCCGTACCACGGGATACGACGCCGCCATCCGGGATACCATGTCGGATAAGATCCGCACGCTGGATGCGGGCAGCTGGTTCTCCAAGGAGTTCGCGGGAACGAAAGTGCCTACGCTGGAAGATCTGATCGCCGCCTGTGACGGGGAAATCGACCTGCTGATCGAGATAAAGAATACGGACGACTGTCCCGAGTTCGAAAAGACGGTGGTGGATACCATCCACAAGATGCATTTCGAAGACAAGTGCATCATTCAGTCTCCTTCCTATGAGAGTCTGGTGAAGGTAAAGCAGTATGATCCGAACCTGAAATGCGGCTGGGTCATGGCGGCGGCGCTGGGCGCGTTTTACGACCTGCCCGCCTGCGATTTCTTCTCCATCGAGCATACTTTCATCAACAATACCGTAATGAATGAGGCGCATTCCCGGGGAAAGCAGGTCTATGCCTGGACCGTCAACGACGAGAAGTTCGTGAAGGAAATGGCAGACCTGGGCGTGGACGGACTCATTACCGACGAGCCGGAAAAGGTGAACGATATCCTGCACAAGAATATGGGCGACCTGGACCGCTTCGTGCTGGGGAATGCCATCAACGACGCCATTGAGGACATGGGTCATCTGGCGGAGAATTTCGACCAGATCCAGGCGGAGTAAAGGAGGTTTTCTATGAAAAGAGCAATCATTACCGGAGCTACGGGCGCCGTGGGAACGGCACTGGCCCTGGAGCTTGTACGGCAGGGCGTGGAAGTCCTGGTGCTTTCCAGAAAAGGTTCCCGCCGGAACGACAACATTCCCGCGGATCCGCTGATCTCTGTGGCCTTCTGTTCCCTGGAGGAAATGGAAGAGCTTCAGAATATTACCGGAAAGGATTACGACGTGTTCTATCACCTTGCCTGGATGGGGACCACGGGAGAGGAACGGAACGATTTCGAGCTGCAGAACCGGAACGTGAAGTACGCGCTGGACGCGGTGGCTCTGGCCAGAAGGTTCGGCTGCCATTCTTTCGTGGGGATCGGTTCCCAGGCGGAGTACGGACGGAAAGAGGAAGACCTTCTGCCGGATACCCCGGCGGCGCCGGAAACGGCCTACGGCATGGCAAAGCTCTGTGCCGGTCAGATGACGAGAGCCTGCGCGCATCAGCTTGGCATGCGCCATCTGTGGGTGCGCATTTTAAGCGTGTACGGCCCCTATGACCAGAACGGTTCCATGATCATGTCCACCATTGAGAAACTGCGTTCCGGCCGCACGCCGGAGTTTACCCGGGGCGAGCAGATGTGGGATTATCTGTACAGCCTGGACGCCGGCAGGGCGCTCTATCTGCTGGGAGAAAAAGGCGTGGACGGAAAGACCTACGTGCTGGGAAGCGGTTCGGCAAGACCTCTTCGGGAATACATGGAAGTGATCCGTGATATCTGCGCGCCGGGGGCGGCCCTTGGTATCGGCGCTCTTCCCTACGGCAGGAATCAGGTCATGTATCTGAAGGCGGACATTTCGGAGGTCCGGAAAGATACAGGCTGGATGCCGGAGGTGACCTTCGAGGAAGGCATACGGAACCTGGTGCTTACCTGGGGCTGGAAAGTGGGGCGGAAGCTGAGAGAGGACTGATGTTCACAAAAAGGATTGACGGATGGCATATGCGGAGTTAAAATGGAAAAAACTTTTGCGGCAGGAAGGAAGGCAAAGGAGATCTGCCCCAATTCCGTATTCGCCCGCGCAGGTGACGTATACGACATTTAACCATAACCGGTAATGGGCACCGAAGGGTGCTTCATCATATTTAAAAATTACATGGAGGCTCAATATGTACGAAAAGATCAAATCAGTTCTCAGCAAATGGTGGATCGCCCTGATCTTAGGTATCCTGCTCATCGTTGCCGGTGTGTGGATGCTTCAGAATCCCGGAGACGCCGTAGGCGTTCTTGCCAAGGTACTTGTGGCAGTATTCATCCTTACCGGTGTTTACAGCGTGTTCTATGTACTGGGCAATAAGGACAGGATCCCGGCATGGGGATGGGATCTGGCAGCTGCCATCATCATGGTGATCATGGGTATCGCGCTTCTGTTTGCTCCCGTTGCACAGCTTGGCCTGGTGGGCGGCATGTTCGCAGCCGGCGTTCTGCTGATGGGTATCAACAGTATCGAGTCTTCCATCGCTATCAAGAAGATGGGCGTCAAGACCTGGTGGCTCACTCTCGTGATCGGCATCCTTACCATCATTGCGGCTATCATGCTTGCTTTCAACCCCGTTCTCAACATCCTTACCCTGGGCACCTGGGCAGGTATCGCCACCATCCTTAAGGGCGTTGAGTTCATCATCGTTGCCATCGCCGTTTCCAAGGCCAACAGCGCAGTTAAGAACGCTGAAAAAGAAGTAAAGAACTACGTGGAAGAGACCAGAAAGGAATACGAAGAAGGCGTTCAGGCCGTAAAGGAAGCTGTTAAGAAGGAATACGGCGTTAACGTTGACAAGGCAGCCGAGGAGATCAAGAAGGCAGTAGAAGATGCCGGAAAAGAAGAAAAGTAATCACAGATCAAAAGCCGGTTACTGGAAAAGGCTGCGCCTTAAGCAGAAAGAAAAGAAGCCGCGCACGCCGGATCCAAACGAAGTAATGAGGGAGGAGATAAGAAATTATCTCCTCACTTTTGATATGGAGAAGCTTCGCCGCCACGCGGAGACGCTGGACCGCCTTTTCATCCTGCACATCGGTTCCACCAACAGCGGAAAGACCTATCAGTCCATTCAGGCGTTAAAGAAGGCGGAGAGCGGGTTCTATCTGGGACCGCTTCGTCTGCTGGCGCTGGAGATGTACGATGAGATGAACGCCGCCGGCGTGCGGTGCGATCTGATGACCGGGGAGGAGAGCATCCGCATTCCCGGTTCCCGACATACCTCGTCCACCATCGAGCTGTGCGACTATTCCCGGCGGGTGGACATTGCTGTTATCGACGAGGCTCAGATGATCACGGACAAGTTCCGGGGCGACCGCTGGGCAAAGGCCATTTACTGCGTGAACGCATCGGAAGTGCACATCTGTCTGGCGCCGGAAGCGGAAGACCTGATCGTAAGGATATTGGAGAGCTTCCATGCTTACTACCGCATCGAGCGCCACGAGCGGCTGGCACCGCTTGTATTTGAGGGGCCCATGCGCTCCGTGAAAGGGGCAAAGCCGGGAGACGCCCTCATCGTGTTTTCCCGCAGGGCCGTGCTTTCCGTGGCGGCGGAACTGGAACATTCCGGCATCAGCGCCAGCGTGATCTACGGCGCCCTGCCGCCGGTGTCCCGCAGAGAGGAAGTGCGTAGGTTTTCCGAGGGCGAAACGAACGTTGTGGTGGCTACCGATGCCATCGGCATGGGGATCTCGCTCCCCATCAAGCGGATCGTTTTCTGCGAAACGAAGAAATTCGACGGGATAAAGAACCGGAAGCTGAATGCGGCGGAGATCAAGCAGATCGCGGGCCGTGCCGGCCGGTACGGCATTTACGATCACGGCGAAGTGCTTTCCATGACGGATCAGCGCATGGTGAAAGACGCGCTGAATACGGTGCTTCCCCAGGCGGAGGATATCACCATTCCCTTCCCGGAGGAAGCTCTGGAGACGGAGTATCCCCTGGATCTTTTGATGAAGGTGTGGAACAAACTGCCGGAGGTGGAAGGATTCCACCGGGCGGACATGAGCGAGTCTCTGATCCTTTATAAGGCGCTGCACGCTGCCATCGTGCGGCTTTCGGAAGGAAAGCGCAAGGGAGAGATCCCGGAGGGAGTTTTCGACCGGCAGCTGATCTACAAGATGATCACCTGTCCCGTGGACGTAAAGAACGATGCGCTGGTGGAATACTGGACGCACTGCTGTCTGGCCATTTTCCGGGAGCGGCCCCTGCCGGAGCCCGCAAAGGAAGAGGGAACTCTTGAGGAGTGTGAGCTGAAATACAAGCAGCTGGACGTGCGGCATCAGCTGCTGCGCCGTATCGGCGTGGAAGAGGACCGCATGGATCAGAAGCTGGCTCTCTGCAGGAAGATCAACGATCTTCTGGCGGCGGATAAGGACAGGTACCTGCGCCACTGCAGCTACTGCGGACGGGTGCTGCCCTCCACAAGCTCCTACGGCATGTGCGACAAGTGCTACCAGAAAATGCAGATCGGCTGGTTTGATACGTGATGGACACGACTCTTTATAGGATATACGGACGTGAATACCTGGGAATGACGAAGCGGCTGCTGGCGGCTTCGCCGCTCCTTACGCTGCTTTCGGAGAAAGAGAAGGAAAAATCGACCCATGACCGGCTTCGCATCCTCATTAAGCCAAACCTTGTCACGCCCCAGCCGGCGGATTTCGGCGGCACCACCCACCCGGAGATCGTTTCGGGGATCATTGAATACCTGAAAGAAAACGGATACGAAGATATCACCGTGGCGGAAGGCTCCTGGGCCGGCGACAGCACGGAAGAGGCGGCTGAGTACTGCGGCTTCTACGCGCTTTGTGAAAAATACGGCGTGCCCTTTATCGATACCAAAAAGATGCCGGCAGAGGAAGTGAAAACGGGGCGGGATGTTTCGGCCGCAGCGGATGCTGAGGCTGGAGCTTTTCCCGGTGAAGAGGACGGCATGCTGCTTCATGTCTGCGCGTTCCTTAAGGACTACGATTTCCTTATCAACGTGCCGGTGCTGAAAGGCCACTGCCAGACCCGCATGACTTGCGCTTTAAAAAACATGAAGGGGCTTATCCCCGACAGTGAAAAGAGGCGTTTTCACACCCTGGGACTTCACAGGCCCATCGCCCATCTCAACACCGTGATCCGGCAGGACTTCATCGTCATCGATCACATCTGCGGCGATCCTTCCTTTGAAGAGGGCGGCGATCCCCTGGTGCGAAACTGCATCATGGCGGCCACGGACCCGGTGCTCTGCGATTCCTTCGCCTGCCGCATCCTGGGACTTTCCGCAGAGGACGTTCCCTACGTGGGCCTGGCGGAAACCTTAAGCGTGGGTACCGCTTCTTTGGAGAAGCTTAAAGTGATCACGGTGGAAGACCCTTACGCTGACGCGGAGCGGGACGTGCCGGAAGGAATTTCCCACGCACTGGAAGTCAGCTATGCCGTGGATGACGCGGATTCCTGCAGCGACTGCTATGCGGCGCTTACCGGAGCGCTGGTGCGCCTTCGCGAAGAGGAGATGCTTCAGAAATTTACCGATGCCGGCGGAAAGATCTGCATCGGCCAGGGCTGGCGCAGGGAACGGGCAAATGCAGCGAATGCCCAGGGCAGCATTTCGGCAGCGGATACTGCTGACGAAAGCAATGCGCAGGGACTGCGCGTGGGCATCGGCGATTGCTGCGCGGGCTTTGCCTGCCATGTGCCCGGCTGCCCCGCAGATGAAGACGAGATTTTCAGGGCACTAAGTGATCTCATCAGCCCCTGACAGCAGTCGGCAAAAGAAAATTCCATCCGCGAGGCCTTTTTTCGGGCTTTCGGATGGAAAGTCCCGGCGACGCAAACATAGGCCGGGAGAGATTTTTCATCCGCGAGGTTGTATTTCGGCCTTTCGGATGGAAAGTCACAGTGACGCAAACATAGGTTGAGAGGAAAATTTCATCCGCGAGGCCTTTTTTCGGGCTTTCGGATGGAAAGTCACGGCGGCGCAAACATTGGCCGGGAGAGATTTTTCATCCGCAAGGCTGTTTTTAGGGCTTGCGGTTACAAAACTTGCCGGACAAGTACCGGCGACCATCAAGTGAAAGGACGGAAAGACAATGGAAAGATATTACCCCTTTGAACACAAGGACGAAAAGAAGAGAAACGACTACCCCGCAAAGCGTGAAGAGCGCGGCGGGCGTTTCGGGCAAAATGACAATGCCGGAAGCGATGAGCACGTTCGCATGCCCGGCATCGGCAAGGGAAAGCGCGGCGGAAACTCCGCACTCTCCAAAGTGGTGCACAAAGTGCGGGAAGGCCTTAAGGAAGGCGATACGCTGGAGCTTGCCGTTACGGAGACCGGCGACATCGGCGCATTCCTGACGGCGCACGTGCAGGGAAAAGACGGAAAAGAACAGGAAGTGAAGATGCTTCTGCCGTTTTCCGAGCAGACCAGGAAAGTTGCCGCGGGCGACCGGGTGAAGGTGACGCTGTACGAGGACAAGGGCGGCAGGATCACTGCCACCATGCGGGAGCCTATCCTGAAGGACGGGCAGACCGGCGTGCTGAAAGTTTCCGCCATGACAAAGATCGGCGCTTTTGTGAATAACGGCATGCCGAAAGAGGTGCTGGTGCCCTTCCGGGAGCTGCAGCATACGCCGGAGCCGGGAGACGAGCTTCTGGTGCACATGTACAAGGATAAATCCGGCCGGACAGCTGCCACCATGCGGGTGTACGACCATCTGGATAAAAACGAGACCTACAAAGAAGGCGATATGGTGAAGGCCTTCGTCTACGAGATCAATCCCGAAATGGGCGCTTTCGTGGCGGTGGATGGCCACATCTACGGCATGATCCCCCGCCAGGAGATCTTCGAAAAGCTTTCCTACGGCGACAGAGTGAGCGCCAGAGTGCAGCGCGTGAGAAATGACGGCAAGCTGGATCTTCTGATCCGCGAAAAGCTGTATCTTTCTTCCGGCAATGATGCCGAAAAGATCCTTGCAAAGCTTTCCGAAAACGGCGGCACGCTTCCCTACGCGGACAAAGCTGACGCGGCAGTGATCGCGGAAGTTTTCGGCATGAGCAAGAACCAGTTCAAGCGTGCGCTGGGCGGACTTTACAAGAAGCGCCTCATTGAGATCGATCGTGAGACGGATACGGTAAAACTGATCGCAAACCCCAAAGGACTCGGTGAGAAATGATGGACTGGGGCATTCTGTTTTTTGTCAACAGCATACTGTTCGGCATAGGACTTGCCATGGACGCGTTTTCGGTCTCCATGGCCAATGGCCTCAATGAGCCGGAAATGGATCGGAAGAAGGAATTGCTGATCGCAGGGGCCTTCGGCGTGTTTCAGACGCTGATGCCGCTCATCGGCTGGGTGTTGGTGCACACCGCCATGAATACCTTTCAGCAGATCCAGAAGTTTATCCCCTGGATCGCGCTGATCCTTTTGTGCTGGATCGGCGGCAAGATGATCGCCGAGGGCGTGCAGAGCCGTAAGGAGGCTCAGCCGGAAAGCGCCGCCCCCGCAGCCGAAGCCAAAGGCCCCGACGCCGTAAAGCCCGCCGCAAAGCTTGGCCTGTGGGCTCTCTTTGTGCAGGCGGTGGCCACCTCCATCGACGCTCTGTCCGTGGGCTTCACTATTGCGGAATATGACTTTTCCCATGCGCTGGTGGAAACCGTGATCATCGGCGTGGTGACTTTTATCATATCCTATGCGGGGATCCGCATCGGAAAGAAGTTCGGCACCCGCCTTTCCGGAAAAGCTTCCATTCTGGGCGGCGTGATCCTTATCCTCATCGGCGTAGAGATCTTCGTCACCCATCTGTGACCTGCCTGGGGCGTCCGGCAGTTACTCTTCTGGCTCAGCGCTCAGACTTTGTCGAAAATAACGAATACACAACCCCGGCGGTTCGCCGGGGCATTTTTTTCTAGTCCATTGGTACGCGGGTCCGCACACCTCGCCTGGCTGCTCGCTTTGCTCGCACCCACGGTATCGCTGTGCGTGTCCGTCTGGCAAACTGCATTCCGCATCTGCGCCGCTTCGCACTCCGTGCTCACTTTGCAGGCGGAACTGCAGTTCCCCTGACGTCCAGTGGATGCGATGGGGCGCTTACGCGCCCTGGAAATAAGGAGTGCATGCGTTTGTGTGAGAAACCTCCATGTGAGCCGCAGGACGCATTTTGGCCGTTCCGGCTCACATGCGTTCCAAGCCCAAAAACCGGGATGTGAGCCGGAGACGCGTTTTGCCGGCATTTAGCTCACATAAAAATAGTTATGTAAACTGATTTGGGATGATTTCGGCAGGATTTTCGAGAGTGATGTGAGCCGGAAAGGGGGTAAAGGCCTCAGAGGTCCAAATCGGCAAAAATTTCGTGAGTGTTTATGTGAGCCGGAAGCGGCTTAAACAACTAAGCGGCTCACATGCCGGTTATTAGACCTTTCTGTATGTCTGCGGCGGAGAATTCGGCTTTATGAAAACGCAGTGTACGGGGCCGTGCGTGTCCACAGCGGTAGTTTGGCTCTGTGGACATATAGCAAACGAGGCAGCGCATGTCCACAGCAGGGATTTCGGCCGCTTGGACATACAGCGTACGAAGTCGTGCGTGTCCGGAGCGGTAGTTTGGCTCTGTGGACATATAGCAGTGAAGGGGTGTAAGCCGGATTCATAGCTTTTGCACAATTGCCGTTTGCTTTTTTGGATGTTTCTGTATATACATCCTTGCAAACGGCATAATTTTGTTATAAAATAATCACCGTGATTTGTGCACATTGCAGTAAACAGCACACAAATGGAGGAAACAATGGTTTCGAATCAGGTCTTACAGACAACGCTTGAAAACACGGTCAAAGCCACCGGCGCGGCGGCAGCCGTTTTCGAATCCACCGGAAAGCTGATCGCTTCCGGCGGAAGCATGCCAAACGTGGATCCCGAAGTGATACGTGACATGGTGAGATCCGGGCTGGCCGAAGATCAGAACGATGACGTGATGATGAGCCGGTGCCGGGACGAAGCGGATACCGTGTATGTGGCAGTCGTTTCCAGGAACACGCCCAATGCGGTGATGACACTTACGCTCCTGCACAATCAGATCGAAGCGCTGGCTGCCGCATACAAGGAGAAGATGGACAAGGACGGCTTCATCAAGAACCTGATCCTGGATAACCTTCTGCAGATCGATATCTACAACAGGGCAAAGCGTTTGCACATCGACCTGGCCGCCAAGAGAGCCGTATTCATCGTGGAAGCGGCGGGCTATGAGAACGTGGTGAGCGAGACGCTTAGAGATCTTCCCGTGCAGTATCCCGGCGATTTCTTTACCACCGTGGATGAGGAAAACGTGGTCATCGTGCACGAGCTTAAGGAAAACGATCCGGTGAAAGAGCTCCGTACCTATGCCGAAAAGCTCCTGGGTGATCTCAACGAGGCAGGCGCGGACGTGCGGGTCTCCTACGGCGCCGTGGTGGGAGAGATCAAGGAAGTCTCCAAATCCTACAAGGAAGCCAAGCTGGCTCTGGACGTGGGAAAGATCTTCTACGCGGACAAAAAGATCGTGGCCTTCAATAACCTTGGCATCGGCAGGCTCATCTACCAGCTGCCCCTGAATCTGTGCCGCATGTTCATCCGCGAGATCTTCGGAGAAAAGACGCCGGATCAGTTCGACAAAGAGACCATTACCACCATCAACAAGTTCTTTGAGAACAACCTGAACGTTTCCGAGACCTCCCGCCAGCTGTTCATTCACAGAAACACGCTGGTATACCGCCTGGACAAGATCCAGAAGAACACGGGTCTGGACCTCCGTGCCTTTGACGACGCCATCACCTTCAAGATCGCGCTGATGGTAGTAAAGTACATGGAGTACATGAAGAAAATAGATTACTAAAAAGTGATTCGTCTGATACACGCAAACAAAACCTATACCAAAGGCGTACGGGCCGTAAAGGATCTGAGCCTCAAGATCAGTGACGGGGAATTTGTCTTCATTGCCGGCAGGTCCGGCAGCGGCAAATCCACCGTCATTAAGCTTCTCACGGGAGAAGTGAAGCCCACGGACGGGCTGGTGGAGGTAAACGGCACCGTCATGAACAAAATAAAGCGCAGAGAGCTTCCGCAGTACCGGAGGCATCTTGGCGTGGTGTTTCAGGATTTCCGCCTGTTAAACGATCGGAACGTGTTTGAAAACGTGGCCTTTGCCCAGCGCGTCATAGGGGTGCCGGCCGAAAAGATCAAGGAGAACGTGGCGAAGATCCTGCAGCTTACCGGGCTTTCGGCCAAGTACCGCTGCATGCCGGAGGAACTGTCCGGCGGCGAGCAGCAGAGGGTGGCCATTGCCAGAGCGCTGGTGAACCGGCCGGACATCATCCTGGCAGACGAGCCCACCGGCAACCTGGATGAAAAGAACACCGAAGACATCATGCGGCTCCTTACAAGGATCAACGAAATGGGCACCACCGTGGTGGTGATCACCCATAACAGAAACCTGCTTACCACCATGGGGAAGCGGGTGATCCACATGGAGAAGGGCTCCATCGTGGGAGACTATCCCACGGGCCTGAGGGGAGGAACGGAACTATGAGCACGTTTCTCTACTGCATCAAACAGGGCTTTAAAAACTTCGCGCAAAAGCCGCTTTTCACCATTGCCTCCGTGGCAACGGCTTCACTTTCCATCTTTCTGTTCTGCGCCTTTCTGGCCATCGTCACCA
Organism: Lachnospiraceae bacterium; assembly: GCA_024405155.1. Lineage (GTDB taxonomy): Bacteria > Bacillota > Clostridia > Lachnospirales > Lachnospiraceae > Avilachnospira. Next base: position 49,446 of record JAKSPC010000006.1, on the reverse strand, counting down.
ATCTGACGGGCATGATCCACAAGGCGGAAAACAGCGTGGGCATCACGGTCTTCTTTGCCGAAGACGCAGAGGAAGCCGAAAAGACGACCATCCGTCAGAAGATCATCGATCACGGCGGTGTGGACGCGGTGAGATACATTTCCGCGGACGAAGCCTGGGAGAGTTTCAAAAAAGAGTATTTCGGGGATGCGGAGGAAGAGCTTTCCAAAGCTTTCGAAGACGACAATCCCCTGGCAAAGTCCGATTCCCTGGAAGTGTTCCCCGCTTCCGTGGACGTACAGGAGGAACTGGTGGCCTATATCCGGTCCCTGCCCGGGGTACGGGAGGTAAATTACCTGAGTGAATTCGTGGCCTCCATGAAAAAGGTGAACCGGGCCGTATATGTGGTGTCTCTGGTGATCACAGGGGTGCTGTTCGCGGTGACCGTATTCCTTATCAGCAACACCATCAGCGTGGCGGCGGCATTCCGCCGGCGGGAAAACGAGATCATGCGCATGATCGGCGCCACGGATCTCATGATCCGGGCACCTTTCGTGGTGGAAGGAACGCTGATCGGCATTCTGGGAACGGTGATCCCGCTGATCGCCGTCAGGCTCATTTATCACCGGGCGGAAACGTACCTGGCGGAAAGCCTGCAGGCTTCCTCCGGATTTTTGAAAGATATCGTGGTACTGATCCCGCTGTCGGAGATCTTTCCGCAGATGGCACTGGCGGGGCTTCTGATGGGCGTTGGCACGGGCATGGTGGTATCGTTTATTACCATCGGCCGTCATCTGAGGGTGTGACATGAAGAAACGAATAGTACTGATCCTGCTTGCCGCCCTGATGGCCCTTTCTCAGAGCTGCCTGTGCACCTATGCCACGGAGGCGGACGAGATTGCGAAGTCCAGGAAGACCATCCTGGACAGCAAGGAAAAACTGAAAAAGGCGCAGGAAAAGAAGAAGCAGGCGGACGCGGAGAAAAAAGAGCTGGAGAAGCTGAAAAACGACGCGGCGGCCTATATCAGTGAGATCGACGGCAAGCTTCATAACACGGAGGAAGGCATCGCGTCTCTGGAGGCGGATATTTCCGCCACGGAAAAAGCCATTGCGGAGGTGGAAGCCCGGCACAACGAGGCCTCGGTCAGAATGGCGGAGCAGCACAGCTCCATGATGGTGCGTATCCGATATATGTACGAAAACAGCACCGGAGACGGCCTGGCGAAACTTTTCAAAAGCGGCTCTCTGGGAGATCTCTTAAACCGCATGGAGTACGTGCGGAAGATCTCTGCCTACGACAGAAAAAAGCTGGAAGAATACAAGACGTTGGTAGCGGAAACGGAGCAGACGAAACAGGAACTTTCGGAGGCGCTTTCCGTACTGGAAGGGCAGAAGGGGCTTCTGGACGAGGAAAAGGCGGAGCTTACCGGTCTGCAGGAAGCCAAGCAGAAGGATCTTTCGGAATACGAGGCAAAGATCACTTCCGAGGAAAACGAGATCGAAAAGCTTGCCGGTGACATTGCCGGCATTCAGAAGGCCATAAAGGAAGAAGAGAACAGCATCGCCGCCATGGAGGCCGCCATCCGGAAACGGGAGGAGGAAGCCAGAAAGAAGGCGGAGGCGGAAGGAAAGACCTACGTGAAAAAGAGCGTGGGCAGCATTTCCTTCACCTGGCCCTGTCCCGCGTCTTCCCGCATCACCAGTACCTTCGGCTCCCGGGAGGCACCGGTGGCCGGAGCCAGCACATCCCACAAAGGCATCGACATCGGTGTGGGGACCGGCAATAAGGTGCTGGCGGCCGCGGACGGAGAAGTGGTCATCGCCACCTATTCCGCGTCGGCGGGCAATTACGTGATGATCAGCCACGGCGGCGACGCTGCCACCGTATACATGCACATGAGCGAGATCAAAACGAGCGTGGGCGCGGAAGTGAAGAAAGGCGACGTGATAGGCCTTTCCGGAAACACCGGATACTCCACCGGGCCGCACCTGCATTTCGGCCTGAGGATCGACGGAAGCTACGTGGATCCCCTGGGATATGTGGCTCCTTAAAAGGAGAAGGATATGGATGAATTAGAAAAACGACCCGAGGAAGAGAGCAAGACGCCCGAAGTAAAAGTCCAAGAGACCGGGAGGCCTGCAAAGGAAAACAAGCATAACTGGAAGTTCGTTCTGGGGCTTTTCCTGGGGGTGCTCCTTACGCTTCTGGTCGTGCTGCTGGTAAGAGGCTATTACGTGGTGACCATCCCCGGCGTGGGGCAGGCTACCGTGAAGCTTCCCACCTATTCCTGGTTTCACAAGAACGATCCCGCAAAGTTCAATACGGACGAGATCGACCGCAAGATCCGTGAGATGGAGTACTACCTGGACGAGGAATACTACTACAACGCGGACAAAAAGGAAGTGACGGAAGGCATCTACCGGGGCCTGGTGGACGCTCTGTCGGAACAGGATCCCTACAGCCGTTACTACACGGAAAAGGAACTGAAGGACGAGCTGACCAGCATCGGCGGCACCTACGTGGGCATCGGCGTGACGGTATCCGTGGACGAACAGACCCAGGGACTTTTCGTGGAAGCGGTCACCGTGGGCGGACCGGCGGAGGCGGCCGGCATCCGTCACAAGGACATCATCGTGGAAGCGGACGGCGTGGACTTAAGGGGCATGCCCCTTTCCGAAGCCACCAACGACCACGTAAAGGGCGAGGAAGGCACCACCGTGGAACTGGGAGTCTTACGGGACGGCAGAAAACAGATGTTCACCGTGGAGCGCCGTGTACTGGACGATAAGACCGTGTACTGGTCCACTTTCACGTCGGACGGCGAAAAATACGGCTACATTTTCGTGCGGCAGTTCGAGGGAACGACCCTGACCGGATTCAGGGAAGCCGTGGACGCCATGGAAAAGGAAGATATCAAAGGCGTGGTCATGGACTTGAGGTCCGATCCCGGCGGCGACATGAACGTGGCGCTTGACATGCTGGATTACATCCTGCCGGACGATCTGGATACCTACACCGGAGCGGAGGCCACGACCCTGTATCACGGAAAGACGCTGCTGCTTACCATAGAGTCCCGTACCGCGGATCCCATACGGTACTTTGCCCGGGACGGACATTCCTCCCCCCTGGACCTGGTGATCCTGGCGGACGAAAGCTCTGCCTCCGCCTCGGAGATATTCACCGGAGTCATGAAGAGCTACGGCTATAAGAGCGCAGGCCTCACCACCTTCGGAAAAGGTATTGTACAAAGCGTCAGAATGCTTTATGATAATTCCGGCATGAAGTATACTTCTGCCGAATACGTGCTGCCAAACGGCGACAAGATCCACGGCAAGGGCATTGAACCGGATCTACGGGTGGAGCCCACCGAGGAACTGGAAGAGACCGGCATCGACGTCAGCGCGCCGGATCCCGGAATCGACAACCAGCTTAGGGAAACGCTTAAGTTATTAAAACAGTAACAGAGGAACGAAACATGGCATTTATCAAGAAACCCGTCACGGGAATGAGAGACATACTTCCCGGCGAGATGGAAATACGCAGTTCTCTCATGAACATCATCCGCGAGACCTACAGAAAGTACGGCTTTACGGAGATCGAGACTCCCGTGGTGGAGCACATCGAAAACCTGACTTCCAAGCAGGGCGGCGACAATGAGAAGCTTATCTTCAAAGTCCTTAAGAGAGGCGACAAATTTAAAAAGGCGGTGGAAGATCTGAAGGCTTCCGCCGATGCTTCCGATGAAGAAGGCACCGGTGCTGCAGTCCTTTGCGAGGAAGGCCTCCGCTACGATCTGACCCTACCGCTGTCCCGGTATTACGCAGCCAACGCGGCATCTCTGCCGCAGCCTTTCAAGGCGCTGCAGATGGGCAGCGTGTTCCGCGCGGACAGGCCCCAGAAGGGACGTTTCCGCCAGTTCATGCAGTGCGACATCGACGTGCTGGGCGATCCCACCAACCTTTCGGAAAAGGAGCTGATCCTGGCCACCACCGATGCGCTGGACCGGATGGGATTCGGAAAATATGACTACTACATCGTGATCAACGACCGCCGGATCCTTATGGAGCTGGTAAAGTACGCGGGCATGCCGGAAGAGGACGCGGACAGGATCCTGGTGGTGCTGGATAAATTCGACAAGATCGGCGCCGACGGCGTGGATAAGGAACTGGCCGAAATGGGATATGCCGCCGAGCAGATCGGAAAGCTCCGGTCCCTCATGGACGGCTGCAAAAAAGACGCGGCAGGTGCCGCAGAGTTTACCGGAAAGATCGGTACCGACGCGGCCAAAGAAGCGGGAGAGAGCGTGGCGGACATCATGAATACCGTCATGAACGTGCCCGGCCGGAAGATCCGCGTGGAATTCGATCCCACGCTGGTAAGAGGCATGGGGTACTACACCGGCACCATCTTTGAGATAAAGCTTGCCTCCTTCGGTTCCTCCGTGGGCGGCGGCGGACGCTACGACAAGATGGTGGGAAAATTCACCGGCGTCAACGTGCCGGCAGTGGGCTTCTCCATCGGTTTCGAGCGGATCATGACCATCCTGATGGACGATCCGGAAAACGGATTCACAAGGAGCGGCGAAAAAGAAGCCTGGCTCATTGAAAAAGGCATGGACAGCGAAAAGCTTGCCGCCATCCTTGCCGAAGCCACGAAGCTCCGCGGGGAAGGAAAGCAGATCCTTACCGTCACCATGGCAAAGAACAAGAAGTTCCAGAAAGACGGTCTCGCCGCAAACGGCTATGACCAGATCAAAGAGTTCTTTAACAACTGATTTTTAACGCTTCTGCGCCATGCACGCATTGCAAGCGCTAGTTGCTCCGGTTTTCGATTTTCTAAGTTTTCCTGCGTCCTGCGTAAGCGCGCTCGGGGCCCCGCTCTCTACGCTCCGCTCCGGTCCGTGCAGAGCAGACGTCCACTGGACGTCTTGCACCCCCAAGCGCACTCCGGACTGGGAAACCTTGAAAATCTGAAAAGCCTCCGCAATGCGCATGCACCTGCCTGCATGTCACATCAGCGTTCAGTAACACTATTTAACGAGGAGATATCGTATGGGCGAAACAATGAAAGGTCTGCACAGGACCGCAAGATGCGCAGAATTCACTAAGGAAGACATCGGCAAAGAAGTCACCGTCATGGGCTGGGTGCAGAAATCCAGAAACAAGGGCGGCCTTATCTTCACGGACGTGCGTGACAGAAGCGGCATCCTGCAGGTGGTATTTGAAGAGGAAAAATGCGGCAAGGAAGTGTTTGAAAAGGCAGCGACGCTCCGCAGCGAATACTGCGTGGCCGTGGTAGGCCTCCTTCGCTCCCGCGGTACCGACGCCAACGAAAAGATCGCCACCGGCGCCATCGAAGTGGAAGCAAAACAGCTTCGCATCTTGAGCGAATCCGCAGTGCCTCCCTTCCAGATCGAAGACGAGATCAACACCAGAGAAGAACTGAGGCTCCAGTACCGTTATCTGGATCTGAGACGTTCTCCCCTGCAGAGAAATATCATGCTGCGCCACAAGCTCTGCATCGCCGTAAGAAACTACATGGACGAGCAGGGTTTCCTGGAGATCGAGACTCCCACCTTCATAAAGTCCACGCCCGAAGGCGCCAGAGACTATCTGGTACCCTCCCGTGTACACCAGGGAGAGTTCTACGCTCTGCCCCAGAGCCCGCAGCTTCTGAAGCAGCTTCTGATGTGCTCCGGTTTCGACCGCTATTTCCAGCTGGCCAGATGCTACCGTGACGAGGATCTTCGTGCCGACAGACAGCCGGAGTTCACCCAGATCGACATGGAGCTTTCCTTCGCGGACGTGGATGACGTCATCGCCGTGAACGAGGGCCTTATCAAGCGCATCTGGAAGGAAGTGCTGGGCGTTGATATAAAGACTCCCATCGAGCGCATGACCTGGCAGGCAGCCATGGACAAGTACGGCTCCGATAAGCCGGATCTTCGTTTCGACCTGCCCATTACCGATATTTCCGACGTGGTGAAGGACTGCGGCTTCTCCGTATTTGCCGATACCGTAAAGGACGGCGGTTTCGTAAGAGCCATCCGTGTGCCCGGCGAGGGACATATGCCCCGCAAAAAGATCGACGCTCTGGTGGAAGTTGCCAAATACTACGGCGGCAAGGGCCTTGCCTATCTGTGCGTGAACTGCGCCGACGACGGCAGCCACAAGTGCTCTTTTGCCAAGTTCATGAAGGAAGAAGAGCTGGAAGCCATCATTAAGGCCTGCGGCGCCGAAAAGGGCGACCTGATCGTCATTGCAGCCGATAAATTCACCAGGGTATGCCAGGTGATGGGCCAGGTAAGACTGGAGCTTGGCAGGAGTCTGGATCTCATCGACAGGAATGCCTGGAGGTTCCTGTGGGTAACGGAGTTCCCGCTTCTGGAGTGGAGCGACGAAGAGGGCCGTTTCATGGCCATGCACCATCCTTTCACGAGCCCTATGGAGGAAGACTGGCAGTACATCGATTCCGATCCCGGCCGCGTAAGAGCAAAGGCTTATGATATCGTCTTAAACGGCACTGAGCTTGGCGGCGGTTCCGTGCGTATCCACCGTGCCGACATCCAGAAGAAGATGCTGGAAGTATTGGGATTCACGCCGGAGATGGCACAGAGCCAGTTCGGTTTCCTGCTGGAAGCTTTCAAGTACGGCGTTCCGCCTCACGCAGGTCTTGCCTACGGTCTGGACCGTGTGGCCATGTGGATGGCCGGCGCGGAGTCCATCCGCGACGTGATGGCGTTCCCCAAGGTAAAGGACGCTTCCGACCTCATGATGGGCGCTCCCAGCGTGGTGGACGAAAAGCAGCTTCGTGATCTGGCCATCAAGGTAGATTACGACGCCATCAACAAAAAGGATAATGGATGAAGAGATCGGAATTTCTGACGGAACTTCGGGAGGATCTTGCTTTTGAACTCCCGGAGCGTCTGGTCAAAGAGAACGTAGATTACTACAACAATTACATCAGTGAGGAAGTGCGGGCCGGCAAGTCGGAGCAGCAGGTGCTGGAGGATCTGGGAGATCCCCGGCTCATTGCCCGGTCTGTGATCGACGCGGCAAAATCCGGTGCCGACGGCATTCCCGGAAGCACCGATGACGTGAATTTCCGTGAGGAGATCTACGGAAGCGGCAAACAGGAAGCACCGGAGGTGGACCAGAAAGGAAGGGCCACTTCCGCCGGAAAGAAGGCTGCCGGCGGAGGACCGTCCGTCGGAAAGGGAAGCGACGGCAGGTTCAGCGTAAACGGCAGAGAGATCGGCTGCGGCGGCTGCCTGGTGATCTGTCTCATCGCCGTGGGCGTCTGGTCCCTCCTCATGTCCCTCCTTTCCAACATGGATCCCTCGGTAACGCTTCTGATCGTGGCGGTACTGGGGCTCGTCCTTCTTTTCAGAAAGAGCAGAAAGTAAATGCAATGGGAACTGATGGCCCCCTGCCATTTCGGGCTGGAGGCATGTACAAAAAAAGAAATTACGGAGCTCGGCTGCCTGGTCACGGAAGTGACCGACGGCCGTGTCTGTTTTACCGGAAATGAAAGTGCCGTGTGCCGCGCCAACATGTTTCTGCGCACCACGGAGCGGGTGCTTTTAAAGTGCGGCGATTTTGAAGCCACGACCTGGGACGAGCTTTTCGAGCGTACCCGTGCCATCCCCTGGGAGGAATATCTGCCCTGGGACGCCAGGTTTTATGTGGCGAAGGCCTCCGGAATCAAGTCCATGCTGTTTTCGTCACGGGATTTTCAGACCATCATTCAGAAGGCCATCGTGAAACGGCTGCAGGCACACTATCACCGGGAGGGGCAGGTACTGCCCATGGACGGAGCGGATGTTCCCATCCGGGTCTCCGCCTACAAGGACCGGGTGCTCATCGGGCTGGATACCAGCGGAGAGTCCCTGCACAAGCGGGGATACAGAAGGCTCACTGCAAAGGCTCCCATTACGGAGACCCTGGCGGCAGCGCTCCTCATGCTCACGCCCTGGAACCGTGACCGGATCCTTGTGGATCCCTTCTGCGGATCCGGTACTTTCCTCATTGAGGCGGCCATGATGGCGGCAAAGATCGCCCCGGGCATGAAGCGGGATTTCGCGTCCACTTCCTGGGACCATCTCATTGACAAGAAGAACTGGTACCGGGCCTACGACGAGGCCATGGATCTGGCGGAATCGGTGAACAGGAAAGAGCTGTGTGACATCTGCGACATTTCCGGGTCCGACATTGACGGGGACGTGCTGTGGGCGGCGGAAAACAACGCCCGTTCCGCCGGCGTGGGGGATCTGATCCGCTTTGAAAAGAAAGACGTTTCGGAACTTGCCCATCCCGGAAAGCACGGCTTTATCGTCACCAACCCGCCCTACGGGGAGAGACTGGAGGAAAAGGAGGCCATGCCGCCTCTGTATACGGCGCTGGGAGAGCGGTTCCGCGCTCTTGACGACTGGTCCATGTATGTGATCACGGGGTACGAGGACGCGGAAAAGTACCTGGGCCGGAAGGCGGATAAGAACCGCAAGATCTACAACGGCATGCTGAAGACCTATTTTTTGAGCTATTACGGAAAGAAGCCGGAGAGAACATGAGGATCATCGTTGCCACCAACAACAAAGGAAAAGCAAAAGAGTTCAAGGAAGTACTGTCGGACATTTCCGTCGAGGTGCTGACGCTTAAGGATATCGGCATGGTCTCCGATCCGGAGGAAAACGGGGAGACGTTTGCCGAAAATGCCCGCATCAAGGCCATGGACGTGTATGAAAAGCTGAAGGCGGCGGGAGAAGAGAAGGATACCATCGTCATGGCGGACGACTCGGGACTGTGCATCGATTTCCTGGGCGGGGAGCCCGGCGTAAAGTCAGCCCGTTTTATGGGACACTCCACGCCGTATAATGAGAAAAACAGAGCGATCCTTGATCTTCTGAAAGGCGCCCGCGACGGTGACCGCGGCGCTTCCTTCGTCTGCCACGTGTGCACCGTCCTGCCGGACGGCCGGGTGATCGACGCGGAGAGCGAGATGCGGGGAAGTATCGCCGAAGAGGCAAAGGGCGGCGAAGGGTTCGGATATGATCCGATCTTCTACGTGCCGGAATACGGGAAGACCGGCGGAGAGCTGACCCCGGAAGAGAAAAACGCCGTTTCTCACAGAGGCAAGGTGCTCAGGAAAGTGAGAGAATTTTTATGCAGGGAAATGAACTTATAATCTTCATCATGCTGGGACTCATCCTTCTGATGATGGGTCTTATTCTGGTGCTTCTTTTACGCCGCACCGGTTCCCGGTTCCGTGAGGTCATCGCCTCCGACATGGAAAATCTTCTGGACGATACGGAAGATCACATCACCGAAATGGTGAGCGGCAGGGTAGGCGAGATCCGGGAGGATATCGGAAAGCGCCTTCTGCAGGATGCGGACGAGAACCGCAAGAACCGCAGGGAAGTTGCGGAAATGATCGAAAACGACAGCGAGAAGCAGTCCCGTCAGATGCTTGCCATGCAGAAGGATCAGATGGACCGGCTGGACGAGTACCGGGAAAAGACGGAGACGGTCTTAAAGGAGAGCCTTAAGGAACTGCAGCAGGCGAACAGAGAGAAGCTTACGGACATTCAGGAAGGCATCAACAAGCGTCTGGATACGGGGCTTAACGAGCGGCTGGACCAGAGCTTTAAAAACGTGGGAGAACAGTTGAACAAGCTCTACGTTTCTCTGGGAGAGCTCACCCGGCTGGAGACGGGAGTGAGCGCGCTGAACCGCACGCTTTCCAACGTAAAGACCAGGGGCATCTTCGGGGAGATGCAGCTGGAAAATATCCTGGCAAACGTTTTTACCGCCGGGCTTTATGAAAAGAACGTGGTGACCAAGACCGGCGACGGTCAGAACCGGGACGCGGTGGAATTTGCCGTGAAAATCCCGGATAAGGACGGCGGCGGATTTCTGTATCTGCCCATCGACTCCAAGTTTCCCGCCACAATATACGAGCGGATCGTGGATGCTTCGGAAGCGGCGGACGCGGAAGAGGTAAAGAGAGCGGTAAAGGAGATGGAGCAGAGGATCCGTCAGGAAGCACGCGACATCCGTGACAAATATCTGGATCCGCCCCATACCACGGATTTCGGCATCATGTTCCTGCCCACCGAGGGGCTTTACGCGGAGGTGCTGCGCATCCCCGGCCTGGTGGAGACGCTGCAGAAGGAGGATCACGTGGTGGTCACGGGACCCACTACCATTGCGGCACTCCTTAATTCCCTGGCCATCGGTTTCCGGTACATGGCGGTCAACAAGGACAGTCAGAACATCTTAAAGCTGCTTTCGGCCATCAAGACGCAGTACGGCACGTTAAGTGAACTCATAGAAAAAGCCGGTGACAGGATCGACCTGGCCAAAAAGGCCAACGGCGAGCTGAAACACCGGACAGAGATCATCAACCGGAAGCTTTCTTCCGTGGAGGAACTGGATCCCCTGGAGGCAAAAGAGCTTCTGGGGATATCCGAAACAGAGATGTAAACCGGGATCAGTCTTTTTTCGTGATCCCCAGGCGCTCGAACACCATCTGGTACCCGTCGGCACCGTATTCCAGAGAACGGTTCACGCGGCTTATCGTGGCGGTGGAAGCGCCGGTCTTTTCCGCGATGTCCAGATAGGTCATCTTCTTGGTCAGAAGCTTTGCCACTTCGTAGCGCTGTGCCATGGCCAGGAGCTCCTTGATGGTGCATACGTCCTCGAAGAACTTGTAGCAGTCTTCCTTGGTCTTTAAGGTAAGTACGGCATCAAACAGGGCTTCTACGGAATCGGTCTTGATTTTGGAATTCATATGGTCTCCTTTCGGATTTTACAACTGTAAAATTTTCGGACTTTAAAATATTAAAGTAATTGTAAACCGAAAGCGGATGGAATTCAAGAAGCAGATGTGCTAAAATTGAACCATGTAGTTTTGGTGATTATTTCACATGGCCGGTGCACCGCACCGTTACCGTTTTGAACAGGAGGAAGCAGCTTGACCCCCGAAGAGAGAAGAGAAAGAGCGCGGCAGAGCCGTGCACGATATGAGACCACCCGTTCTGCACGCAGAGCGGCGGACGGCAGCGCGTCCACCCGGGCACGCGCTTCCAAAAGGCGCCGCAGGAAAAAGAACAATACGGGCATTCAGCTGCTGATCGCCTTTGTGATCGCCGCTCTGGTGATCGTGGGGGCATTTTTCCTTGCGAAAAAACTGATGAATAAGGGCGGAAGCGCGGAAAGCACTCCGGCAGAGACCGTTTCCACGGAAGAGACCACCACGGAGGAACCCACCACCGAGGCTGCGGCGGCAAAAGCGGAAGCGCTCCTTCAGGCGGCAGGCCTTCTGGCGGCGCAGTACGACTATGACGGAGCCCTGGAGCTTGCAAAGAGCGACACAGAGCTTATGGAGCGGGAAGACGTAAAGTCATTCATTGCTTCGACAGAAGAGACAAAGTCCACGCTGGTCCGTTTCGACCCGCATGACGTGACGCACATTTTCTTCCACATCCTTCCCGTGGATGCGGAATATGCCTTTACGAAAAGCTCCAATCCCGGAGGCTACAATTCCCTGATGACCTCCATCCCGGAATTCAAGGCGATCCTTGCTTCCATGTATGAGCGGGGGTACGTGCTCATTTCCCTCCACGACATGGGACACATGGAGAAGCAGGACGACGGTACCGAAAAGATGGTGGAAGGCGACATCATGCTGCCTCCCGGCAAGAAGGCTTTCGTCATGAGCGAGGACGACGTGTGCTATTACGAGTACATGAAGGGAGACGGCTTTGCCGATAAGATGATCATCGGCGAGGACGGAAGGCCCACGCTGCACTATACGGACAAAGAAGGGAACGAGTCCACGGGCGACTACGACCTGGTTCCCATTCTGGATAAATTCATCGATGAGCATCCGGATTTTTCCTATCACGGGCACAAGGCCTGTCTGGTATTCACCGGCTATAACGGCGTGCTGGGCTACCGCACCGACGAGACCTATCTTCCCGAAAACTACAAGGAACACAAGGTGGAAGGCGGCCACGACGTGGAAGCGGAACGGAAGGAGGCCGTGAAGGTGCTGAGGGCACTGTACGAGGACGGTTACGACCTGGGATCCCATTCCTGGGGCCACCGTGACATGGGTGCCATGAGCGTGGGCGCGCTGAAGGAAGATTCCGACAAGTGGGACCGCAACGTGAACAGCCTCATCAAAGAGGCCACCGGGAAGGACGCGGATATCCTGATCTACCCCAAAGGCGCGGATATCGGCGACTGGAGAGGCTACGAAGCGGATAATCAGGCGAAGGCCGGATGCCGGGAAAAGTTCAATTATCTCTACGATCTGGGGTTCCGGTATTTCTGCAACGTGGATTCCGCAAAGACCTGGGTGCAGGTGGGAAGCCACAGCCTGCGCACCGGCCGGCGCGCCCTGGACGGCTACAATTTCTGGTATGAGATGACGGAGAACAAAGGCAGATTTACGGATCTGTGGGACGATACCTCAAAGATCTTCGATCCCGTAAGACCCACTCCCGTACCGTCATATTGAGCAGGAGACGTTATGTACGCATATATCAAAGGAACTCTGGAGGAACTGAATATAGGGACCGGCACCATCGTGGTGGAGGCCGCGGGCGTGGGGTATGAGATCAGCGTACCTTCCTCCGTATTGCCGTCACTGCCCGGTCTGGGTGTGGAAGTGAAGATCCACACCTATTTCAGCGTGAAAGAGGACGGTCAGAGCCTGTTCGGCTTCCTCACAAGGGAAGACAGGGAGATGTTCATTCAGCTCATTTCCGTGAACGGCATCGGCCCCAAGGGAGCTCTGGGCATCTTAAGCGTGCTGAAGCCCTCCGACCTGCGCATGGCCATTATGACCGGAGACGCCAAATCCATCAGCCAGGCTCCCGGCATCGGCAAGAAGACGGCAGAGCGGGTGATCCTGGATCTTCGTGACAAACTCAGCAAGGAAGCGGGATACAGTGATCCCACGGCGGTCATTTTCGAGAGCGCGGGTGCTGCCTCCCCCATGGGCGAAGGCCCCGTGGCCGAAGCCATCGACGCGCTGACCATGCTGGGCTACAGCCGCATGGAAGCCGGCCGGGCCGTAGGCGCCGTTCCGCTTCAGGAAGGCATGACCACGGAAGAACTTCTGAAAGCGGCTCTGAAGGCCATACGCTGATCGTCCCGGACTTGACCGGCGAAACGCGGGGGAACGGCATTTTTGTCACTATGAAAGACAGCGTAAAGAAGATCATCGGAATAGGCATCGCATCGGCGGCAGTGATTGCTGCCGGTGCTTTTTTTGCTCTGCGCACGCACCGGGCAGAGCCGGTGATAAAAGACGTCTACGCGTTGGATACCTTCTGTGCCATTACCGTATACGCCGGGGACGGCGATCTTTCCGAAGCGGCAGACCGTGCCGCCATGGTGCTCCGCAGATACGACGACCTTCTTGACGCCAACCGGGAAGGCTCCGACATCTGGAACATCAATCACAGAAGTGAAGCGCAAGTACGGATTTCCGCCGAGACCGCGGACATGCTGGCGCAGGCAAAAGAGATGGAAACGTTTACCGGCGGCGCCCTCTGGCCCGGCATCCGTCCCCTCACAAAACTGTGGGACATCAAAAACCGCACCACGGTCCCCGAGGTATCAGAAGTGGCAGACGCTCTTCATAAAAGCCAAAATGCCTCCTGGGAGATCAGCGGGGCAGAAGTTTCGGGCGGAGAGGCTTATTTCGCCGCAGGAAATGAAGAAACGAAAATAGAACCCGGCGCTTTTGCAAAAGGCTATATCGCCGACCGGATGAAGGAAGAGCTGGTGAGCGCGGGCGTCACTTCCGCCATCATCGACCTGGGCGGCAACATACAGACCGTGGGTAAGAATGCGGACGGCACGCCGTTTCGCATCGGCGTAAAAGACCCTTCCGGGAAAGAGGCAGCCGTGACGGCTCTGGAAGCGGATGACATTTCCGTGGTCACCGCAGGCACCTACGAGCGGTATTTTGAAGCAGACGGCGTTCGGTATCATCACATCCTGGATCCCGACACCGGCTATCCGGCAAGATCGGGCCTTGCAAGCGTCACCGTTTCCGGCCCGTCCTCCTTCGTCTGCGACTGTCTGGCCACGGCAGCCCTGGTCCTCGGACGGGATAAGGCAGAGACCATGCTTTCCGCCTGGAATGCCGCGCACCAGACGGATTATAAGGCGTTCTACATAGAAGAATAATATTATGATAAAAACAGAACAGAAGATCACAACAGAATCCGCTTTTGATTTTTCCCTTGTCGGCCCGAAAGAGAGGATCGTGTTTTTTGACATCGAGACCACGGGGCTTAAGGCAGGGAGCTCTCAGCTTTATCTTATCGGCACGGCCACTTTTGAGGACGGCGGCTGGGTGCTTCGGCAGTTCTTTGCCGAAACGCCCGGTGAGGAGATGGTGGTGCTCAGATCTTTTAAAGACCTGGTGAATTCCCGGGCGTCTGCCGGCAGGCCCATCCTCGTTTCCTACAACGGCGATACGTTCGACATCCCCTACCTTAAGTCCGTGGGGACCCAGTACGGACTGGGAGACATTTTTCAGAATACCATCAGTTTTGATCTGTACCGGTTCATAAAGCCCTGCAAGGAGATCATGGGCACGCCCAACATGCGGTTAAAGACCGTGGAAAAGCTGTGCGGCATCTGCCGGGAGGACACCTATGACGGCGGCGAGCTCATCTACGTGTACGAAGAGTTCCTGCGCCTTAAAAACATCCTGAAGGGCGGCTGTGAGGATAACGAATTAAACGACGAACTGAAAGAGAACTGCCTGAAATGCCTTCTTCTGCATAATGCGGAAGACGTGGCGGACATGCCGAAGGTCATGGAACTGTACGGCTACCGGCTGTTAAAGGACGGAGACTTTGATTTCCTCAGCGCGGAAGTGATCGAAGTGCCGAAGGTGAAGGGAAAGAGCGGCCTGGTGCTGGACGTGAAGTTTAAGCTCCGCACGTCCCTTCCGAAGGAGCTCTACAAGGAAAGACCGGGCATGACCGTTTCCGCATCCGGCGAGGATCCGCTGCTTCTGGAACTTTGCCTGGATATCTATTGCGGCGAGCTCCGTTACTATTTCGTTGACTATAAAAACTACTACTACCTGCCGGCGGAAGACCGGGCCGTTCACAAGTCCCTGGCCTCCTTCGTTCCGGCAGATCACCGGGTGAAAGCGACGGCTGCCACCTGTTATACCAGAAAAGAGGGGCGGTTCTTCCAGGAGCCTGCGCCGGTCTTTGTGCCGGTCTTTCATGAGACCAAGGACGGCACCCGGTATGCGGAACTTACCGAAGAAGCCCTGGCCGACGGCGAAAAATGGAAAGAGCTGCTGCTGGCAGCATTGTAGATCATCGCGCCCTTTTTGTTCCTTTCGATGTCGGTTTTCTCACATCAACCACCAGCCTGACCTGTTAGAAACTGTAATGTGAGCCGCAGAGCACATTATGGCCGCTCCGGCTCACACGCTGAAAAAGGTCAAAAACTCGCATGTGAGCCGCTGGCATGATTTGACGCCGTCCGGCTCACATGGTAAAAGTTATGTAAACTATTTTGGAACAATTTCAGTAGGATTTTCGAGAACAATGTGAGCCGGAACGGGGGTAAGGGCCCCAAAGGTTCAAATCGGCAGAAATTCATTGAGTATTTATGTGAGCCGGAAACGGTTCAAACCGCCCAGAGGCTCACATGCCGGTTTTACATTATATTAAATCAGGACAGGAGGAAAAGAAATGTCAGATAACAGAAATGATCCGGAACTCTTGAAATATCTTCAGGAACTCGCACGCAAAAAGGAAGATCCCCTTGCTCAATATGGCGAAGGCGAAAAACTCCCGCTTGACGGTGCCGTCATTTTCGACGATCCCGGCAACCTGGATATCATAAAGCGCGAAAAAAAATGATCAAAGATGTAGGGGATCGGTGAATGTTGAGAGAAGTACTGATTATTGCGGCATGCCTGGTATTTTCATCGGGACTCTTTTGTGCCTGTTCAGAAAAGCAAAACAACGAGTCTTCGCTAACAATACTATATACAAACGATGTCCATTGCAGTTACGCGAATTACCCGACAATAGCTGCATATAAAGAAACCTTAAAAGGTAACGGAATCAATATAGTTCTTGTTGACGGAGGAGATTTCGTTCAGGGAAATCCTGCGGGAGCGTCAGATAAGGGAGCAACGATGATCCGGCTTATGAATGCAGCAGGATATGATTATGCTGTTCCCGGAAATCATGATTATGATTATGGAATGGATGCATTCGTTGAAAACGCAAACAGTGCCGGTTTTGAATGGATCACCTGTAACTTTATCGGGACCGGCACAGGTGAAAAAGAATTTCCATATGAGGCATACAAAGTTCTGGAGGTTGGCAGGCATCATATTGCGCTGATCGGGATAGAATATGAAAAAACAGAAGATGCGTATATGAAAAAGGTGCAGAAAGCAATCGCCGACGCCACGGAGGAAGGAGCGGATTATATCATAGCAGTCGGACATACCGGACATGATGTAAAAGCAATCATAGAGAATAATGCAGGGATAGACGTATATCTGAATGCCCATGACCATGCTGTAAATGATGCAGAAGAACGGATTTTATCATACAGGGACAGGGAAGGAAAAAGTGTTCCTGTGTATGAAACCGGTACAGGCCTAAAGTATATGGGAAAACTCATACTTGATTGTGAATCGGAAAAGATCCGATACAGCTTTCAATTAAAAACCGTTGATGAATTGGAATCGGAAATGAAGGATCCTGTATTGAAAAGTGCTGCAATGGTCAGGGACGCCTGTAACAGGTTCGTGAAACAATGTGATGAGACAATGCAGCCGTACCTGGTGAAAGTAGGAGAATCGGAATGTACATTATGCGTTTATGATCCGATGACATTTCCTCAGTATGTAGATTGTATTGAATACAATTCCACGGATCTTCTTGCGGATGCGTTTCGTGCGGCCGGAAAAACAGACATTGCAATTCTGAATTTTGACAGTGCCAGGGTGGGGCTGTTTCCGGGAACGGTTACCAGACTTGACATATGTAATCTGTATCCATGGAACCTTAAGGTATATACCACAGAACTGAGCGGCCGGCAGATCATTGAAGTTTTGGAATATAATCTGAGAAATTATCCCGCTTATACCCCTGCCGGTCCGGCAGTATCGGGAATGACATTTACAATTGATGCATCGGTTCCCTGGAAAGAAAACACTAACAGTCGGATAAGATCCGTAATGATAGGGGAAGAACCTATAGACGAAAACAAAGTATATTCCGTTACCGGTTCAGAGTATTATTTGCTGACGGCAAATAAAGATATAATAAAAAAGACGGCTGATGATTGTTCATGTATCGGAGTGGATCATGATGTAATCGAAACATACATCAAAAATGATCTGAATGGAATCATTCCGGGATCGCTTTACTCAGATCCCGAGGGATTGCATAGAATCAACAAAATAACAAAATAACAAAGGAACGGGAGAATACGATAATGTCAGGAGAAATAAAAGACTTTAAATACAAGAAATAAAAGACTTTGCCGTCTGTTTTGTGGTATAATACCTGCGTGCGGACGTGCACGGAGAGGATTCTTTTATGGGACGAATGATCAGTACCGATGTACATAATGAAGAGGAAAAGAAGCTGGAGGCCACCCTTCGGCCGCAGATGCTTGACGACTACATCGGTCAGTCGCGGATCAAAGAGATGATGAAGGTGTACATCGCGGCGGCAAAGTCCCGCAGCGAGTCCATGGATCACGTCCTTTTCTACGGCCCTCCGGGACTGGGCAAGACCACCCTTTCCGGCATCATTGCCAACGAAATGGGCGTCAACATGAAAGTCACCTCCGGTCCCGCCATCGAAAAGCCCGGCGAAATGGCCGCCATCTTAAACAATCTGCAGCCCGGCGACGTGCTGTTCATCGATGAGATCCACCGTCTGAACCGGCAGGTGGAGGAAGTACTGTATCCGGCCATGGAAGATTTTGCCATCGACATCATGCTGGGAAAAGAAGCTTCCGCCCGTTCCATCCGTCTGGATCTGCCTCACTTTACCCTGGTGGGAGCCACAACAAGGGCAGGTCTTCTGTCGGCACCCTTAAGGGACCGTTTCGGCATCGTGGAAAAGATGGAATTTTACACCACGGAGGAACTGATGACCATCGTGAAGCGTTCGGCAAAGGTACTTAACGTGGAGATCGACGACAGCGGCGCCGAAAGGATCGCCAGACGTTCCCGTGGCACGCCCCGTCTTGCCAACCGCCTATTAAAGAGAGTGCGTGACTTTGCGCAGGTGCGCTATGACGGAAAGATCACCAGAGACGTGGCGGATTACGCGCTGGACATTCTGGACGTGGACAAGAAGGGCCTGGACCAGAACGACCGCGCCTATCTGCTTACTATTATAGAGAAATTCGGCGGCGGCCCGGTGGGCATCGACACCATCGCGGCATCCCTTTCGGAAGACGCGGGCACGCTGGAAGACGTGGTGGAACCGTATCTTCTGATGAACGGCCTCATCCAGAGGACCGCCAGAGGAAGAGTGGCAACGGAAAGCGCCTACAGGCATCTGGGAATAGAGCGCCTGGGGCAGCAGCAGCTGGATCTGTAAAAAGGAGAGGAGCTATGACCGGAAAGGAAAGAGGAACAGACGTACTCATCGACGGCAAGATCTACAATCTGGCAGGGGAAGATACCGATTATATCCAGAAGATCTCCGGATACCTCAACACGAAGATGGCGGAAGTGAAGACTTCGGCCGGCTACCGGAATCTGGACGCGGATTACAAGGCACTCCTTCTGAATCTGAATATTGCCGACGATTACTTCAAGATGAAGGATGAAGCGGCGGAACTTCGCAAAAAGTGCGAAGAACTGGAAAAAGAACTTTACGCGGCGAGGCATGACGTTGCCAGCGCGAAAATGAAGCTGGAAAATACGCTGAGGAATCAGAGGTAACAGACATGGAATTACTTGCGCCGGCAGGATCTTTTGAGGCAGCGAAAGCGGCAGTGAATGCGGGAGCGGACGCCATTTACATGGGTGGTCCGCTTTTTTCTGCACGCGCCTACGCAAAGTCCAGCGCCGACGGCATGGAAAAAGAAGAGGCCGAAACGCCCCTCATGAAGGCCCTTTCCTACTGCCATCTGCACCGGGTGAAGGTGTACATGACGGTAAACACCCTCATGAAAGAAAAGGAGCTTTCCGGCATCGAAGAATACCTGCGGCCCTATGTGGAACAGGGCATCGACGCCTTCATCGTACAGGATCCGGGCCTGATGGCGCATCTGAAAAAGGTGTTCCCGGAAGTGCCCCTTCACGTAAGTACCCAGGCGGCGGTGACGGGTCCCCGGTATGCAAGGCGGCTTAAGGAACTGGGGGCAGTGAGAGTGGTCCCTGCCAGGGAACTGAGCCTTAAGGAGCTTCGTGCCATTGCGGATACCGGCATCGAGGTGGAGGCATTCATCCACGGCGCCCTTTGCTACAGTTACTCCGGGCAGTGCCTCATGAGCTCCATGATAGGAGGCCGCAGCGGAAACCGCGGCCGTTGTGCCGGCCCCTGCCGTCTGCCCTATGAAGTGCTGGACGAGAACCGGCGCCCCATCGGCGGCGAGGACGAGAATTACGTGCTTTCCATGAAAGATCTGAACACCCTGGGAAGGCTTTCCGAACTGGAGGAAGCCGGGGTATGCTCCTTAAAGATAGAAGGCAGGATGAAATCCCCTCTGTACGTGGCCGGAGTGACGGGCATTTACCGCAAATGGCTGGATAAGGCCCCCGCGGACCGGGACGAAGCGGAGTTTGCCGAAGACATGAGAAGGCTTGGCGAGATCTTCGACCGGGGCGGCACCACCGACGGATATCTGGACGGAAAGAACGGCCGGGACATGGTGCAGCTTACCGAAAAGGAAGAGCTCAGAGTGCCGGACGCAAAAGTGGTGGAAGAGATCACGGAAAAATACCTTGACATATCCGGAAAGATCCCGGTACGGGTGAAAGCGGTCCTCAGAAAAGGGACCCCCGCAAGCCTTACGATTTCGGAAGCCGGCGGCGGGGAGAGCGTGACGGTAAGGGGGCAGGAAGTCCAGCAGGCCGGGAGCCGTCCGGTGACGGAAGACGTGATCCGGGAAAAACTCTTTGGTTTCGGCACCACGGAACTGGAACCGGTGGAAGAGACCATTGAGGCGGAAGAAGACATATTTGTGCCCTCCGGAGAACTGAAGGCACTGAGAAGACAGGCAGTGGAAGAACTTTATGAGGCGATCCGTAAGAGTCTCCGTGGAAACGGAGGAACAGTTTAAGACGGCATGTGAACTGCCGGGCATCGACGGGATCTACGTGGATGCTGGGCTGTTTGCCGTGTCTTCTTTCGGGGAGCTGGTAAAGGCGGCCCACAAGGGAAAAGGCGGCATCGGAAAGAAGATATGGCTCCGGCTCCCCCATATCTGGCGGGAAAAAGCGGAAAAATGGTCTCTGGAAAACGGGGCTTTCATCCGGGAGGCGGGCTTCGACGGATATCTGTGCCGCAGCGTGGAAAGCGTACTGTGGCTTTCGGAAACGGTCACAGAGCCGGGGGAGATCACCCTGGATCACACCGTCTACGTGTTTAACGCCGTAACGGACGGAGAGCTGGAACTGCTCACCGGGATCCCCGACTACCGGAAGACGTTCTCGCTGGAACTTAACTTCCGGGAGATCGCACAGCTTAAGGAAACCGGACATCCCGCGGAACTGGTGGTGTATGGCAGAGCGCCCCTCATGGTAAGCGCCCAGTGCATCCGAAGGACGTCCCTTCGCTGCGACAGAAGGGAAGGCGTTTTATACCTGAAAGACCGGACCGGCGCCATGATGCCGGTGAAAAACACCTGCCGGTTCTGTTACAACACCGTATACAACAGCGTCCCCACGGTGCTTTATGACCTTACAGACGAGGTCGAAAAGACCCGCGCGGATGCGATCCGCTATGAATTCACCACGGAAACGGCCGCAGAGATGAAAAACGTCCTTGCCGGCATCGTTCCGAAGAACTACACCCGCGGGCATTTTCACCGTGGTGTGGAGTAGGCAATTATGGTACAATATATATAATACGCTGTGGCTGCATGCATGTACGTGCAAGCGCTGGTTGCTCCGTTTTTCGATTTTCTAAGTTTTCCTGCGACCTTCGTAAGCGCTCGGGAACCTTGGTTTCCCTCGCACTCCGGTCTGGGAAATCTTGAAAATCTGAAAAGCCTCCGCAATGCGCATGCCCGCACATGCATGACGCCGCAGCTGACATCGAATATTTTTGAGGTACAAAAATGGCACGTAAGATCAAACTGCAGAAGAAGAGCGCGTCCCAGCTGGCCGTGGACGCTCTGTACGCGGAAGCGGGAAAGCGCGCGTCCGCGTCCGTATGCTGCCCCGTGGCGCAGCTGAAAAGCTTCGTGGAACTTTGCCTTTCCCAGTCCTGCGGAAAGTGCACCCCCTGCCGCATCGGCCTTGCCCGGGCAGCGGACATCCTTTCGGACATCCTTTCCGGGGCTGCGGAACAGGAAGATTTTACGGTCCTTAAGGACCTGGCACAGACCATCCTTCAGAGTGCGGACTGTGCCATCGGTTTTGAAGCGGCAAGACAGATCCTTTCCGTGACGGAAGCTTCCGAAAAGGACTTCCTTTCCCACGTGACCAAAGGAGAGTGTACCGTGACCTTCGACGCCGTGCCCTGCAGCGCGGCCTGCCCGGCCCACGTGGATATCCCCGCGTATATCGCTCTCACAAAAGAGGGCCGTTATAAGGATGCCATCCGCATGATCCGTTATGACAACCCCTTCCCCGCAGCCTGCGCGCTCATCTGTGAGCACCCCTGTGAGGGCGGCTGCCGCAGGAGCCTGGTGGACGCTCCCGTCAATATCCGTGAAATAAAGCGCGTGGCGGTGGACCATGCCGGAAATGTGCCGGTACCGGAGTGCCTGGAGAAGACCGGCAAAAAGATCGCCATCGTAGGCGGAGGTCCTTCCGGCCTTACTGCGGCGTACTATCTGCAGCTCATGGGTCATGAGACCACTGTGTTCGAGCAGCGCGCAAAGCTTGGCGGTATGATGCGCTACGGCATTCCCCGCTACCGTCTGCCGGAAAGGTATCTGAATAAAGACATCGACGCCATCCTTTCCACCGGCGTAAAGACATACCTGAATACATCCGTGGACGAAGAAAAGTTCGCGGAGATCCTTCGCGAGTATGATGCCGTGTATCTGCCCATCGGCGCCCAGGGAGCGAATCTCTCCGTGGAAGGCGCGGACGCGGACGGCGTATACAGTGCCGTCAGCCTGTTAAGGAGCATGGGCGATAAAAAGGCGCCTTCCTTCAAGGGGAAGCGGGTGGTGGTCATCGGCGGCGGCAACGTGGCCATGGACTGCACCCGTACGGCAAAGCGCCTGGGGGCAAAGAGCGTGAAATGCGTATACCGCAGAAGGATCGAAGACATGACGGCCCAGCCGGATGAGGTACAGGGCGCCATTGCGGAAGGCTGCGAAGTGATCCCCATGCTTTCTCCCGAACGGATCGTGAAGGATGAAAACGGAAAGGTGACTGCCTTCGTGGGCAAGCCTCAGATCCCCGGTCCCGTGGAACACGGCAGACCGAAGCCGGTGGATGCCGACAAGGACCCTGTGGTGATCCTCTGCGACATCGTGGTGATCGCCATCGGTCAGCAGATCGATTCCGA
Organism: Lachnospiraceae bacterium; assembly: GCA_024405155.1. Taxonomy (GTDB): domain Bacteria; phylum Bacillota; class Clostridia; order Lachnospirales; family Lachnospiraceae; genus Avilachnospira. The sequence goes on along the minus strand of JAKSPC010000006.1, from coordinate 26,743 downwards.
TGCCTTCGTAAAGCGGGGCGTTCCCGCAAAACGGGGACGGTTCTCGGCAGAGGAAAGCTGCCTTTGCTGTGAGATCGGCGGCACGCCGGTGTTTGCCGGCGGTGATGCCCTGACGGGACCTTCCACCGTGGTAAGAGCCGTGGAGGCCGGCAAAGTGGCGGCAGCGGCCATCGACGACAGACTGGGATTCGACAACGTGCTGGAGCGCACGGTAGAAGTGCCGGCGGCAAAGGCCGGCTCCGCGCCCGCCCGCGGCAGGATCGACGCCGGGGAACGTGCGGCGGAAGAGAGAAACGGAGATTTTGACATCATGGCATGCCCCCTCACGGCGGAAGAAGCCGCGGCGGAGTGCTCCAGATGCTTACGCTGTGACCATTACGGAATGGGCGCATTCAGAAACGGGAGGACGGAAGAATGGTAAATCTTACGATCGACGGAAAAGAGATCCGGGTACAGAAGGGTACCACCATTCTGGAAGCGGCAAAAAAAGCCGGCATCCGTATCCCTACATTGTGTTACTTAAAGGAAGTCAGCGAAACGGCCGCCTGCAGGATCTGCCTGGTGAAGGTGGAAGGGCAGGAGAGGCTCTCTGCTTCCTGCAATACCCTTTGCGAAGAGGGCATGGTGGTATCCACCACGGCGCCCGAGGTGCTTAAGGCGAGGAAAACGAATCTGAAACTTCTCCTTTCCCGGCACAACACTTCCTGCACCACCTGCGTGCGCGACGGAAACTGCACCCTGCAGGAACTTTCCAAAGAGATGAACCTTCTGGACAATGATTTCCCGGTAAGTTTTCCGAAGAAAAAATGGGACGAGGCGCTCCTTTTACAGCGGGATGCCTCCAAGTGCGTGCAGTGTCTGCGCTGCGTAAATATCTGCGGGAAGATCCAGTCGGTGAACGTGTGGGAGCTTCGGGGCACCGGTGCCGGCGCTCACGTAGGCATCCGTGACGGGCTTTCCTTTGGAGAGGCAGGATGCACCTACTGCGGACAGTGCATCACCCACTGCCCCACGGGAGCCCTTTCCGAAAGAGACGATACGGAAGTATTCCGCTCCTTTGCGGACGATGCGGAGCTTACCACCGTGGTGCAGATCGCCCCGGCTGTCCGGACCGGCTTTGCGGAAGCAACAGGTCTTACGAAGGCGCAGGGAACGGAACAGCGCATGGCAGCTGCTTTAAAGAAGCTGGGTGCGGATTACGTGTTCTCCACGGACTTTACGGCCGATCTTACCATCATGGAGGAGGGAAACGAACTCCTTCGAAGGATCGCCGAAAAAGGAACGGCCGCGGAGGCCGCAAAGCGGGGCGAGAAGGTCTTTTACCCCATGTTTACTTCCTGCTGCCCCGGCTGGGTAAGATTTTTGAAGATCAATTATCCGGACATGGCGGGCTGTCTTTCCAGCGCGAAGAGCCCCCAGCAGATGTTCGGCGCGGTGACAAAGACCTATTTTGCAGAAAAAACAGGCATTCCCGCCGAAAAGATCCGCTGCGTCTCCATCATGCCCTGTACCGCCAAGAAATATGAGGCGGCGGTCAGAGAAGTGAACAGCACCGGGGGAAGAGACGTGGATCTTTCCCTTACCACCAGGGAACTGGGGAGGATGCTTCGGGGAACGGATGTGGCGGCCCTTCCGGAAGTGGGATTCGATTCGCTTCTGGGAGAGTATACCGGTGCCGGCTCCATCTTCGGGGCCACGGGCGGCGTCATGGAGGCTGCGCTTCGTACCGCGTATTTCGTAGTAAACGGCAGGGATCCGAAAGCGGACGCCTTTAAAGAGGTACGTGCGGAAAGCGCCGATCCGGCGCTTGTGAAGTGCTGGCGTGACGCGGAATTCAAATTGGGTGACGCTACGCTGAGCGTTGCCGTGGCGTCCGGTCTCAAAAATGCCAGGGCTCTGGTGGAGGCCATCCGTGCGGGTCTGGTGATGTACGATTTCGTGGAGATCATGGCATGTCCCGGCGGCTGCGCCGGCGGCGGCGGACAGCCGTTTACCGACGGCGAGGAAAAGGCCTTTGCCAGAGGAAAAGAACTGTACCGTCTGGATGCGTCCAGGGCGGTCCGCTTCTCCCACAAAAACATGGAAGTTCTGAAGCTGTACGAAACGTATCTGGGGAGTCCCCTTTCCGAAAAGGCGGAAGAACTTCTGCACACGAATCAGGAGACCTGGGAATTATAAAGATCACTGCAGCCTGAGAGGCTGCAGTCAAGTACTACACCAATCTTGCAGGGAGGTATCGCAATGATCGAAGCGGTAAGCTGTGGCGGGGTAGTGATATTCAGGGGAAAGATCCTTCTCCTGTATAAAAATTACAAAAACCGTTACGAGGGCTGGGTGCTGCCCAAGGGCACCGTGGAAGAAGGTGAGACCCACGAGCAGACGGCACTGAGAGAGGTAAAGGAAGAGTCGGGGGCAGACGCGGAGATCGTGGAGTATCTGGACTCCAGTTCCTATACCTTTACGGTACCGGAGGATACGGTGGTGAAGGAAGTCCACTGGTATCTGATGAAAGGCAGGTCCTACTATTCGAAACCTCAGACAGAGGAGTATTTCAAGGACAGCGGATACTACAAGTATCACGAGGCCATCCATCTCCTTAAGTTCCCCAACGAAAAGGAAATGTTGGAAAAGGCCTACGCAAGGTATCTGGCGCTCAGAAGCGAGGGAAAATGGCTGTAAGACTTGTGGTCACCGGCATGAGCTGCGCGGCCTGTCAGGCCCGCGTGGAAAAAGCGGTAAGCAAGGTCCCCGGAGCAGAAAACGTTTCCGTTAATCTGCTGACGGGGGATCTTCGCGTGGAAGGGACCGCCGGGGAAGAAGATGTGAAGAAAGCAGTCATCGACGCCGGCTACGGCATCGGTGAAAATGCCGGCACAGGAAGCGGAGATACGGCAGGAACTGCGGAAGGCGCCGGAAAAACCATGGATCCCCGGGAGAAAAAGATCCTTACCTGCCTGGTGATCTCCATATGCCTCACCGCTTTTCTGATGGTGCGCACCATGGGGATGGGAAAGCACGGGATCGTCGAAGCGTGCATTGCGCTCCTTGTGATGCTTGTGAACCGCCGCTTCTTTGTAAGCGGCATAAAGGCCGTAATAGCAGGAGCTCCCAACATGGATACCCTGGTGAGCCTTGGCTCGGCGGCATCGTTTCTGGGAGGATACTATGACTCCGCGGCCATGATCCTTACCCTTATCACCGTGGGAAAGCTTCTGGAGGAAAAGACCAAAGGCCGCACCACGAATGCGGTAAAGGAGCTTTTACGGTTAAAGCCGCAGACGGCGAGAGTGATGAAGGACGGGGCGGAAGCGGTAGTTCCCGCCGCGGAAGTAAAGCCGGGGGATACGTTTTATTTAAAGCCCGGGGACAGTATCCCCGCGGACGGTACCGTGATATCGGGAAACAGTTTTACGGATGAATCCATGCTGACGGGAGAGAGCGCTCCCGCATGGAAAAAGCCGGGAGATCCCCTGTTTGCCGCCACCGTGAACCGTTCCGGCATGCTTACCTGCCGCGCCGACAAGACCGGAAAGGATACCGCCTTTTCGGAGATCCTCCGCATGGTGGAGGACGCGGGAAGCACAAAGGCACCCATCGCCAGACTTGCCGATAAGGTGGCCGGCGTTTTCGTGCCGGTGGTGCTGGGCATCGCGCTTCTTACCCTGATCGTATGGTGCGTAAACGGAGAACCTTTCGTTTCCGCCCTCAGATATGCCATTTCCGTTCTGGTGATCAGCTGTCCCTGCGCCATGGGGCTTGCCACACCGGCAGCCATCATGACGGGAAACGGCGCCGCGGCGAAAAACGGCATCCTGTTCAAGACGGCACAGTCTCTGGAGCAGACGGGAAAGGTCCGCATTGCGGCTTTCGATAAGACCGGCACCGTCACCAGAGGAACGCTTTCTCTGGTGGGGATCTATCCGGAGGAAGGCGTGACGAAAGAGGAACTGCTGACGGCCGCCCTTGCCGCAGAGCTAAAGTCGGAACACCCCATCGCGAAAGCCGTTGTGGACTATGCCGCACTGAAAAATATCCCGGCACCGGAAGTGACGGAGTTTACCGCCACGGGAAGTTCCGTAAGCGTCCTCATGGACGGGAGCCGTATCGAAGCCGGCGGCGTGCCCGGAGCAGGGGCGAAAATTTCGGAAGGAAGCAGAGAGGGAAAGACACCGGTCTATTTCACGAAGGATGGAAAGCCTCTCGGCTATCTGGAATTTGCCGACGTCCTGAAGGAGGATGCGGCGGAAGCCATACGTCTTTTAAAGGAAATGGGCATCACTCCGGTCATGATCACCGGCGATCACAGGGAGACGGCTCAGGTGATCGCAAAAAAGGCCGGCATCGAACGTGTCCACGCGGGCGTGCTCCCCGGGGAAAAGGCGGATCTCATCCGCACGCTCCGGAAGGAAGGACCCGTGATGATGGTGGGTGACGGCATCAACGACGCGGTGGCCTTAAAGGAAGCGGATATCGGCGCGGGGCTCCGCTCCGGGACGGACGTGGCCATGAGCGCGGCAGACGTGGTTCTGGTAAGGCCGGACCTCTTCACCGTGCCCGACGCCATATATTTCTCCCGCAAGGTGGTAAAGAACATCAAGGAGAATCTGTTCTGGGCGTTTTTCTACAACGTGATCTGCATCCCCCTTGCCGCGGGATGTTTCGTAAAGCCGCTGGGGATCTCATTAAACCCCATGATCGGTGCGGCATGCATGAGCTGTTCCAGTCTTTTCGTGGTCTGCAACGCGCTGAGACTGTCCGGTTTAAAGAGTCTGAAAGAAGGGATAAAGAAAATGACGACGGAGATAAAGATCGAAGGCATGATGTGCCCCCACTGCGAGGCCAGGGTAAAGGAAGCGCTCCTTAAGGTCCCCGGCGTGGAAGGCGCAGAAGTTTCTCATGAAAAAGGAAATGCGGTGGTAACGGGAAACGCTTCGAAAGAAGCGCTTGCAAAAGCCGTCACCGAAGCAGGATATAAGGTGCTGTAATGGAGAAGAAAAAGACCAGTCTCTTCGATCTGTTCGTGACTTTCGCGAAGATCGGCGGGCTTACGTTCGGCGGCGGGGTGGCCATGCTTCCCATGCTGCAGAGGGAAGTGGTGGAAAACCGGCACTGGGCCACGGAAGAGGAAATGATGGATTACTACGCCATCGGTCAGTGTACGCCCGGCATTATCATGGTGAATACCGCCACGTTCATAGGCTTTAAGGAGCGGGGCGTCATCGGCGGCATCGCGGCAACGCTTGGCGTGGTGTTCCCCTCGGTGGTGATCATCACCATCCTGGCGGGGCTCATTCAGAATTTCGCTGATCTTCCTGTGGTAAAGAGCGCTTTTGCAGGCATCCGGGTATGCGTGTGCGTGCTGGTGATAAATGCTGTCGTTAAGCTGGCGAAAAAGTCGCTCATTGACATTCCCACCACCGTGATCGCCGTGGCAGTGATGGCGGGGAGCTACTTTATCGATATCAGTCCCGTATGGTTCATCATGATCTCGGCTGCGGCGGGGATCCTCATCCAGACGGCAAAAGCCAAAGGAGGCGCACAGAAATGAGCATCCTTCTGAAGCTTTATCTGGAATTTTTCAAGATCGGTCTGTTCGCCATAGGCGGCGGCATGGCCACCATCCCGTTTCTTACGGACCTGGGAGAGAAGACCGGCTGGTTTTCCAATGCGGACCTCATGAACATGCTTGCCGTGTCTGAATCCACGCCCGGCCCCATCGGCATCAACATGGCCACCTACGTGGGATTTACCGCGGCCGGCATCCCCGGCGGCATCATCGCCACCCTGGGAGAGGTGAGCCCCTCTATCGTGGTGATCATCCTTATTTCCATGGCCCTGGAAAAGTGGAAGCAGAACCGGTACGTAAACGACGCCTTTTACGGGCTCCGGCCCGCCTCCACGGGTCTCATTGCTTCCGCGGCTCTGGGCATCCTCATTACCGTTCTGTTTACTACGGCAGAGGGGATCTTCGGGCCGGACGTACGGGGCATTGTTTTCGCGGTCCTTCTGTTTGTACTGATGAATTACGTGAAGCCTTTAAAGAATCTTCATCCCGTGTGGTTCATCGCGTTTTCCGCCCTGGTGGGCATTCTCCTTAAGTGGTAAATGGCTAGAGAGTTTATAAAGATCAGAGGTGCTTCCGAGCACAATTTAAAAAACGTGGATCTGGACGTGCCGCGCGGCGAGTTCGTGGTGTTCACCGGGCTTTCGGGCTCCGGAAAGTCCAGTCTTGCTTTTGATACCATCTACGCGGAAGGGCAGCGGCGCTACATGGAGTCGCTTTCTTCCTATGCCCGGCAGTTCCTGGGACAGATGGAAAAACCGAAGGTAAAGAGTATCGAGGGACTTTCCCCCGCCATCTCCATCGACCAGAAATCCACCAACCACAACCCCCGTTCCACGGTGGGCACGGTGACGGAGATCTACGATCATCTGCGTCTTCTGTATGCCCGTATCGGCATTCCCCACTGCCCGGAGTGCGGCAGGGAGATAAAACGTCAGACCGTGGACGAAATGACGGACGCGGTGCTGAAACTTCCCGAGGGCACCAGAGTACAGCTCCTTTCCCCGGTGGTGCGGGGCAGGAAGGGCACCCACGAAAAGCTTCTGGACAGCATGCGCCGTTCCGGATACGTCCGTGTGATCATCGACGGCAGCATGTACGATCTTTCCGAGGAGATCACGCTGGACAAGAACCTGAAGCACGACATCGAAGTGGTGGTGGACCGTCTCATTATCCGTGACGGCATTCAGCAGCGCCTTACCGATTCCATTGAAAACGTGCTGAAGCTTTCCGGCGGGCTCATGGTGGTGGACAACATCACCGACGGAACGAAACAGACCTTTTCCCAGAATTTCGCCTGCCCGGACTGCGGCGTGAGCATCGACGAGATCGAGCCCCGGTCCTTTTCTTTCAACAATCCTTTCGGCGCCTGCCCGGAGTGCTACGGCCTGGGGTACAAGATGGAGTTCGACATCCGTCTGATGATCCCGGATCCGTCTCTTTCCTTAGACGAAGGTGCCATTCAGGTCACCGGCTGGCAGTCCTCTTCCAAAGAGGGCAGTTATTCCCATGCCATGCTGGAGGCACTGTCCCAGGCTTACGGCTTCAGCCTGAAAACGCCGTATAAGGACCTGCCGGAACACATCCGCGATATCATCGAAAACGGTACCGGCGGAAGGACCGTGCGGATCAGCTACGATTCCAAATACGGCAGAGGAAGTTCCGTACACATGGCTCCTTTCGAGGGACTTTTAGAGAATACCAGGCGCCGCTACAGGGAAGCCTATTCCCAGGAAATGAAGAGCGCCTACGAAGAATACATGCGCTTTGACGACTGCCCCGTATGCCGGGGCCAGAGGCTGAAGCGCTCTTCCCTGGCAGTTACCGTGGGCGGGGAGAATATCTACGAACTGACCAACCATTCCATTACGGATCTGAAAGCCAATCTGGAAAACCTTTCTCTTTCGGAGACCCAGGCAAAGATCGGCGCCATGCTGTTAAAGGAGATCCGTGCCAGAGTGGATTTCCTCATTGACGTGGGACTGGGATATCTTACCCTTGCCAGAGGTACCTCCACCCTTTCCGGCGGCGAATCCCAGCGGATCCGTCTGGCCACCCAGATCGGTTCCGGTCTGGTGGGCGTGGTGTACATCCTGGATGAGCCCTCCATCGGCCTTCATCAGCGGGACAACGCAAAACTGCTGGCTACGCTGAAACATTTGAAAGATCTGGGCAATACGGTGATCGTGGTGGAACACGACGAAGACACCATGCGGAGCGCCGACTGGATCGTGGACATCGGCCCCGGCGCCGGGGAACACGGCGGAGAGATCGTGGCCAGCGGTACGGTGGATGACATCATTGCATGTCCCGAGTCCCTTACCGGCATGTATCTTTCCGGAAAACGGAAGATTGAAGTACCCTCAGAGCGGAGAGTGCCCACGGGAAAGATCACCATTCACGGCGCCAGAGAGCACAACCTAAAGAATATCGACGTGGACATCCCGCTTGGCGTGCTCACGCTGGTGACGGGCGTTTCGGGAAGCGGAAAGTCATCGCTTATCAACGAGATCCTCTATAAGGAACTGGCAAGGGCCTTAAACAAGGCCAAGGTCATCCCCGGGGAGAGCGACGGCATCACCGGCATCGAACAGCTGGACAAGGTGATCTGCATCGACCAGAGTCCCATCGGAAGAACGCCCCGGTCCAACCCGGCCACCTATACCGGCGTCTTTGACCTGATCCGCGATCTGTTTGCGAAAACGCCGGACGCCAGAGTGCGCGGCTACGAAAAAGGCCGGTTCTCCTTTAACGTAAAGGGCGGCCGCTGCGAGGCCTGCTCCGGCGACGGCATCGTGAAGATCGAGATGCATTTCCTGCCGGACGTATACGTGCCCTGCGAGGTGTGCCACGGAAAGCGCTACAACAGAGAGACGCTGGAAGTGAAATACAAGGGAAAGTCCATCTACGACGTGCTGAACATGACCGTGGAGGAAGCCCTGGAATTCTTCCGCCCGGTGGAGCAGATCTACCGGAAGATCAAGACGCTTTCCGATGTGGGACTTTCCTACATCCGTCTGGGTCAGCCCAGCACCGAGCTTTCCGGCGGCGAGGCACAGCGTATCAAGCTGGCCACGGAACTTTCCCGCCGCGCTACGGGAAAGACCATCTACGTGCTGGATGAGCCTACCACCGGCCTTCATTTCGAGGACGTGCGGAAGCTCACTGAGATCTTAAAGCGTCTTACCGACGCCGGCAATACCGTGGTGGTCATAGAGCACAACCTGGACGTGATCAAGACGGCGGACTACATCATAGACATGGGACCGGAAGGCGGAGCGGGCGGCGGCACCGTCATCGCCCGGGGCACGCCCGAAGAGATCTGCGAAGTGCCCGGAAGCTACACCGGACAGTTCCTGAAACCGTATCTCAATAAATAACAATAGCTTTGGGGCATGGCATGTGCCCAAGCGCGCTGGTTGCTCCGTTTTTCGATTTTCTAAGCTTTCCTGCGCCCCCGCAGAGGGTGCCACTCGCTTCGCTCAAGGACCTCTGCTTTACGGGCTCGGAAACCTTGAAAATCTGAAAAGCCTCCGCAATGCGCTTTTGTTCACATGCCGCTGCCCCAATACATGGAGGTATTCACATGCTGTTTAAAGACATTAGTATCGTAGATAAGGATTTCGAGGTAAAGCATCACATGTACGTGATGACGAAGGGCGCGCACATCGTGTACGTGGGCGATAAGGACCCGGCGTCTCTGGACACCGTGGACACCGCCGGTCAGGAGATCTACGACGGCGACTTAAAGCTCCTTATGCCTGCCTTCTACAACACTCACTGCCACGTGCCCATGACGCTCCTTCGCGGCTACGGCGAGGGGCTTCCCCTCCAGCGGTGGCTCAATGAAAAGATCTTTCCCTTCGAGGCAAAGTTCCTTCCGCCGGAAAAGTACGCCGGCGCGGCCCTCGGCAGTCTGGAACTTCTGAAATCCGGCTGTGTTTCCATTTCCGACATGTATTTCGACCTGCCGGAGTACGGCCTGGCTCTTTACGAAGCCGGCATGAAGGCAAATCTGTCCAACCCGCTGACCAACTTTAACGACGCCGATTCCTTCTTCGACAACAACAGCTACCGGGATTCCCTGCACCTTCTGGACTGGATGAAGACCATGGACGACGGGCGCATCAAACTGGATGCCGCCATTCACGCGGAATACAGCACCAGGGAAAAGGCGGTGAGAGAGGCCTGCGAGTGGGCCTGTGACAACGACCTTGTGCTGCACATCCACATTTCAGAAACGGAATCGGAACATAATGAGTGCAAAGCCCGTCATAACGGCATGACTCCCGTGCAGTATTTCCGCAGCTGCGGCGCGTTTAAGTCTCAGGTGCTGGCGGCTCACTGCGTGTGGCTTTCGGACGAGGACGCGGACATCATGGCGGAGACCGGCGCCTTCATGTCCCAGAATGCTTCTTCCAATCTGAAGCTGGGAAGCGGCATGCCCAACATCGTGAATTTCAGGAAGCACGGCATGAACATCACCATCGGCACCGACGGCGCTTCCTCCAACAATGACCTTAATATGCTGGAGGAAGTGAAGCTTACCGCCATGATCGCCAGAGGTCTGAATCAAGACGCCAATGCCGTGGTGCCCAAAGAGGTGCTTTACATGGCCACCCGCGGCGGAGCTCTTGCCCAGAAGCGCCCGGACTGCGGTCTTATTGATGAAGGCATGCGTGCGGACCTTATTGTCATCGATCTGGACCGGGAAAACATGATCCCTGCCTACGACATCCTCTCCAACGTGGTATTTGCCTGCGATTCCGAGGATATCGTCCTTACCATGTGCGACGGCACCGTGGTGATGAAGGACCGCCAGGCAACGCTGGTGGATGAGGAACGGATCCGTTATAACGCCCGCAAAGCCTTCCGCACCGTACTGGCGAAACTGTAAGGCATTATCTGGCTGCGGCTTCGCTTTGCTGTTTTTACTTTCCTGGCACCGTAAGGCACGCGGGTCCGCACACCTCCGCCTTTGGCTTCGCTGTGCGTGTCCGGCTGGGAAACTGCATTCCGCATCTGCGCCGCTTCGCACTCCGTGCTTGCTCTGCAGGCGGAATGGCAGTTTCCCTGCCGTCCAGTGGATACAATGGGGTACTGGCGCGCCCGGAAACAAGGGGGCGCAAGCTTTAGTGCACACCGCAGCTGCCATATATGGCGCAGCGGGGGCGGGGCGGCGCTCCCACATAGCAGCCGCCCGTCCCCGCAGGCACGAGATGAGTCATGTTGCAGATGTCGCTCCGCGCCGCCACGATCGGCATAGGATGTGATCCGAAACGGCTATTGTGCCTGTTTTCGTGTACCAGGCACTTCGTCCAAAAAAGTGCCTGGTGAACGAAAAGACACATTCCCCTCGTTTTGAACGACACGGGCTTTCGGACATGTACACGGAAACGGCAGTGAAGGCCGTTTCCGATCACATAGCGCCTCTCATTCTTTGGACGCAGCATTTCGTTTTTGATCCAAAATCACCTAAAGCCCCAATAGTTGACAAAGTTTCTCACGGACTGGTACACCAAAATGCGGTCTACTGCAAATCCGTTCACATACCGCTTTTTGACAGCCCGGATCATGTGCAACTTTTTGGCGGAAGACATCTTTTCATTCACCTAAAAAACTGTCATGTGAACCTGAGGGCGCTTATTGGCCGTTCCGGCTCACATGCGATCGGATATAAAAAACTGCGATGTGAGCCGCTGGCAAATTTTGACGGGATTTAGCTCACATGAAAATAGTTATGTAAACTAATTTGGGGCGATTTCGGCAGGATTTTCGGAAGTGATGTGAGCCGGAACGAGGGTAAATGGCTCAGAGGTCCAAATCGGCAAAAATTTGCTGAGCATTTATGTGAGCCGCAACCGGCAAAAACCGCTCACAGGCTCACATGCCGGTTTTTGCGGGGAACAAAAATGTGCTTCCCGGCAAAAGATGCACAGGCTTTACCAGCCAACAGATGCACATGCCGTTTTAAATAATATTCGGCATGAGCACCATGGATTCTGTAAGCAGGAACACCGCGCATTCTGCCGCGGTGGACAAATATCGGGTTTGGTGGTAAAATGTCTGCTGAATTAGTGCCATCCTTCTGCACATGGCAGAAGCGGCATGAAATAAGGAGGCCAAATGGCAAATTTATTCGAGAAAATTTTCGGCACGCACAGTGAACGTGAATTAAAGACCATTGAACCGATCGCTGCAAAGATCGAAGCACTGGAAGATGAATATAAGGCATTAAGCGACGAGGAACTGAAAGGGAAGACGGAGATCTTCAAAAAGCGCCTGGCTGCGGGAGAGACTCTGGACGATATCCTGCCGGAGGCTTTTGCGACGGTACGTGAGGCTGCCTGGAGAGTACTGGGCATGCGCCATTTCCACGTACAGCTCATCGGCGGCATCGTGCTTCATCAGGGACGCATTTCCGAGATGAAGACCGGTGAAGGAAAGACCCTGGTTTCCACCTGTCCTGCCTATCTGAACGCTCTGACAGGAAAAGGCGTGCATATCGTTACGGTAAACGACTACCTGGCAAAGCGAGACGCGGAATGGATGGGAAAGGTCCATGAATTCCTGGGACTTTCCGTAGGTGTTGTATTAAACAGCATGTCGTCCGAGGAACGTCAGAAGGCATACGCCTGCGACATCACCTACGTGACCAACAACGAGCTGGGATTCGACTATCTGCGTGACAACATGGCCATCTACAAGGAGCAGCTGGTGCTCCGCGGCCTGGAATACGCCATCATCGACGAGGTGGACTCCGTACTGATCGATGAGGCAAGAACGCCTCTCATCATTTCCGGTCAGTCCGGAAAGAGCACCAAGCTCTACGAAGCCTGCGACGTGCTGGCAAAGCAGATGCAGCGCGGCGAAGCCAGCGCGGAGTTTTCCAAGCTTGACGCCATCATGGGCGAAGAGATCGAGGAGACCGGCGACTTCATCGTGGAAGAAAAAGAGAAGACCGTGAACCTGACCGCCCAGGGCGTGGAAAAGGTGGAGCAGTTCTTCCACATCGAAAACCTGGCGGATCCGGAGAATCTGGAGATCCAGCACTGTATCATCCTGGCGCTCAGGGCCAACAACACCATGCACCGGGATCAGGACTACGTGGTGAAAGACGACGAGATCCTGATCGTCGATGAGTTCACCGGACGTATCATGCCCGGAAGACGCTACTCCGACGGTCTGCACCAGGCCATTGAGGCAAAGGAGCACGTGAAGGTAAAGAGGGAGAGCCGTACGGTGGCTACCATCACCTTCCAGAACTTCTTCAACAAGTTCGTAAAAAAGGCCGGCATGACCGGTACCGCGCAGACGGAGGAAAAGGAGTTCCGTGCCATCTACGGCATGGACGTTATCGTGATCCCCACCAACGTTCCCGTGATCCGTAAGGATCTGGACGACGCGGTGTTCAAGACAAAGAAAGAAAAATACAAGGCGGTCTGCGACGCGGTGGAAGAAGCCCACGCCAAGGGACAGCCCGTTCTGGTGGGTACCATCACCATCGAGACTTCGGAGCTCATCTCCGGAATGCTCAGAAAGAGAAACATTCCCCATAAGGTGCTGAACGCCAAGTTCCACGAAATGGAAGCAGAGATCGTGGCACAGGCCGGCCAGCACGGCGCCGTGACCATCGCCACCAACATGGCGGGCCGTGGTACCGATATCAAACTGGACGACGAATCCAGAGCCGCGGGCGGCCTTAAGATCGTGGGTACCGAGCGGCATGAATCCCGCCGTATCGACAATCAGCTGCGCGGACGTTCCGGACGTCAGGGCGATCCCGGTGAATCCAAGTTCTATCTGTCTCTGGAAGACGATCTTTTACGTCTGTTCGGTTCCGAGAACCTGATGACGGCCTTCAACCGTCTGGGCGTGGAGGACGGCGAGGAGATCCATCACAAGATGCTTTCCAACGCCATCGAAGGCGCACAGAAGAAGATCGAATCCAACAACTTCGCCATCCGTGAACAGCTCTTAAAATACGACGAAGTCAACAACGAGCAGCGTGACGTGGTGTACGACCAGCGCCGCAGAGTGCTGGAAGGCGGCTCCATGCGGGACACCATCATGGGCTACATCCGTGATATCGTGGACAATTCTGTGGATTCCACCATCGCGGAAGACACCACCCCGGCCGACTGGGATATCGCAGCCCTTGGCTCCATCCTGTATCCCATCATTCCTCTGGGACCCATCCGTCTCACCTCCGAGCAGTTCGACACCATGAAGAAGGACGAACTGAAGCAGATGCTCAAAGAGCGGGCCATCAGCCTGTATGAGGAAAAGGAAGCGGAGTTCGCGGATCCGGAGCAGATGCGTGAAGTGGAGAGAGTCATCCTCCTTCGTGTCATCGACAACAAGTGGATGAACCACATCGACGACATGGCACAGCTCCGTGAGGGCATCGGACTGGTATCCTACGGCAACAAGGATCCTCTGGTGGAGTACAAGCAGGCCGGTTACGAAATGTTTGAAAACATGGCGGCGGCCATCAAGGAGGATACGGTCCGCATGCTGTATCAGATCCACGTGGAGCAGAGGATCGAAAGAGAGCAGCAGGCAAAGATCACCGGCACCAACCGCGATGATACCGGCACCAGGGAGCCCGTGAAGAGGACCGTCAAGAAGATCTACCCCAACGATCCCTGCCCCTGCGGTTCCGGCAAGAAGTTCAAACAGTGCCACGGACGCGACTTAAAGCCCGGGGATGCCGTTGATTTCTCAAAGCCCGCATAAGAAAAGGAAAAGACCATGGCAATCGTAGAATTAGACAATTACAAATCGGAACTGAACAGTCTGCGCGAGCCCTTAAAGGAGCTGGGCGCTTCTCTGGATCTGGAAAACAAGAAGCAGAAGATCGCCGAAATGGAGCGGGGCATGGAAGAGCCCGGCTTCTGGGATGATCCGGAAAAGAGCACCAGGACCGTGAAGGAACTGAAAAACATGAAGGACGCCGTGGCAAAGTACGCGGCTTTAAACGCCAAGGTGGAGGACATTGAGACTCTCATCGAAATGGGCGTGGAGGAAAACGGTGACGACGAGATCACCGCGGAAGCCGGCGAAGAGCTAAAGGAACTGAAGGCGGACCTGGAAAACATGCGCACGTCTCTGCTGCTTTCCGGAGAGTACGATGCCAACAATGCCATCGTTGCCCTTTCCGCGGGTACCGGCGGCGTGGAGGCCATGGATTTCAACGGCATGCTGTACCGCATGTATTCCCGCTGGTGCGAGCGCCACGGCATGAAGATGAGCCTGATGGATTATCAGGAAGGCGACGAAGCCGGCATCAAGGGCGTTACGTTCCTGGTGGAAGGCGAGAATGCCTACGGCCTTTTAAAGAGCGAGATGGGCGTGCACCGTCTGGTGCGCATCTCTCCCTTCAATGCCCAGGGCAAGCGTCAGACTTCCTTTGCTTCCGTGGACGTCATGCCGGAGCTGGATGAGACCATCCACATCGACATCGATCCTTCGGACCTGAAGGTGGACTATTACCGTTCCTCCGGTGCCGGCGGACAGCACATCAACAAGACCTCCTCCGCCGTGCGTATCACCCATATCCCCACGGGCATCGTGTGTGCCTGCCAGGAGGAGAGGAGCCAGTTCCAGAACAAGGACAAGGCCATGGCCATGCTCCGTTCCAAGCTGTATACGCTGATGCAGCAGGCCCATGCGGAAAAGCTTTCCGACATCCGCGGCGACGTGATGCAGATCGCCTGGGGCAGCCAGATCAGGAACTACGTCCTGCAGCCCTATACCATGGTAAAAGACGTGCGTACGGGCGAAGAGACAGGAAACGCCCAGGCAGTGCTGGACGGTGAGATCGATAACTTTATTTCGGCTTATCTGAAATGGGTACAGTTGGGGAAGCCCGACAGAAAGGTGCAGATGAACGATTAAGGAGCCATCAGTTCGGTGAAGTTCTGCATGGTGAGACCGTAGGAAGAGAGGAGCTGCTCCAACATGGCAAACGCCTCTTTCCCGGTGCCGGGATCACGGATCAGCGTGTAGAAGGAACTGATGCCGAAATACAGGAAAGCGCAGAAGATGGCGCCGATGATGCCGAAAACAACGCCTATGGTGGCGGATCCTCTCGAGGATCCGCTTTTTTTGGCATAAAGGCCAAGACCTGCGGCGGCAACGCCCAGTACGAACCCGATGTAGATCCCTTCCGGATAATCCAGCCAGGTGAACAGGATGCCGAAAATGGCGGCAAGGGAACTGTATCTGGCGCAGAGGTCAGGTATGGTCACTTCGGGCATGTTCATTTTAAAGGGCGTTTTCTCATTCATATCGGAAATCATAACAGAAAATGGCTCTGCTTGCAACAGGTGCTTAATAATGCTATGATACTAGGGTCAATGCGCACAGAACGCAGCGGCGCAGCATAGGAGAGAATAGATGAAAATAGACTCTTTCAGTGAAGAAGACACGAAGGCCCTTGGCCTCATGACCGCGAAGGAAGCAAAGAAGGGGGACATCTTCTGCCTGGACGGCGATCTGGGAACGGGGAAGACCGTCTTTGCCAGAGGTTTTGCGGAAGGACTGGACATCCGGGAGGATATCACCAGCCCCACATTTACTATCGTGAAAGAATACCGGGGCGGGAAGTTCCCCCTGTATCATTTTGACGTGTACCGCATTGCCGATCCTTCCGAAATGGAGGCCATCGGCTATGAGGAATATTTCTACGGCGACGGCGTGTGTCTGATCGAATGGTCGGAGCAGATCGCGGATCTCCTTCCGGAAACGGCCGTCCACGTAAAGATCGAAAAAGTGCCCGAAAAAGGTTTTGACTACAGAAGGATCGAGTTTGGATGAAAATACTGGCTGTGGAATCTTCCGGAACGCCGGCAAGCGTGGCTTTCTGGGAAGACGGAAAAATCAAAGCGGAGTTTACGATCACGGACAAGCTCACGCACTCCGTGACGCTGATGCCTCTCATCGAGTCCATGACGAAGATCTGCGGCATTGACCTTACTGCACTGGATGCGGTGGCGGTATCGGCAGGCCCCGGCTCCTTTACGGGACTGCGGATCGGCGTCGCCACGGTAAAGGGACTGACGCTCGCCCTGAATAAACCGGCGGTAAAGGTCTCGTCGCTTATGGGACTTTCCCGGAACATTTTTGCGCCGGGCTGTTTCGTGTGCCCGCTGATGGACGCCAGAAGAGGCCAGGTCTATGCGGCTCTTTTCCGAAACGGAAAGCAGCTGCTTTCTGACAGCGCTCTTTCTGTGGAGGATTACCTGGATATCGTAGAGGAAAAGGCCGGAAAGACCGGCAGATGCATCTTTCTGGGTGACGGCGCCCCCGTTCACAGAGAACGGATCGAAGAGAGGCTGGGAAAGAGAGCGGTGTTTGCGGCTCCCGGAAGCAGCCTTCAGAAGGCTTCCTCCATTGCGGTGCTGGCGGCGGAGGAACTGGCCGCGGGGAATACCGTATCCTCGGATGACCTGGTGCCGGATTATTTAAGGATCCCTCTGGCAGAGCAGATGGAGAAGGCGGGAACGCTGGAGGATGCGGGCAGCCGCTCCTTAAAGAAGATCGCCAGGGGAGACAAAAAACATGCTTGAGATCACGGATCTTTCAGAGCGGTTTCTGGAAGAGACGGCAAAGCTTGACGCGGCCGTATTTCCGGAAAGTCCCTGGGGAAAAGACGCTTTTTCGGAAAATATCCGCAACGCCTACGATCATCCGGTGATCGCCCTGGAAGACGGTGAACCGGTCGGCTATGGCATCCTCAGACAGATCGACGACGGCGAGATCCTTCTCATCGGCGTTTCGGCAGAAAAAAGAGGAAAGGGCATCGGAAAAGAGATCCTGTCGGCGCTTCTTTCGCGGGCGGACCGGGAGAAAGGGATCTTTCTGGAAGTCCGGGAAGGCAATACGGCGGCAAGAAGACTCTACGAAAACGCAGGCTTTACGGAGATCGCAAGAAGAAGGAATTATTATAAGGACCCGCAGGAAGATGCGGTGATCATGAAACTGTAATTATGCTGGATCTATGTTTACTGGGCACCGGCGGAATGACGCCCATGCCGAAAAGATGGCTCACGTCCCTGATGCTTCGCTGTGAAGGATCGGACATTCTGGTGGACTGCGGCGAAGGCACGCAGATCGCCATGAAGGAAGTGGGATGGAGCCCCAAGTCCATCGATATCATGTGCTTTACCCACATGCACGGAGACCACATTTCAGGGCTTCCGGGCATGCTCCTTAACATGGCCAACGCGGACCGCACGGATCCGGTCATCATGATAGGCCCCAAAGGCCTTTACAACGTGACGAAGTCCCTTTGCTGCATCGCGCCGGGACTTCCCTTTGAACTTCGTTTCATCGAACTGGATCAGGCCACGGAGGAATACAAGCTGGGACCTTACGTGATCTCCTGCTATAAGGTGAGCCATTCCGTTCCCTGCTACGGCTATTCCTTTACCGTTCCCCGGAAGGGACGTTTCGACGCCGAAAAGGCGAAGGAACTGGGGATCCCCCTTGCGTACTGGAGCCGTCTGCAGAAGGGAGAGGTCATTACGGACATGGACTTGAAAAAGACCTTCCGTCCGGAAATGGTGATGGGTCCCGACAGAAAGGGACTCAAGGTGACCTACGCCACGGATTCCCGTCCCACGGATTCCATCGTGCGCGCGGCAGCGGACGCGGACGTTTTCATCTGCGAAGGCATGTACGGGGAACCGGGAAGCGAGGGAAAAGCCAGGGAGTACCGCCACATGACCATGCAGGAGGCTGCGGCCATGGCGGCCAAAGCGGAGCCGAATCCGAAGGAACTGATCTTCACCCATTACAGTCCCTCCATGATCTGGCCCAAAGATTACATTGAAGACGTACGGTCCATCTTTCCCGCATCTTTCTGCGGAAAGGACGGCCTCATGAAAACACTTGACTATACAGAGGAAGAATGAAAGAAGACAAGATCACGATCCTGGGAATAGAGTCGTCCTGTGACGAAACGGCGGCTGCGGTGGTGGAAAACGGCCGCACCGTTCTTTCCAACGTCATCAGTTCCCAGATCGACATTCATACCATCTACGGCGGCGTGGTGCCGGAGATCGCCTCCCGTCTCCATCTGGAGAACGTAAACGGCGTGATCCGCCTTGCGCTTAAGGAAGCCGGCAAGACTTTCGATGACATCGACGCCATCGCGGTGACAAAGGGACCGGGCCTGGTGGGAGCGCTGCTCATCGGCGTTTCCGCGGCAAAAGCACTGGCCTTTGCGCTTCATAAGCCCATCGTGGGCGTGAACCACATCCGGGGCCACGTGGCGGCAAACTACATTTCCCATCCGGAACTGAAACCGCCCTTCGTATGCCTCATCGTATCCGGCGGTCATACCCACCTTACCATCGTAAGGGACTACCGGGATCTGATGATCGTGGGAAAGAGCGTGGATGACGCGGCGGGAGAGTGCTACGACAAGGTGGCCAGGGCCGTGGGACTGGGATACCCTGGCGGACCCAAAGTGGATAAGGCCTCCAAAGGCGGAGACCCGGAGGCGATCGTGTTCCCCAAAGGGGAAGTGCGGGACAGACCCTACGACTTTACTTTCAGCGGACTCAAATCCGCGGTGCTCAACTACATCAACAAGGCCAACATGACGGGAGAACAGATCTGCGTGCCGGATCTGTGCGCTTCCTTCCAGCAGACGGTGGTGGATTCCCTGGTTTCCCGCACCATGGACTGCGCGAAGGCCTATGGCATCAAAAACGTGGCTCTGGCGGGAGGCGTCAGCGCCAACTCCGCGCTTCGGGCGGCGTTTCAGAAGGCATGTGAGGAAAACGGCTTCGGATGCTTCTATCCGGAACCCATCTACTGCACCGACAATGCGGCCATGATCGCCGCGGCGGGATATCACGACTATCTGGCGGGTGACGTAAGCGACATGACGCTGAACGCGGATCCTTCCCTGAAACTCTGACTTATGGCTGATCGACTGCACATTGCCGCCATCGTGGTGGCCGCGGGAAGCGGCACCCGCATGGGGACCACAGAAAAGAAACAGTTCCTGCCGGTGAACGGCCTGCCTCTCATGGCGTGGCCGCTTCTGGCGTTCGAAAAAAATCCGGCCGTGGATCAGATCGTGCTGGTCACGGTAGAAGAGGACCTGGACCGGGCGCTTAAGATGTGCATGGATCTCAGGCTTTCCAAGGTAAAAAACATCGTGGCCGGCGGCGACAAACGGTTTCGCTCCGTGTACCGGGGGCTTCTGGCACTGGAACCCACCACCGATTACGTGCTGATCCACGACGGGGCAAGGCCCTGCCTTACCCAGGAAGTGATCCGGAACTGTATCAAAGGTGCCGTGCAGGAAAAAGCCTGCGTGGCTGCCGTAAAGGAAAAGAACACCATCAAGAAGAGCGACGGAAACGGTCATGCGGCCGAGACCCTGGACAGAGACCGCCTGTATGAGGTGCAGACGCCCCAGGCTTTCGACTACCGTCTGATCCTCAGGGCCTACTACGATCTGAAGAGGACCATAGAGGAATACGGCACCGACGAGGCGAAGATCACCGATGACGCCGTGGTGGTGGAAAATATGACGGAAACGAAAGTGGCGTTCGTTGAGGGCGATTACCGGAACATCAAAGTGACCACTCCCGAAGACCTGATCGTTGCGGAGGCATTTCTGAAAAACCAATAGTTTCAGTTTGGCCTTGACAAGTACAGAAAGTTATTCTATTATTTACGGGCACGCTTGATTTCAGGTGTGTATGGAAAGGTATCGAAGCGGTCATAACGAGGCGGTCTTGAAAACCGTTTGGGGGCAACTCCACATGGGTTCGAATCCCATCCTTTCCGTAAAAAAAGCTGTCGCAGCAAGCGGCAGCTTTTTTGTTATTGCTGAAGTTACTTTTTTCGCATGAACACGTATTTATCCATGAAGAATACGATGATCCAGTCCACGGTGCCGTAGATGCCCTGGGAGATGAGGGCGCAGATCTGATAGAGAACGGGATTTTCCGCAGACAGAGTGGACAGCACCGCGCCGTGCACCTTTCCGCCCAGCACCCGGTAGCACCAGTTCTGCAGGGGCGCGCCTACGATGGATTCGGCGATGATCAGAAGGACGCACATCACGAAATATCCCACGGCGCTTAAAGCCACGTTGCCCGTGGCTTCAAAGGTCTTTTTCCGGTTCATGATGAAAGAGACCGTCTTTCCCACGATATTGGAGATGAGAAAAGCAATGAAGGTGCCAAGTGCCTGTCTGCCGAAGGGCCAGATGTTCACCGGCGTCACGAGGTGCTTTAACAGAAGATCCAGTATCAGATGGACCACTACCTGGGTGAAACCGGCAACGGAAGAGTACAGATAGAAGAGGATCCCCTCCTTCTGCTTCGGATGTTCTTTGATGTATGTCTCGATTTTTTCTTTGACGTTCTGCAGCATGTCTGACACCTGATAAAACAAAACGAGCACCCTTTCGGGTACTCGTTCCGGGGACGCAGAAAATGGGATTTGAACCCATGCGCCGCTATTAACGACCTACTCACTTTCCAGGCGAGCCCCTTCGACCACTTGGGTATTTCTGCAGTCGCGTTTTATTATAGCAGAAAATTCGATTCTTGCAACCACTATTTCATTTTTTCTTTTTCTGTTATAATAGCTGGGGACATGGAGATAAGCAGGATCCTCAATTTCATATTTTTCTTCTTTGCGGCAGCCGGGGCTGTCGATTATTTCCTGGACAACAGTCTGGGGATCGGAGAGGATTTTCACCGGGGCATCGAATGTGCCGGCAAGCTTACCATGTGCATGGTGGGCATGCTGACGCTTTCTATCCTGTTTTCGGACTGGATGATGAAGATCGCTGGACCGTTCCTTACAAAAGTGGGTTCGGATCCTTCCCTGCTGGCCGGAGTCCTGTTTGCCGTGGACTGCGGCGGCGCGCCGGCGGCGGAAAAGATGGCGCTCTCCAATGAGGCGGTGCTTTTGAACGGATATCTGGTGGCGGCCATGTTCGGCAGTGCTCTGAGTGGACAGTCCTTTCTGCAGCTGATGGCTGTAAAGAAAGAAAAGCGCAGATTCGTTCTGCTGGGACTTGCCTTCGGCTTTGCCTCCATTCCCTTTGGCTGCGCCATCGGTGCGGCCGCGGAAGGAATGTCCCTTTCGTTCGTGGTGAAGGATCTCCTTCCTCTCGTGATCCTTTCCGTCATCCTGGTGGCAGCGCTGATGCTCTGCACGGAGGTACTTCTGAAAGTACTGAACATTTTCGGCAAGCTGAACATTGCCATGTGCCTTACCGGACTTCTGATCGCGGCACTGGGCGAGCTGTGCGGCATTGAGATCCTGCCGGAGAGGTATCCCTTCAAGGATATCATGGGCATCATCGGCAATATCGTTCTGGTCCTTGCCGGGGTATTCCCCATGATGGGGATCGCGCTGAGGCTATTCAAACGGCAGATCGCGAAGCTTTCCGAAAAAGCTGACCTTTCCGTAACGGACATAAACGGCATATTAAGCTGCCTGGTGAGCAGTTTCGCGTCCATTGAGAAGCTTCCGGAAATGACGGATTTCGGCATTATCATCAACGTGGCGTTTTCCATCGGCGCGGGTTACGTGTTCGGCGACCATTTTGCCTACGTTTCCTCTGCACGGCCGGAATTCGTGCTGCCTGTGATCCTTTCGAAACTGGCGGCGGGAGCGATTTCGCTTCTGGCGGCATTTCTGCTTCGTACTGCCATCATGAAAGAAAAATGATCGTATGAAAGATAAGACTGCGTTAAAAAACAAAAAACTGTTCCTTATGGATATGGACGGGACCATCTATCTGGATGAGACCCTGTTCGACGGCACCCTGGACTTTTTAAAAAGAGTGAAGGCAAACGGGGGCAGATACATTTTTCTCACCAACAATTCCTCCCGGGGCACGGAGGGCTACATCGCCAAAATGGCCCGCATGGGGATCGAGGCGCATCCGGAAGATTTCGTGACCAGCGCCGATGCCGCGATCCGCTATCTGAAGGGGACCTGCGCGCCTGAGACCGTGTATTATCTGTGCGGTACCGAGTCCCTTAAGGGCATGCTCCGCGACGCGGGACTTAAAGTCTATGAAAAGAAAGACGGGGATCTCATGCAGTGCAGCGTGGTGCTTCTGGGCTACGATACGGAGCTTACCTATGAGAAGCTCACCGACTGCTGCCGGCTTCTGATGGCGGGAAAGGATTACGTGGCCACCCACCCGGATCTGGTATGCCCCGTTTCCTACGGTTCGGCGCCGGACTGCGGCAGTGTCATCGAGATGCTCTTTACCTGCACCAAAAGGCGCCCGAAGGTGATCGGAAAGCCCCAGCCGGAGATGGCGTATCTTGCCATGGAAAAAACGGGATGCACGAAAGAGGAGACCTGCATCGTGGGTGACCGGATCTATACGGATATCGCCTGCGGCGTGAACGCCGGCATCGATTCCCTGTTCGTGCTTTCGGGAGAGGGCGTGCTTTCCGACATCGAAAAATATAAAGTAACACCTGCATACGTATTTCAGAATATCAGAGAGATCGCGGAGGTGATCAAATGAAACTAAGCAACAAACGGACCGTAATCGTGGGACTGGCGTTTCTGTCCATCTGTGCCTTCTGGCAGATGTACGACAACGTGATCCCGCTGATCCTTACCAACACGTTTCATCTGAACGAAACGTTTTCCGGCGCCATCATGGCGGCCGACAACGTGCTGGCGCTTTTCCTGCTTCCGTATTTCGGAAATCTTTCCGACAGGACGAACACGAAGCTGGGAAAGCGGATGCCCTTCATCGTCATGGGGACGATGACGGCTGCGCTTTTCCTGAATATCCTGCCGCTTCTGGACAATTCCTACGCGGCGGAGCCGAAGACCGTTACCATGGTGATGTTCGTCATCTGCCTGGGACTCCTGCTCGTTGCCATGGGCACGTACCGTTCCCCGGCCGTGGCGCTGATGCCTGACGTGACACCGAAGCCGCTCCGTTCCAGGGCAAACGCCATCATCAACCTGATGGGCGCCGTGGGCGGCATCCTGTATCTGGGCGTGGCTGCGGTCATGTATCCCAATTCCAAGGTGCTGGGACTTGCTCACGTGAATTACCAGCCGCTGTTTCTGGTGGTGGGCGGCATCATGATCGCCGCCGTTGTCATCCTGCGGTTTGCCGTGAACGAGCCGAAGCTGGCTGCCGAAAACAAGGCCCTGGAAGCAAAGCACCCGGAATGGAATCTGGCGGAAGATGACGGAAGCGGAAACGAGGTGCTTCCGGCACCGGTAAAGAAGAGCCTTGGTTTCCTGCTGGCCTCCATTGCCCTGTGGTTCATCGGATACAACGCCGTGACCACCTGGTTCACCACCTACGTGGCGCAGGTCATGGGACAGGGACTGGGCGGAGCGTCCACCTGCCTGCTCATTGCCACGGGCGGCGCCATCGTTTCCTATATCCCCATCGGAGAGCTGGCCAGCCGTATCGGCAGGAAGAAGACCATCATGGGAGGCATCGTGCTTCTGGCGGCCTGCTTCATGCTGGGATATTTCCTTACCACAACGAGCAGCACCATTACCCCTGTCATGTTCGCGGCATTCGCTCTGGTGGGATTTGCCTGGGCGGCCATTAACGTGAACTCTCTTCCCATGGTGGTGGAGATGTGCAAGGGGTCCGATATCGGAAAATTCACAGGCCTTTATTATTCCGCCTCCATGGCGGCACAGGTGGTGACTCCCATTCTGGCGGGGACCCTGATGCGGACCATAAGCTACAAGACGCTGTTTCCGTATGCGGCTTTCTTTGTCGCCATGAGTTTCGTCACCATGCTGTTCGTGAAGCACGGCGATCAGAAGCCTGAAGCAAAGAAAGGCATCAAAGCTTTCGAGGACATGGACGAATGATGAAAGAACATTTCACTTACAGAACGGGGCATCCGCTCCTGGAAGAATTAAAGAAGTATATTTATGCGCACCGTGGGTATCATGACAAGCCTCAGGTCCCGGAAAACTCCCTGGCGGCATTTCGCCGGGCGGCAGAACGGGGCTGGGGCACGGAGTTTGACGTGCATCTGTTAAAGGACGGGAATCTGGTGGTGTTCCACGATTCGGATCTTTTCCGGTGCACCGGTGCGGAAGGCACCTTGGAGGACCTGACGCTTTCTGAGGCGAAGGAACTTCGTCTGGAAGGCACACAGGAACGCATCCCCACTTTCGATGAGGTGCTTTCCGTGTGCAGGAATACACCCATGATCATTGAACTGAAAGCTTTCGGAAAAAATCACAAAGCGCTTGCGGAAGCGGTCTGCAGACGGCTCGATTCCGTTAAGACGCTTTTCTGCCTGGAATCCTTTGATCCCCGGGCCATGGCGGCGGTGCGGAAGTTCCGTCCGGATTTCGTGAGGGGACAGCTGGCATCGGATTTTACAAAGACGCCTACAGAGGAACTGGCGCCCTGGCTGGGAAAGTTCCTTTCCGACCTTCGTCTGGACTTTCTTTCACGGCCGGATTTCATTGCCTATAAATATGAAGACAGGATGCGGGAGGCCGTACAGAAGACCATACAGCGGGGCGTGCAGGAAGTGAGCTGGACTATCGCCGGGAAGAAGGATCTGGAACGATGCCTGGCGCTGGGATCCATCCCCATTTTTGAACGGTTTGATCCGGAGGTGTGACATGACGGGAAAAGAAGCACTGGAATATCTGAACGGCACCCACTACAGCAAGTGGAAACTGGGACTGGAACGCACGAAGGAACTTCTTAAGCGGGTGGGAGATCCCCAGAGATCGCTTAAGTTCATCCATGTGGTGGGAACCAACGGCAAAGGCTCCACCTGCGCCATGCTGGGAGAGATCTTCAAAGAAGCCGGATATCTGACGGGCATGTATCCCAGTCCCTACATCGAGGATTTCAGGGAACGCATCCAGGTGAACGGTGAGCTGATCAGCTGGGAGGATCTGGGAGAGTGCACCGGGATCGTTTCGGCTGCGGCCGATGCCATGGAGGATCATCCTTCCCAGTTTGAACTGATCACTGCCGTGGGCATGCTGTATTTTAAAAAGAGGAAATGCGACATCGTGGTGCTGGAGGCAGGCCTTGGCGGGGAATTCGATTCCACCAACGCCATCGACGCTCCGGAAGCTGCCGTGATCTGCAACATCGGTCTGGATCACACGGAATACCTGGGCGATACGGTGGAAAAGATCGCCGCCACCAAGTGCGGCATCATAAAGCCGGGCTCCGACGTCATTACCTATGACAACGTGCCCTCCGTGGTGGAGGTCATCGAAAAGAAGGCTGCCATGGCGGGAGACTTCCTATATAAAGCGAGAGAAACGGAGATCGTTCCGCTGGAAAAGGATCTGTCCGGACAGGTCTTCCTGTCGGAAGGAAAGAAATACCGGCTGAACCTTCTGGGAGCCCACCAGCTTAAGAACGCCCAGACAGTCCTCACCGTGGTGAAAGCCATGCGGGGAAGAGGCTGGGACATTCCCTTCGACGCCGTGGCAAGAGGCCTTAGCCAGGTCAGATGGCCGGCAAGATTCGAAGTCCTTTCCAAAGATCCCGTATTTATTCTGGACGGCGGTCACAATCCCCAGTGCGCGGAGGCACTTTCCGGGGCGCTGGAGGAATATCTGCCGGGAGAGAAAGTGACGTTTCTCATCGGGATGCTGGGCGACAAGGATTATGAAGACGTGATCGGTCTCATAGGAAAGCACGGGGCAGGGTTCCTGGTGGTGACGCCGGACAGTCCCCGGAAACTGGCCGCCCCGGAGTTTGCGGAGACCATCCGGAAGAAAGGGTATGAGGCCGTGGCCTGTGACGAAGGAGAGTTTTCCGAGAAGGCGGTGGAAGGGGCTGTGAAGAAGGCGCTTAAGACCGGCCGTCCGGTGATCGCCTTCGGCTCTCTGTACCTGGCGGGAACGGTACGGAAGATTGCCCGGACCATGTTTGATTTCTGAGGAAAACAGGTCTTTGGAAGAAAAATTAAAAAGTTTAAAAAAGCGCTTGACTTTTATGAGCCGCAGAGTTATCCTATGCAAGCGCTCTGAAAAAGGCACCGCAAAGACCGCAAAAAGAACTTTGAAAAAAGTTAAAAAAACGGTTGACAAAGGAAACACAAAGTGTTAATCTATACGGGCGCCTCAAAAAAGAGGAACGCATCGCACCTTGAAAAGAGAATAACAGTTAATGCACAGACCCTGAAGATTCTTTAAAAA
>JAKSPC010000005.1 GCA_024405155.1 Lachnospiraceae bacterium | reverse complement strand
GACTTCAAAAAATGGGTGGAAAACAGTTCGGCACCGTACAAGGAATTGATGGCATATTACAGATGCGCCATTATGGAGATAGAGACGAAATTCAAGGTATTGAATGAGGAACTGTCAATACAGTACGACCGAAATCCCATTGAAACCATAAAAAGCAGACTGAAAACACCGGAAAGCATTTTTGATAAAATTGCGAGGAAAGGATGCCCGTTGACGGTTGAAAGCATCGAAGAAAATATAACGGATATCGCCGGTGTCAGAGTCATCTGTTCTTTTCCGTCTGACATTTATATGCTTGCCGATGCTTTTGAGAAGCAGGACGATATACACGTTATTACCCGCAAGGATTATATCAGCAATCCCAAGCCGAACGGATACCGCAGTCTGCACCTGATCGTTGATACCCCGATTTTCCTTCACGACAGAAAGCGATATATGAAGGTCGAGGTGCAGTTCAGGACCATCGCAATGGATTGGTGGGCAAGCACAGAACATAAAATACGCTATAAAAAAGACATCTTGGAAAGCGAATCCTTCAAGCACGAGCTTGCCGACTGTGCAAGAATAGCGGCAGAACTTGATCAACGCATGGAGCAGTTACATACGATAACGAAGCAAAGTCAAGGAGAAAAGAAAAAATGAACAGCAAAGAAAATGAATCGGGAATGCTCGGTGTTCTTAAGGACAGTAGTTCAAGAGCACGGGCATTGGCGAGGCACGTTTCTAACGGGTGCAAGTCCCGAATCCGCCCGACAGCGGGAAGGATACAGCCGAAGGCAAGGGTGTCCATCGTGAGGTGGAATCTGAAGGAAGCCGGATGTCCGGGAAAAGACTAGGTAATGGCGGCTGGCGGCAATCCTGTCGGTAATCCTGTCGGTAATCCTGTCGGAAATAGCGAACTGGAGAATTTTGTCATATCTAGTGTTTTAGAAAATAATAAAATAAGTGCAAACGCTATTTCAAAACAGCTTGGAATCAGTCAACGAAGTGTAGAGCGTGCATTTGCAGCATTAAAAGAAAAAGGCATTCTTGAAAGAGAAGGCGGGACACGCGGAATCTGGATCGTGAAGAAATAAACTCTTGGATGGTAGTAATAAGCCGCGAAAGGAACCTTTTTTTCTGTAATACCACCAGTACCTTTGGCAGTTAATAAGGGAATGGGGCAGTTATGGAAAGGGGTGAACTACGATTTGTACTTATCCATACGAAAACCATACCGCCCGGCGATCCTCTCAAGTTCTTCTCCAGAAGCCTTTTCAATATCCAGGGAATCCAGGAGCGCAGGACCGATCCCGCCGCAAATGAAGGCGGCCATGCATTCATCCGTCAGATCCCGGCGGAGTTTCTCATAATCGATATTGTTGTCAGCCATTGTTTCCTCCTTTACGATAACGCCACTACATCTTCATCCTTAAAGCCAAGACCACGCCATAGATTGTCACAGAACTCCTCGTAGTCTGTGTGGCCCAGAAGGATCATTTTCCGCTTCAGTTCCTCCATGGAGGAGAGGAAATCCTTCTCCCGGTTCTTTCTTACCTTCAGCATGACCATCACATATCCGGTGTCCGGCTTTCTGTAATATTCCTCCCCGAACTTTACCGGGAGCCCGTGACGGATAAAGATCTGATCGGCATAGTGCTCCGGCACGTCAACGATCATGTAGTGGTTGCAGAACGGCCAGCCCCCGCCTGTTAGCTTAATAAAGTTTCTGAGTGTCTTTCTGTTTTTCTTTTCTTCCATTTCACATTTCTTTCTTTCGATAAGTGCCCGGAATTCCACGTCGGTCATTCGGCTGATCTTTTTCAGTAAGATGGTTTCTCTTTCGTCCATCGGTTGCCTCCCGGTTCATAATCATAGGGCGTCGGTCTGCGGGACAGGGCAGGAGAGGAAGAAACGGTCAGCAGACAGAGTAGCGCTTCATGGAGCTTCCTTCTTCAAGCTGGCGGAACAGATCCTCCACTCTGCGGATCCCTCTGATCCTGTCCTTCTTTCTTGCGGAATTGTAATATTCTCTCTGTTTCTGCGTGGAGCGAGGCAGATCCCGGTAGCTTCCCATGGAGAGGATCTTCTTTGCCTCGTCGTGCTTTGCGATGTATCTGCAGGTCTCCAGTACACTTGTGTGGATCGGGGCATCGCCCTGTCTGTGATAACCGACAGCCTCCGCTTCCTCAACAGTGACTTTCTCCGCGCGGTTTCCGTGGAACAGGGTGAAACCCGTGCTTTCCTCGTTGTATACCAGCTTCCAGAAGCCGGCCTGGCCGCGGATGTAGAGCACATGGTCTCTATTCTCCATCTCATAGCCGGTGTTTTTGAGATACTGTTCCACCGCTGCCTTTTCTCTGTGAAGGATCCCCTCTGTGGAGAAGCACCATGCGCAGGGGCGGTATTTTCTTTTTATGGCCCACTTGACCTTCTTGTACATCACATTTTCTTCCTTTATCATTTCCGCATATCTGCAGCCGGGCATGTGGTACACTCTTGATTCTGACTTTGCACTGATGATCATTTCTTTCTTTTCTCCTTTGCTTGCTTCGATTTCCTTTTCCGGATGATATCATCTTAGCAAAACGGGAGTACAAAAAAACGGACAGAGAAAAATGGCTGGCACGTGCGTATGAAAAAGTAAATGCTACTTTTCCGAGACT
Source organism: Lachnospiraceae bacterium (assembly GCA_024405155.1). GTDB lineage: Bacteria > Bacillota > Clostridia > Lachnospirales > Lachnospiraceae > Avilachnospira. The sequence goes on along the minus strand of JAKSPC010000005.1, from coordinate 93,159 downwards.
AAATGCTACCTTGCTTTGCACAAATAGATTTTACTTTTTTAATTTAGGTTATTGCAAAGAAAGTCAAAGAAGTTTGACAATGGCAGTGGGCTATGGTATTATCATGCCATAGAGATGTCTTCCTGGTTCCTTGTAACTGGGTGTGCGGTAAACGTAGATTCATCTCTTTTTTGTTGCAGCAAAAAAATCGTACAGCAAAATGTATGGCGTTTATGTTATTCCTATAGGCTGTTTTAACGTGGCGGCGGGAGCAAAGACGATCGTTGCTTTTTGTTGGTCCGTTGATAGAACAAATCAGTTCCCGAAGGTCGAAAAGACTCCCGATTGAATGATTTTTTCCAATACTTCGATCACATCAGTATAAGCAATGGGATAGTTTTGAAAATAAGAGGTTATCTCTTCGTAGTCATTTCTATACACATCATCATGAATTATCTTTGCCAAAATATTATTTATATCTATTTCAGGCTGAGCCGAAGGGCAAATTGACATTTTGGCTCTGTGAGTTCGTATTTTCTTTACCAAAGCCTTGTATTCATCATTCAGAGTAATCCGGGGATACAGCATGTAAAGATCATAGATATGCCGTGAGTGGCGTTTAATGTTTCCTTCGAGGAAATAGTCACAGATCGCAAATACCTTATCAGCAAATGTACGTTCAAGGCTCTGCAGGGTCATAATAAACGGGTTCAATCCATATTCATCGGCAATATTCTTATTTTCGCCGGATAAAAATTCATAAATATAATTGCTTACGGGCAGTTGGATAGTCGGAAATGATATAGACCCCAATGAAACCTCCATTTTTACACCGGGAACAAGGCTTTTTTGAATAAAGCCTTCTATAGGGGTATATGCGAATGTGTAACAGTTGTAATCTCTTCGGCTTCTTGTATTTTCCCAGTCTGTAATCGGCAGATGCAATTTCTGACTGATACCGGCGATCGTCTTATTCTTCAGATTCTTCCTTTGACCCTGAGTTAATGTATCAGAAAACGTGATATCGATATCTTCTGAAAATCTGTCGATGGCATGATGACATTTTGATAATGAGGTTCCGCCTTTGAACACACATCCGGGCGCTTCCTCAGACAGGAGTTTAAGAATCATCGTAACATAATAGTCTTTTTCGATGATCGATATGGGACGGTTGTTCTGACTGGCAGATGCAGCTTCTATGATATCGCGGAACAGCCCGGGGTCTTCATGCAAAAACATTATATAGCCTCATTTCATACATGTTCTTATAAACTTTGACCGGAAATTGACTGATGTATTTATCGATATCGTTCCTTGTTATACTTTCTGTCCGGATATAATTCATCAGTCGTTCGGATGCATCTTCTGCTGAACAATCGATATAAGTATCGATGTCTTTTAACAGATCAAGAAACTGCAGGACACGACAGTTTTCTTTGGTGATCTGTGCCCTGGATTTCCGTAAAACAATACGTTTTCCTTTCATCTTGATTTCCCGGACTCTTGCGCTTGCATTGTTCGAAACGATCTCCGTAACATAGGGAACCTGCACTGTTAATCCCAGCTGATTTGCAAACGTATAGCCGGCATAGTAGCCGTCAATATTTCCATTCCTGGATATGTATTTCGCTTTCGCGACAGTATCAGCACCCAACGGAACTCCGCCCTTCAATCGGCTTTCTTTCGGAATATAGTATACTCCGGTATCAAATCGTTTGACCAGGCCATCGTCGCAGAGATTTTTAAACATCTGCCGCAAATTGCCATCAGATATCGGCAGATTGATATCTGAAACAAAAATCGGTTCGTTTGGCTTATATTTTTCAACAAGGTATTGATAAAGCATGCCTTCTCCATTTAACGAATTTTTACATTATGTGTAAATGTTTGTTAGCATGATTATAACGCATATTAACACAATGTGTCAATATGCGTTATTCGCGAAAATTTTCATTCCTGTAATGAAGCGCAAAGTTTCCACCGTGGCGGTGGGAGCAAAGACGATTGCTCCCGTCAAAAGAGATATTAAAGAACTTTCTCTGTTGATAATCCCACGTTAGATACACCGTCCCTCTGTCTCTGGTTGATAGGCTGAGTAGAAATAAAACTGATATCAAAAATGAGCTTGAGTATTTTAAAAAGAATGGTGTCCGAGTAAAGGGCATCGACCTTCCTACCACGATGATGGAGTTGCCTGAAGGACAAGCGTGGGTATTCGATATGGTCAATAACATTCTTATCGAGGTTCTTGGAACCATTGCTGAACAGGAACGCAATACGATACGGCAGAGGCAGGCAGAAGGCATTAAGGCGGCAAGGGATAAGGGTAAAAAGCTCGGAAGACCAGCACTCGAAAAACCTGATAATTGGGATGCTGTTTATGCAGAATGGAAGGGTGGTAAAATAACTGCAAAAAAAGCTATGCAGGATACAGGGCTTAAGCGCGCAAGTTTTTACAATCTGGTTAAGAGACTGGATAAACAAGCAATGAAGTAAGAAGAGCCGACAAGCTCTTCTTTTTCGTATAAAGCAGGTGATGCAGTCAATTTCGTTTTGTGTTATGATTAGTATGGTTATTTATATACAGGCGGTGAGAATATGACAAATGCTGAAAAAAGAGAAGCTGCGAGACAGTTTTATAATAAGTGGGTGAACAAAGGCAGAGAAGACGAAGATGACCGTTCTTATTGGCTCGATATCTTACAGCGTGTCATGGGTGCCGATGATGCGACCGACCGTGTGGAGTTCCAAAAGAAGGTAATCGTTGATGGCAACACCAAAAGAATTGATGCTTACATACCCGAGACCAGGGTGATTATTGAGCAGAAAACCCTTGGAATAAAACTTGATTCCAAAATACATCAGAGTGGGGGAATCGAGCTTACATCCTATGAGCAGGCAAAAAGATACAACGATAATCTGCCTGTTTCTGAAAAGGCAAGATGGATTGTAACATCGAATTTTGCTGAGATTTGGGTGTATGACATGGATACCCGAGTTCCAGAGAACAATATCACGAAAATCAGCATCCGAGACCTGCAGGACCAATACACAAAACTTGATTTTTTGCTTTCTCAGAAAGTTAGGAAGATAAGCGAAGAAATGGAACTTTCTTTACAGGCAGGTGAGCTTGTAGGGAAGATTCATGACAGGTTCCTTGAGCAGTATAATGACCCGATGGCAAAAAAAACACAGAATAGCTTGAATATTTTGTGTGTACGGTTAGTGTTTTGCTTGTATGCAGAAGATGCTGGACTGTTCGGTGATAAAGATGCTTTCAGCAAGTACATTACACAGTATGCCCCAGGTGATATCAGAAGGGCACTGTTAGACCTTTTTAAGGTTCTTGATACCCCGATAGACCAAAGAGCAGAACTATACCTTTCCGATGAACTGGAAGCATTCCCGTATGTAAACGGAGGTTTATTTGCGAGAGAGAATATTGAAATTCCGAAGATAACTCAGGAGATAAAAGACACTATTATTGAGTCCGCTCACTTTGATTGGAGCAAAATCAGTCCGACTATTTTCGGGGCTGTATTTGAATCAACACTTAACCCTGAGACCCGTCGTTCTGGTGGTATGCACTATACAAGCATTGAGAACATTCATAAAGTCATTGACCCTCTTTTCTTGGACGATATCAAATCCGAATTTGAAGATATTAAAGGGATACAGGTAAAAAAGACAAAAGAAAACAAACTGAAGGATTTCCAAAATAAACTGGCTTCCCTCAAGTTCCTGGACCCTGCCTGCGGTTCGGGTAATTTCCTTACAGAAACATATATGTGTCTTAGAAGGATTGAGAATGAAATTCTGAGGGAACTTTACGGCGGACAGATGACACTAGGATACGAAGGAATCTCGCCGATTAAGGTAAACATCGGTCAGTTTTACGGAATTGAAATAAATGACTTTGCCGTAACCGTTGCAAAGACTGCCCTTTGGATAGCTGAGTCACAGATGATGAAAGAGACAGAAGATATCCTACTGATGAATCTCGATTTTCTGCCGTTGAAGACGAATGCCTATATTGTAGAGGGAAATGCTCTACAGCTTGATTGGAATAAGGTGGTTGATAAGAGCGAACTGTCATACATAATGGGCAACCCACCGTTTGTTGGTATGAAAGAGCAAACCAAACAGCAAAAGGATGATTTAAAATCCGTAGTGAATATGAAAACGATGAAACAGTTGGACTATGTTGCTGGATGGTATTATAAAGCGGCGAACTATATAAAGGGTACTAATATCATAACGGCATTTGTGTCCAGTAATTCGATAACCCAAGGAGAGCAGGCTTTAACAATATGGGAGCCTTTATTCAACATGGGTTTAAAAATTTGTTTTGCCTGTCGTACCTTTATTTGGGACAGTGAGGCATCTATAAAAGCTCATGTACATTGTGTTATCGTTGGCTTTTCGTTTTGTAGATTTGACTCCTGCACTTTGTATGAAGATGGAGTTATTACAAAATGCGATAATATAAACCACTACTTAACCCCAGGAGAGAATATTTTTATTAGTAAAGAGAGTAAGCCGATTTGTAATGTGCCAGAAATGACAAAAGGCGCACAGTTGATAGATGATGGACATTTCACAGTCGGAACGTTAGAAGATTATATTGACATTTTGAAAAGAGAACCTGCAATCAAGCCTTATATTAGAAAATATCTCAATGGAAGGGCTTTATTAAATGGCGAAGAACCAAAGTACGTCCTGTATTTGGAAGAATGTCCGCCTAATGTGTTAAAAAACAGTCCTTTCATAAAAGATAGAGTAGAAAAAGTGTATGAGTATCGTGCAAATAATGAAAGTCCATCGACAAATGTGTTAAAAGATAGACCATCGCATTACTTTCAATCACAAGCACCAACAGGAAAAAGCATTATTTTTTCCGCTATCTCTTCAGGTAATAGACGATATTTACCAATGGCATTTATGAATGAACTTATGGTTCTCCCCAACACTCTGTTTTTTATTGATGGCGCAAATATGTATCATTTTGGGGTGTTGATGTCCAATGTTCATATGGCTTGGATGAGAACCATCTGTGGTAGGCTTAAGAGTGATTATCGATATTCAAATACTATGGTATATAATACATTTCCATGGCCTACACCGACTGAGGAACAGAAAGCAAAGATTGAGGAGACTGCACAAGGAATATTGGATGCCCGTGCACTGTATCCAGACTGCAGTTTAGCAGATTTATATGACCCGTTGACAATGCCGAAGGAACTCAAGAAGGCACATCAGTTGAATGATAAAGCTGTGATGCAAGCATACGGCTTTGATATCAAGAACATGTCGGAAGCGGACTGTGTAGCGAAGCTAATGAAAATGTATCAGGAGTTATCAAAGTCTACATAGGAGGAAATTGTAATGGCACATACAATTTGCTATAAAGGGCATGGTATGTGGAACGGCGATTGTAAGCCTGTGGTCTGGGCATTTAGAGTGGGGTATTTTAATGAGTAATAATACACTTCACAATAGTAATAACTTCCTGATCGTATGTGGCACAGAGAAAAAGCCAAAGTTTTCCGGCAATACATATGTCCAGAATGATCTGGGCGGATTGTGCTTGTGGGGGACCGGAGCAGCCGGCGACAGAGGTCTTGATGAGTATCTGTTCAATGCTGATGCGGAAAAAGTGATTTTTGATATAATCGGCGATGAGACCGCGACTGTTTCCGGACTGTCATATTAAACACAGGATTGTGTTCCTCCTCCAATTCAGCCTCATAGTAATGCCCATTGGCAGCGCAGAAGCTATGTAAATCATAATGCTTGCAAAACGCTTTATAGTGTTATATACTATTCGATGATAAGGAGGTGCGCATCATGGCACAGGCAGTAATGGTTAATTTCAGGCTCGATGAGACTGATAAAAAGGGTATGGAGCAGGTGTGTAACGAGATAGGTATTTCCATGTCTGCAGCGTTTACTATATTTGCAAAGAAAGTAAGCCGGGAAAAACGCATTCCTTTTGAACTTAATGTGGATCCATTTTATTCAAAAGACAACATGAATAAGCTTAAGAGGATCCTTGCTGATATGGAGTCCGGAGAGAACATGTCTGAGCATGATCTTATTGAGGTGGATTAATGCATAAGATATGGCATGATACCGCTTGGGAAGAATATCTAAATTGGCAGGCGCGGGATAAGAAAACACTAAAAAAGATCAATAATCTTTTGAAAGACATTGATCGAAATGGTTATAACTGTATTGGTCATCCGGAACCATTGACTGGCGATTTGGCCGGTCTATGGAGTGTTAAGATTGATGAGAAAAACAGAATCGTATTCCGTATAGTAGGAGATGCTATTGAGATTGCTCAATGCGGTTCGCATTATGGGGACAAATAATCGTTCCATGTGAGATACACAGTCCCTGGTGTGGCTGTCCGGTGTTACATGGCGATGGAGACTGCTTTATCAAAACAGTACTGTTTGTCTTGCATGGATACATTGCAAAGATCCTTACAAAGAAAAAGGTGAAAACAATAAAGTATACCGGCAATGGTCAAGGGAGAAATGCGAGGAGGCACGAATGCCCCCTCAGAAGAATGTGGGGTTATCATAGGGTTATCAGCAGATGCCACTGACTTCAAACCTCCATTTCTTGCGGGTTTTTCAGGGATTTGTTACTGTTAGATTCCCATCACCCGCTTATTTTTATGCTCTGGCTTAGATAAGGAAAACCCTTAATCTAAGCCATTTTTATTGGTTTAATGGCGATCCCCGCATCGCGAAGGCTTTCGACCACTTTTTATCTTTGAAATGCAGTTATTTGTCACTTTCGCTTACGTCTGCCGAAGTCGCCCTGCGGCTTTACAATTACCGGGCCCTGTGGTTTAATAATATAGGTGATTATTATGAAGTATTCTCTGGCTATTGACATCGGTGCCTCCTCCGGTCGGCATATCGTCGGATGGAAGGACAACGGTGAACTCCAAACAAAAGAGGTCTATCGCTTTCTGAATGGAATGACGGAGCTGAACGGGCATCTTACCTGGGACATCGAGGCGCTTTTATACCATGTGAAAGCAGGCATTGCGGCGGCGAAGAAGTGCTATCCCGTTGAGAGTCTGTCCATCGACACCTGGGGCGTGGACTATGTGCTCATGAAAGGTGACAAAGAAGTACTGCCATGCTGCGCTTACCGGGACAGCCGCACGGAGACCTCCGTTTCCGAGGTACATGAACTGCTGCCGTTTCCGGAACTGTACCGCAGGACCGGCATTCAGTTCCAGCCCTTTAATACAGTTTATCAGCTCTATGCGGACAAGATGGCCAGTCGTTTGGACGGCGTTACGGATCTTCTGATGATACCGGAGTATCTCATGTATAAGCTCTGCGGCGTGAAAGCACACGAATACACCGATGCTACCACCGGCGGCATGGTGAGTGTCGAAACGGGCGAGTTTGACGAAGAGATCATCGACAGGCTCGGTTTTCCGCCGGAGCTGTTTCCGAAGTTGTCAGGACCCGGTACAGTCATCGGAGAGTATGAGGGCATCAAGGTCATGCTTTGTGCCACTCATGACACAGGGTCGGCAGTCGAGGGGATCCCTATGGAGGGCAATCACCCGTACATCTCCTCCGGCACATGGTCGCTTTTGGGTGTCAAGACCCTCAGGCCAATCACGAATGCGGAGAGTATGGAGTGCAACTACTCCAACGAGGGCGGCGTTGGCTACAACCGTTATCAGAAAAATATTATGGGGCTGTGGCTCGTGAACGAGCTGCGGCGGGAACTTTGTCCGGAGAAGGACTTTGCGCAGATTGCAGAGGAAGCGGAAGCCGGTACCTTTGATGGACTTGTTAACGCGAACGATCCTGCGTTTCTCGCACCGCAAAGCATGAAGGCCGCCTTTGACGCGGCGTTGAGAGTGCCGATAAAGGAGGCCGACTATTTTCGATGTGCCTATCGGTCCCTGGCGCAAAGCTACCGGCAGGCAATCGATGAACTGGAGTCCAACACCGGAAGATCATATGAAAAGCTTTACATCGTTGGCGGCGGTGCGAAGAACGAGTATCTCAACCGCCTGACGGAAGAGGCAACAGGGAAAAAAGTGATCGCTCTTCCCATCGAGGCGACTGCCATCGGAAATCTGAAAATACAATTGGAGATTTTGGAACATGACCAGATTTGAAAGCGCAAAAGAAATATATGCATCCCTCGGCGTGGATGCAGAAAAGGCACTGGAGACATTGAAGAACACGGTGATCTCCGTCCACTGCTGGCAGGGCGACGATGTGGTGGGCTTTGACTCCCGTCAGGCAGCGTCCGGCGGTATCCAGACCACCGGCAACTACCCCGGCAGAGCCGCAACACCTGAAGAGCTGATGGCGGACTTTGACGAGGTGCTGAAGCTCTGCGGCGGAAAATTCAAGCTTAATATCCACGCTTCTTATGCCATTTTCGATGGTGAGAAGGCAGGCAGAAATGAGTTGGAACCAAAGCACTTTGCCAAATGGGTGGACTACGCAAAGAAACGCGGTCTGGGAATCGACTTCAACCCGACTTTCTTCTCACATCCTATGGTGGTGGACGGGCTTACTCTCTCCTCCCCGAAGAAGGAGGTAAGGGAGTATTGGATCGAGCACGGCAAACGCTGTCTGAAGATCGCAGAGTATTTTGCCGACGAACTGGGTCAGCCCTGCCTTATAAACTACTGGATGCCCGATGGTCTGAAGGACTATCCCGCCGACCGGCAAGGACCCCGTCAGCGGATGAAAGAGTCTCTGGATGAGATTTTCTCCATACCTTACGATAAAACCAGGGTTATTCCCACGCTGGAAAGCAAGGTCTTTGGTATCGGCGTGGAGGCCTATACCGTGGGTTCTGCTGAATTTTGCCTGAGCTATTCATTGAAAAACGGCATCACCCCTCTGGTGGACAACGGACACTATCATCCCACAGAGATGGTATCGGACAAGATATCCTCTTTGCTCCTGTTCTCGGATAAGCTTGCTCTCCATGTGACACGTCCCATGCGCTGGGACAGTGACCATGTGGTGAGTTACGATGATGAGACGCGGGAAATGATGAAGGAGTGCGTTCGCTGCGGATTGGATAAGGTGCTCATTGCCACCGACTACTTTGATGCCTCCATTAACCGCATTTCTGCATGGGTCACAGGCATACACAATGTGCAAAAGGCACTGCTGTACGCTCTTTTGGAGCCTGCGTGTCACAAAGAGCTGCAGGATCGGTCTGATTTCACCTCTCTGATGGCGTGCCAGGAGCTTTACAAGATAATGCCGATCGGCGATATCTGGAACGAATTTTTACGTCGGGAAGGTCGGGAGGCAAACTATCTGCCCGAGATCGGGCGTTACGAAAAGGAGGTACTTTCAAAACGATGAAGGACATTCTGACAGCCCCCTTTATGGTGGAAATGATCCGCACAGTCACGGAGATGTACCGCCACGGCTGGGATGAGCGCAACGGCGGCAATGTAAGTCTTCTGCTGGATAAAAGCGAAGCTGACGCATATTTAGAGGAAAACGGCGTCATCCGCACGATACCTGCGGGATTTTCCTGTCCGGAACTTGCGGGAAGATATTTCCTCGTTACCGGCACGGGAAAGTACTTTAAAAACGTGCAATATGCTCCCGATGTGAATCTCGGTCTCGTGCGTCTGGATGACACCGGAGAAAATGCAGAGCTTTTGTGGGGCTTCACAGATGGCGGCAAATTCACTTCTGAATTTCCCGCACATATGATGAGCCATGCGGCAAGGCTGACGATCGATCCCCATAACCGCGTCGTCATGCACTGTCATCCGGCAAACCTGCTGGCCATGACCTATGTCCACAGTCTTGATGAGCGTGAATTCACCCGCACCCTGTGGCAGATGTGTACCGAGTGCATCGTGGTATTCCCCGACGGCGTGAATGTGCTGCCGTGGATGCTCTGCGGTACCAGCGAGATCGGCATTGCCACCGCCGGGAAGATGCAGACCGCTCGCCTTGTTGTATGGAGTCAGCATGGCATCTACGGCGCGGGCAAAGACCTGGATGAGACTTTCGGACTCATCGAGACTGCTGAAAAAGCAGCCGAGATCTATATGAAGATCGCCCATCTGCCGTTAGTGAACACCATCACCGATGAGCAGCTGCACCTTTTGGAGGAGCGCTTTGGTGTCAGAGCGCGGGAAGGATATCTGCACTGACCGGAACTTTCGGAATGAACTGTTCGGGTATTATGAGTGTATCTGTGGGGCAGAATATGCCGCAAAAGTTCAGGTCGAAAGTTCCGGTCGTTGACAGATGGAATGAGTTTACAGTGCGTCGATCCAGGCGTCGACCGTGGTATCGTCAAACTTATTGAGCTTGTTCAGGTAGAGGATCAGTCCACCATCATCGGAAACTTCAACGGTGAGTCCTTCAAAACCGGGGACCTCGATCGTCTGTCCCGCTTCAAATTTAAAGTCACCCTTTTTCGCCGCTACTGCGACATAGGAGGAAACGTAACCAAGTTCGATGGGATTCCACAGGAAGGTCGCAGGGGCAACGCCGCCGTGGATGTACTCAGCCATATCATGGGCAAGGGTCAGACCGGTCATTTTAAGAGTTGCGTCCTTGCCTTCGTCGATGATGCACTTGGCAACTGCGGGTGCACCATTGGTGGTGGGGACGATGACTCCCTTGAGATCAGGGTACTTGTCGATGAGCGCCTTCATTACATCATAGGATTTGGTATAGTCGTCATCACCGTAGGCAACGCCGACATAGTCGATATTGGCATATTTGGAATCTGTCTTCAGAGCTTCCTCAATGAAGGAGATCCAGAGATTCTGGTTGGGAGCGGTCGCACCGGCGGAAACGATGGCAAGTTGTCCCTCATAGCCCATCTGCTCTGCGATGAACTCCAGCTGCGTCAGCCCGATAACCTTGGCGGATGCAGGCTCAATGTCGATGTCGCGGCCGCTGGGATCGACCTTGGCATCCCAGGAGAGAACAAGGATCCCGGCTTTTCTCGCTTCGCTGCAAACGTCAACAAGGCCTGCGGCATCATTGGCAGAGATGCACAGAACATCAACGCCCTGATCGATATAGTTGCGAATAATGCGCTCCTGACCATCGTTGGAGCTGTCGTCGGGGCCATCGTGCATAAACGTAAAGCCAAGTTCGTCGGCCGCCTTCTGGAAGCCGGTGATACCGGCCTGGAAATAAGCGTTGCCGGACTGCTTGTAGACTACGCCTATGGTTATGCCGTCATCTGCTTTCCTGCTTTGGGAAGAACCGCAGGCGCACAGCGTAAATACCATGCACAGAACAATTACAAGTGCAGAAAATTTTTTCATAGTTACCTCCGTTAATCGTTTTTTAATCTTAACAGCCTGCTGCTGTTATGGCTTGCCCGATGGGAATGCCTGAATATCCGTCTGCTGTTTTTTGAGCTGCTTTTTGTGGGAAATATACTGCACGATGTTCGGCAGGAGAGATGCCAGAATCAGCACGATGCCCACGGCAAGGTTGACTGTGCTGTCGGAAAAGCCGAACAATGTGCCGAGCCCCTTTTTCATAACGCCGAATATCAAAACAGAAAGCACAACGCCGATGATATTGCCCTTACCGCCGCTGGTCGAGAATCCGCCGAGAACAGCCACAGCAATGGCGTACATTTCATAACCCTGCATGGCATCTGCTCTGACAGTAGCAGATGCGCAGCCGATATAGAAAAGTGCCGATACCGCCGCCATAAAGCCGCATACCACAAACATCAAAAGCTCAAAACGATCTACGTTCACGCCGCTGCAGCGCGAGGAAATTCTGTTTTCTCCAATGGCGAACAGTTTGCGCCCGCCGGACATCTTATGCAAAAAGATGTAGAACACTGCCGCGAAGCCGAGAAACCACAGGATGATCGTGGGAAACGAGACACTGCCGATCTCAATGGAGCCGTTGTAGAGTTTTTTGAGCAGAGCCCACGTGGCATCATTTTCAAATTTGAGTGTTTCACCGCCGAGGAACAGATAACAGAAACCCCGAAAGAACAGCATCGTACCCAGCGTAACGATCATCGGAAATAATTCCCGGAACCGTGTTATCAGGAAACCGTTCAGGAAACCGCAAAGGCAGCCGGTGGCGAGGCAGGCAAGGATCGCTATGGCAAAAGCGGGACCGTTTGCCATTCCGCCGCTTGTCATCGATCTGTACAGCACGCCCATGACGGCGGCACTAAGCGTTGCGCTCGCACCGACGGAGATGTCAATATCGCCCATGCCGAGGATCAGCGCCATACCCAATGCCATGAAACTGTAAAGCATATAAACGCTCATGCCGCTCATCATCCTGGCAAAGTTGAAAACGTCCCTGCCCCGGGAGCTGTCCTTAATTTCAAAAATGATCCACAGCACCACAAGAAGGCCGACAAGCATAAACTCCCATGAATATGCCTTGAGAGGCGATTTTCTTTTCATTTTGCACTCTCCTTCATCTTCATGCGCTTATTAGAAGCGCGCTGGAAAAGAACATTGAGAAGAATTGCAGCAAGGATCAGGATGCCCTTGAAGAATTCCTTCATCATTGTAGCATCTATAAAAAGCTGCGGGATTGCACTGTCGATCGTGGCGATCAAAGCTGCTCCGATGACAACACCGATCATCTTACCGTAGCCGCCCATGACGGAAACGCCGCCCAGTACGCACGCCGCGATGACATACATCTCGCCGCCGTTGCAGGCTCCCTTTTCAATGGCGTTGTATTCGGCAAGGCGCATGATCCCCGCCATGCCTGCCGTTGCGCCGCAGATCGTATGAGCAAGGACCTTCGTCAGGTTCACATTGACACCGCGCATCGCTGCTGCCTTTACGTTGGAACCGACGGCATAGAGTGACCTTCCGGTTTTGGTGTATTTCAGGAATATGCCGATCAGCAGCACCACCGCGAGGGTTATATAAATGATCAGCGGCAGCCCGAGGAATTTCTGCAGAATGAAATCCTTAAAGGAATCCGTGAGGTCGATCCTCGCAATTTTGTCCATGCCGAGGATAAAATCCATAGGAATGAGCGCTCTGCACACATACGTCATGCCCAATGTTACAATAATCGGAAGAATACGCCCGTAACTTGTCAGCACACCGGTAAGAAAACCCGCAAGCGCGCCGATCAGAATACCGACCGCAAACATCATCCCGACAGATTGAATATGCCCGTCACGCATCAGAACACCCGCTACGGCAGCCGACAGCTCCAGCACTGCGGCAACCGAAATATCGATCGATCCGACGAGCAGAACGCACAGCATTCCCGCCGCCATAACGAGATTGAGCGAGCTGTTTTTGAGGATGTTTATGTAATTATTTTCAAAATATCCCGGGATCTCAATGCAGACAACAATGATCAGCAGAACCAGGATGACTGCCATCGGAGCTTCTCGATGCTCCATGAAAAAATCAGGAATCGGCAGATTTCTTTTCGCTTTCACTTTCACATCTCCTTTCCGAGTCCGTGTTCATGGCAGCTTTGAGAATATCCTCTTGCGAAAGCTGCTTTGCAGGGGCTTCCATGGTGATACGTCCTTCACACACAACATAGATCCTGTCGGACATATTCATCACCTCCGGCATCTCGGAGGAGATCATCAGGATCCCTTTTCCCTGCGAGACAAGATCGTTCATAAGCCGGTATATCTGAGCCTTGGAACCTACGTCAACTCCCTTTGTAGGCTCGTCGAGAATCAGTATTTTGGACTTCGCTGCAAGCAGCTTGCCGATGACGACTTTCTGCTGGTTGCCGCCGGACAGTTCGTTCGGTGTTGTTTCCACGCTCGGTGCCTTTATCGAGAGAAGGTCCTTCATTTCTTCGGATATGGCGCGTTCTTTTTCATCAGCAATAAACAGACCGTTTCTGCATTCATCTATGATCGGCAAGGAGATATTCTGTTTTATCCCCCATCTGAGATGAAGCCCCTGTCTTGCCCTGTCCTCGGGAAGCCAGCCGAGCCCCAGATCCATCATTCTTCGCGGAGATCGTTTCCCCGTGATCTCTTTACCGTCAATAAAGACCTTGCCGCTGTCGGCACCTGTTACCCCGAAAAGAGCCTCTATGACCTCTGTGCGTCCTGCACCCACAAGGCCGGTAACGCCCACGATCTCACCAGCATGAACATTGAGGCACACATTCCTGAAGTATCCTTCGCGGGACATATTCTCTATCCGCAGTACTTCTTTGCCGATTTTCGGCTCACGGGCAGGAAAATAGTCTCCGATCTCATGGCCGACCATGTGCCTGACAAGCGTGGGCTCGTCCACTTCATGGATATCCCATGTGCCGATAGAATGTGCATCGCGAAATACGGTGACTCTGTCGGCAAGTCCGAATATGTCCTCAAAGCGGTGGGAGATCAGGATAATGGCAACCCCCTTGTCTCTGAGATTTTTCGCAATTTCGTAGAGCTCCTCGCTCTCCCGCCTGGACAGGGCAGCTGTGGGTTCGTCCATAATGAGGATACGTGCATTTTGCGAAAGCGCCTTTGCGATCTCAACGAGCTGCTGCTGCGCCACGGAAAGAGAACTCACCGGGGCGGTCGCCTGAAAATTTGCGCCTGCGCTGTCGAGTGTTTTCTGTGCCTCGCGATTAGTCTTTGCCCAGTTCACAAAGGGCCCCGTTTTGAACTCATGGCCAATATAAATGTTCTCGGCGACAGAGAGATCGGGATAGGAAGCGGGATGCTGATAGATGGCGGAAATGCCGTGCTTCTCTGCGACGACGGGATTTGACATGACTACCTTTTTGCCGTCTAAAATGATCTCGCCGCCGTCCGGCTGAAATACACCTGTGAGCACCTGGATAAATGTGGATTTTCCTGCGCCGTTTTCACCGATGATCGCATGTATTTCTCCTGCCTTCAGGTTGAAGCTGACGTTATCTAAAGCCTTTGTGCCCGGAAATACTTTTGTTATGTGATTCATTTCAAGCAGGTGTTCTGCCATAGTATACCTCCCGCAATCATATTGTATATGACAATTTGCGCAGAAACAGACAATATTTTTAAATTTACCATATCCTCATTCTGACTTCAAGAGGCTTGAAGCAGCGGACTGTGTAAAGTGAAAGTTGCTATATCATTATATTCAATGTTGCGCCTATATGGTTATTGAAAAAAATGAGATGAGGTTATTGACACTTTGAATATGCCCATCTATAAACATACAGTAAGAATTGCGAGGAGGCACGAATGCCTCCTCATAAGAATGTGGGGTTATCACGGGGTTATCAGCAGATGCCACTGACTTCAAACCTCCATTTCTTGCGGGTTTCGTAATGGTGTATCAATGTTCGATTCCCATCACCCGCTTATTTTTATGCCGTATTTTGGTAAAGAAGATCCCTTGGTGCCGCCCGGTTTTCGGGCGGCATTTTTTATTTTCCATCCGTGAGCCTCTTTTTCGGCCTTCCGGTTGAAAAACCTTCGACAGTTTAGAGCTGCCAAAAAAGAAAATTCCATCCGAAAGCCCGTTTTTAGGCCTTGCGGATGGAAAAACTCTTGACGACTTAAGCTGCCAACAAGGAAAATTCCATCCGAAAGCCCGTTTTCAGGCCCTTCGGATGGAAATTAAAATTTTCTTCACTGATAAACCTTGTAATCATCCTCAAAGAGACCATTGATCTCTTTCAGGGTGCGGCGCACCAGCAGGTCGCCTCCTTCATGTCCCACGACGCCGGAAGCGATGAAGCCGGAATAATGTCCGTGCCGCTCGCCCTTTTCTGTAGGAAGGTACCCCTCGCAGCCGTTGGCCAGCTGAATCAGAAATGCCTGTTCACAGTTCATCCGCGCTTTTATCTGGTTGGCATAATCCAGATACAGCTCAAAGGGACTGGTCGCAAAGGCCACACTGCCCATGCGGATCACATGGATCTCCTCGGTCAGCGTATCTACGGTCTCCTGTACCTTGATCCTCTTAAGGATCCCCATATAGGGCTGCAGTTTTGCCGCGTCACGGAAGTCCACGTCCCCCTCCTTGTTTCTGAGGTATTCCCGGATCTCTTTTTCGGCGGTGGCAGCTTCCTTGAGGGTGGCCCTGCGCAGCGGCAGCTCCATCGGTATCACTTTATGCGCAAAACAGATCTCTGTCTGCGGCGCGTCCAGACCGTCTTCGCAGGCATCGAATACGGCCTGCGCCACACGTTTTCCGGCTTTCTTCATTCCCTCCAGGTCAAACATCGACGGATCGGCCTTTCGCACCGGAGGCTCGTGGCGGATCAGGTTGGGGTCGTTTACATCGGTGTCCGGATTCACCCACCTTACCAGATCCACGGGGCACTGATCGCCGGCAGGTCCGCAGACCGCCAGGACGTGGAAGTCTTCTCCGAAGCGCTCTTTGATAAGTTTTCTTGCCTCTCCCCAGAAATCGGGAGAAACAAAGTGTCGGTGCTGTACGCACTGTGCGGGGCAGGCAAGATTCACCACGACGCCGGTCATTCTGCCGCCGGCATAGGTGAACATCAGCTCCACGCCGGAATCATTTCCGCCTTCCAGTTCGGTAAAAACGGCGGTATTGGCATCGCCCCACATCTGCGCGGTCCCGTCGGAATAAGCCACCCGGCGGCACATGCCGACGCAGGCACGGTCAAAGGCATTGGTAAAGGACGCTTCTTCCCGGTTCTCCCAGGCGTCCATGCAGACTCCGGAAAGGCGGTCTGTCAGAAGGTCGAACACCTCCTGATTGGTGGCCACGTCAGGGTCAGCTTTTGCGGATGCCGCTTCCACGTATTTCTTTCCTTCCGGAAGCATGCTCTCTAATAGAACCTTATTGTCCGCAGACAGGGAAACGACGCGGCTGGCTCTTCGGGTGAAGTTCGGGCCGGTATGCGTATGCGTGGCGAAACAGATGATCTTTGAGACATCCATTCCTTTCTTTTCCGCACCCGTTTCCGTTAGACGCGCTCTCACGGCTTCCACAACGTTGTCGGCGACGCCTACCAGATCGCAGGAGACGAGTATCATCTGATCCCCGCAGCTTTCCACTGCCATGGCGGTAGCCATGAGGGGCTTTTCCACATATTCGGAAATTCGCTCCGCAAACTGACCGTAAAGGGATACTTTCTTATCGGGGGTAATGCTGATCTCTGACCAGCCGATCCTCATATTGCTCATCAGATTCTCCTTTTTCAGACGGGCAGAAATTCGCCCGGATATTTTTTGTTTCATTGCAGATATCATAGCAGACTGTATGGATAATTCCAGTACTATTCTGCGATTTTAGAAACAGGCCCCTGCATTCGCGCAAATCAGTGATGGGCAGGCAGAGAGGAGTACAAATGAAGAAGATGAAATACATTCTGATCATTGCGGCCACGGATAAATAGACCAAAATGAACACAGGTCTTGACAAAGCGGATGCATCGCTGTATTATACGGGGCAAGATAATTTAAGGAGTCTTCAATGAAACTCGTTCGCACCAACATGATGGATATGATGATGTACATGGCAATGGACATGTGCGTTTTCCGTGTGCGAAAGATGAGTCATTGAGATCATATCCGTAAACAATAAGAATGCGGCCCGTGGTCAGATGACCACGGGCTTTGTTTAGTTGCAGAGGTAAAGATGAGTATTATTGAACTGAAAAACATGGGAAAGACATTTTCGACGGCCTCCGGCGCGGTAACGGCACTGGAGGACATCAATCTTTCCATTGAGGAGGGCGAGATCTTCGGCATCATCGGACTTTCCGGCGCCGGAAAGTCCACGCTGGTGCGCTGCATCAACTACCTGGAAGTCCCCACTTCGGGTGCGGTGTTCTTCCGGGAGCAGAACCTGGGAACGCTTTCAGACAGGGACCTCAGGAAAGCCCGCAGCAAGATGGGCATGATCTTCCAGCAATTCAACCTCCTTTCGCAGAGGAACGTGCTGAAAAACGTGACGTTCCCGCTGGAACTTACCGGGACGCCCAGAGAGGAGGCCGAAAAGAAAGCCCTGGCGCTTTTAAAGGTCGTGGGGCTGGAGGAACGGGCCAAAGCCTATCCGGCACAGCTTTCCGGCGGGCAGAAGCAGCGGGTGGCCATTGCCAGAGCCCTGGCCAACGATCCGAAAGTGATCCTGTGCGATGAGGCCACCAGCGCGCTGGACCCGAAGACCACAAAGCAGATCCTGGATCTTCTGAAAAAGATCAACCGGGAGATGGGCGTCACGGTGATCGTCATCACCCATGAGATGAAAGTTATCGAAGCCATCTGCGACCGTGTGGCCATCATCGATGCCAGCCACATCGCTGAGTGCGGCGCGGTGAGCGAAGTGTTCAGCGCTCCGAAGACCGCCATCGGAAAACGGCTTATCCTGGGAGAGGATAAAGGATATCAGCAGGTATCGCTTCCGTCGGGCAAAAAGCTGCGTCTGGTATTTGACGGAAATCACAACGATCCCATCATCGCCGTCATGGCAAAGCAGCTGGGCGTACTGGTCAACATCGTCTTTGCCAATCTGACGGAAGTGGAAGGACGGACCATCGGTCAGATGATCATCGAGCTTCCCGACGATGAAACACAGTATGAAACGGTCATCAATTTCCTGAAAGCAAGACAGGTGAGATACGAGGAGGTGAGAGAATGAGTTTACAGCAGATGATCCCGCTTATGGGAAAAGGAGTTCTGGAGACTCTGTATATGACTCTTTTATCTACGGCTCTTGCCTATGTGATCGGGATCCCCATGGGCGTGGTGCTGGTCGTCACGGAGCCGGACGGCGTTGCTCCCCTGAAGGGAGTCCATGACACGCTGGGAGTTATCATCAACGTATTCCGGTCCATTCCCTTTATTATTTTACTGTTTCTGATGCTCCCCGTGACGAAAGCGCTGGTGGGAACACAGATCGGTTCCATTGCCATTATCCCCCCGCTTACCGCTTCGGCGGCCCCCTACATAGCGAGGATGGTGGAAAGCTCGCTGAAAGAAGTGGACGGCGGCGTGATCGAGGCAGCTAAGAGCATGGGGGCATCCCCATGGCAGATCGTAACCAAGGTCCTATTACCGGAAGCCCGGCCGTCGCTTCTTATCGGCGCAGCGATCGTCATGACGACTGTATTGGGGTATACGGCCATGGCCGGCATGACGGGCGGCGGAGGCCTTGGCGCCATCGCAGCCAACTACGGGTATTACCGCTGGCAGATGGGTGTGATGCTGGTGGCAACGGCACTTCTGGTGCTCATCACCCAGGTCATTCAGGAAGCATGGATGAAGGCGGCAAACGCCATTGATAAAAGAAAAAGATAAATCTCAAACATCTTAAGGAGGAACATTATGAAAAAGAGATTATTGGCAGCAACATTGGTCCTGACACTGGCAGCAGCCCTTTGCGGGTGCAGTGCAAAAGCGGAGGCAAAGGTCTATAAGATCGGCGCATCGGTGACCCCCCACGCGGAGATCCTTAACTTTGCGAAGGATGCTCTGGCAAAAGAAGGCATCAACATCGAGGTGGTGGAGTTCACGGATTACGTGCTTCCCAACACTTCTCTGGAATCCGGAGATCTGGATGCCAACTACTTCCAGCACGTGCCTTACCTGGAGTCCTTTAACGAGGAAAAAGGCACCCACATTTCTTCCGCGGGCATCATCCACTACGAGCCTTTCGGTATGTTTGCGGCAACCAAAAAAGCTCTTTCCGAGATCGCAAACGGTGATCAGATCGCCGTTCCCAACGATACCACCAACGAGGCAAGAGCACTGCTTCTGTTAGAGGCCCAGGGACTTCTCAAGTTAAAGGAAGGTGCCGGCCTTACGGCAACGAAACAGGATATCGTAGAAAACCCCTACGAGCTGGATATCGTGGAGCTGGAGGCTGCACAGATCTCCCGTTCTCTGGAATCCGTCGCATTCGCCGTAATGAACGGCAACTACGCGATCCAGGCCGGCATTTCCGTCAGTGACGCTCTGGCCATCGAAGACGCCGCTTCCGTAGGCGCACAGACCTATGGCAACATCATTGCGGTAAAGACCGGTAATGAGAATGCCGAGTGGGTGCAGAAGCTGGTGAAGGTGCTGCATTCCGAGGAAGTAAAGAAATTTATTGCAGACAAGTATGCAGGTGCCGTAGTGGCGCTTGACTGATCCCGGTTATTTCGCATTTTTCACAGAATATCCGTTCGTAATTCGGAAAAACAGAGGATGAAACGGAAGGCGATCTATAGTATATTGATAATGCAGGGGGGAAGTCCTCCCGCTCAAATACGAAAGGAGTTTCGAACTATGTTTGGAAAGAAGAATGACGAGGAGAAAAAGTGCTGCTGCTGTGCAGGGGAAGAGCTGTCTCTCGATGAGCTTGACCGGGTAAGAGGCGGCTATGAAAAAAACACCGGCGGAACGTTTTCTCTGTCCGCAAGAGAGGAGATCAGCGGCTGCGGTTTTGTGTTCGTGATCAAAGAGAATTATCCGGAGGCCACTCTGGATTCCTGGATCCATGTGGAAGAACGCACGGAGGACGGGACCAGCTATGGCGATAATTTGCGCTCGCTGAGGGAGATCTTTGAAAAGACCGGCCAGCTGGCACAGAACATGGGCATGTAACAGTTCGCTGCATCGATGCATTTTGGAAGGTGGTTCTGACGAAAAGTCAGAACCACTTTCTTTTTTTGCCGATGCGAAGTTCCGCGAAGGTGTAGTCGTCCCGCACGTCCAGACCGGTGCGGAACAGGTGGTTTGCCTTCTGGCTGGCTTCGATGGTATCTTCGTCAAATCCCAGACCGGGGCCGAACTCTGTCAGTTCCTCACAGGTCACGATGCCCACGGTAAGGACATCGGGCCTCAGTTCCTGCGGTTCGATCTCATGAAGGGAATCGGTAATGGAAAAAAACATTTCGCAGCTCCTTATAATTGTGGTATGCTGTAAGAAAGCAATGATCCGAATGCAAATATAGCACAAAAGGAATGCGCGGAAAAGCGCAACTGAAAAAGAAAGCAGGTGGTCCCGATGATCCGCAGCGAACTGTATCCGATGATCTCAAAAAGAAAGTCTTTTCATCTGTTCCGGAATTGCGGCAATGAGCACATTTCGGAAGAAGAGCTTGGTGAGATAAAGAAAGCCTGGGAAAGCTTTGAACCGCTTTGCCCGGACATAAGGACGGCGATCCGCATCATCCCGGCATCGAAAGTTGCCTTCAAACGGGACGCGGAGTACTGTGTGCTCATTTACAGCGAGGAAAAGCAGAACTGGCTGCAGAACGCCGGGTACCTGGGGCAGCAGCTGGATCTGTGGCTGGCATCAAAGAACATCGGCTCTCTGTGGTTCGGCATCGGAAAGCCGGACGAGCCCGCATGGGAGGGACTTTCCTACGTGATCATGTTTGCCATCCGGAAAGTGCCGGATGAAACGTATTTCCGGAAAGACATGTTTGCGGCTAAGAGAAAGCCTCTGGAAGATATCTGGGAGGGCGAGACCTTCGGCGCGGCCGAGATCGCCAGGTTTTCTCCCAGTGCCTGTAATTCCCAGCCCTGGAAGACGGAAAACAAAGACGGCGTGCTCACCGTGTACCGTTACACAAAAAACACGCGCATCGGCATCATGTCGCCGAAAAACGCACAGTATTTCAACCGCATCGACATCGGGATCTACCTGTGCATCCTGGAACTGTGCCTTGCTCATGAAGGAAAACAGTTCACCCGCACCCTCTTTCCCGATGATATGGGGAACGAAGCGGAACTTACGAAGGTCGCGGAATATCGCTGAGATATGTGTGTAAGCCGGGAGGCTCGAAAAACAGGGATCCGGCTTACGGGCCGGATTTTGAGGCGGTTCTCAGACAAAAGAAAAGCCCCCTAAGTGGATTGCGAGCTGTGCGTGCTTCGCAGCGAGTTTCGCAGCGAAGCGAGAACTGTTTGAAGCTGCGAACACGCACCGAAGCATGGTACCGCTTAGGGGGCTTTTGTGATGTCTGTGTTTGTCTTACGGCACGTAGGAGATCTGGATCTCCACGACCTTTCCGCCATCGATGCAGATCATGCATCCTCTTGCCGGCGGATCGATATAGGCGTTTTCCTGAAGGTGCTTCACAACAGCTTCGTCACCTTCCACCTTCTTCTCTACACACTTGTTTTCAATATCTGCGGTATCGGTCAGGGCAACGTCTTTTGCCAGTTCCAGCTCTTTCTTTCCGATGAGGTGGTAGCTGGGGCAGTCGTCAAGGCCGAACACAAAGTAGGTGCCGCCGTCGCCGGGCGCCAGTACCAGACCGTCCTCGAAATCAACGCCGCCGTTAATGACGATGTGGCCGTTGCCTCCGTTTTTCTCGATCGTTTTGATCTCTATCACCTGGTCGTCCTCAACGGTGATCGTATCACCCACCTGCATCAGGTGGATCTCCACCATGTCGAAGAGTTCCTTTTCATAGCACTCGAACTCCGCGGAATATACGCCGTTTTCATGTTTGATCTTCGTTTTGTCAAAGTAGGCGTTGACCATGCAGTTGTCAAGTTCCGTGATGCCGGGCAGAGCAGTGATGTGCTCCTTGTGCCAGCGGATGCCGGTGACATCCATGACACGGTCCAGGACCTCGGCAAGGGCCATCTGGCTCATGTCTTTGTTATAGGTAAGAGAATAGAAGATCTGACCGTCTTTCCAGGTATAAATGCCGTATTTTTCCGTCTTTGCCTCGGTGAAGGTAAGCTCCAGCATCTTTGTGTCGGTAAGCGGTACTTCTGTTACGACAGGCTCGGACATGTTGGAATCGTGAATGCCGTGCATGGTGGGAGCCAGTTCCGCGTCCTTCGTGGCGCGAAGAACAAATTCCACATCCTCATTGTTCACGTTTTTCTGTGTCCATACGATGTGCGCCAGCTTTCCGCTGATAATGAAGCACTTCGCGTCGGGATCGATCTGTGCGGCATCGATGTGGAAACCGAGCTGCTCGTCAAAAGCGTCGGAATCGACGGGGACCATGGGATTGGCCATGCCCACAAAGCCTTCCTTCTCTGCGGGAGCGGCTTCGGTCTCTGCTGCCGCTTCAGTGGCTGCGGCGGTGGTCTCTTCAACAGTCTCCGGGGCGGCCGTTGTTTCCGGCGCCGGTGCTTTAGCGCAGGCGGCAAGTCCGAATACCAGGCATGCAGCGGTAAGGATGACAAAGATTCGTTTCATGTAAGTAAGTTCCTCCTTGAAATAGCGAGGGGCAGTCGCGACAGCGATCCGGGATCCCGGCGGGATCCTGCCCTGTATGCAGGGATTATAACGCAGCCGCTCCGGAAATACCATTACGGCGCGTCTACGAAATTCTCAAAATTCTATGAACGGCAGCCAACTGGTCTTCTGCCCGTAAAGCCGAATCCGGTGCTTACGCATTGTGCGGCAGAAGCTTTCCGGGACATGCTCCGGTGAATTCTTTGCCGTGATAGACCTCCACGCCGTTTACAAAAACGTGCTCGATGCCCTCGGTGAGGCTGTTGGGATCTGTGTAGGTTGCGGTGTCACGGAAGTTCTCGTAATCCAGTACCAGAAGGTCGGCTGCGTAGCCGTCCCGGATGCAGCCGCGGCCTTCGATCTTTAAAAGGTCGGCGCTTAAGCCCGTCATCTTGCGGATCATTTCTTCTTTTGTAAAGAGCTTCTTTTCCTTTACGAAATGCGTGATGGCATGAGGGAAGGTGCCGGAAGCCCTGGGATGTCCCTTTTCGTCCCAGGCTCTGGTAAGGCCGTCCGAGCCCACGATGCAGTAGGGGTCTTTGATGATCTCACACACGTCCTCGTCGCTCATGGCGGCATACACGCCGCCGGTCTCGCAGTTATTCGCCACGCACAGGTCGAAAAATGCCTCGAAGGGATCTTTCTTTACCATTTCCGCGTATTCCAGAAGGGTATGCCCTTCGGCCTCCGGTGTCTTTGCGGCAAGATAAACGAAGATGCCCGCAAAGCTTTCTTCCGGTGTTTTTCCGCAGTGGAGGAAATAGTTGTCGTAGGGGGTGGCGGGATCACACATCTCCCGCTTCACTTTTTCGCGGAACGCCTTATCCTTAAGTCTTTCTGCAATGGCGGCAAAACCGTCGGAGAAATAGTGGGGCGGCATGGTCACGTTTAAGGTGGTCATGCAGCGCTCGTAGGGGTATTGATCCAGGAACACGAAAGTGCCTTCGTCGTTTGCCTTGTGCACCTGGGCCAGGGTGTTTTTCCACCTGCCCCAGTACCGCTGTCCCACCATCTTGTGATGGGAAAGATCCACGCGGACGCCGGCCTGACGGCCCACGTTGATGGTCTCTTCCACTGACGTCTCGATGAACTGCCCCTCGTTTCGCATGTGGGAAGCGTAGATGCCGTCGAAGGGAGCGATGACCTTTGCCAGTTCAATGATCTCTTCCGGCGCGGCATAGCAGCTGGGCGTGTAGATGAGCCCGGTGGAAAATCCGGCGCAGCCTTCTTCCATGGCCTCCCGCAGAAGTCCCTTCATGTGATCCAGTTCTTTTTCGGTGGCCGGGCGGTCCGCCATGCCCATGACGGCGATGCGCAGATTGCTGTGGCCGATGTACATCTTGCCGTTGCAGGTGAGCTTCTGCGTTTTCACGTAGTCCAGGAATTTATCGTAATGGGTCCAGTTCTTCATGTCGTCCGGGAAGGACCGGGCGCCCATGGTGAGCATGTTCTGGCTTGCTTTCAGATTTTCCGGGGTGACCGGCACCATGGAAAGGCCGCACTGGCCCATGCACTCCGTGGTCACGCCCTGGGTAGTCTTGAAAAGACGGGCGTCTTCGGTGCCGATGATCAGGTCGCCGTGGGAATGGGCGTCAATGAAGCCGGGGCATACAAGCTTCCCGGCGGCGTCGATCACCCGGGCGGCATTTTCGGCAGAAAGAGATGCGTCAAGTACGATCCTGCCGTCCCTGATCCCGATGTTTCCTATATAAGAGGGGGCGCCGGTGCCGTCGGCGATCTCCGCGTTTTTTATCAGTACGTCCAACATATGTGATCCTCCCATGGAAAGATGCTTTGATTATACACATATCTGCGGTTTCGGGCAACGAAAAGCGCCGGTTGCGCATTCGGAGGAAAACGGGCAAACTGTAAAAAACGGGAGGTACGTTATGGATAACGAAGAACTGGTCATCTCTGATTCTTAACGAAAAATGAAAACGGTGAACGTTCTGTGAATGTTGGCACTCAACTATTGCGGCTGCTAATAAACTGTGCTATACTCCGCATTGTAAGAAAGAAAACGACCTGAAGCAAAGACTTCAGCAGACAATAAGGAGGAAACAGACATGTACAGACCTGCAATTTACAGAAACGGACTTTTTGATGACCTTTTCGATTTCGCATTCCCCGAGGTAAGATCCACCGCACCCGCAAAGCATGACTGCCGGTGCTCCGGCCTTATGAAGACGGATGTTAAGGAAGATGAGGACGGCTTCACCGTAATGATGGACGTTCCGGGATTTACCAAGGATGACGTTCAGATCTCTCTGGAGAAAGGTACCCTTACCATCACCGCTTCCAAAAATGAGGAAAAGGAAGAGAAGGATGAGAAGAAGGGCTTCATCATGAAGGAGCGTTATTCCGGAAGCATGAAGAGATCCTTCAACGTAGGCGATGAGCTTAAGTCAGAAGACATTCACGCAAAGATGGAAGACGGCGTGCTCACCTTAAGCGTTCCCAAGAAGGAAGAGAAGAAAGAAGAGACCAAACAGCTGGTAACGATCGACTAACGTCGAATGTTCATAACTCATACCCCCTATATAAGAAGCCGGTGCTTTTCGCGCCGGCTTCTTTGTGCTACAATACCCCTGTTCATTTATGATAAGAGTACAGCGCAGCCCGGTGGAAGGCGGAAAAGTGCCTTTGGGTACACTGACAGGAGAAAAGTATGGAATATAATATCACAAAAGGCGCCGTCGAAACAAAAGGCGGAAGAATGCAGTATTTCTGCACCGGCACGGGCGAGGCGGATCTTGTCCTGCTGCCAGGACTTTCCATTACGGGTCTCATGTCTGCGGCTCCGGCCGTGGCGAAGGCCTACGAGGTCTTTACGCAGAAATGCCGGCTGTGGCTGTTTGACCGGCCGGATGTCCTTGCGGAAGGCTGCTCCATCCGTGACATGGCCCGGGACACCGCGGAAGCCATGAAAGAGCTGGGCCTTTCCCAGGCTTATGTGATAGGCTGTTCCATGGGCGGCATGATCGCGCAGTGCCTGGCGGAGGAATACCCGGAGCTGGTAAAAGAACTGGTGATCACCAACAGCATGGCCCGGCCCAACGCGCTGGCCCGCCGCACCTTTACCCGCTGGATCGCGCTGGCAAAGGCCGGAAACGTGGTCGCTCTCAACCGGGACGTGCAGACGAAGGTATACAGCCAGGAATATTTCCGCCGCTTTGCGGATGCCTTTAAGGCCCAGGAGACCGTGGGAACGCCGGAAGACATCGAGCGGTTCCGTATCCAGGCGGAAGCCTGCCTTCATTTTGACGCTTATGAAGATCTGGCGAAGCTTCACTGCCCCACACTGGTGGTCGGCGCCTGGAAAGACCGCGTACTGAGCGGACAGACGTCCGTTGCCCTGGCAAAGAAGCTGAAATGCGAACTGTACATGACGGAGTACTGCGGGCATGCCACTTATGACGAGAGCCCCGTTTTCAAAAATGACGTTTATCAGTTCTTCTTTTATATTTCGCAGTGAACAGTGGCATTTCTGCCGCAAGTATGATAAGATGATTCGGTATGGTCGGAATAGTTTGTGACTCTGCCTGCGATCTGCCGGCAGAGCTGTACGAAAAATATCATATCACGGTCCTTCCGTGCCACATCACACTGGGAGACAAAGAGTATCTTGACGGGATCAACATTCATCCGCAGGATGTTTTCGCGTACGTAAGAACGCATAAGACCATGCCCAAAACGTCCGCGCCGTCCCAGCTGGAGATCATGGAAGCTTTCCGGGAGAAACTGGAAAGCTATGATGAGCTGGTCTGCATCTCCATGGCAGACAGCATTTCCAGTACCCGGTTCGCCATGATCCGCGCGGCGGAGGAACTGGGGGCATCCGATAAGGTCCACGTGATCGACTCCGGAAACATTACCACCGGAACGGGCATCACCGTACTGGAAGCAGGTGAAATGGCAGCGGCAGGCGCCACGGCAAAGGAGATCGTGGCGCATTGCCTGGAGATCATTCCCAAGGTGCACGCGTCGTTTGTCGTAAGCGACATCATGTATCTGTACCGCGGCGGCAGATGTTCGGCGGCAAAGGCTCTGGCAGCCATCACGCTGAAGTTCCATCCCGGCATCGAACTGGCAGGCGGTCAGGTCCGTGCGGGAAAGAAGTACCGCGGCACCATCGAGAGCTGTGTGGAAAGGCACGTGCAGATGTTTTACGAGACCTGTCAGAATGCGGACAGGAAGCGCGCTTTCGTAACGCTTTCCTTCCCCCGTGACAACGAAATGATGCTGGCCATCAAAAAAGAGCTGGAAGAAAAGAAGATCTTTGAGGAAGTGTATTATCAGACAGCAGGATCGGTGATCTCGTGTCATGCGGGCCCCGACTGCATGGGTATCGTTTACAGAGACAGATAGGTGCGATATGGTTAAGATCCCTTACGGAAAAGGAACTTTGGAATTACATGAGGATGTGACGGTGATCACACCCTCTTTTGTTATGGACGGGAAATGCCCGGGGGCGGGAGCCGCGGGCGGGTGCACGTCAGCGCTCTGCGGAACGGCGATCGTAGAGGCATCCATGGAGCGGCCTTTCGGCGGGAAGAGCCTGCGGGAGCTTGCCGCAGGAAAGAAGACCTGTGTGGTGATCATTTCCGATCACACCCGTCCCGTGCCGAGCCGTGACATCCTGCCGCGGATGCTTTCCGAGCTCCGCGAAGGAAACCCGCAGATTTTCGTGACATTCCTTGTGGCGACAGGTCTTCACCGGAAGACCACGGCGGCGGAGCTTTCGGAAAAGCTGGGCGTGCCCGTGACTGTGGTACAGCCTGCGGGCGGTGCGGAGTTTTTCGCCGGCGCGCCGTTGAACGCTCCCATATATATTCATGACGGCGCCGATCCCGAAAAGAACGTGTTTCTGGGAACGCTTCCTTCCGGCGCGCCTCTTTACGTGGACAAACTGGCTGCAGAGACGGATCTGCTGGTAGCGGAAGGCTTTATTGAGCCCCACTTCTTTGCCGGGTTTTCCGGCGGAAGGAAGTCCGTGCTTCCCGGCGTTGCCGGGCGGCTCACCGTACTGGGGAATCACTGCGGCCCCTTCATTGCGGATCCCCATGCCCGTACCGGCATCCTTTCCGGAAATCCCATTCATGAAGACATGGTGGCGGCGGCAAAAATGGCGAAGCTTCAGTATGTGGTGAACGTGGTGATCGACGACGATCACCGTACCGTGGCGGCGTTTTCCGGCGATCCCTTCCTGTCCCATGCGGCGGGATGCGATTTCGTGGGAAAGATGTTCCGCGTAAAGACAGACATGTATGATATCGTGGTCACCGGAAACGGCGGCACGCCTTTAGACCAGAACATTTACCAGTGCGTGAAGAGCATGACGGCGGCCGAAAGTTGCTGCCGAAAAGGCGGCGTCATCGTGATCTGCGCGGAATGCGCGGACGGCATCGGCGGGGACAGCTTTTACCGGTCTCTGGCAGAATGTGAAAGCGCAGAGGCTCTGTATGAGGAATACTGCCGCGTGCCGCAGAATGAGACCATTCCGGATCAGTGGCAGAGCCAGATCCTGGCCAGAGTGCTTAAGGGCCATACGGTGATCTTCGTGACCCGGCCGGAACTTAGGGAGACCATCGAAGCCATGAAGATGACTTATGCGGAAACGGTGGCTGAGGCCATGGCAAAAGCCCGCGGCATCGCAGGAAGCGAAGCCCGCGCGGCAGCCATACCCAACGGCATATCTGTCATCGTGGAAAGCAGGTAAAGAGCGGCTATTAAAGCTGAAAGATGCGCTTGGTATCAGAGACTGACCGGCAGAACATACATTCCGGTGCGGCCGCTTCGGCTTCCATTTTCTAAGTTTTCATACGAACAGCGTAAACGAGGCGTGGGGTCCCTTTCCCACGCCTCACTTGTTCTATGAAAACTTGAAAATACAGAAGCCTGCCAGCGATGCACCGTCACGTATCGTTCTGCCCGTCAGTCTATAGATAGTCGGTGATCTGACTGTCCCCGAACGCGTTCTTCCAGGAGTTTCGGAACATCTCCAGGGATTCGTTGGTGGAGGGGTGTTTGATGAGCAGGTCGAAGAATTCCGGAGTGATGGTCACGGCATGGCAGCCCACGCCGGCCAGTCGCTCGATCTCATCCGCGGTGCGGAAGGACGCCCCCAGGACTTTTGTTTTGTAGAAGTACTGCAAAATCGTGCAGGCCCGTGCTATGATAATAGCAGAAAACAGAGTTGCAGAAGGTCGGCATTGAAAAGGAAAACAGAGCATTGCTTGATTTTACCAGGATATGTGAATATACGGAAAACAACCGCGTAGAGGCCAAAACGGCGCTGGGCGGTTTTCCGGAGAGCCTGTGGGAGACGTATTCCGCTTTTGCCAACACCATGGGCGGGTACATTTTGCTGGGTGTCACGGAAAACCCGGACAAGACCTTCAGCACCGTGGATCTGCCGGATGCCGAAAAACTTCTGGCAGAGTTTTACGTAAAGGTAAACGATCCGAAACGGGTGAGTGTGAATCTGATCCGGAACAGGGATCTGTATACCGCCACGGTAAACGGAAACCATATCGCTGTGATCTACGTGCCCCGGGCCACAAGGGAACAGCGGCCGGTTTATGTGGACGGCGATATACACAATACCTTCATAAGGAACGGCGAGGGCGACATCCGTCTTTCGGAAGAGCAGATACAGAAAATGGTCCGGGAACGGGAAGAAGCAAGGAAGCTTTCTGACAGTATGCGCTATATGGGGGCCATTACGGTATGGCTCACGGATCATGCCAGCGCCTCCGCCCGGGAGCTTGCCAAAAAGCTGGAGCTGAGCACCTCCCAGGTGAGGCGGTATCTGAACCGGTTCATGGCAAAAGGCGTGGTGGAAAAGCAGGGGAACGGCCCTGCAGTAAGATACAGACTCAAACGGAAGCCGGGGTAAGGCGAAAATCACGGCGGAGCGTGTTTTCAGGAAAGAAGGTTCGTTATTCATGGAAAAACTGTTCTATAAAGATCCCTACTTAAAAGAATTTGATGCAGAAGTGCTGTCTGCCGCGCCGGAAAACGGCGCGTGGAAGGTGGTTCTTTCCGCCACGGCATTTTATCCCGAAGGCGGCGGCCAGCCTGCCGACCACGGAAAACTGATCCGTGCGGACGGCAGTGAGGTCCTGGTGACGGACGTCCACGAAAAAGACGGGCAGATCCTGCACACGGTGACAGGGCCTGTTCTTGCGGGCGAAACCATCCACGGCGTTATCGACTGGGAGCGCCGTTTCGACCACATGCAGCAGCATTCCGGCGAACATATCGTAAGCGGCATGATCTGCGAGATGTTTTCCTGCGACAACGTGGGATTCCATATGGGATCCGATATCGTGACCATCGATTACAACGCCCGGATCTCTTTTGAGGAGATCATGGAAGTGGAGCGGCGGGCCAACGCCTACATCTGGGAGAACCACGGCTGCGAGATCCGCGTTTACAGAGACGATCAGCTTTCCGGCGTGACCTACAGAAGCAAAAAGGAACTGAAAGGGGACGTGCGCATCGTGAGCTTCCCCGGGGCGGATACCTGCGCCTGCTGCGGCACGCACGTAAAGGAAAGCGGCGAGGTGGGCATCGCCAAGTTCGTTTCCGCCCAGGGGTTCCACGGCGGCACCCGGTTTGAGGTGTGCTTCGGAAAACGGGCCTATGACCTTTTGAACACCTGCTTTGAGCAGAACCGGGAAGTGGGCGTGATGCTGAATGCCCACATGACAACCACGGCGGAGGTGGTGCGGAAAACAAAGGAGGATCTGGCAGCGGCCAAGGTGGCGCTGGCAAATACAGAGGAAAAGTATTTCCGGGAGCTGGCAAAAACATACGCGGGCGCCGGGGACGTGCTCATCGTCACCGAGGGCCTTTCTCCCGACAGCGTGCGGAAAATGGCGGTGATCATCGGCGAGACCTGCGGAGGACGGGCGGCGATGTTTTCGGCAGACAGCGCGGATGGCAGAAAGAAAGAGGACGTGGTGCCCTGGAAATACGCGATGGTGCACCCCGGGCAGGATATCGCGCCGTTTGTAAAGTTGATGAACACCCTGTTAAACGGACGGGGCGGCGGAAAAACGGGCTTTGCGCAGGGTTCCGCCCAGGCAAGTGAAGCGCAGATCCGGGCATTTTTCAGCGGGCCCCAGGAATGAGGCCCCGGGCCCTCAGATGTGATGGTTGTGGCGCATCCGTTTCCATGTATAATGAAAGCAGAAAGAGAGCTCTTTCAGATCTTTAGGAAGCGGAAAGGAGGACCGGCATGAAGATCACCGAAAACCCTGATAAAGAGATAGCCAATGTGGTAAAAGAAGGACTCAGACAGTCCGGCGGCTACTGCCCCTGCCGGAGAGAGCGCACGGAAGATACGAAGTGCATGTGCAAAGAATTCCGCGAGCAGATCTCCGACCCGAACTATGAGGGATTCTGTCATTGTATGCTGTACTATAAGGAGAAATAAATATGTCTGAAATAACGATCACAAAAGCTAACTTCGATACAGAAGTCATGCATTCCGACCGCCCGGTCCTTCTGGACTTCTGGGCGACCTGGTGCGGCCCCTGCCGCATGCTTTCCCCCGTCATTGCGGAGATCGCCGAAGAATACGACGGCAAAGTGAAAGTGGGAAAAGTCAACGTGGACGAAGAGGAAGAACTGGCAGCAGCCTTTCACGTGGAGAGCATCCCCATGGTGGTGCTCATGAAAGACGGCAAAGCCGTAGATACCTCCGTGGGCTATCGCCCCAAAGAGGATCTGGTAAAAATGCTGGAGAAGTGATTTCAGCCGGAGGAGGGGACTATCGTTCCCGGCTGTGAGGTATCAGTGAAAAATGTCATCGAACAGTAAAAAATCTTACCATCTGGTGCTGGCCGCCATGTTTCTGGCGCTGGCCCTGGTGCTTCCGTTTCTGACGGGACAGATCCCGCAGATCGGAAACGCGCTTTGTCCCATGCACATCCCGGTGCTGTTGTGCGGTTTCTTCTGCGGCCCGTGGTACGGGCTTGCCGTGGGGCTCATTGCGCCGCTCCTTCGTTCCGTTCTTTTTGGCGTGCCGCCGCTCATCCCCAAGGGAGTCGCCATGAGCCTGGAGTTGGCCACCTACGGCTTTACCGCGGGAATGCTCTATAAAGTCCTCCCGCAGAAAAAGTCCTCCGTCTACATTGCGCTTATTGCGGCCATGATCGCCGGAAGAGTGGTATGGGGCATTGCAAGGACTGTTTTCTATGGTCTTGGCAGCACGGAATTCGGCTGGGAGGCTTTTCTTTCCGGTGCCTTTCTCACGGCGATCCCCGGCATCATCCTGCAGCTCGTTCTGATCCCCATCCTGGTGATCACCTTGAAAAAATACACTGCTGCGGATGCATCCTGCGGCGTAAAGTAAGGGATCACTGCGAAACGCCGTTTCCCAGATCGCACCCCAGATCGCACGTATAGTTGAAATCCACTCTGTCTCCTGGAGAGACCAAAATGGCAGAACAGCCGTAGTTTTTATATTCGCCGTTTATGCAGAACATCCATCCGCTCAAGGGCCCGCAGTCAAATTCATAGATGTTGGCGATCCCTTCTATGTAGACGGAATCATAGAACGCGGCTTCCGAGAATTCCAGATGGATCCTGCCCGCAAGACAGGCCCGCTTCAGCACATCAAAGGCGGAATCGCCGTCAGATACGGTGACTTCCGTTTCCGGAAGGATCACTCCGTCTGCCGGGATAAGATCCCTTTTCTCGGAATCCAGAGCCTCCATGTTTTCAAGGATCGTATCGCATCGTATGGTGACCGTGCAGGTGTTTCCTGTTTCCGCAGGCGCATGCGCTTTTTTTGCATGGCATGCTGTCAGAAGAACAATGACGGCAGTCACGGTGAAAAGCACGCGCCGAAGGAAGTTTTTTTTATTTCCCCATGTCATAGATCGAACCTCTGTGGTTTTCGTATCGCCACAGCGCAGCTTCTGCGAGGCGGCCTTGCTGCGTGGCCATGGCATCGGCAGTCCTGTCCCCCTTTTTATGAAGGTATTCACCGCCTGCCAGACGATATGACGCCAACGCTGTTTTGACACTGATCCCGTTTTTGACAAACATCGGGCTTTCAGACGACCATCCCAGTTCACACAGGGCAATGATGACCTGCGCAGTGCTTTCGGCGTTTTCCGAGCCATAACCCGAAAAACAGCCGTTTTCTTTCTGCAGGGAGGACAGTACGCGGATCCCGCGGTTTATTGAAGCGCTTATGCCGGGAGCACTTCGGTGATTGGAAAATGCCTGCAGGACCATGGCCGTAACGTCAGGATCCGGCGCGCCGTTCCCCGTCATGTTCCAGCCGCCGCCAGGCAGTTCTCTTTCCAGAAGATACCGGAGGTATTCGGCCGTGACTTCCTGCTTTTTTCCGGCGGCGTCCAGCGCGATCAGCGCCCATACGGGACCATTGATCCCTTGCCGCACCACTTTGTCACAGTCATACAGACGGGAGATCAGATCGTATCCGCCGACATTTTCCGGATCCTTTCCAATGGCCAGAGCCGCCAGTGCGATTTTGGAATACTCTGTATACCGGTTTTCGGAAAGGACCCCGTTTTTCTCCTTCAGCGTCTTTTCCAGAGAAGAATACCACGCGTCTGCCTCCTGCGGGCGGATCCCGCTTTCACCCTGCGCCTTTGCGATCACGTCCCAGGCACTGTCCCCGGTACCTGCCGCAAATACGGGTAAGGAAAACAGCACGCAGAAAGCGGCAGCCGCCAGTGCGGCAGCCGCTTTTCGTATGTTACATGTCACCGAACAGTTTCTCATAGTCTGTCACGTAGAACCAGCTGATTTTGTCGCCGGCGTTTACTTCACAGTCACCGGCGGAAACGGCCGGGATCTTTCCGTTTACTTTGTACATCCATCCGCTTGATGATCCACAGTCAAATTCAAAAAGACCATTGATCCCGGCCACGTAGGAACCGTCCCCTTCCATGTCCCAGTCCTTTGCCTCACAGAGCGCACACAGGAGGTCGTAAGCAGAGGTTTCCTCCGTGTCATCCGTCCGGAATGTTTTTGAAGCGGAGAAAGAGATCGTGTTTCCTTCTGTTGTGGTGGCACCGGCAGAAACGGAAACAGTCACTGTTCCGGTTTTCTTTTCTTCTTTTTCATCGGCCCCGTTTTTTGAGCCGGCCGAAGATG
Source organism: Lachnospiraceae bacterium (assembly GCA_024405155.1). Lineage (GTDB taxonomy): Bacteria > Bacillota > Clostridia > Lachnospirales > Lachnospiraceae > Avilachnospira. The sequence continues at coordinate 58,910 of JAKSPC010000005.1, read as the reverse complement.
CGGCGGGATCCTCTTCGGCTGCTTCTTCGATCCAGGAACCGTCGGCACCCACCCGATAGCCGTCGGGTGTCTTTGCATTCATGTAGCACGCGCCATACCAGCCGTTATGGATGGGATTCAGGTAATACCACTTTTCTGCGATCTTCTGCCAGCCGACAAGCATCTTTCCGTCGTCGCCGAAATAGAACCACGAAACGGACTCCGGCGTCGTATACGGATTGACTGCGGCCGCCCAGCGCGAAACAACGGGCATTCCGTTTTCAAAGAGCATCCAGGAGCCGTCTTCCATCCGGACCCAGTCGCCCTGTTCCGGTGACGTCACGGAGATATTCATGGCGTCTCTCAATTTCTGCGCGGCAGACACTTTGTAAGAACTTCCGCTGTAAGATGACCGCACGTCTGACGGTTTGTAAGGTTCCTCGTCGGAGGACGACTGCGCGGCATGAGCATTCACGTATTTCCTGTAGGCACCAAGCGCCTGAACGGCCTGGTTCTGATAGGAGTCCCCGTAGGCGCCCTGAAAAGTCCTTGTTTCCGGATCGTATGTCGAAACGATATAATCGATCAGTGACATGCCGTCCTGTTTCCAGGAGGCTGGGTCGATATCCAGTGCGCAGAGAGCGAGTACTGCCTGGGCTGTGGAATCCACGTTGTCGCCCCAGTTGTCAATGGCTCCCGTCGCTGTCTGCTGATCTTTCAGCCATGCGAGCGCCTTGCCGATGACGTCGTTCGTTTCCCCGACGCCGCTTTTTGCCAGTGCCTGGATCACCATGGCGGTGGTATCCGGGTCTGCGCTGAAATAGTCGTCCAAGGTATATCCGAATGCACCGGTTTCGCGGTCATAGTTGGACGGCGTCGTAAAGTTCTGTCTGATCCATGCCTTTTCTTTTGTGTAGGATCCCGTACCGGACAGGCCGTTTAATGCCATCAGCAGATACCCGTCCGTGGAGGCGAATCCGGAAAGTGACCAGTCCCTGTTTTCCTCGAAATTTTCGTCCGAAAACGGCGCTGCCACGTCTTCGCCTGCGGCATCCGTCTCAAGGCCCAGAGCGCTAAGGGCAAGGATCGCTTTCGCGTTCACGGAGCCTGCCGTTTTACCCTTACGGTCGATGATCTTTCCCGCATCCGAAGGCGTAGCCTCTGAACCCTCGGTATATTCCGCCAGATAGGCGAGCAGGTTTTCGGCATATTTCACTGCGTAGGGATCATCTTTTTTCAGGTATCCGCTGCCTATGAGCGAAATGATGATCCAGTCGGCATCCGTGCCGAACTCCGCCTCCGGTTGGTCAATGAGCCACTGATCGGCGGCTTCGCCAAGTGCCGTCTGCCAGTCGACGTGATCCGTGCTTTCCGCGGCAAACGCATTCCCCGGCAGGATCGCCGTAAGAAGCATTGCGACCGCGAGCACTTTTGCTGCGTATCTTTTTACTCTTTTCATTTCTTCTCCTTCCTTCACCAAAAGATACAAATAAAAGAAACGAAAGAAGGCATTCGGACTTCAAAGCCATCGCTTTTTACCGCAGAGTGAGCTGTCGCGGCTTTTCACCGCGTTCCCCTTCTTTTGTTTCTGCTCTATATGACTGCAGCTATGCTGCAGGCTACAGACCTATGAAGTTGTTGTTTTCAGGGATGTTTTCCGCTTTTCGGAAACGTTTGCAAAGATGCGGGCGAGGATCGCCGCAAAGAATGAACCGGATTTTTTCATGAGTATTCCCTTCCTTCACCAAAAGAAAATGCAGATCCGTCGGAGGCATTCGGACTCGGAAGATCCATACCGCAGAGTGAGCTGTCACGGCCTTTCACCGTGTTCCCCTCACGACTTCACATTGTTTGCATCACTGACTTTACTATTTTCCGGCTGTCCTGTCAATGAATATTTGCCTGCAGCGGCCGGCCAGACACACGATCAGACTGCAGGCCGGGATGATCCAACATAATGTCGACAAACCGTTTTGTCCGTGCTATACTCTATATGGAACAACATGTTTCAATATGCGATGCTTTTTAATTATGGCGAATTCGCCATAATTAAAGTGAAAGCTCGGAGGGCGTAATATGCAGAAGCTGACAGTAAAAGACACGGAAATCAATATAATCAAAGTGAACGGCGAGGATTATATCTGTATTACGGATATGCTCAAAGCCAAGGACGGGGATTTTTTTGTTACCGATTGGCTGCGCAACCGTAATACTTTGGAATATATCGGCACGTGGGAAAGCGTATATAACCCCGATTTCAACTTTGATGCGTTTTCTGAAATAGCGAACCGTTCTGGGCTGAACAGCTTCAGAATCAGCGTCAAGGAGTTTGTGGAACGGACGGGAGCCATTTCACTCACCGCTAAAGCAGGGCGTTATGGCGGAACATATGCACACAAGGATATCGCTTTTGAGTTTGCGATGTGGATAAGCCCGCGCTTCAAGATCTATATCGTTAAAGAATTCCAGCGTCTGAAAAACAAGGAACAGAAGCTGCTCGGCTGGTCGGCAAAACGTGAGCTTGCAAAGATCAATTATCATATCCATACAGACGCAATCAAGCAGAATTTGATCCCCGTTGAGCTTACGCCACCCCAGATCTCTTTCGTATATGCCGATGAAGCCGATGTTCTGAACGTTGCTCTTTTCGGCAAAACCGCAAAGCAATGGCGCGAGGAAAACCCGGATTTGAAGGGAAACATCCGCGATTATGCCACGATGAACGAATTGATCTGCCTCTCCAATCTTGAAAATATCAACGCCGTCCTAATAAACGATAACGTACCGCAGTCGAGGCGCCTTCAGAAACTCAATCAGATCGCGATCCATCAGATTACGGTTTTGCAGGAAGTTGACAACAAAAAGTATCTGAGATGAGGCGGCTTTATGCGAAGACAGAATGAGGAAAACAAGCACGTTATTCTTGACTATATAAACGAATATTTCAATCTGAATAAAACGATTCCATCTGTACGGGAGATCTCCGAAGGAACTGGAATAGCAATTTCTACGGTGCATCGGTATCTCTGCGCGATGAAAGAAAGCGGCGAGCTTGAATATAGCGGTCGGCGGAATATCGGAACGCTTCGTATGGGTAAGGAGGGCTATCACCATGCGCTCCCCGTGCTCGGCAGCGTCACCTGCGGCCCGGGCGATTATGAGGAAGAGAATATCATCGAATATATACGTATGCCGGAAAGACTGGTCGGCAAGGGTGATTTCTTTGCTCTTATCGCTAAGGGTGAGTCAATGACGGATATCGGTGTGTTTCCGGGAGATTACGTTATCATACGCAAGCAGGACACCGCCGAGATAGGAGATATTATCGTTGCACTTTACGATGACGGGCTCGTCAATCTGAAACAATTATGCTTTGATGAAGAGAAAGAACAGTATTATCTGTATTCGTGCAACAAAAATCAAAAGAAATACGCGCCCATATATGTGGACGAGGTGAGGATGCAGGGCGTTGCTGTCTGCACGGTGCACAGTATCGGTAAACAGTTATAAAAGAGAAAAAGGACCTTACTATTTTCCGGTTGTCCTGTCAATGAATATTTGCCTGCAGCGGCCGGGTTTACATTTCCTTATGCTTCAGGTAGTACACGTACGAAGCGACGATGGGTATGAGAGCGATGATGATCACGATGGGGAACAGAAGCACCGGCTTTCTCAGAAGCGTCACCAGGATGATGAGGATGCCGCCGATCACAAAGCAGTAGCCTGCCAGACGGTTCGAGAAGTTCCAGTTGTCGGGATCGCTCAGTGCCCAGGGAGTTTTGATGCCAAAGGTGAAATTGTCCTGATTCTTTGGCATGATGTTTCCCAGAACGATGAACAGGATGCCCAGGAAAAGGCATACGATGGTGCCGAGGTCGATGGACAGCCCCAGGGTCATGCCGTAGCTTGCCACACATACGATCAGGCTGCAGGCCGGGATGATCCAGATGACGATCTTAAATGCCTTTTCGGAAATGTTCTTTTTCCGGGGATCGGCGGAGGTGGCCCAGAGGCAGAAGGCCTGCATGGCACACATGAATACGGGGATGCCGAAAACGGTGCCGGCTTTGGAGGTCCATCCGTCAGGCTCATTGTTCATGTTGAAATGGGTGGCGATCATGTCCGGCAGTCTGTTCCATAAAATCAGCCCTACGAAGAGGGGCATGAGCGTCACGACAAATGTTGCGATCACAAGAAATTTGTTCTTCTTAATCATTTCCGTCTCCTTTCAAAGCTTCCAGCCAGGCAAGGACCTCTTCCAGCACGGAAGTGTTCAGCGAATAATACACATTTTTGCCATCCCGCTCGTCCCGTACCAGGTCTGCGTCTTTTAGGACCGACAGATGCCGGGAGATGGCGGGAAAACTGATGTCGAAACGTCCCTCGATCTCTCCGGCGGAGAGTCTGCCTTTTTTCAGCATCTTTAAGATCTCTCTGCGGGTGGGATCGGACAGGGCTTTCATGGTAGTCTGAATGCTCATCGCGTCCTCCGATTAACAATTAACTTAAATGATAAACAAAGAATACACTGCGCTGCTCTGTTTGTCAACATTTTTCTTTGGAATCCGCCGAAAACGGTTGCAACGGTCCGCTTCGGATGCTATGATACACGTACTCTAAAAATAATCTAAAGAAGGAGGAAACATCATGGACGATGGAAGTAGTGCCGGTGCGTTATCGTATCGAAGTAGAATGACCTTCCGCCGTTCGTGGAAGGTTTCCTGACAATCTCATAGTCTTATCTTCGATGCGCCCGCCGGTCTTCCTATAGAAATGAGTTTCTAAAAGGAGGCACCGATGTCAGATCGCGTAGTAAGAGTAGAGGATACCATCGAAAAGCTCCTGGCTGAGAAAAAGTATCCTGTACTGAAAGAAGTCCTTAGAACAATGAATGGGGCGGATGTTGCCGCCGTCTTTAACGAGCTGGATCCCGTAGTGCTCCCGCTTCTGTTTCGCGTGCTGCCGAAAGATACGGCCGCGGACTGTTTCGTGGAAATGGAACCGGAAGCTCAGGAAAAGCTCATCAAGGGTCTGTCCGATACCGAGCTTCGTGAGATCGTGAACGATCTTTTCGTTGACGATGCTGCCGATATCGTGGAGGAAATGCCCGCCACGGTGGTAAAACGTATCCTGGCCCAGGCGGATCCCCAGATGCGCAAAGAGATCAACGAAGTCTTAAAGTATCCGGAAAACAGCGCCGGTTCCATCATGACCACGGAGTTCGTGGCATTAAAGCCCGAAATGACCATCCGGGATGCCTTAAACGTCATCCGGAAAACGGGCGTGGACAAAGAGACCATCTATACCTGTTACGTCACGGAAAAAGGCGTTCTCATAGGGTTCGTTTCCGTAAAGGATCTGATCCTTGCGCCCAGTGACGACATTCAGATCCGCACCCTCATGACGGAAAACGTCATCAGCGTGGGTGTGAAAGAAGACCAGGAGCAGGTAGCGGAAATGTTCAAGAAGTACAACTTCCTGGCCATGCCCGTGGTGGACAGCGAGAACCGTATGGTGGGCATCATCACCGTCGATGACGTCATGGACGTCATGGAAGATGAGACCACCGAGGATATGCAGATCATGGCCGGCATGATGCCGTCGGATAAGGTATATCTCCGTTCGAAGCCCGTGGAGCTTTTCAAGTCCCGCATTCCGTGGCTCCTGATCCTTATGATCTCCTCCACCTTCACCAGCCTTATCATCGATAAATTCGAGGCGGCACTGGCGGCACAGGTGGTGCTCACCGCCTTTATCCCCATGCTGATGGGTACCGGCGGAAACTCCGGCTCGCAGTCTTCGGTCACCGTCATCCGTGCCATCAGCCTTGGCGAAGTGGAATGGGGCGACCTTCCCGCCATCATCTGGAAAGAGGGAAGGACGGCTTTCCTCTGCGGCCTTGCTCTGGCGGGTGCCTGCTTCATTAAGCTGATGCTTCTGGACGGCCTTCTGCTGGGCAACGACGGCGTGAACGCCAAAGTGGCGCTGGTGGTATCGCTTGCCATGCTGTTTACCGTTATCCTGGCGAAAAGCATCGGCTGCATCCTGCCCATGGTGGCAAAAAAGCTGAACTTCGATCCTGCCGTCATGGCCAGCCCCTTCATCACCACCATCGTGGACGCCCTTTCCCTGCTGGTATATTTCGGCATCGCTTCCGCGATCCTGTTCTGACCGTTCCGGGCGTATTTTCGCGTCCCTTTTCGGCCTTCCTGAAAAATAAAGGGAGGTATATATGTCTGATCGCACTGTCACCATGGAGGACACCATTTCGAAGCTTTTCGCCGAGAAAAAGTTCTCCGTCCTGAAAGACGTCCTCGCCACCATCAACGGGGCGGATATTGCCGCCGTCTTTAACGGGCTGGAGCCGGAATCGCTCCCGCTTCTGTTCCGTCTGCTTTCCAAGGACAAAGCTTCCGAATGCTTCGTGGAAATGGAGCCGGACGTGCAGGAAAAGCTCATCAAAGGCCTTTCCGATACCGAGCTCCGTGAGATCGTCAACGATCTTTTCGTGGATGATGCCGTGGATATCGTGGAGGAAATGCCTGCCGACGTGGTAAAGCGCATCCTGGCGCAGGCGGATCCCCAGATGCGCAGAGAGATCAATGAAGTTTTAAAGTACCCGGAAAACAGCGCCGGTTCTCTCATGACCACGGAGTTCGTGGCATTAAAGCCGGAAATGACCGTCCGGCAGGCGCTGGACGTGATCTGCCGGACCGGCGTGGATAAAGAGACCATCTATACCTGTTATGTGGTGGATCAGAGCGGAAAGCTGGCAGGTCATGTTTCGGTAAAGGACATGATCCTTGCCTTGAACGACGATCTGCAGATGCGCTCCATCATGAATCCCAATGTCATCAGCGTAAACGTGCACGACGATCAGGAAAAGGTCGCCGAAGACTTCAAGAAATATAACTTTCTGGCCATGCCTGTGGTGGATGACGAAAACCGTCTGGTGGGCATCATCACCGTCGATGACGTGATGGACGTTATGGAAGACGAGGCGACCGAGGACATGCAGATCATGGCCGCCATGACGCCTTCGGACAAGACATACCTCAGGTCAAAGCCCACGGAGCTTTTCGTGCACCGCATCCCCTGGCTCCTTCTGCTGATGGTTTCGGCCACGTTTACCGGGCTCATCATCACGAAGTTCGAAGATGCTCTGGCCGTGCAGGTGGTGCTCACCGCCTTTATCCCCATGCTGATGGATACCGGCGGAAACTCCGGTTCCCAGTCTTCGGTCACTGTCATCCGTGCCATCAGTCTTGGCGAGGTGGACTGGAAGGACCTTCCGGCCGTTGTCTGGAAGGAAGGCCGTACGGCGATCCTGTGCGGACTGGTGCTGGCGCTGGCCTGTTTTGCAAAGCTGATGGTCCTTGACCGTCTGGTGCTGGGAAATGCGGACGTGACGCTCTCTGTTGCTCTCGTGGTGTGCTCGGCCATGCTGGTCACTGTCATCGTGGCCAAGGTCATCGGCTGCACGCTGCCGCTCGTTGCAAAGAAGCTGAAGTTCGACCCCGCCGTCATGGCAAGTCCCTTCATCACCACCATCGTAGATGCCGTTTCCCTGCTGGTATATTTCGGCATCGCAAAGAGCGTGCTGTTCTAAACGGGGATCACCCGCACCACGATGTGCTTTACTTCCGGGAACTCGTTTTCAATGGCCTTGTGCACCGTTTCCTGGATGTGATAACTCTCTTTTAATGTCAGATCACCGTCTGCCGTGACATCAAGATCGATATAGATCCTGCTGCCAAACTCCCTGCCGGTGATCTTTTTTATGCCCTTTACGCCTTTCTGGGAGAGGGCGCAGGCGGTAACACGCTCCTTGATGTCCGGGCTGCAGGAATGGTCCACCATCTTGGTGATGGCGCTTCTGAAAATGTCATAGGCGGCCTTTACGATGAATACGCAGATCACAAGACTGGCAACAGGCTCCATCCAGGCATGTCCCAGACGGGCGCCGGCGATACCGATGAGGGCGCCGATGGAAGAAAGGGCGTCGCTCCGGTGATGCCAGGCTTCGGCCATGAGAGCGGTGGAATCGAATTTCACCGCGTAGGCCCGGGTGTACCAGTACATGGCTTCTTTCACCACGATGGAAACGATGGCGGCAATGAGTGCCAGAAGTCCCGGCTGGGTCATGGCGCTGCCGTTTCCTCCGGTCAGCGTTTCGATGGCGGTATGACCGATGAACAGTCCCGTGATGCAAAGAATCACAGCCAGCACAATGGCGGCCACGCATTCAAAACGCTCGTGGCCGTAGGGGTGGTCCGCATCGGAATCTTTTGCCGCGTACTTCACGCCGATGATCACGATGAAACTGGAAAGCACGTCGGACGCGGAGTGGATGGCGTCGGAGATCATGGCGCCGGAATGGGCGAAAATGCCGGCAAACAGCTTAAAAAGCGTCAGCGCCGAGTTGGCGATGATGCTTACGTTGGAGACCTTGACAGCGGTCTTTTCGAAAGTTTCGTGTTCCATAAAAGATCCTCATTCTGTTTGGTCCGGGGGTTTTAAAGAAAAAAAGGCCCGCGAGACCGTTAGTGTTGTAACTACTGTCCCGTGGGAAAGATCCACTGTTACGGGGGCTGTCCCCTGTAACCCGGCACTGGCGAACGCCTGCCTGATCAGATTGTACTGTAGATGAAATATGCAGTGCAAAGAGCTTATGGGGCGAGTCTATCAAAGACGGCGGAAAAAGTCAACAAAAGGCTTTTGTGCACACCGTACCGGCGCTCCCACATAGCAGCCGTCCGCCGCTGAAAGCGTGGAAAAAGAGAATTCCATCCGAAAGGCTGTTTTTGGGGCTTCCGGTTGAAAATCCCCGCCGGTGCGAACATGGGCTGAAAGGAATTTTCCATCCGAAAGGCTTATTTTTGACCTTCCGGTTGAAAACCCCCGCCGGTGCGAACATGGGCTGAAAGGAATTTTTCATCCGAAAGGCTGTTTTTGGAGCTTCCGGTTGAAAACCCCCGCCGGTGTGAACATGGGCTGAAAGAATTTTTCCATCCGAAAGGCTGTTTTTGGGGCTTCCGGTTGAAAAACTCCGCCGGTGTGAATATAGGCCTGCGAATATGGGCTGTACCGGGCAGGATCATCTTTCGGCGGGGGCGGTTGTGAGGAATGCCGGTTTTTGGTATAATTAAAACATAATGCGGTTTGGTTCAGAGAAAAAAGATATGATAAGACGCCTGGGGACTGTTTTTGCGGCAGTCTTTATGTGGCTTTCTGTCTGTACGGCACCGCTCACCGGCAGCGCATCTGCTCACAGTTTCCCGGCTGCAGGTCCCTCTGCCGCAGACTTCTCTGCCGCGGGTGTTTTTGCAGCAGGCGGGGGTGCACATGACGGCGCTTCCATCGATGTCCCCGTAAGGATCGATGCCGCGGACATAAGCCGGGCGATCCCGCAGGAGGCTTCTCCGCTTGTATCCGGTCAGGCGATAACGAACCAGGCGAGGCAGCAGACTCCCGCCGGTGCCGGAAATGCAAAGGGAAGCCGTGTCTTTGCATCAGGGCACTCTTCCGGAGGCAATGAAAAAGCCCCCGGCCCCAGGCTTTCTGCTTTCATGGCAAATGCCGGGCTTACCCATCTGTTTACCAATCATACTTCTGCCGTCTTCTTTTCCGATAAGGAAGCAGAAGTCTGCAGTCTGTTTATCATTCAATACCTTCACGCACAGGACGGCTTAAAGGGCTGATCCTTCTGAATCAGACTGCGGCGCGGACCTTCGCCCGCAGGTCTCAGGATGAAAACTAAAACGGTAAAACGATTCGCACTTCGGCGCGGACTTCTTTTCGTGTGTCGGTTCTGACGCACGGATCATTCCGCGCTGCGGTCAGTTCATCTTTTTCAGGAGGAAACAGTTATGTCAGATACGATCCTTGTGGCAGTGCTGGTTGTCATCGTTGCGGCGGCGGCCGTGTTCGGCGTCCTTGTAGACAGAGGTTTTTTCAACAAAAAGAAAGGAGACGGCGACGATGCGGGAACAGCACAGTGAAGCTTATGAGAAGGCAAGAAAAGAATACATCAACTGCCTGGCCATGTCATTGATCGGCCTGGGCGTCCCCATCTACAATGCGCTTAAGATTTGGAAGCCCATCATGAACGAGGAGCTGAGAAAAGAAAAAGAAGCGGCAGAAAAGAAGGCTCCGCCTTTACTTTAAGGCACTTTTCGTGGTATGGTATATACGATCCTAAAAAGAAAAGGCTCGATATGCTGCAGCATGTGATGATCGCGGCATTTTCCGGAGGGCTTAAAGTACATGTTGGCAAACGCATTTGTTTTACTGGGAGGTGTGGCGCTGTTCCTGTTCGGAATGGGGCTCATGGGCGATGGACTAAAGCGGGTGGCAGGAAACCGGCTGGAAGTCATCCTGTATAAACTGACGGCAACACCGTTAAAGGGCATTCTGCTTGGTACCGGCGTCACGGCCGTGATCCAGTCTTCGGCTGCCACCAGTGTCATGGTGGTAGGTTTCGTCAACTCCGGCATGATGAAGGTGCGGCAGGCCATCGGTGTCATCATGGGCGCTATTTTCGGCACTTCCATCACCGGCTGGATCCTGTGCCTGTCCGAGCTTGGCGGCGGAGAAGGTGTGACGGCGCTTCTTTCCACGGAAGTGCTGGCGGCCATCGTGGCGGTCATTGGCGTTATCGTACGGATGACGGCGAAACGGAGAGTGCAGAAATACGCGTCGGATATCCTTCTGGGTTTCGCGGTCCTTATGTTCGGCATGAAGACGATGAGCGGTTCCGTAAGCAGTCTGAAAGAGGAGCCGGCGTTCCTTAAGCTGCTCACCGGCTTCGAAAATCCCCTGGTGGGGGCGCTCATCGGCATAGGAGCCACGGCCGTTCTGCAGAGCGCATCGGCATCCGTCGGTATCCTGCAGGCTCTTTCCGCTACCGGCGTGATCACCTTTGAGATCGCCCTGCCCATTATTCTGGGTATCGGCATCGGCGCCTCGGTACCCGTACTGCTTTCCGGCATCGGGTCCACAACCAACGGCAAGAGAACGGCGCTTTCCTATCTGGTGATCGAAATTTTCCGCGTGGCGATTTTTGCGGTGCTGTGGACCGTTTTGAAATTGATCTTCCGGTTTGACTTTACGGGCACCGTGATGACCATGGTGACCATCGCTCTGTTAAACTCCGTATACCGCGGTGTGACCGTGGCGATCCTTTCTCCCTTCACCGGTCTTATTGAGAAGGTCGTGACCAGACTTGTGAAAGCGGACCCGAAGGAAGAAGAGGCCATGAAGGACATGAGCCGTCTGGAACCCAAGTTCCTGCAGTATCCGCCTCTTGCCATCGAGCAGGTGAGGCTGGTGGTGAATTCCATGGCGCAGAAGGTGAAAAAGAGCGTGTATGACGCCGTGGCGCTTCTGGATAATTATTCCGAAGCGGGTTTTAAAGAAGTGAATGATGCCGAAGATGCCAGCGACAGATACGAAGACAAGATCGGCACCTATCTGATGAAGCTGACGGCCCGCGACCTGACCTTCCCCCAGGCGGATGACGTTGCCAAGTATCTGCATGCCATCACGGACCTGGAGCGTATCGGCGACCATGCGCAGAACCTGGCGGAATGCGCCCAGGAGATCCATGAAAAGAAGATCGTGTTCGGAGACGAGGCAAACAGGGAACTCCGTATCCTGTGCCAGGCGGTGCTGGAGGTGGTCACCACGTCGGTGAAGGCATTTACGGACGACAACCGGAACCTGGCCTACATGATCGAGCCTCTGGAGCAGACCATCGACGATCTGTGCGACGAGATCAAGGCCCATCACATTGCCCGGCTTACCGACGGCACCTGCACCCTGCAGCACGGCTACGTGTTCAATGACCTGCTCACCAATCTGGAGCGTCTTTCCGACCACTGCGCAAATATTGCGCTGGCCGTTATAGAGACCAAAGACGATACCCTTGCCTTCCACGAGTACGAGAAAAAGCTGGAAGGCACCAAGGACGCCAACTACGAAGAATACTTCGAGGAATACAAACAGAAGTACCACGTATAATGAAATTGTTTTCAGAATTCAAAGAAAAGATCCGGCTGCAGCTTAAGGAAGCGTTTTCCACAGTGCTTCCCGTGTTTGTGATCGTTATCCTGCTGAGTCTTTTTGCGGCGCCGGTGCCCTCCGGCACGCTTCTGTGCTTTTTGTTCGGCACCGCCCTCCTTATTGTAGGAAGCGCCTTTTTCAACATGGGCGCGGAGCTGGCCATGACGCCCATCGGCGAAAAGATGGGTACCGCCATCGTAAAGAGCCGGAAGCTCTGGCTGGTGGTCGTGGTGGGGTTCGTGCTGGGATTTGCGGTGACCATTGCGGAGCCGGACCTGCAGGTGCTGGCCACGCAGGTGCCCTCCATTCCCAAAAACGCGCTGATCTACGGCGTGGCGGCAGGCGTGGGAATTTTTCTGGTGATCGCGCTTCTGCGTATGTTTTTCGGCATCCCCCTCACGAAACTTCTGGTGGGGTTCTATGTCGTCGTTCTGCTCCTCTCCCTGTTCGTGCCGGAAGGGTATAAGGCCATCTCCTTTGATGCCGGCGGCGTGACCACCGGGCCCATGACGGTCCCCTTCATTATGGCCCTTGGCGTAGGTGTTTCGGCCATCCGTGCGGATAAACGGGCGGAAGAGGATTCCTTCGGTCTGGTGGCGCTCTGCTCCATCGGTCCCATCCTTACGGTGATGATTCTGGGCATCCTGCCCTCCACGGGCATCATGCCGGAACTTGCCGGTTCCGCTTCTGCCGAAACGGCCCGCACGGCCATCACGGAAGCGTCGGAAGCTCCCGCCATCCCGGATGTGGCCACCACCTTTGAGCTTGTGAAACTCTATTACGAGAGCTTACCCCACTACATGAAGGAGATGCTCTCCTCCCTGCTTCCCATCGTGAGCGCGTTCCTTGTGTTCCAGTTCGCGGCGCTGAAATTAAAGAAGCGGCAGCTGGCGGTCATCCTTTCGGGACTGCTCTCCACTTATGTAGGCCTGGTCATCTTCATGACGGGCGTGAACCTGGGATTTCTGCCCATGGGCTATTATCTGGGCGAAATGCTTTCCGGCGGCGGCCATCCCTTCGTCATCGTGCCCGCGGCCATGCTGATGGGCTACGTGTGCGTAAAGGCCGAGCCTGCTGTTACCGTCCTGAACCGTCAGGTGGAAGAGATCACCGACGGCGCCATTTCGGCATCCACCATGGGCGCGTGTCTGTCCGTCGGTGTTGCCGTTTCTCTGGGGCTTTCCATGGTGCGGGTGCTGACCGGCATCAGTGTTCTGTGGTTTATCATTCCGGGCTACACCATTGCCCTGGTGATCTCCTTCTTTGTTCCGAAGATCTACACGGCCATCGCTTTTGACTCCGGCGGCGTTGCCTCCGGCCCCATGACAGCGGCGTTCCTTCTGCCCTTTGCCCAGGGTGCCTGCGCAGCCCTCGGCGGAAACGTGGCGACGGATGCATTCGGTGTGGTGGCCATGGTTGCCATGACGCCGCTCATTGCCATTCAGGTACTGGGACTCATTTCCATGCGGAAAAAGAAGGCGGCAGTTTCGGAAGCCGGCGCGGGGAGCACTTGCGGTATAGAACTTCTGGATGATGAGGCCATTGTTGATCTGTAAGTAAGAAGTTATGAATGAAGTCTATTTTATGATCTCCATCACGAACAGGGAGGAACTGAAGGACACCCTTGCCATATTTGAAAAGAATGGTGTGGGTGTGACGTTCGTGTCCCTGGGCCGGGGCACGGCGATCATCAATTCCACGCCCAAGGCCGTATGCGGCGCCGTGGTGACGGGGGAAAACTGGAAGAAAGTAAAAAGAGCCCTGGAGCAGGAGATGAAGATCGACCTGCCTCACAGGGGCATCGTGTTCATCGTGCCCGTCTCGGCAGCAGGAAGCCTCAGGCAGCTGACGCTTCTTTCGGGAACACAGGAGATCAAGACCGGGGAGGAATCCGTTTTGAAGAATACCAAGTATGAACTGATCATTGCCATCGCCAACGCCGGCTACAGCGACGTTGTCATGGAAGCGGCCCGGGCAGCCGGTGCCAAGGGCGGTACCGTGGTCCATGCCAAGGGGACCGGCCAGACAGGAACGGAAGATTTCCTGGGCGTCACGCTGGCGTCGGAAAAAGAAATGATCTATATCGTGGCGACAACGGAATTAAAGAAGCCCATCATGCAGGCCATCAAGGAGACCTGCGGCCTTGGCAAGCCGGCAAAAGCCGTGCTGTTGAGCCTTCCCGTGACGGAAACGGCAGGTCTTCGTTTCTTCGAGATGCAGGAAAGTTCGGAAGAGGAGAAATAACGATACAAAGAGACACTGCAGAGCGCGCTGCTTTCGGTCATCGGACCGGAGCGGCCGCTCTTTTTGTTATATGTATTTCCGGATCTTCACGAAGAGCCTCCCTTTCCGGCTTTCGCTTTCGATCCCGTCATAAATGAATTTTCCCAGCCCGCGCACGGAGACTTTCGCCCCTTCTTTGAGCTTCTGCCCGCTCCCGGAGGCTGTGCGCCCGTCAACGAACACTTTTTCGCTTTCGATGGCTTCCGCGGCTTTGGAACGGGAGACCTTATATACAGCCGAAAGGATGGCATCCAGCCGTTCCGAGGCAACGTTCACTTTCATTTCGGAAAGTTCCGGACGGATGTCACATTCCGAAAGAGGCACCGCTTCGGTGCGGACCTCGGTATGCTTTACCCGGGTAAGTTCGTCAACGATGAGACCGGCAAGGGCTTTTGCACAAAAGATATACGCGGTGTTTTCCCGGATCAGGATATCGCCGATCTGGTCTCTTTCGATCCCCAGATTCATGAGCGCCCCCAGAAAATCCCGGTGACAGAGATCGTCGGAGAACTTTGCGTTTACGGGGCTTGCCTTTATGCAGGAGATAAACTGACCGGGCAGGTTCGGACGGCCAGTCCCTTTTGCGGCGGGATTGTTTTCCGAAGACAGCATTTCATAAGACGCCGGCCAGATGAGCATGCGGCGCTCCGCCTCTTCCCAGCCGCCGGCAAGAAAACGCTCCGGATGGGAGAGCTCCCTTTCCCATGCCAGAAGGTCTGACTGTTCCGATGCGGTCAGAAATCCCGTGTGTTTTGTCACGTCCCGCTCCCAGGCGGTCCGGTCCAGATCCCGTATTCGTGATTTCAGAAAATCGTCCATAGTTATTGGTGCAAAAAGGAGGCCCGGGCGGTCTGTCAGCGGCTGCAGCGGCGCTTACAGCACGACCTGTGACAGTACTCTGCCGATGGAGTCATTGATCTCCAGATCCTTTTCGGGATCCAGAGAAATGTCCAGCGGCTCCCGGTTGATGACCACCAGGTGGTTTCCGCGGAAATAGCGGATGTAGGAAGCGGCCGGGTATACCCGCAGAGAGGTGCCGCCGATGATCAGCATGTCGGCCGCACGGATGGCTTTTACCGCGCCGTCCACCGCGTCGTCGGGGAGCATTTCCTCATAAAGCGTCACGTCACAGCGCACCATGCCGCCGCATTCGCAATGCGGGACCGCTTCTTCGGAATCGAAAATATAATTGCTGCCGAACGCTTTGCCGCATTTTGTGCAGTAATTCCTCAGCGTGGAGCCGTGGATCTCAAAGACCTTTTTGCTTCCGGCCTTCTGATGGAGCCCGTCGATGTTCTGGGTGACTACGGCGGAAAGCTTTCCCGCAGCTTCCAATTCGGCAAGCTTTTTGTGGGCGGCATTTGGCTGCACGTTTTGGGCGTCCATTTTCTGGCGGTAAAATTCAAAAAACACCTCCGGATGATCCGTAAGGCATGAGTGGCTTAACAGATATTCCGGAGAGTAGGCGTCAAAGCGCACGTCGTGCTGATTGTAGAGTCCGTCCTTGGAACGGAAATCCGGCACGCCGCTTTCCGTGGAAACGCCGGCACCGCCGAAAAAGACGATGCGCTCGGATTCGCGGATCCATTCGTTCAGTTTTTCGATTTTTTTATCCATTGCAGGCTTCCTGCTCCTGTTATTTGATCTGACGGGATCTGCGGCTGTCGGGCGACCCGCAGAATGCCAGAGATCCGGTAGTTATCATACCTTAACTATGCCGTCTGTGCAATCCCAATGGCATACAAACCGGAACCGGCGAAGTGCAAACCGGTATGAGAAACTGAAATGAGATGGCAGGAGGTGCTGCAGCACACAAGCCGAAATGAGATGGCAGGAGAGGCTGCAGCATACAGGCCGAAACGGGTGATATACATATAATCGGGGAAAAATCAGCGTATTCTATGTATTTTTCGCTGTGATTTGAGGTGCGGGTACATATAACTGGAGAAAAAATGAGCTATTATATGTATTCCACATCAATTCCGGAGAGAAAAATACATATAACAGGAGAAAAAATGAGCTATTATATGTATGCAACCGAAGACCTTGTCGGAAAAATACATACAATACAGAAGAATTGAGTGAATTATATGTATTTGCCGAGATGGTTGCTGACTGTGATCTCCGGTTGTAGTATAATCAGCCTGTTGCATTTGCATGAATTGCAGTTTTGAGCGGGAACATCTCTTATGACACAAAACCTGAATGAGTCTTCAAAAAAGAATACGGCGCTGATGCAGGCCCTGGGCGCCATCCTTCTGTGGGGCATCATGCCCACCTGCACCAAACTTCTGGTATCGCAGATCGAGCCTATGCTCGCCCTTGCGCTTACCAGTCTGTTTGCCTCTCTGTTTCTGGCGGCATACTATGCCGTGAAAGGAAAACTGGGGGAACTTAAAAATCTGAACCTGAATACGTTTCTCCGTATGGCAGCCATCGGGTCTCTGGGCGTATTTTTCTATAACTTCTTCTATTACTCGGGAAACACCATGCTGCCTGCCCAGACCGCTTACATCATCAATGATCTGTGGCCGGCATGCATCATTCTGTTTTCCTGCCTGATCCTGAAAGAAAAGCTGACCGTGGGAAAGCTGCTGGCGGTGCTCATGTCTTTTACCGGCGTGGTGATCGTGGCTACGGGCGGCAGCTTTCAAAGCTTTGACCTGTCCAATGCCAGAGGGGCACTGTTCTGCCTGGCGGCGGCAGTGAGCTACGGCTTTTACGCGGTGCTAAACAAGCGGGAGTCCTATGACAAGGAGATCTCCGTGCTGGTTGCCTTTGCCACCAGCGGCCTGGCGGCGTTTCTCTGCGCTGTCTTCATGGGGCAGCTGCGGCCACTTTCGTTAAAAGAGTGGGGCGGTTCCGCCTTTGCCGGCGCCGTCTGCAACGGCCTTCCCGGCGTGCTGTGGGTAGTGGCGC
This sequence comes from Lachnospiraceae bacterium, assembly GCA_024405155.1. Taxonomy (GTDB): domain Bacteria; phylum Bacillota; class Clostridia; order Lachnospirales; family Lachnospiraceae; genus Avilachnospira. Next base: position 41,666 of record JAKSPC010000005.1, on the reverse strand, counting down.
TGCAGAACGGAAACACTGCCATCCTGGCAAATCTTTCTTATCTGACGCCGGTCATTTCCATGATCGTGACCCACTTCGTGCTGGGAGAGCCCATCACCGTGTGGTCCATCGTGGGTACGGCACTCATCGTATCCGGGATCTTCGTGCAGATTGCCGCGGATAGATCCATGACTAGAAAGAATAAATGATTTCGGGCGGATTGCGAGTGTGCGTGCTTCGTAACGAGTTTCGCAGCGAAGCGAGAACTGTTCGAAGTTACGAACACGCACCGAAGCATGGTACCGCCCGAAACGGAAGGATTTTTCTATGGACATTATCAAAAAGATCTCGCAGGAACTGAATATCCGCCCCGCCCAGGCAGAAGCCGCCGTGGGCCTTATTGACGAGGGCAATACCATCCCCTTCATCGCCCGTTACCGGAAGGAAGTCACCGGCTCCCTGAACGACGAACAGCTGCGCGCCCTGGACGAGCGCTTAAAATACCTTCGCAACCTGGAAGAAAAGAAGGCTCAGGCCATTTCCTCCATTGAGGAGCAGGGAAAGCTCACGGATGAGCTGCGCGCACAGATCGAAGCGGCCGAGACGCTGGTGGCAGTGGAAGATCTGTACCGTCCCTACCGGCCGAAACGCCGCACCCGCGCCATGGCGGCCCGGGAAAAAGGCCTGGCGCCCCTTGCGGAGATCATTCGGAATGAGGCGGCCGAAAAGCCCCTTGCGGAGATCGCTGCGGCCTATCTCAGTGACAAAGAAGGCCTGGAAGTAAAGACGCCGGAAGAGGCCATTGCCGGCGCCTGCGATATCATTGCGGAAGAGATCGCCGACCGTGCGGATCTGAGGCAGGTCATCCGGAAGACCGTGTTTGAGCACGGATACATAGAGTCTTCTCTCAAAGACGCGGCAGCAGAGACAGCGGATGAAAAGAAAGTCTACGAGGGATATTACAGCTACGAGGAACCGGTAAAGAAGATCCCCGGCCACCGGGTGCTGGCATTAAATCGGGGCGAGGCGGAAAAGATCCTCACCGTGAAAGTGACTGCCCCGGATGAGCAGATCGTGAATGCCCTCACCTGCCAGTACGTGAAAAAAGACAATAAATACACCACGCCGTCCCTTTCGGCAGCAGTGGCGGACAGCTATAAAAGGCTCATCTTCCCGGCCATCGAGCGGGATATCCGCAGCGAGCTGTCCGAAAAGGCCGAAGACGGCGCCATCCGCGTGTTTGGCGAAAACTTAAAGCAGCTCCTCATGGTGCCGCCCATTGCGGGGCACACGGTACTGGGCTGGGATCCGGCGTTCCGTACCGGCTGCAAGCTGTGCGTGGTGGATTCCACGGGAAAGGTGCTTTACACCAACGTGATCTATCCCACGCCGCCCCAGTCGAGAGTTTCGGAAGCGAAGCAGGAGCTGAAAAGAATTGTGGAAAAATACGGCGTGGATCTCATCTCTCTGGGAAACGGCACTGCCTCCCGGGAGTCGGAGCAGGTGATCTGCGAATTTATCAAAGAATCGGGCCTGCCCGTGAAATACATCATCGTAAACGAAGCCGGCGCCAGCGTGTATTCGGCATCGAAGCTGGCCACGGAAGAATTCCCGCAGTTTGATGTGGGACAGAGAAGCGCTGCCTCCATGGCCAGACGCCTGCAGGATCCGCTGTCGGAGCTTGTAAAGATCGAACCCAAAGCCATCGGCGTGGGCCAGTATCAGCACGACTGCGACCAGAAAAAACTGGATGAGTCTCTTCACAGCGTGGTGGAAGACTGCGTGAACAAGGTGGGCGTGGACCTGAATACCGCCTCCGCATCCCTCCTGCAGTACGTTTCCGGCATCAACAGGACGCTGGCGGGAAACATCGTTTCCTACCGGGAAGAAAACGGCAGTTTTAAGAGCAGGAAAGAGCTTGCCAAAGTGCCGAAACTGGGGCCCAAGGCCTTCGAGCAGTGCGCAGGTTTCCTGCGCCTTCGCGGCGGAAAAGAGCCTCTGGACATGACCGGCGTGCATCCGGAATCCTACGCGGCGGCAAAGGAGCTCATGAAGGAGCTGAGCGTTTCGGGAGAGGATATCGCAAAGGGCGGACTTAAGGGGATCTCCGCGAAAGTTACGGATAAAAAGGCCATGGCGGAAAAGCTGGGCCTCGGTACAGAGACCCTTACTGACATCCTAACGGAGCTGGAAAAGCCCGGCCGGGATCCCAGAGAAGACATGCCCCTTCCGGTCCTAAAATCCGACGTTTTGAGCATGGAAGATCTGAAAGAAGGCATGGAACTGAAAGGTACCGTGCGAAACATCACCGATTTCGGCGCCTTCGTGGACATCGGCGTCCATCAGGACGGTCTGGTGCACATCTCCCGGATGACCGACAAATTCATAAAGCACCCGCTGGAAGTAGTGCACGTGGGAGACGTGGTGAACGTGAAAGTGCTGTCCGTAGATACCAAAAAGGGAAGAATCGCCCTTACGATGAAGTGATAAACACTATACGCCGGCGGATTGCGAGCGTGCGTGCTTCGAGGCGAGTTTCGAGCGAAGCGAGAGCTGTGTGAGCTCTCGAACACGCACCGAAGCATGGTACCGCCGGCGGAAAGATGGAGAAGCAATGTACAGAATATTAGTAATAAACCCCGGCTCCACCTCCACCAAGGTGAGCATATTTGAAGACAGAAAAGAGATCGCCGCGGAAAGTGTATTCCATGACGCTCCGGAACTTCTGCAGTACGAAAACGTGAACGACCAGGTACCCATGCGCGTACAGGTGTGCCTGGATTTCCTGAAAAAGAACGGCGTGAAGCCGGAAGACATCGATATTTTCATAGGCCGCGGCGGCGGAGCATACCCGCAGAAACCGGGCGTGACGGTGATTGACGAGCGCCTGGTGGAGGATACCTATCATACCGTGGGCGGTTCCGACCATGCGGCAAAGCTTGGCGTGCTGTGCGCCTGGGCGCTGGGCTCGAAATACGGGAAGCCCATGTATACGCTGGACCCCACCAACATCGACCAGCTCATCGACGAAGCCCGCATCACCGGCATCAAAGGTATTTACAGAAGATCCCAGCTCCACGCTCTGAATCACCGGGCCGTGGCCATGACCCATGCCGCAAACATGGGGAAGAAATACAGCGAGTGCCGGTTCGTGGTGGCTCACATTGACGGCGGCGTCACCGTGGCAGCCCATGAATACGGAAAGATCATCGATACCACGGAAGGAGCCGGCGGCGACGGTCCCTTTGCGCCCACCAGGCTGGGATCCGTGCCCGTGCTGGGCATCGTCCGTTTCCTGGAAGAGGGCCATACTTTGGAGGAGCTTAAAAAAATGTGCTCCCGGGCCGGCGGTTTCGTGGATCATTTCGGCACTTCAGATGCGGATAAAGTATTTGCACTGGTAAAAGCCGGCGATCCCCACGCGATCACCGTATGGAACGCCATGAAATACCAGGTCGTAAAGTCCATCGGCGAAATGGCGGCAGTCCTGTGCGGAAACGTGGATGCCATCCTTCTGACCGGCGGCCTGGTGCGCTATCAGGACATTATCGATTACGTAAAGGAACACTGCGGCTTCATCGCTCCCATCGTGGTCTATCCGGGCGAAATGGAGCAGGAGGCGCTGTGTCATGCCGTTCTCCGTGCCTTAAACGGAGAGGGAGAGATCAATACCTATCCCGGCCGTCCCGTATGGGAAGGCTTTGACTGGGACGGGCACGAAGAAGAGGAAGGCTGGAAGAAAAAATAATACGGTGCTTACCCCACCCACACGGGGGAGCATACGGCAAGGGAGCCGCTTTTTGTTACGATACGGCAGTGGAAGCAGCTGGCATTTGTCAAAGACTCTGTTCTTTGCAGATGAATGGCAGATCCACTGCCTTTTATGGTGTCATAAAGTTCGCCGTTTTTCATCAGGTGAATGCAGGATATCTCTTCCGGGGCAATGGCATCGATCCGGATCCGGGCGCTCTCGGCAAACGGGATCTCCGAACCCATCAGGGCGTCATTTACCGTCATTTTCAGCACGATCCTCCGGTCCGTGAGAGCGTAGGTATGGCGTGCACGGAAAGCGTCAAAAATATCTTTTCTTTCGAGACTGTCCGCCCAGACAGCCACCATGCCGCCCCAGTATCCCAAAGGTTCTTTTGCGGAACCGCCCGGGCGGCCGCTGTGGGTATCGCTTCCCGCGGTAAAACCGACGCGGAGCCCGGCTTTGATGGCTTCCATGGCGGTGTTTTTGTGCGTGTGATGTCTCAAAGGCCGGTCGGTATCGTCAAAACCTTCTGAACTTCCGTGCATGCTCCACAGTTCGACCAGGCGGTCCACATCCGTTTCCAGATCCTCAAACGTGGTGGCGGGGCACCATTCCCCGTCCCGGTACGCCATGTGATGACTGATGATAAAGGCATCCGTGGCCCGCACGCCTTCATAAAGGCGGGCGGCACTGTTATAGCGTTCGTCGAGAGAACAGAAATAGGGCTGATCGCCGCCAAGGAAATGAATGATCTTGTCGCCGTAACCGGAATGCTGCCATTCATTGGCCAGAAGGGTAACAAAACGGCCTTCGTCATTGAAACGCTCCGTCAGATACTTGTGAACGGCCCATTTTTCATTGCTCAGATAACCGTGTGCCTGAATGGAGAGGGAAATGAAATCCATGTGTTTTTCATCCCGCGCCCACGTATAGACGTTCTCGGGGTATCCCCACGCCTCGGAGTGACAGTCGTGACAATGCATGTCGCCCAGGTAAAGACCGCCGGCCGAAACGCAGAGAGAGGGGTTGGAAACAGCGGAAAACTGTGCTCCCTCCGGCGCCTGCAGCAGGACCTTTGCGGTAAGGACGTCTCCTTCACAAAAAGCTTTTTCCGGCAGAAAACTGACGGCAGCGTGACCGTCATGGAGCTGTTCTTTGGTTTCCCCAAGGAAGGTGTCGTTTTGATAAAAGGATACGGAAAGTTTGCCGTTTGCCTTCACGGGATTGTCGAAGCGGTCTCTTGCGCGTACGGAAAGCGGGAGCGCGGTTCCCGTAGAAAAAGTCATGGGAAGGAATGCTTCCATGCTGTCAAAGGCTTCCGGAAGGACTGTAAAAACGATGTGTTCCGGCAGCCGGAAGGAAACGCTTTCTCCGGGAAGACGGATCACCGTGTAGCAGTCATAGGTGTCTGCGATGGGGGTCCGGTCAAAATTCCGAACACTTATCGTAACGGTATCGCCTTCGGTAAGGCTTCCGGATCCGATGACAAAACCTGCCGCCACATTGGAGGGATCATAAAAGGGCATGAGTTTCGCGGATCCGTCAGACTGAATGGTGAAAAAGCCACTGTCTTCAGCGGAAACACACTGAAATGCCGTGCCGAGAGTGCTCTGTCCGCGCATGGCAAAGCAGACGCGGGTCCCGGCAGGCAGTTCGCGCTTCCCGCAGGTATAGGTAAAGGTGAGCGGGCAGGAAGAACCGGCAGCGGCACAAAGAGGCCATGCATCTGAAGTGCCAAGCTCCGCAGAATGATACAGGGATTCGTCCGCATAACAGTCCATGCTTTCTCCGGTATCCCGGGGACTGCGGTCCGGGACCCACAGGGAACGGGCCTCCGTACGTTCCAGATTATCTTTATTGATGCGCTGGCTGTGGAGCGGCACTTCGGGATAGCCGGCTTCCGGCAGGACTTCTCCCAGAGCGGTAAGGACCGTATCCCAGCGTTCTTTTTGTTCTGTTTTTTCGTCCGAAAACACTGCAGGGGCAAAACCGGCAAGAAGCGCCGCCTTGATCTCGATCACGTGGAAATCCCAGGAACAGAGGATCGCTTTTTTGCGCCCCGTTCCCCACACTTTTTTCAGCGCTTCTCTGACAAGACAGGCAGCAGCCGGAGCATCGCACAGATCCGGATCAAGGAAAAATTCCGTCAGATATCCGCAGTCACGGCCGTATTCCGGCTGATATGCCGCCCGGACCGTTCCGACAGAAAGATCCCCGCGGCAAAGCATAAAGATCGCGTCCTTTCGGAAGGAAGGATCCGTTTTCACGGCATGCGCGGTGATATCCGCAGACTCATGGAGGGAAACCGCGGCCAGGTTTTCCCGTGCCGTCCGGTCTGAGCTGCGGTACGGACGTACAGAGAAGTCATCCCCTGCATGCGAAAGTGCTTTTTCTTCAAAAAGATCTGCCGAAAGGGAGATCACCATGGGAAGAGGACGCCCCTGTTTTGTTTTCTGGAAATTATACATTCTGCACCTTCCTGCCTGGTTTTTGATAAAGTGATAATAACATGAAATCGCAATATTTTCTATTTTTTGTTATAATGATGCAGGGGTCAAAGGCCCGCTTTGAGCGGCTTTCTGCAGCAAAGGGAAAGAACAGCTATGACTATATAATACGGGGAGGAAGGGAGTAAATGAAGATCGGTCTTTTCCGGCCTCGATTCCTGCGCTCCCGGCTGGCCTCCTGCCCTTCCATTGGCCTGGAATGAGGTCAAAAAACCGGCATGTGAGCCGGTGAGCGGTTTGAGCTGTGTCCGGCTCACATAAATGCTCAGGAAATTTTTGCCGATTTGGACCTCTGGCGCCCTGACCCCCTTAACGGCTCACATCGCTCCCAAAAATCCTGCAGAAATCGCCTCAAAACGGTTTACATAATTTTTTACATGTGAGCCTGATGACATCAAACCACGCAAGCGGCTCACATCACGGTTTTTTGTCTTTTTCAGCATGTGAGCCGCAAAGGCCTAAATGCGCTCTCCGGCTCACATCGCGGTTCTTGAAACCCGCGAGGTGCTTTCGAGCCTTTTTCAAATGGATGATGTCTGAAGAGATGATAGCGAAAAATCCGGTGCTGGCAGTAAAGCCCATAAAAATCCGGAAAGAATTGAGGATGCCGTTTTCTCAGATGGAGATCGATATTTTGCAGATCAGCTGTTCTTCTGTCAAAATGCGTACCATGCTGGAACTGTTTCTTTCATCGGGAGCGCGTGTGAACGAGATCTCATGCCTTGATGTCATGGATCTCGATCTTGAAAAAAGGGTGATACACATTCGCGAGGGAAAAGGAAATAAGGAAAGGATAGCCTATATCAGTGATGTCGCGGCATATTATTTGCGAGAGTATCTGCAGGGACGGACGGAAAGAAATACACCGCTGTTTTTCGGTAATCCGGGAAAACGCATGAAAGCAAACGGAATAGAAAAAGCTATGAAGCAGTTGGGAAAGCGAGCAGGCGTGGAAAACGTGCATCCTCACCGTTTTCGCAGAACACTGGCAACAACGCTTGCGCGAAGGGGGGGGATGCCTGTGCAGCAGATCCAGCAAATACTTGGCCATGCAAATATCAGTGTCACGATGCGGTATATATACACGGCAGATTCGGACATTGAGAGTGCATATAACAAGTGCATATAGAAATGTACGTTTTTCCTTGAATATACGTTGAATATATTATATGGTTAATTCAACGAGTGGGTTTTATATTAAACCACGCTATTTGGAACAAATCAAAAACAGAATAGATGAATATAAGCCGCGGCAGTGTTTACTGCTGTAAATATAGAGATGGGAGATATCATCATGGCAGAAAACGAAAAAATTGAACTGTATGAAGACCAACCGATCCGTACTGCCTGGAACGAGACGGAAGAGGAATGGTATTTTTCTGTTGTGGATGTTGTTAGTGTTCTGACAGACAGCAAAGATCCGACAGCCTATTGGCGCAAGCTGAAACAACGTCTGAAAGACGAAGGTAATGAAACCGTGACAAATTGTCACGGTTTGAAAATGACTGCTCCCGATGGAAAAAAACGTCTTACTGATGTAGCAACGACTGAACAAGTTCTGTGCATATTGACGGCATCGATTTCCGATGAAAACAGCATTGCAATGTCATTTTCATCGAAAAAACATATGGAATTGGCGGGATGGATTTTCACTGGTAGTCGTTGACAAAGGTGCTTTATCCGACAGAGCGAATTGAAATTTCTGCCGTTTTGAGATAGTATTTTCAAAGAAAAATATTCATAAGGAGAAGAGGTCACCATGCAAAGAGTGTATGATTTTTTAAAGGAAGCACAGACATATTTTCTTGCCACCTGCGAGGGGGATCAGCCCAGAGTGCGGCCTTTTGGCACGGTGGACGTGTTTGACGGGAAGCTCTGCATCCAGACGGGAAAGGTGAAACCGGTCTCAAAGCAGCTGCATGCAAATCCCAAAGCGGAGATCTGCGCGTTTGTAAACGGCACCTGGATCCGTGTTTCCGGTGAGATGGCGGTGCTGGACTCCAGAGAGGCCAGAAAGCACATGCTGGACGCGTACCCGGAGCTGCGCGCCATGTATAATGAGGATGACGGCAACACGGAGATCTGGTATTTCAAGTCCGCAAAGGCCGTGATCGCATCCTTTACCGCAGCACCCGTGGAGATCTGTTTCTGAGTCTCGCTTGTTTGTGAAACAAAAGAGCAGAAAGGAACCGGGATAACATATGCCCCTTACATTTGTACGAAACGATATCACAAAAATGGCCGTGGACGCCATCGTGAACGCTGCCAACCAGTCGCTTCTGGGCGGCGGCGGGGTGGACGGCGCCATTCACCGCGCCGCGGGACCGGAACTGCTGGAGGAATGCCGGACCTTGAACGGCTGCGGCACCGGGGAAGCGAAGATCACCAAAGGATACCGCCTGCCGGCAAAGTATGTGATCCATACGGTGGGGCCGGTGTATAAGGACGGCCTGCATGGGGAGCCGCAGCTCCTCCGCTCCTGTTACCGGGAATCCATGCGTCTTGCCGCCAAAAACGGCTGCACCTCCATTGCGTTTCCGCTGATCTCGGCCGGCGTTTACGGGTATCCCCGCGAGGAAGCGGTAAGGATCGCTGCCGAAACCATTGCCGAAGAGCTGGAAGAAAACGAGATGGAGGCCTACCTGGTATTCTTTGACAAGGGCTCCTTGGCGGCGGGAAAAGAGCTGCACGCGGATATTCAGGCGTTTATTGATGACAACTACGCCGCGGGCGCGTTGGAGGAAGACCGGCGGCGCGGCAGGAACAGTCTGCATTTTTCCGAATCAACGCGGCCTCCGCTTTATGAGGAGGAAATATGTTCCGCTCCCATGCAGATGCCCGGGCTTCAGAAACCGAAAGCGGCGAAAGCAGGGAAAGCCCCATTGTTTGCGGGCGCCATGGCGGCACCCGGAAAGCCGCTTTCGGACCTCACGAAGGAGCTGGACGAAAGCTTCCAGCAGATGCTTATGAGGAAGATTGCCGAAAGCGGGGAAAAGCCTTCGGATATCTACCACAGGGCCAATATTTCCAAAGCCCATTTCTCCAAGATCAACTGCGACGAACACTATAAGCCCACAAAAAAGACGGTCTGCGCTTTTGCCATCGCGCTGGAGCTCAGTCTGGATGAGACGAAGGAGCTTCTGATGAAGGCGGGGTTTGCCCTCTCGCGTTCCAGCCTGTTTGACGTGATCATTGAGTATTTCATCCGGAACGGAAACTACGATATTTTTGCCGTCAACGAAGCGCTGTTCGATTACGACCAGGAACTTCTGGGAGTCTAAAAAAGTCGCCTGCCGGTTGACCATACGCTTTTTCAAAAATGCTATCCTTTGATCAACAAAAACAAAGGAGGCATTTTTTTATGAAGAAAGATCTGACAGAAATGGTTTTTATCCTGGACAGGAGCGGTTCCATGGCGGATTTCGTGGCTGACACCATCGGCGGCTTCAACGCCATGATCGAAAAGCAGAAGAAGGAGCCCGGAGAGGCGCTGGTTTCCGCGGTGCTTTTCAGCGATGAAAGCGAAGTGATCTACGACCGGGTGGATATCAAAGAGATCGGGAAGATGACCGAAAAGGAGTACTCAGTGGGCGGCTGCACGGCACTCATCGACGCGATGGGAGACGCCATCCGCCACATCGGGAACGTGCACAAGTACATCCGGGACGAGGACCGGCCAGAGCACACCGTTTTCGTGATCAATACTGACGGATATGAGAACGCGAGCCGCCGGTATTCCAGCGATGATGTAAAGCAGATGATCGAAAGGCAGAAGGAAAAGTACGGCTGGGAGTTCATCTTTGTGGGCGCCAATATCGACGTGGTGGAAACGGCAAAGCACTACGGTATCGACGCTCTGCATACCGTGGAGTACGTGCAGGATAAAGCGGGAATGGCGCTCAACTTTGAAGCCCAGTGCATGGCGGTGTCCTCCGTCCGTTCCGCCGGCCGTCTGAAAGACGCGTCCTGGAAGGAAAAAGTGGAAAAGGACAGGAAATCACGCGCAAAAAGATGAAAAAAACCTTTCATAGTGGTATGATGATACAGCCCGGCGGAGAGTCCGGGCTGTTATCATGAATGGAGCGGCAGAAATGAAAGACCTTCTGGTGATCGATTTCGAGATGTGTGAAGTCGACAGGAACGTGATCAAGAATACCGGCGTGTATCTGGAGCATGAGATCATCCAGATCGGCGCGGTGATCCTGAATGAAAAGAATAAAGTGACCGACCATTACAGCGCTTACGTGAAGCCGCATTACGGCCGCATCACTCCCATCATTACCGAGCTTACCGGTATCATCGACATGGATGTGGAGCGCGCTCCGGAACTTGCCGAGGCGCTGAAAAAGTTTACCAACTGGGTGGGCGACCGTGACGTGACGGCGGCCAGCTGGAGCGATACGGACCAGATCCAGGTCTCTTTGGAAATGGAGCAGAAGCATATCAAAAACAACCGCATGATGGAACTCATCGGCGGCTGGGTGGATCTGCAGAAAAGTTACGACGACCTGATCGGCGTGCGCTGGAGCACGGCGCTCGGCAAGGCCCTGCGGAACGAAAAGATCGAGACGGTGGGCAGAGAGCACGACGGTGAGGTGGATGCCTGGAACACGGCGCTTCTCATTGGAGAACTGCGGAAAGCGGGAAGAGAACTGGTCATCGAGCCCATTGAACAGAGCATCGAATACCACGATGAGGAGCCCGCGGAGAGCGCTTTCGGTAACATTTTTGCCCAGTGGAAACAGTGACGGGGAACCCCCGGAAAGGAAGACAGATCTATGGAACAGGCAGAGATCCTTACGCATGTGGATCATACGGATTTAAAAACAACGGCGGACTTTGCCGCCATGAAAAAACTGATCGACCAGGCGGTGAAATATCACACCGCGTCGGTGTGCATCCCGCCCTATTACGTAAAGAAGGCCAAAGACTATGCCGCGGGAAAAATGAAGATCTGCACGGTCATCGGTTTCCCCAACGGCTACAATACCACGGCGGCCAAGGTGTTTGAGACCGCAGACGCGGTGGCACAGGGCGCCGACGAGATCGACATGGTGGTAAACCGCTGCATGGTGAAAAACGGGGATTATTCCGAAATACTGGAAGAGATCCGCGCCGTGAAGGAAGCCTGTGACGGCCGCATTTTAAAGGTCATCATCGAGACCTGCGATCTTTCGGAGGAGGAAAAGAAGATCCTCTGCGGCATCGTGACGGAAGCGGGCGCCGATTATATCAAAACGTCCACCGGCTTCGGCAGCGCCGGCGCCACCCTGCCTGACGTGGAGCTGATGGCAAAGAATGTGGGAAAAGACGTAAAGATCAAAGCCGCCGGCGGCATCTCCGGGTTTGAGGACGCGGAAGCGTTCCTTCGCGCCGGGGCCGACCGTCTGGGTACCAGCCGTCTGGTAAAGATCCTGGAAACAAAGTAATTTCGCGGCACAGCCGCAAAAATGAGCAGAGGCGATTTCGTGAGCAAAAACATCACCGCAGAGAAAAAAGAATTATTTGAGACCATGCCCGTGACAAAGGCCATCCTGACCTTGTCCATTCCCACCATCATCAGCCAGATCATCAGCGTGATCTATAACATTGCCGATACGTTCTACGTGGGGCGTACCGGGAATCCTTACATGATCGCCGGTGTTTCCCTGGCCGTGACGGTGTTTTTTATGACCATATCCATGTCCAACCTGTTTGGCATCGGCGGCGGAAGCCTGATCTCCCGCATGATGGGTGCCGGCCGGGAAAAGGACGCCAAAGCCGTCAGTTCCTTCAGTTTCTACGGTGCTCTGGCGGTCTCGCTTCTGTACTCCGTGCTGATCGCGCTTTTCATGGATCCCATCCTTACGTTCCTGGGAGCATCGGAAAACACCATGGAGTTTTCCCGTCAGTATACCACCTGGGTGGTGGTCTTCGGATGTCCTTTCATCGTGCTCTCAGGCGTGGAATCTCATCTGCTCCGGAACACCGGGTATTCCTCCCAGGCCAGCATGGGACTTTCCGGCGGCGGCATCTTAAACATGATCCTGGACCCCATCTTCATGTTCGTGCTGTTCCCGAAGGGACAGGAGGTGCTGGCGGCCGCCGTGGCCACCTGCCTTTCCAACGTGGCGTCTTTCGTCTTCCTTTCTGCGGTGATCATGAAGGTTTCGAAAGAGGCGCCCCTTTCCCTTTCCCCGTCGCTGCTTAAAGACGTGAAGAAGAATCATGTGCGGGAGACTTTTGCCGTAGGCATTCCCTCCGCGCTGCTTCCCGGCCTCTTTGATGTGGCCAACATCGTAATGAACAGCGCCATTTCCGCCCACGGAGACCTGCAGCTGGCAGCCATGGGCATCGTGATGAAAGTGGAACGGTTCCCCAACGCCATCGGCATCGGCATCGCCCAGGGAATGCTCCCGCTGGTCGCCTACAATTTCTCCTCCGGAGATAAAAAAAGGATGGAGAACGTCATCTCTACCGCGAGAAAAATGGGCATTGCCCAGGGTGTGGTTTTTGTGATCCTGTTCCAGCTGTTTGCGCCTCAGCTTACGGGGATCTTTCTGGACGAAAAGACCGGCGCCGAGGCCGCGGCGGCTACGCTTGTCTTTGCCGCCACTTTCTTAAAGCTCCGGGGGCTTGGGAGCCCGTTCCAGTTCATCAACTTCCATTCGTCCTACAGCATGCAGGCTATGGGTAACGGAAAGAACACCATTATCCACGCCTTTATCCGCATCGTGGGACTTTATATCCCGCTCATGTTCCTTTTAGACCGCCTGATGGGAGAGACGGGACTTGCGCTGGCGCTTCCCGTGGCGGAATTCCTGTCGGATTTTGTTGCAGTCTATCTTTTGAAACGAACGGTACGCTGTTCGTGACAACCGCTCCCCTTTATGATAAACTTGGGGCAATCAATCGTTTCGGGCGAGGAAGATCCTGATGAAAACAGATACGATCAGAAGAATCATAGTGGCGATCGCGGCGGTGCTGGTCCTTGTATGCTGCGGGATCAGCATGAGCCATCACGCCGCCATGATGAAAGAAATTGCGGCAGCTGAAGGAACGGTCGAATCCGATTACGTATCGGGAGACATGATCAGTTCCCTGAAAAACGGATTTCAGCTCACCTTCCTGGACGATGAGAGACGGGGCGCTCTTTTTGACGGATTGTTTATCACCGTGTCCCTGGTCCTCATCTCCGTTTTTTTTGGCGTGATCGCAGGTACTTTCATGTTCCTCCGGTCTTATAAAGAGAATTCTCTGGCGGAAAAAGCGTATCCCGGCATCAGCAGGTTCATGAGCTTCGTACCACCCTCCACGCTGGTGATCCTTGTGTTTTACGTGTTCCTGGAAGGCGGCGGCCGGAACACTTTCGTTCCGGCAGCCATCGGGCTTTCCATCAGTTTCAGTTTCAAATTCTATGAATGTGTCTGCTCTGCGTTCGAAGAGATCTCCCAGGGCGAAAAAGACGCAGCCGCCACCATGGGATACAGTCCTTATCAGGCGCTCGTAAAAGCGTTTCTTCCCGGCATGCTGCCCACGCTTTTTGATGAATCCCAAAGTGCCGTCGTCGATCTGATCCAGAACAGTACCGTCGTGGAACTGATCGGTGTCTATGACGTCCAGATGGTGGCGGACATCATTGCGTCCGAGACCGGAGAACCCTTTTTCCCGCTGCTTTACATGACAGCCGCGCTGATCCTTTTCTGCTATTTCTGCAGCAAGGCCGTCGAGTCGCTGAATATTGACTTCAAGATCGAAAAAAGTGAGGAAGAGATCAGAGCCCGTATCGGAAGGGGGATTTTCTGATGATCAGAATCGAAGATGTCGGATTTACAGGACGCAATAACCGCCGTGTCCTTGACGGCGTGAATCTTACCATCAATGACGGCGATGTCGTGGGGATCGTAGGTGCCTCCGGCAGCGGAAAGTCTTTTTTGATGCGCTGCATCATGGCCCTGGAGACTCCCACCGAGGGCCGAATTTATCTGGACGACACGGAGATCACTGCCGAGGACTGCGATCTGTCTGCCATCCGCCGGAGGATCGGCATGGTATTCCAGAATTTCAACCTGTTCGACCATTACTGTGCCGTGGAAAACGTCATGGCGGGACTGATCCATCTGGAAAACCTGACGCCTCAGGATGCCTTCGACAAGGCGATGAAATATCTGAAAGAAGTCGGTCTGGCAAGCAGGGCTTTTGACTATCCGGGGACACTTTCCAGCGGACAGAAACAGCGTGTGGCCATTGCGAGGACCATTGCCCTGGATCCGGAAGTGATCCTGTTTGACGAGCCCACCAGTGCGCTGGATCCGCTGATGAAATGCGAGGTCGAAGCGGTCATCCGGGTGCTGGCCGGCCAGCGGCGCACCATGGTCATCACATCTCACGAGATGGATTTCATCCGGGACGTGTGCACCCGGATCGTGTTCTTCAAAGACGGGAAGGTGTGGGAAGAAGGAACAAAAGATAAGATCCTGGATAACCCGGACCGTTACGAGACAAAGCATTTCGTAAGAGCGCTGCGCACTCTGGAATTCGATATCGAAAGCGATACCTTTGACTTCCCCGGCATGCAGACGTCCATTTCGGAATACACCTTTAGAAACGGCATTTCCGATAGTATCAAAAACAGGCTCCTCTCCGTTACCGAGGAGCTGGTGCAGATGGTCATCATTCAGCCAAAAGAAAAGAACATCATGAAGATGTCCTTTGAATATGACCGCAAAGAAAAGCGTTTGACTGGTGAAGTGTTCTTCTCCGGTCCGGATCTGGACCCCGACGATCCCGCCTATTTCTTCTCGTGGCCCATTATCCAGATGCGCGCGGATCACATTGAAAACACACTGATCAGCGTGAACGGATTCACAAATCTGGTCCATTTTGATATGATCGATAAAAACCGTTAACAGCATCGCAAAAACAAAGCCGCCCGGATTCCGGGCGGCTTTCTGCTGTCTTTTCTGTCGTCAGCGAACGGGCTTTATGAGCATGCCGGGGCGGGCGCCGGTCATCACGTCGTGGTCCACCACGATCTCTCCGTTTACGATAACGTAGGAGATGCCCTTGTTGGGACGGTAGGGATGCATGTAGTCGCAGGTGGGACCTACGGTCTTCCAGTCGAAGACACAGATATCCGCGTACATGCCTTCTTTCAGCAGTCCTCTTTCCGCAAAGCCCAGCTTTTCGGCAGGGGTTCCGGTCATCTGGGCGATGGCGAATTCTGCGCTGTTGAGCCCTAAATCGCGGATGATCTCCAGCCTCTTTGTGAAGGTGGCGTTGCTTCTGGGATGCCCGGAACCGACGGTCTCCGGATCTTTGTAGTGATAATCCAGGGCGTCGCAGCCGCAGAATACGTACGGATGTGACATGATGGTGCTGATGTCCGTGATGTCCTGGTTGATGTAGATGCCGGTGGCGTCACCCTTTGTGTCGATCACGACCTCACAGTAGGCGTCGAAGGGGGTGATCCCTTTTTCTTTTGCGATCTCGGCAAGGGTCTTTCCCACGTACTGGGGGCAGCCCGGCGCAGCAGAGATCAGGGTCTTGTCGTAGCCGGAATAGCACATGCTGGCTTCGAAATGCTCCAGATCATTGAAGGTCTCGTCCTCGATCTTCTTGCGGACGGAAGTGTCTTTCAGGATCTCGATAGCGCCGTCCACACCCTTTGTGAGATATTTCGGCGGGATCTGCCAGATGAGATGGGCACTGGAGCCGTCCCAGGAGTACTGGTCTGCATAGACGCGCTCGCCTCTTTTGTTGGCATCGTCGATGAGCTTTAAGAGCTTTGCGCCCTTTCCTTTATTGATGTCGCCCAGGACTTTCAGGTGTGATACCAGTACGCGGATCTTCGCCGCAGCGCCGATGGCGATGGCTTCGGAAACGGCGTCTTCCACGTGGATGCCCTCGCCGCGGATGTGGGAGGCGTAGATGCCGTCATATTTGGTCAGTTCTTTTGCCAGTTCAATGAGTTCGTCCGTCTTTGCGTAAACGCTGGGAGCGTACACAAGACCGGTGGAATAGCCGAAATAGCCGGCTTCCATGGCCTCGTTCAGGATGGATTTCATGACGCCCATCTGTGCGTCTGTGGGCGCTTCGTCACCGTAGCCCAGAGCTTTGACACGGAGTCCCTTGTGACCGATGAGGAAACAGGGGTTCAGGCTGTATTCCTGCGCTTCCGCCGCCTTCATGAATGCGGTGGGAGTGGAAAGCTTTGCTTTCATGTCCTCGTATGCCTCGGGAGTCATGGCCTCTTTATCGCGCCTGTGCGCTTTTTCTTCAAAAGGAACGGGGGAAGAACCGCACTGACCCATGAACTGGGTGGTGATGCCCTGCCGTAAGAAGTTCTGGGAGTCGTTTTTCTTTACTACCAGGCTGTCGGCGTGGGAATGCACGTCGATGAAACCGGGGGTCACGAAAAGACCGTCGGCGGAAATGACTTTCTTTGCGGGAGCGTCGATCACCGGTGCGATCTTCGCAATGCGCTTTCCTCCCACTGCCACGTCGGCATACTGACGCTTTGCGCCGGTGCCGTCCACAACGATACCGTTCTTTATCAAAAGATCATACATGATGGAACCCTCCTTAAGTGTTGTCTGCAGTGTAGCACAACAGCGGCCGGATAGCTACAAGTATTTCAATGCGCGGGTGGTACCATGCTCGGTGTGTGTTTGAGAGCTCTAAAAGAGCCTCAAAGCACACACTCGTCTACGCTCCGCTCCGGTCGGCGCATAACAGGCGTCCCCCGGACGCCTAGCGCCGCAATCCACCCGCGCCAATATGCTCGCGATCCGCCCGCGCAAAAGACATTGCGCCGACAGCGCCTTATGATGTACAATAAGCACATTCAATATATCAGCAGCGCGGATGAGGGACATGGATCGGGAATACAACATTATCAACTGGCTTTTCTACGTGGTTTTCGTGGGACTGGGCATCGCACTCAGCACGAAGGCGGATTTCGGCCTTTCCATGATCGCCGCACCGCCCTATATCCTGCATCTGTGGCTGCGGGACAGCTTTTCCTGGTTCACTCAGGGCACCAGCGAATACGTGTGGGAAGCTTTTCTCCTTCTTGTGATGTGCCTCATCGTGCGTCGTTTCCGGCCCGCCTATCTGTTAAGCTTCGTTACGGCAGTGATCAGCGGCTTCGTGATCGACGGCTGGCTGTGGGTATTCGGCGGAAACGCTCCGTATGCGGATATGTTCACCCGCATTGCGGCTTTTGCGGGAGGCACGGTGATCACGGCGCTGGGCGTGGCGTGCTGCTTCCGTACCACGCTCCCCTTACAGGTCTATGAACTGGTGGTGAAGGAAGTGGCGGACCGTTTTCAGCTTCCCATCCCGAAAACGAAGCAGGGGTTTGACATCGTGATGTTCGTCATTTCCGTGGCCCTGGCGCTTCTTCTTACCGGCGGTTTCAACGGCGTGGGGATCGGCACGGTGGTCATTACCGTCGTCAATTCCACCATTATCATGCTGTGGGGGAAGCTGGTGGACAAAGTGGAGGGGGCGGAAGCGAATAATCATTCCAAACCGGAATAAATATTCTTAAACATTGAATATATATCGAGGAAAGCTTGACACGGGCCTGTAACGGGTGTAGTATCTCAAGATACTCATAAATAGGGGACTTATTCATGGAAAAGTTTTTTAACAAACTGGTGGCAGATTTTACACAGACATTTATTGACGGAAACCGCTGGCAGTCTCTGCTGGAGAGCCTTGGTGTCACGCTGGAACTTACGCTTCTGGCACTTGTCCTCGGCTCGGTCATTGGTGTCGTCGTTGCTGTGGTAAGATCCACCTATGATCAGATGCTGGAGCAGCACAAGGACCCCGGAGTTCTGGGTTTCTTCAATAAGATATGCGTTCTGTACGTGACCATCATCCGCGGAACGCCCATGATGGTACAGCTCCTCATCATGTACTTCGTCATCATGGCAAGTTCCACCAACACGCTTCTGGTGGCAACGCTTTCCTTCGGATGCAACTCCGGCGCCTACGTTTCCGAGATCATCCGCGGCGGCATCATGTCCGTTGACAGAGGACAGACCGAAGCAGGCCGGAGCCTGGGACTTTCCTATATCCAGACCATGTGGTTCATCGTCATTCCCCAGGCCATCAAAAACATCCTTCCCGCCCTGGGCAATGAATTCATCGCCCTCCTGAAAGAGACCTCCATCGTGAACGTCATCGGCATGAAGGACATCACCAAGTGGGCCCTTAACGTACAGGGAAGGACATATCAGGCATTCATGCCCTTCATCGGCATCGCGGTGGTCTACCTCATCCTGGTGATCATCCTCACGAAGCTCGTGAGCCTGCTGGAGAAGAAGATGAAGACAGACGTGCGCTGATTATTATTTTTCCGGCAGTGTGCTGCTTGCACGTCAAGCGCTGCTGCTCCGGTTTTTGATTTTCTAAGTTTTCCTGCGCCCCCGCAGAGGGTGCCAATCGCTTCGCTCAAGGGCCTCTGCTTTTCGGGCTCGGAAACCTTGAAAATCTGAAAAACCTCCGCAATGCGCATGCTCGTGCAGGCAGCGCGCTGTCGGAGTTTGTAGTAACCTAAATAGCGCGGGTGGATTGCGAGCTGTGCGTGCTTTGGGACGCGTTTTAGCGGCACAAACACGCACCGAAGCATGGTACCGCCCGCGCGTGTAGATATAGAAAGAGGAGAACAATCATGGACAAGAGCAAGATCAAAAAAGTAGTACTCGCATACAGCGGAGGCCTGGACACCTCCATCATCATCCCCTGGTTAAAGGAGAACTACAACAACTGCGAGATCATCGCCGTTGCCGGCAACGTGGGCCAGGCAGACGAACTGGAAGGCCTTGAGGCAAAGGCGCTGAAGACCGGCGCTTCCAAGCTCATCGTGGCGGATCTGGTAGACGAAATGGTAGACGAGGTCATTATCCCCGCCTTAAAGATGGATGCCAAGTATGAGACCTATCTTCTGGGCACCGCTTTCGCTCGTCCCGTGATCGGAAAGAAACTGGCAGAGATCGCCCTTCAGGAAGGTGCCGACGCCATCGTGCACGGCGCTACCGGTAAAGGAAACGACCAGGTACGTTTCGAGCTTGCCATCAAGCGTTTTGCTCCCGATATGCCCATCATCGCTCCCTGGAGAGAGTGGAGCATCAAGAGCCGTGAGGAAGAGATCGACTATGCGGAAGCACATAACGTTCCGTTAAAGATCAGCCGTGAGACCAACTACTCCAAGGATAAGAACCTGTGGCACTTGAGCCATGAAGGTCTTGATCTGGAAGATCCCGCCAACGAGCCCAACTACGAGAAGCCCGGTTTCCTGGAGATGGGAGTTTCTCCCATGCAGGCGCCCGATGAGCCCACCTATGTGACCATCGATTTCGAGGCAGGCGCTCCGGCAGCGCTTAACGGAAAGAAGATGAAGGCATCCAAGATCATCGAAGAGCTGAACAAAGTGGGCGGCGCCAACGGCATCGGCATCATCGACATCGTAGAGAACCGTCTCATCGGTATGAAGGACCGCGGCGTTTACGAGACCCCCGGCGGATCCATCCTGTATTTCGCGCACGAGCAGCTGGAAATGATCACCGTGGACAAGGATACCCTTCACGAGAAGCAGAAGCTGGCCGTTGACTATGCGGATCTTATTTATAACGGAAAGTGGTACAGCCCGCTGCAGGAAGCTCTCACCGCTTTCGCAAACGAAGCAAACAAGTTCGTGACCGGTTCCGTAAAGCTGAAGCTCTACAAGGGCAACATCATCCCCGCAGGGACCACTTCACCCTATTCTCTCTACAGCGAGAATCTGGTGACCTTTGGCGAGAGCGATTACGACCAGGCACAGGCAGCAGGCTTCATCAACCTCTGGGGACTTCCCACCAAGGTGCAGGCATTGAGGGAGAAAGGAAAACTTTAATTATGGCAAAGATGTGGGCCGGCAGGACCGCGGGAGAGACCGCGGCCCTTGCCGATGAACTCAACTCTTCCATTGGTGTAGACGGGCGGATGTATGCGCAGGATATCAAAGGCAGCGCGGCACACGCCCGTATGCTGTCTAAACAGGGCATCATTTCGGAAGAAGAAAAAGATCAGATCATAACGGGTCTGGAGGGGATCCTTAAAGACCTTTCTTCCGGCGCGCTGGCCATCGATCAGACCGCCGAAGACATCCACATGTTCGTGGAGGCGGAGCTGACCAAACGGATCGGCGATGCCGGAAAGAAAGTGCATACGGCAAGGAGCCGGAACGATCAGGTGGCGCTGGATGACCGGATGTATCTGAAGGATTCCGTGGACGAACTGTGCGCATTTACCGAGAAGCTCATTCAGACCATTGCGGACATCGCGGAGAGGGAATCTTCTGTCATCATGCCGGGATATACACATCTGCAGAGAGCGCAGCCCATCCTGTTCTCCCATCAGATCCTGGCCTATGCCTTCATGTTCGAGCGGGATATCGACCGGATGAAGGACTGCAAGAAGCGGATGAACGTAAGCCCCATCGGCAGCTGTGCCCTGGCAGGAACGACATACGATACCGACCGCGATTTTGAAGCGGAGCTTCTGGGCTTCGACAAACCCTGCCTCAATTCCATCGACGGCGTTTCGGACAGGGATTTCGTGGTGGAACTGCTTGCCGACCTTTCCATCCTGCAGATGCATCTTTCCCGTTTTGCAGAGGAACTGGTGCTGTGGTCTTCCTGGGAATTCAGGTTCATCGAGCTTTCCGACGCCTACACTACGGGATCTTCCATCATGCCGCAGAAAAAGAACTCCGACATGGCGGAACTGATCCGCGGAAAGACCGGCCGTGTGTACGGCGATCTCATCACCATGCTCACTGTGCTGAAAGGTCTTCCCCTTGCCTACAACAAGGACATGCAGGAGGACAAGGAAGCCGTGTTCGATGCCGTAGATACCGTGAAGCTCTGCCTGCAGGTCATGGAACCCATGCTGGCGGGAATGAAGGTGCATGCGGACCGGATGCTTCGGGCCGCCGGCGAAGGCTTCATCAATGCCACCGACCTGGCGGATTACCTGACCAGAAAAGGCATGCCATTCCGCGATTCTTACAAAATAACCGGGTCTATTGTGAATTATTGCATAAATAACGGCCTTATTCTTGAAAATGTTCCCCTGGAAAAGTATCGGGAGTATAGTACACTTATCGACAAGGATGTATACGAAGCCATCGATCTGATGACCTGCGTAAAGAGCCGCATTTCAAAAGGCGGCACATCCCCGGAATCGGTTTCGGAACAGATAAAGTATCTAATAGAAAGGGCTTAAGCCCGGGAGGAGAAATTTATGGGAAGTGTGATTGCAACCATCGTAGTAGTTATCCTGATCCTTGTACTGGTGCTTCGCTGCATCTGCATCGTGCCGCAGGCAAGCGCCTGGGTAGTGGAATCCCTGGGAAAGTATAAGGCAACGTGGAATGCCGGCCTTCATTTCAAGGTCCCGATCTTCGACCGCGTGGCCAAGAGGGTGTCTTTAAAGGAGCAGGTGGCCGACTTCGAGCCCCAGCCCGTGATCACCTCAGATAACGTTACCATGATGGTGGACTCCGTGGTATTCTTCGAGATCTTCGATGCCAAGCTTTTCACCTATGGTGTGGAGCGTCCCATCGCAGCCATCGAGAACCTTTCCGCCACCACCCTTCGTAACATCATCGGTTCCATGACACTGGACCAGACCCTTACCAGCCGTGATGACATCAACGGCCAGATCACAGCCATCCTTGACGAAGCCACAGACAAGTGGGGCATCAAGGTGAACCGCGTGGAAGTTAAGAACATCGATCCGCCCCGCTCCATCGTAGAGGCCATGGAGAAGGAAATGAAGGCAGAGCGTGAGAAGAGAGCCGTCATCCTGAACGCAGAAGGTGAGAAGCAGTCCGCCATCACCCGTGCAGAAGGTGAAAAGGAAGCAGCCATCCTGCGTGCCGACGCCGTAAAGGAGCAGCGCATCCGTGAGGCAGAAGGTGAGGCAGAGGCCATCCGCAAGGTGCAGGAAGCAAAGGCAGCCGCCATTCAGTACATCAACGAGGCCAACCCCTCCGAGAAGTATCTGGCCCTCCGTTCCTATGAAGCGGCCGAAAAGATGGCCGACGGTCAGGCCACCAAGATCATCGTTCCTTCAGATCTCTCCAATCTGGCAGGCATCGCCGCCGGCATCAAAGAGACCCTCAAGTAAGGTGGCCGGAGAATGGATAGGATCATACACGATGACAGAAACGACTGGCTGTCACAGCAGCTTGCGGAGGAAAAGAGATCCGAGCGTCTGATGAGCGCCATGTTCGGCCTTAAGCTGGAGCACGCTCTGGACTGCCCGGCAGAAAAGATCCGCGACGAGCACGCAGCAAATTGCGACGCGGAAGAAGTAAAGAGATACTCAAGAAAGTGAGAAAATCATGCGAGATCTGGATTATCTGGAACTGCTTTCGGAATCTTTTCCCGATAAAGCGGCCTGCCGTACAGAGATCATCAACCTGAACGCCATCCTGGGCCTTCCCAAGGGGACCGAGTACTTTTTCTCGGATATCCACGGCGAGGACAAGGCATTCGTTCACATGCTTCGCTCGTCTTCGGGCGTCATCCGCAAAAAGATCAACATCCTGTTTTCAAAGTTTCTGCCGGAAACGGAACTGCAGGAACTGGCGGAACTCATCTATTATCCGGAGCGCGTGCTGCAGGAGAAGATCGAAACGGGAGAGTTCACCAGAGAGTGGCAGAGCATGAGCATCTACCGGCTCATCAAGGTGTGCCGGGAAGTTTCGGCGAAGTATACCCGTTCCAAGGTGCGGAAAAAGATGCCCAAAGACTACGCTTACATCCTGGAGGAGCTTCTGACCGTGGATGAGAACGGCGAGGATAAGGACCGGTATTTCCGCAACATCATCGATACCATCGTGGACACGGACGGAACGGAGATCTTCATTACCGAGCTCTGCAACATGATCCACATCCTGTCCATCGACCAGCTGCATATCCTGGGCGATCTGTTCGACAGAGGACCTCATCCGGACAATGTGATCGAGGAGATGATGAAGTATCCCGACGTGGATTTCGTGCTGGGAAATCACGACGCCGCCTGGGTAGGCGCGTCGCTGGGGAACGAGGCCTGCATCTTTAACGTTTTGCGTACCTCCACCCGTTATGACAATTTCGACATCCTGCAGGACGGCTACGGCATCAACCTGCGCGCGCTCACCCTGTTTGCGGAGAACGTATACAGGGACGATCCCTGCGAGTATTTCAAACCCACCATTCTGGACGAGAACGAGTACGACTCCGTGGATCCTCTGCTGGTGGCCCGCATGCAGAAGGCCTGCGCCGTTATCCAGATGAAACTGGAAGGGCAGCTGATCCGGCGCCATCCGGAATACGGCATGGACGATAGGATCGCTCTGGAAAAGATCGATTACGAAAAGGGGACCGTCCTCATTGGCGGAAAGACTTACGAATTGCTGGACAAAAATTTCCCCACCGTGGATCCGAAGGATCCCCTGGCGCTCACCAGGGAGGAAAAGGCCATCGTGGAGCTGGTGAAGACGTCGTTCCTCCGGTCAAAGCGTCTGCAGAAACACATCCGGTTCTTCATGGAGCGGGGCAGACTGTACCGCGCCGTGAACGGGAATCTCCTGTATCACGGCTGTATCCCCATGAAGGAAGACGGAAGCTTCCTGGAAGTGGATCTGGGGAAAGGCCCCGTTTCCGGAAAAGTGTTCTTTGACGATCTGGAAAAAATGGTGTCTTCCGCCTACAACGATCCTTCCGGAAACAAGACGGACGTCTTCTGGTATCTGTGGTGCGGACCCAAGAGCCCGCTGTTCGGAAAGTCCAAGATGGCGACTTTCGAGAGCAGTTTCCTTTCGGAAAAGGAAGCGAAGAAGGAAGAACCCAATCCCTATTACAAGCTGATCGACAAAAAGGAAACTGCCGAAAAGATCCTTTCCGAGTTCGGCATCGATCCGGAAAAAGGACACGTGATCTTCGGTCACGTGCCGGTGAAGGAAAAAGCCGGTGAATCGGCCATGAAAGCCGGGGGCAAGGCATTCCTCATCGACGGCGGCATTGCGAAAGCCTATCATGAAAAGACCGGTATTTCCGGCTATACGCTGATCTTCAACTCTCATTATCTGTCTCTGGCAGCCCATGAGTCTTTTGAAGAGGGAAAGGAAAAATCCCCTCGCCTGGAGATCGTGGAATACATGAATCCCCGTATCCGTGTGGCCGATACCGATCTGGGAAAGAAGCTTCAGAAACAGGCGGATGACCTGCAGGAGCTGCTGACGGCTTACAGGGACGGCAGGGTAAAGGAAAAACCGAAGAAAAAGAAATGAGTGATATGACACCGAAAAAAGTGAGCGCCGTCATTTTTGACGTGGACGGAACGCTGATCAATACAGAACGAGTTTACATGGAGGGCTGGCGGCAGTCGGCGATCCGTCAGGGCTTTCGGATGGATGAAGGGTATCTCTTAAAGACCAGAGCCATGGATGCGGTCACTGCGAAAAGGCTTTTTGCGGAGTATTATCCCGGACAGAGTTACGAGAAGACCAGGGAGTACCGGGTGGAGATCGCCGAAAAGATGATCTCGGACTGTGAGGATCCCCGAACGCTTTTAAAGCCCGGTGTCCCGGAAATCCTTTCCTGGCTGGACGACCACGGCATCAAAAAAGCGTTTGCCACGGGTTCCGACCTTTCGGTGACCGTAAGCCATCTCACAAAAACGGGCCTGATCGACCGCTTTCCCGTGCGGGTCACTATTGCGGATGTGAAGAGGGGAAAGCCCTTCCCTGACATGTTTCTGTATACAGCCGAAAAACTGGGCGCAGATCCCGCAGAGTGCATAGTGTGCGAAGATTCCATTTCCGGCATCGAGGCAGCCCATGCCGCAGGCATGATCCCCGTCTTCATCGAAGACTGCGTACCGGTAAACGACCACGTGCGGGAACTTGCGTACCGCATTCCGAAGACGCTGGAGGAATTGCCGGTTATTATTACAGAGATCAACGGATGACCTGGGCGCGGGCGGTACCCTGCGCCGTCTGCGTTGGCATGCAGACACAGGCGCATGCGGAGGCTTTTCAGATTTTCAAGCTTTCAAAGCCCGTAGTGCGAGAGGGGAGAGGGGTCCCCCGAGCGTCTACGAAGGGCGAGTGAAAGCTTAGAAAATCGAAAAACGGAGCACCTAAGCCGGTGGATGCATGCCAAAACAGACGGCAAACAGAAAGGAACTGTTATGGAAATGTATAAGGAGTGCAAATTCGCGAAAAACGTTTCGTACGAGGACGCCTTCGCGGCCTTCGAGCCGGCGCTGTCGGATTTTTACCGGGATGCGCTTCCCTACCGCATGGAGCCTTTCCGGATCTTCGGAAACCTGTACTATGTGGGCAACAAGAAAGTCTGCATGCACCTCATCGATACCGGAGCCGGCCTTCTTCTGTTCGATACCGGATACGGCAACGACTTTTATCTGCTGCTGGAGTCCATCCGCGCGCTGGGTTTCGACCCTCATGACGTGAAGATCGTCATTCACTCCCACGGTCATTTCGACCACATGAACGGCGGCAAGGCCATGCGGGAGCTTTTCGGCTCAAAGATCTATATGAGCCGCGTGGATTCGGATCTGATCGAGGAAATGCCTTCCCGGGCTCTTTCGGAGTATGGCCCCGGCAAGTATTTCGAGGACTGGTGCGTACCGGACGTGCGTATCGATGACGGCCAGGTGATCACGCTGGGAAACACCTCCGTGCGCTGCGTGCTGACTCCCGGCCATACCTTCGGCACCATGACCTATTTCTTCGATGCCGTGGACGAGACCGGAAAGAAACTGCATGTGGGATATATGGGCGGCTGCGGATTCCTTACCGTTTATAAAAAATACTGCGAGAAGTATAAGCTTCCGCAGAACAAGCTGGAGAAAATGGGGGAATCCATCCGGAAAGTATATGATGAGCCCGTGGATATCGTGATCGGCAATCATCCGGGGCAGAACTGCACCATTGAAAAGAGAGAGTGGTGGATCGCGCATCCGGAGAAGAATCCCTTCATCAATCCGAATGCGTGGCACGAGTTCCTGGACGGTCTGGAGGCCAAGCGGCGTTCCTTCATCGCGGAAGGCTGCTACTGATCCATGTAAATTGTCCCTATACATATAATACAACAATAATCGCGCTATTATATGTATATTTTAGTCAGGGACAAGGGGTACCATACATATAATTCGGCGAAAAAAGGTGAGTTATATGTATTCCGCTGTCGAAAATCCGGTTTTTTTGCATATAATACGGCCAAAAACGGCCGGTTATATGTATGCAGCAGATTTCGGGCGAAACTTCGGCTGAGGATGGCTCCGGGATAAAGGGTATATAAAAAAGAGCAGCAGAAGGAATCCTACACGCGCACTGTGTGCATGAGGCCGTCGGGGCCGGTGACCACGCGGAGCACGAAGTCGAATCTGTCTGCTTCCACGCTCAGGTGGAAGTCCGTCTCCGGAAATACTTCCTGCAGATCGGGATCGAAGAATTTTTTTCCGTCATCCGTCTTGCACTTTTCCACCCAGGGTGCAAGGTCGAAGGATGTTCCCTCCACCATTGCCTTGATGTATTCCGCGCACATCCGGTCTTCCACGGTATTTTTTACTCCGGCAAGACCCATGCATACCAGGGACACTTCGTCCGCACCGCTTTTCTTAATGTATTCCGCAATGGCTTTTGCGTTCACCATGCTGCCGGTGAGGATCTCCGAGGCGTGAGTCGCATTGGCGATCCCCTGGGTGCCTGCGCTGGTGGTATGTACCACGGTCTTTCCCGTAAAGTCAAAGTCTTTTACAGCGGTGGGAGAGTTGCCGAAATCAAATCCCTCACATTTCTTGCCGCCCCGTTCTCCCATTAAAAGCGTGCCGGGATGTTCGTCACGGTACCGGCAGGCATCTTCTATGCTTCCTATGGGGATCAGGTCTTTTGCACCGTTATTGATAACGTACGCTTCCACGGTCATGGCACGGAACACGTCAATGATGACGGTAAGTCCTTTTGCTGCCTGCGCGCCTTCGATCAGTTCTAATATGCGGATATTCATGCGGGTGAGTCCTTTCAGATATTTCCACGTTATTTTAACATATTGTTCATCTAAATGTAATTGAAAAAAATCCGGTTCCAGTGTACGATTACGTATTATGGAAACTTTGCAGAAAAACCGGAAGGGAAACTCCGTATTCCTATGCTGTCTGATCGCTTATACCGTGATCTACGTGGGACGGGTCAACCTTTCGGTAGCCTCTCCGCTGATGATAAAGGAGGGCACTGCGGACGTAGCCCGCATCGGCATCCTGGGGAGTATCTTCTCTATCGCTTATGCGGCGGGAAGGCTCTTAAGCGGACGGATCTGTGACAGAACGGCGCCGAAGCTGGTGATCACTGCCGGCATCTGCACCGCGGGACTTGCCAATCTCCTGATGGGAACGGCACCGGCATATCTCCTGATGGCACTTTTGTGGGGCGTCAATGCCCTGGGGCAGTCGGTACTGTGGGGCTCTGTCTTAAACAGCATGGGTGCCGTCTATGAGGGCAGCGAGCTGAAAAAACGCACGGCACTGATGACCACTTCCATTCCCGTGGGAAACATTGCCGGGTATCTGCTGAGTTCTTATCTGTGCGCGGGTCCGGGCTGGCGGACGGCTTTTTATGTCCCGGGCATCCTTTGCATCCTTTCCGGGATCGCCGCACGGGTGATACTGAAGGACGTGGAGCTGAAAGCCCCTGCCGCTTCGGAAACGGCGGGTTTCGGCAGTATCCGGAAAGAGATCCCGAAGCAGGACGTTTACGGAAAACTGATCCCCGCGTTCCTGCACGGGCTCATCAAAGATAATTCCAGTTTCTGGCTGCCTACCATCCTGGCCATGCAGTACATGGTAAAGAGCGAAGTGACGGGTCTCCTTGTGGTGATCGTTCCCTGTATCGGTTTCGTGGGCCGGCTCGCCTATCCCGCAGCGCTGAAGGCGGCGGATGACGATGAGGAAAAGGTATCCCTCTGGTGTTTCATCGTGACGGGTATCTGTTCGGCGCTTTTGATCACAGGTGTAGGTTCCCCCGTTCTGGTATCGGTGCTGATCGGCGTGATCTATGCCGCCACCAGCATGATCAATACCACGTTTTTATCCGTTTATCCCATCCGTTTTGCGGACAGGGGATGCACGGCGACGATAAGCGGCATCATGGATTTTCTGACATATCTGGGTGCCTCTGCCGGATCGGCAGTTTTCGGCATTATGGCGTCGAGACTGGGATACGGATCTCTGTACGTAAGCTGGACGGTGATCGCCGTTCTGGCAGTGATCCTTCTTTTGACCGGGAGGAAGAAATGCGCATAAGACTGGCGGGGATCGATGTGGAAGTGACGGATCCCACGGAAAACGTGACCGCATATCTGAAAGACTATGCCGTGCCCGAAGAAGGACCGGCAGCGTTTTCGGCAGCGGGAGGCGATCTGGTGCTTCACCGGGTGATAGGGGTGCTGCCGGAGGGATATCTGATCCGGGGCGATAACTGTATCGGAACGGAGAACGTGCGGCGGGAAGCCGTGCTGGGAAAGCTTTGCGGGATCCAGAGGAACGGAGACTGCATCGAAGTAACGGACGAAATGAATGACGCATTTTTCAAAAGATCCTGCCGGACCCTTCCGGCAAGGAAATGGAAAGCGCGCATTCTGGGAATATTGAGGAGGATACGAAAACATGCCGGATTGGCACAGAGATGATCAGTCAAAACTGACCGTGATCATGATCGCCGTCATTGTGATAGCGATCGCTGTTCTTGGCGTGCTTGGATTCCGTAGATATCTGCAGGACGAGCGGCAGGAAGAATCCATCCGGAAAGCAGCTGAGGAATACAATGTATCCATGCTGGAAGCCCGCCGCAGGAAGGCGGATCTGGAGCTGGAACTGGCGGCGCTCACCGAGCAGGGAAGCGTGCAGATCGAAAACAGGGGCACCCTGGTATTTCTCTGCACGGAGCCGGATGTGAGGGTCTACACTGACGTAAGGCCTATCATCGAAGAGGCCGGATTTACCGGCGTGGTCGCGTTGTCGTATGACAGTTACCCGGGAGAAACGGGATGTCTTTCGGAACAGCAGCTGAAAGAACTGATGGCCGACGGCTGGGATACCGTGGTCACCGTTCAGAAGAATACGGATGCGAAAGCGCTGTTCCAGAAGGCAAAGGCATCGGGATTTGCTCCGAAGGGGATCTATTATCCCACGCCGCAGGTGGATGAAACGGCAGACAGCCTGGCAAAGGATCTGGGCGTCAGGGCCGTGTTCACCTATTCTTCCGATGGGATCTCCGCGGAACCTTCCGTATACCGCATCCTTACGCTGGGGTGCAACGAGAACGGCATCAAGAACATAACAGAGGAAGGTATCGCTTCCTCCAGGACCATGGCATTAAGCATCGGATTCCGGAATTCCCGGGAACTTTTCGATGAGACCAGCGTCACCAACATGGTGGCTTTCGTAAAGAAGAAAACAGATGCAGAGACTGTAAAGGTGGCATCCGTGGATGGTGTGGTCACCGGCAAGAACGAGGTGGAACACCTGAAGGGCGAGGCGCTGAAGAAAACGGAGAGCAGGAGAAAGGCCCTTCAGGCCCAGATCGATGAGCTGAATGATTTTATTCTGACCGGGAATGCCCTGGGTGCCCCTCTGCCGCCCGAGATCGAGGAGACTCCGGGTGAGCCATTTGTGGAAACGACTGCAGATTCAGCCGGCAAGTGATGCCATGAACATGATGTAGTAATCGTCCTGGGCATCCAGCATGGGGGAGTTCTCTCCCCCGCCGTTGGTGCTTCGCTTCATGGCCGCGTGCGCTTCTTCGCCTGCGGCAACAACGTCAATGGGATAGAGCATGAAGCCGTATTTTCTGGCTGTCTCACAAAAAGAGGCAAGCGGAGATGCGGCTTTTTTTGATGCCAGAAGCTCGCTCTTCAACTGCGGGTCGTTCATGGCCGCCGCGTATAATTCGTCGATGACATTCAGAGTATCCATTATCTGTTCCCGTCCTTTATCGTGTACGGTGTACCGTTTTTCAGCATGCTGAGCACGCCTTCGTTATAGCCGGACATTTCATAAAACGCTGCCGGTGTTCCGGCAAACCAGGCTTTCCGTTCTGCCGGCGGATCGGCTAAAAATCCCACCGCGTAGGCAGCCGCTGCGGTCGCTCCCAGCGGCATCACATCTTCATCGATGTCGAATTCGGGACTGTGATGCAGGGCGCCGGCACCTTTTTCGGCATTCTTCGTTCCTACGAAAGAAAAGACGCCGGGATACATGGCAAGCATGCCGCAGATGGATTCGCAGGCCATCCAGGGCTCCGCCTGGACGATCCGCTCTTCGCCTACGGCTTTGCCGATCACGTCTCTTGCCAGCGCGGCGCAGGCAGGATCGTTCTTTACGGGCATCTTGGGACCTACCAGATATTCCACCGTGTAGGTGCATCCGTACAGCGGGCAGGTCCTTTCCAGCGTTTCCATGAAAAACTTTTTGAACGCCACGCCGTCTTCCGGTTCGTAGAGACGTAAGTTTCCGCCGAAGGACAGATCGCCGGGGATCACGTTGTCTACTTTTCCCGAATGGACGAAGCAGGGGGCGTAGGTGAGCGCATGGAAGGGATCCACGTGCTTCATGCGGAATTCGTTCAGTTCATTCTGGACTGCCATGAAGCAGTCGATGGGATTGGCGGCCATGTCGGGCCGTGAGCCGTGGCCGCCCCGGCCGGTAAGGGTCACTTTGTAGAACACGCCGCCGGCCATCA
Organism: Lachnospiraceae bacterium; assembly: GCA_024405155.1. Taxonomy (GTDB): domain Bacteria; phylum Bacillota; class Clostridia; order Lachnospirales; family Lachnospiraceae; genus Avilachnospira. The sequence continues at coordinate 10,642 of JAKSPC010000005.1, read as the reverse complement.
CCGGTCCGCTCTTGATGGAGATCTTTCCGGACTCCAGCGCGTAGTAGATATGACAGCCGTACACGGTGTCGATGTGGAGCTTTGTTTCCGTGATGCGGCGCATAACGAAAATGATGTTGTTGGGACCTTCTTCGCCCCGCTCGAAAAACAGGATCACACGGCCTTTGATCTGGTCTTTGTGAAGAGCCAGATGCTTTGCCGCCATAAGAAGCATGGCAATGTGGCTGTCGTGGCCGCAGGCGTGGCACAGGCCGGGATTTTCGGAAAGGCAGACTTTCTTCTGATTCAGATTGGACTCGGATTCCTGCACGGGAAGCGCGTCCACGTCGGCCCGGAGCATCACCGTGGGGACCTCCGGCGCGGGAGTGCCGTCTTCGTATTTCGTATCGTCGTTTTTATCGTGGGGGCGATACCCCTCGCCGTAGATATACCCGAAAAGGCCGCCGTCTTTGATCACTTCATGATCGATACCGAAGCTTTTCAGATATCCCGCGATCCGTTCGATGGTGGGTTCTTCATGCCCCGTCATATCCGGGTGCCTGTGAAAATCCCGTCTCATATCAATAAGTTCCGCCTTGTCCGCGGTGATCTCTTTCAGAAAATCTATGTTCATAGCCATAACCTCATTACGTAAGTTTACTGTTTCAGCAGCAACAGTATTGTAGCACAATTGGCAGCAACGGTATAGATGGGCCCAAAAAAGAAAATTCCATCCGGAAGGCTTTTTTAAGGGCCTTAGGATGGAAATTTTGTCCTTCTCTACCAGTACGCTGCAGCATCTTTTCAACCGGAAGGCCAAAAATAGGGCTTGCGGATGGAAAATGTCGGCGGGCATGCGCCGGAGCCAACGACTTTTTTCAACCGGAAGGCCAAAAAACAGCCTCGCGGATGGAAAGCAGCCGCAGAGGAGAAAAAATAGTTGACAACAGTTTACGGTTAGGATAGACTAACCACAGTTAGTTAAAGCTAACTACAGTTTTCGAAGGAGCGGCATCATGACATTACGAGACTTAAACCCCGGAGAGACCGGAAAGATCCTTACGGTAGGCGGCGAAGGCGCGCTGCGCAGGCATTTCCTGGACATGGGAGTGATCCCCGGCGCCGAAGCCACTCTTATTAAATTCGCCCCCATGGGAGATCCCATGGAGCTTCGCATTCACGGATATGAGCTGACACTTCGCCTGGACGACGCGGCAAAGATCGGCATCGAGCCGGTAATAATGCCGGCAGAGGGGGCGGAAGGAAGCCCGGATAAAGAAGGAAACAAGCTGGGCAGCGCAGAAAAAGACAGTGCTTCCGGGAAAGGTTCCGGACGAAAAAAGTCCATCACGCTGGAAACGGTCCATCCCGGTCTTGGCGAGGAAGGAAAATACCATGCCAAGGGGGACGGGAAGCCCCTTCCTGCCGGCACGGTCATCAACTTTGCCCTGGCCGGAAATCAGAACTGCGGAAAGACCACGCTTTTCAATCAGCTTACCGGGTCCAACCAGCACGTGGGCAATTTTCCCGGCGTGACGGTGGATAAAAAGTCAGGGTCGCTCCGCGGTCACGATGACACTCTCATTACGGATCTTCCGGGTATCTATTCTCTTTCCCCCTACACGGCGGAAGAGAAGGTGTCCCGTCAGTTCATTCTGGACGAAAAACCGCAGGGCATCATCAATATCGTGGATGCCACCAACATCGAGCGGAATCTGTATCTCACCACGCAGCTCCTTACGCTGGGCATCCCCATGGTGCTGGCGTTAAACATGTTTGACGAGGTCCGCGGCAACGGCGGCGCCATCGACATCAACCGGATGGAGTCCATGCTGGGGATCCCCGTGGTCCCCATTTCGGCAGTGACCAATGAAGGCGTGGACGAACTGGTACGCCATGCCTATCACGTGGCAAAGAATCAGGAGCGGCCGGGCCGCACGGATTTCTGTGACGCCACTTCCCGGGGCGGCGCCGTGCACCGGTGCATCCATGCGGTGATGCACCTCATCGAAGATCACGCGGAAGAGGCAGGGATCCCCGCCCGTTTCGCGGCTACCGGCATCATCGAAGGCGATGAGGACACTCTGGAAAAACTTCACCTTACCCAGAACGAAAAAGAGACCGTCGAGCACATCGTTCTCACCATGGAAGAAGAGTCCGGCCTGGACCGGGCGGCAGCCATCGCGGATATGCGGTTTGCCTTTATTCAGAAACTGTGCGATCAGGCCGTGGTCAAGCCAAAGGAGTCCAAAGAGCAGGTGCGCTCCGCGGCGCTGGACCGCGTCCTTACCGGGAAATACACGGCCATCCCCGTTTTCGTGCTTATCATGGCCCTGGTGTTCTATCTGACCTTTAACGTGATCGGTGCCGGCCTGCAGAACGTTCTTGCCGGATGGATACGGGATCTCACGGCGCTGGCGGACGGGAAGCTCACGGCAGCAGGCGTTTCCCCGGCCATTCATTCCCTCATCGTGGAGGGGATCCTGCAGGGCGTAGGCTCCGTGTTGAGCTTCGTTCCCGTTGTAGTCACGCTGTTTTTCTTCCTGTCCATTCTGGAGGATACCGGGTACATGGCCCGGGTGGCTTTCGTCATGGATAAGCTCCTCAGAAAGATCGGACTTTCCGGCCGAAGCATTGTCCCCATGCTGATCGGTTTCGGCTGTACCGTGCCCGGCGTCATGGCCACCCGCACGCTGCCGTCTGCCCGAGACAGAAAAATGACCATCATCCTTACGCCTTTCATGAGCTGTACGGCCAAGCTTCCCGTGTACGGATTCCTGGCATCCGCCTTTTTCCCGAAGCAGGCGGGGCTCATCATGATCGGCCTCTATCTGCTGGGCATCCTCATGGGGATCCTGGTGGCTCTCGTTTCCAAAAACACGATGTTTAAAGGAGAGGCGGTCCCCTTCGTTATGGAGCTGCCCAACTACCGCCTGCCGGGACTTAAGAACGTGGCGCTCCTTTTGTTGGACAAGGCAAAGGATTTTATCGAAAGGGCCTTCAGCGTGATCCTCATTGCTTCCGTGGTGATCTGGGCGCTGCAGCATTTCAGCTTCACTTTCACCCTTGTGAATGATCACAGCCAGAGCATGCTGGCGGCCATTGCCGGCAAGATCGCCCCGGTGTTTGCGCTTCAGGGGCTCGACGACTGGCGGATCATCACGTCTCTGGTGGCAGGATTTATGGCAAAGGAAAGCGTGGTGTCCTCCCTCAACGTGACGTTCGGCAGCGCGGCGGCACTTACCCAGGCCATCGGCAAAGCCTCCGCAGGAGCTCTCCTGGTGTTCTGCCTTTTGTATACGCCCTGCGTGGCGGCCATTTCGGCCATCCGCCGGGAACTTGGCGGCAAGTGGGCCTTCGGCCTGGTGGTGTTCCAGTGCGTGCTGGCCTGGGTGGTGTCGCTGGCAGCCTACGCGGTGCTGGCAATGATCCTGTGATCACCTGATGGACGGGGAAAGGGAAATTATGAACGTTTGGGATGTGATCCTGGCGGCGGCGGTCATATGTGCCGTTGTTTTCGCCGTAAGTAAGGCCATAAAGCGCCGGGGCAGGTGCGCGGGCTGTGACGGCTCCTGCGCAGGGTGCCGCATATGCGAAAAAGAAGAAAAGCCGGCAGCAAAAGAGGAGGAGACGAAATGAGACATCACGACTCTGCGGAAGATTACCTGGAGGCCATTCTCATGATCGAGGAGCTGAAAGGCTATGCCCGGTCCGTTGACGTGGCAAAACAGCTGGGATTTTCGAAGCCCTCCGTTTCCACTGCCGTAGGAAAACTGGAGACGCAGGGACTGGTGGAAAAAAAAGAAGACGGCAGCTTAAGGCTATCCGTCTCCGGTCGTGAAATTGCGGAAAAAACACTGGAAAAGCACCGCTTCTTTTCCACACTGTTTACGCGCCTCGGAGTGGCGCCCGACATTGCGGAGGCCGATGCCTGCGCGGTGGAACATTCCATCAGCGACGTGACCTACCGGGCTTTGAAAGACCGCCTGCCGCTGTAAATCCTGCCTATATGGTCTTAAGATCCGGCCGGTTCAGCCGGTCTTTGATCTTTCTCAGGTTCCTGAGCGCCGGCATGTTGTCGGGGTGATAATCTTCGTATTTCTTCCGGATGGACATGAGGACAAGTTCCACATAGTCCGAAAACTCCTCTTCCACATTTTTGGCGATCTGATTCACTTCCTCGTCTGTCAGTTTCTCCCCGGAAATTCCCGCTGCCATGTTGGTAATGATGGAAAGCCCCAGAAGAGGCAGGCCGCAGTGGGCTGCGGTAAGGGCCTCCGGCGTGGTGGACATGCCCACTGCGTCGGCACCCAGGATGCCCGCGGCACGGATCTCCGCCGGTGTCTCGTAGTTGGGACCGGGGAAAAACATGTATACACCTTCGTGAACTTTGAGGGATGTGGACTTGGAACAGATCCGCGCGATCTCGCGAAGCTGGTCGTTGTAGAGATTGGAGGCGTCGTAAAAACGGTCGCCGAAATCTATGTAGGACTGGCCGCGGACGGGATTCACGCCCAGCAGGTTGATGTGGTCGCGGATGATCATCACGTCCCCGGGCTTATAATCCGGGTTTACGCCGCCGGCGGCATTGGTGACCACCATGATCTTGATGCCCATGAGGGCCATGGTGCGTACGGGAAAAGCCAGATCTTCAAAAGAGTATCCCTCGTAGTAGTGGAAACGTCCGTTCATGCATACCACGGTGGCGCCCCACAGTTTGCCGATGACCAGTTCTCCCTTGTGGGTGGAAACGGTGGAGACCGGGAAATTGGGGATATCGCTGTAGGGGATCACAGCTTCCACTTCGATACGGGAAGCAAGCGGTCCCAGCCCGGAGCCCAGAATAATGCCGATATCCGGTGAACTTCTCATTTTGGACAACACGTAATCGGCCGCCTCCAGGCAGTGAAGATAATCCGGATGGATGCTGAAAAGTTCGTTTTCGTTCATGGGGACCTCCAGAAAAAAGATCGGTTCATCAACAGGATACGGTCCTATTGTAAAAGAAAATCCACCGGAGCGCAAGCCGCAGGAAGACGATATCCGGTGTTGACATAACTTCTAACAGCGAGTAGAATAGACTCGGTATGGATTTTTCTTAATGTAAGAATCTTTGACATAGATTTATAAAGCAGCGCTTCCTTTCGAAAAGGCTGTCCAGGATCTTTCCCGGGCCCCGAAAAGCCCGATTCTAACATTACGAGAACATTGATAACTAAATATTTTTCAGGAGAAGTGTTATGACACCATTAGTAGTTGCAGTGGCTGCCGCAGTACTCCTTGTGATCGCTTCACTCGTCTGTTTCAAACTGGGAAAACAGAAAGCAACCAGCGAGTATGAAGCCAAGGTCGGTTCCGCCGAGACGCGTGCCCGCGCCATCATCGACGATGCCGTAAAAACTGCTGAAGCCAAAAAAAGAGAAGCCCTCCTTGAAGCAAAGGAAGAGGCATTAAAGAACAAGAACGAGTTCGAGAAAGAACAGCGGGAACGCCGTCACGAACTCAGCCAGATGGAGCAGAGAGCCACCAAGCGGGAAGAAAACGCGGAAAAGCGGGAGGCAGAGCTCCAGAAAAAAGAAAAAGAACTGAATAAAAAAGACGATACCTTAAACAAGAAAGCGGAAGAGATCCGCAGGATGCACGAGCAGAAAGTAGCCGAGCTGGAAAGGATCTCCGGACTTACCGCCGATCAGGCAAGGGAGGAGCTGCTTGCCAGCGTCACCGATGACATCCGGCACGATACCGCCAAGGTCATCAAGGAACAGGAAAACATCGCCAGGGAGGAATCCGAAAAGAAGGCGAAGGAATATATCGTTTCCGCCATTCAGAGATGCGCGGCTGATCACGTGGCAGAGTCCACCGTGACCGTGGTACAGCTTCCCAATGACGAAATGAAGGGCCGCATCATCGGCCGTGAAGGAAGGAACATCCGTACGCTGGAGACTCTTACCGGCGCGGAGCTCATTGTGGACGATACCCCCGAGGCAGTGGTCCTTTCCGGATTCGATCCCATCAGAAGAGAGATCGCCAGAGTCGCTCTGGAAAAACTTATCGTGGACGGACGTATCCATCCGGCACGCATCGAGGAGACCGTGGAAAAGGCCAGGAAGGAAGTGGACAACACCATCCGCGAGGCCGGCGAGGCGGCAGTACTGGAAGCAGGCGTGCACGGCCTGAATCCCGAACTGGCGAAACTTTTAGGCCGCATGAAGTTCAGAACTTCCTACGGTCAGAACGGACTGAAGCATTCTATCGAAGTGGCGCTCCTTTCCGGGCTTCTGGCATCGGAACTTGGCTACGACGTGAGACTGGCAAAGAGAGCCGGCCTGTTGCATGATATCGGAAAGGCCGTTGACCACGAGCAGGAAGGCACCCACGTACAGCTTGGCACGGAGATCTGCAAAAAGTACAAGGAGCCCCAGGTTGTCATCAATGCCGTGGAATCTCATCACGGCGATGTACCGCCCACACATCCCATTTCCTTCATCGTTGCCGCAGCGGATGCCATCAGTGCTTCCAGGCCGGGCGCCCGCATGGAGTCCCTGGAGACTTACACGCAGCGCTTAAAGCAGCTTGAGGAGATCACCAATTCCTACAAGGGAGTGGAAAAGTCCTACGCCATCCAGGCAGGCCGCGAGGTCCGTATCATGGTAGTGCCCACCGAGGTATCCGAGGACGACATGGTCATCCTGTCCAGAGACATTGCAAAGCGTATCGAGGACGAAATGACCTATCCGGGACAGATCAAGGTAAATCTCATCAGAGAGACCAGAGTCACCGCCACCGCAAAATAAACAAAGAAATAAAAGAGCTTCTTTCGAAAGAGAGGGGCTCTTTGCCATAAAGGAGGTTTTGATGGAAATTATTACCGCGAAGACACCCTGGGAGGGACATACCGAAGACGTGCCCATGCACCTCGATTATTTCGAGGGCAGCATGTATGACAAGGTGGAACAGATCGCCGAGGAATATCCATACAATGTTGCGTTGGATTTCATGGGGAGCAAGATCACCTATCGTTCCCTAATCGACAATATCAACAACTGTGCCAAGGCATTAAAGACCATCGGCATCCGTCCCGGTGACAGGATCACCATCGCCATGCCCAACTGCCCCCAGGCCATTTACATGTTCTATGCCGTCAACATGGTGGGCGGCATCGCCAACATGATCCATCCTCTTTCTGCCGAAAAGGAGATCGAGTTTTATCTGAACGAGTCCGAATCCGTCACGGCAGTGACCCTGGACCAGTTCTATCACAAGTTTGAAAACATCCGGGAAAACACCAAGGTGGTGAACATTATCATTGCCAGCATCAAGGATGAGCTTTCCCGTCCCATCCGTGCCGGCTACATGCTCACCGAAGGACGCAAGATCAAGAAGATCCCGAAGGATGCTCCCGTGATCCGCTGGGACGATTTCATGAAGATCTCCCGGTTCAGCTACGGCACTCACCGGGTGAAGAGAGAATCCGACGACACCGCCGTGATCCTGTATTCCGGCGGCACCACCGGCACTTCCAAAGGCATTGAACTGACAAACAAAAACTTTAACGCGCTGGGCCAGCAGGTCATCGCGGCCAACCCCATGTTCCGGCCGGGCGACAAGATGCTTGCCGCCATGCCCCTGTTCCACGGGTTCGGTCTCGGCGTGTGCATCCACACCATGCTTTCCCAGGGCGGCCGCTGCGTGCTGATCCCCCGGTTCACCCCCAAGTCCTACGCAAAGCAGATGGTGAAGCAGCGCTGCAATTTCGTGGCAGGCGTTCCCACGCTGTATGAGGCACTTTTAAAGCTTCCCAAGATGGAGAGAGCGGATCTTTCCTGCCTGAAGGGCGTGTTTGCCGGCGGCGATTCTCTTTCCATCGAACTTAAGAAAAAACTGGACAAGTGGCTGTACGACCACAATGCCGTGATCCAGGTGCGGGAAGGCTACGGCACCACAGAGACCGTTACCGCCTGCTGCCTGACGCCGCCCCACATGTACAAGCCCGGTTCCATCGGCGTTCCCTTCCCGGATACCTACATCAAGATCGTGAAGCCGGATACGGAGGAAGAAATGCCCCTGGGCGAGGAGGGAGAGATCCTTCTGGCCGGTCCCACCGTGATGAAGTGTTACATGAAGCATCCGGAGGAAACGGCGCAGACCCTTCGTCACCATGCCGACGGTCTTACCTGGGTATATACCGGGGACCTCGGATATATGGATAACGAAGGTTTCGTATACTTCAAAGGCCGCGCCAAGAGGATGATCATCACCAGCGGCTACAACGTATATCCCGCACAGATGGAGAACATCCTGGAGGCCCACGAAGCTGTGCAGATGAGCTGCGTCATCGGCGTGCCGGATCCCTACAAGATGCAGAAGGTAAAGGCTTTCGTAAAGCTTGCCGCAGGATTCGATCCCACGGACGAAACGAAAGAGCAGATCCTTTCCTACTGCCGCAAAAACATCGCGAAATACGCCATGCCCTATGACATCGAGTTCCGGGAGGAACTGCCCAAAACACTGGTGGGCAAAGTGAACTTCCGCGTGCTGGAAGAAGAGGAAATGGCGAAGATCAAAGCAGCAGAAGAAGAAACAGCAGAAGAAGGATAAACATATGCCGGGAATGGGAAGGGCGTTCGGTCCGCGTGGTTTCCTGACCGAAGAGGAAAAAAAGAACATGCCGAAGGTGGACAGGAAACTGATCCTTCGCATCCTGTCCTATCTGAAGCCTTACACGTGGCAGTTCGTCGCTGTCTTCGTGACCATCATCGTGTCGTCTGTCATCGGACTGCTTCCCTCCATGATCACCGGAAAGATCGTGGACCAGGCTCTGGTGGGAGAAGATCTTCAGCTCCTCATCAAGCTGCTGCTGGCCGCCTTTGCGGCACTTACCGCCAGCAAGGTGATCGGCGTGCTGGAAGGGTACATCAATGCCTGGATCTCCCAGCGCATCATCTTCGACATGAAGAACCAGATGTACGACCATCTGCAGCACATGCCCCACAGCTTTTTCACCACGGAAAAGCAGGGGGATATCATCACCCGCATGAACACGGACATCTCCGGCGTAAGCTCGGTGATCTCCGGCACGCTTTCTTCCATCGTTTCCAACATCGCCACCGTGGTGACCACGCTGGTGGCTCTTTTCTCCATGAGCGTTCCCCTTGCCATCGTGGGCATCGCCGTGATCCCGCTCCTCATCATTCCCACCAGGAACGTGGGCCGGAAGAGATACGAGCTTTTAACGGAATCCCAGGAAAAGAACGACGAGATGAACCAGCTGGTAAACGAGACGCTTTCCGTTTCCGGTTCCGTCCTGGTGAAGCTTTTCACCAGAGAAAAGGCCGAGTATGACCGGTTCGTGAAAGTGAACGAGGAAGTGACGGCCCTGCAGCTTAAAGAGCAGCAGAGCGGCCGGTGGTTCCGGGTGGTCATGGGTATCTTTACGGATGTGGGGCCCTTGCTCATCTATTTCTTCGGCGGACTTTTCATCATCAAAAAGATCGACCCCACCCTTACGGTAGGTACCATTACTGCTACGGTGGCACTCATCAACCGTTTGTACCGGCCGGTGGAATCGCTTCTCAATCTGGGCGTGGATTTCACCCGTTCCCTGGCGCTGTTCACCCGTATCTTCGATTACTTTGACAAGGAAAACACCATCGTAAGCCCCGTAAACGGCAAGAAGCCGGACGTGACCGACAAGGACATCGTGTTCGACCACGTGGCGTTCCGCTACGTGCCTGACAAGCCTCTTCTGGAGGACGTGACGTTCACCGTGCCCGGCGGAAAAATGTATGCCATCGTGGGGCCCTCCGGCTCCGGCAAATCCACCGTGGTGAACTTCATTCCCCGCCTCTATGACGTGGACAGCGGCGCGGTCTCCGTGGCCGGCGTCAACGTGAAGGATTTCGACCTGACTTACTTGAGAGAGCAGATCGGCGTGGTGACGCAGGATACCTATCTGTTTAACGGCACCATCCGGGAGAACCTCCTGTACGCGAAGCCCGATGCCACCCAGGAAGAGATCGAGAACGCCTGCCGCATCGCCAGTATCGACGAATTCATCAAAAAGCAGCCCGAAGGCTACGATTCCATGGTGGGAAACCGGGGCCTGAAGCTTTCCGGCGGTGAGAAACAGAGGATCTCCATTGCCAGAGTGGTGTTAAAGGATCCGAAGATCCTCATTCTGGATGAGGCTACCTCCGCGCTGGATTCCATTTCCGAACTGGCCATTCAGGACGCTCTGGAAGTCCTCATGAAGGGCAGGACCTCCATCGTCATCGCCCACAGACTTTCCACCATTCTGAAAGCCGACAGCATCGTGGTCATCGCCGACGGCGTGGCCAGGGAGCAGGGCACGCACGAGGAGCTCTTAAAGCGAAACGGCATCTACCGGGAGCTTTACGAGACCCAGTTCCGGAAGATCCTGGAGATCGAGGGAGAGGACGAAAAGAACCGGGTAGGCATTCCGCCTACGGCCGTGGACGATCCCGACTGGGCCCCCAATCCCATGGTGCAGTCCGACGTGTACTGATACAAAACGACAGAAATTTTGAAATTCCATCCGGAAGGCTTTTTTTAGGGCCAAAGGATGGAATTTTTGTCCTTTCATGAAAAATGGTGACTTGAAAAAGTAAGTTCCACTTTGCAGGAGTAAGTTCCATCTTGTAGG
>JAKSPC010000046.1 GCA_024405155.1 Lachnospiraceae bacterium | reverse complement strand
GGATCAGCCTTCTGCCTCGGGAAGTTTGCACACGTCCACCCAGGACGCCGGCGGGCAGGAGTATTTTTCCAGTTCCTCGCAGGTAAGCTCTATGGCGGAATTGGAAGATCCGCAGGCGGGGAACACGGTGGTAAAGCGCCTAAGGCTCTCATCCAGATAGCATTTCACGCCGTCGTTGACGGCAAAGGAGCATACGCCGCCGGGAGCATGACCCACCAGGTTTTCCGCCTCTTCGAAGGTAAGCATTTTTGCTTTCTTGTGGAAGGTGTCCTTGAATTTCCGGTTGTCCACACGGGCGTCACCGGCCATGACCACCACGATGGGGCCGTCTTCCAGCATGAAGCTCATGGATTTGGCGATGCGCTCCGGCTTCGTGCCGACTGCTACGGCTGCCAGTTCTACGGTGGCGCTGGAGACCGGGAATTCCAGGATGCGGTCTTCGATGCCGAATTGCTTAAAATACTCTCTTACTTTGTCGATTGCCATTGTTGTCACTCCTATTGTTGATATATTGCGCGGGCGGATTGCGGAGGCTTTTCAGATTTTCAAGCTTTCCCAGGCCTGAGTGCGCGAGGCGATCCCGAGCGCGTTTACGATGGTCGCAGGAAAGCTTAGAAAATCGAAAAACGGAGCAACCAGCGCTTGACGGGCAGGCAACACGCGGGCGAATGCGTTCTTACTGCATCAGCTTGAGTACTGCCGTCTGGGCAGGCATGTTTTTCTTGATCTCGATCTCGTTGGTGTCGTATTCTACCACGTTATCGCAGAGTTTTGTGTATTCGTCCAGGGTACCGATGACGTCGTAGCCGAAACCTTCGCCCCGGTAGTGCATGGGGATGACTACGTTCGGCTTCAGTTCGTCCATGAGTTTTTTGGCTTCTTTCGGGCCGATGGTGAAGAAACCGCCCACAGGCACCATGATGGCGTCCAGCCCGGTGAGTTTTTCTTTCTGCTCTTTGGTCAGTTCGCAGCCGATGTCTCCCAGATGGGCCACTTTCACGCCTTTGGCGTTGAAGATGCGGATCACGTTTTCGCCGCGGAGCTTTCCGCCTTCCGGATCGTGGAAAGATCTGATCTCCGTGATTTTGAAAGGATCGTCCTCATGCTCTTCCCTGATGTCCACGATCCACTCACAGCCGTGATCCCCGTGGTAATGGCTGCAGTATACGTCATCCGCCAGAAGCTCCAGGGGTTCCAGGCCGGGAACGGATTCCGGCTCGTAGGGGTCAAGCACGATGTCATAAAGCTCTGAGCTTAAAGTAAAGCATGAATGTCCGTGCCATGTGATCTTTATCATAGATAGCCTCCTTTTCTCATATGGGGATAGTATCTGTTTTTATCGTGCATTTCCGCATGATGCGGCCGGTGTAAAATCACTTCTCTCCCGCGAAGAACATTTCTATACCGCGAAGTAACCCCGCCGCTTCCTTGTTCAGTATGTCGTCATCGTGACGGGAACACTGATTGCCCAGTTCAATATCCACGGAAGGAATGGTGGAAAAGCTGGTCTGGGTCAGGTCCTCGTCCAGCTGTCCGTGACCGGAACAGTTCCATATCTTAATATCCGGGATCTCCGTTTCCAGTCCTTTGATCAGACAGTCGCCCAGTTTTTCGTGCTGCTGCCAGTGAGACTTTACCGGTTCCATATTTTTTAAAGCGTCCGGGACCGACATGTAGAACGCGCCTTTGATGGTCTTTAATCCGTCTCCGTCCCAGTGAAGGGCGATGTGGATGTCGGCGCAGTTGTTGGCAATGACCGTGCGGGCTATGTTGTCCAGCTGCACATCCTCGCCGTCCCGGATCATCAGCACGTCATAGCCTGCCGCCAGAAGTTTATCCTTGAGGATCTGCGCCATGCGAAGGGTCACCGTTTTTTCCGGCGTGCCGTCCTTGAAATTCATGCCGGAAGAAACGCACATGCTTTTTACCGCGCCGGCTGCGTTGGTGCCGCCGGTGACTTTCGGCGTTTTGTCCGGATGGCTGTAGGTCTTCTGAGATTCACCGCCTTTGGTGCCGTGACCGGCGTTTACCGCAACGGTCTTTCCCTTGCGGGCGGCGGAAACGGGGGCTTTATAGAAAACAGCCTTTCCGCTGTTGATGACGGAATAGTCCGCATACTTCCAGGCGGGATCCAGGCCGATCTCCTGTTTGTCGGCAAATGCCGCAGAAACGGAACCCAAGCCAGCAGCGGTCGGGGATGCCTCCGCAGCCACATTCTTCGCCGCGGATGCCGGCCCCGCACCGGTCTGCACTGCGGCAAACGAGGTGACGGTGCAGGCGATCAGAAGGAAAATGGCCGCGAACACCGGGAGGATCCCTGCGCGCCAAAGCACCCGTTGATTCTGTTTTCGGTCTCTGTTTTTCATTTGTTACAATATCGTTCCTCCGCAGAGGATGTGTCCCATTTCGTCATAGGCCACGGCCGCCTGTCCCGGCGCCGCCGCCCGTACGGGTCTTTCAAAGTCGATGCGGAAAATATCGCCGGCAGTTCCTTTTGGGAACTTTTCTTCCGCTGCCCCGCTTTCTGCCCGGCGGATGATGGCCGGCGTGCCCCGGTCCGCATAGCGGATCTTCACGCAGGCAGCGGAGACGTCGCCGGCATCCGGCGAAAGCAGCTGGAAATTCATGTCTTTCACAAAAATGTGATCCGCAAAAACGTCACTGTCGTCGGCCAGCACCACTTCATTGGTGAGAGGACGGATCTCCTTTACGAAGATGCGCTTTCCCAGAGCGATGCCCAGGCCCTTCCGCTGACCCACGGTATAATGCACGATGCCCTGATGCTTTCCCAGCACGTTTCCCGCTTCGTCCACGTAATTGCCGGGGCAGTCTTTTATGCCGAAACGGTCCGCCAGGAAACCGGCGTAGTCGTTGTCCGGGATGAAACAGATCTCCATGGAGTCCGGCTTTTCGGCGGTGAGAAGCCCCGCCTCTCTCGCCAGATCGCGGACTTCCTCTTTGGACAGGTCCGCCAGGGGAAACACGGTATGCGCGATCTCCTCCTGGGTAAGGTTATAAAGCGCGTAGCTCTGGTCCTTTTCCGAAGCCACCCGGGTGACGCAGGACCTGGCGCCCTGCTCTGAGCTGTCTGCGGCGCACTCTGAGGCAAAGCCGGCAGGGGCTGTCAGAAAGTGTTTTTTTGTCACCGCGGCATAGTGCCCGGTTGCCACGAGATCTGCCTCATGCTCCCGCATGCATAAAAGAAGCGCCTGCCATTTGACCAGCCGGTTGCAGAGTAAACAGGGATTGGGCGTGCGGCCGTGGGCATACTCATCCGCAAAGCGGGCAATGACGTTTTCGGCAAACGCCTCCCGCATGTCCACGGTGTAAAGAGGAATGCTCAGCTTTTCCGCCACTTCGGCAGCGGACTGTTCCTCCGCCAGGGAAGCAGGGGTATCGAAAGTGCGCATGCGGCAGCCGATCACTTCGTGACCGGCTTTCTGTAAGAGATATGCGGCGACGGAGCTGTCCACTCCGCCGCTGATGCCCAC
>JAKSPC010000045.1 GCA_024405155.1 Lachnospiraceae bacterium | reverse complement strand
TCCTACAAGATGGAACTTACTCCTGCAAAGTGGAACTTACTTTTTCAAGTCACCTAAATAAACGATTATTCTATTGCGTCAGTTGCTTGAAAGTCTCAGACAAGTGGCAAACTCGGGAAGCGAAAGTCGTTGACCCGGAAGCATAATCTGTTCGAAAAGCAGACCCGGCAGTCCGTAAGGCTGCCGGGCTTTTTTTTCCACCCTGTGGTTCGTTTCACTTTTTTCACAAAATAATTGCCGCCTGTTCGCGGAAATTGATGATGAACCATGGGTCGGGGTGTGGTATACTGTAAATGAAAGGAAGAGCATTATGAACAGAAACATCACTAAATTTTACGATCTGAAAAACCTGGAAGCATGCATGGAGGATTTCCGGTACGTGTATTCTCCCTTCAGCAAGACACACTATAAATTCAGGCAGGATGAAGGATACGTTTCCAACTTCCGAAACGACGAAATGACGAAGAACTCCGCCGACGGAGTGGAAGTGCCCGATTATTTTTACGGCGTGAATCCCGATGAGTACGCCTGGATCGGTCTCTTTTCCAAGGAAAAATACACTGCCGGAACAAAAGTGACGCTTCACAGTTTTTATGACCATTTCGGCGGGCCGCTGGTTTCCTTCGGCGACAATTACACCACCGACGAAAACGGACACAACATCTACGGCCTTTATTTTGAGGTAGTGCCGTGGCAGGACGGCTGCAATTACTGGCAGGTGGAACCGTCAAGGGAAAAGAAGGAATGGTCCATCGACCCCGTCCTTCTTGCCGAGCCGAAATATCACATAGAAGACGGGGAAATGGTCGAAACGGTGGTCGAATTCGGCGTAAAAGAGATCACCACCACCATAAACGGTCATAAGTACGATCTGAAGATCGACCGCATGCCGGAGTCCTTCTATGTGGGCTTTGCCTGCTGTGAGGCGGGGATCGGACATTTTATCGATTTTAAGATAGAAACGAAATAGAGGCGTCATGAAGAAATACTTATCCAAACTGAATCTGAATCACTATGCCTGGGCCATCTGCCTGGGGTGCGCGATCGTGTTTTATGCCACCTGCGGCATGGTCTGCAATGTTTTTCCCGTATATTCTCCGTTTATCAGAGAACAGTGGAATTTTACCAATTCCCAGGTCTCCATGATCGGCACGGTCCGTTCCCTGTTCCAGATGTTTGCCATCTACCTGGCCGGGAAGTTTTATAAAAACGTCAAAGTCCGTAAAGGCATGCTGATGGCAGGCCTTGTCTGTGCTTCGGGCCATTTCGTTTATGCGCTGTCGGTAAGCTTTCCGATGTACCTTGTCGGCTCGGCTCTGGCGGGATTCGGATACGGACTTACTTCCATGGTGGCAGTTTCCATTCTGATCAGCCGATGGTTCGTGAAGAACCGCACGCTGGCTGTCAGTCTGGTATCGGCCGCATCGGGGCTTTCCACCATCGGGATCCCTTCCCTCATCACAAGCTTGATCAAAAGTAAGGGCCTGCCGACCGCTTTCCTGATGGAAGGCATCCTTATGGCAGTACTGGTGATCGCGGCATTTCTGATTCTTCGGGAAAGTCCGGAGGAAATGGGACTTACCGCATACGGCGCAGAAGAAGCTCCCGTGCCGGAAGCATCGGCAGAAGCAAAAACCAAAGTGTGTAAAAAAGAACCGCACCTGAAAGGAATAAACGTACTGCTCATCTACGCGCTGATCATTCTGGGCTGTTCCTATAACTACGGCTGCTACAATGCCATATCCATGCTTTCGACCACGGAAGGATACGATCCGTCCCTTGCAGCCGTCGCCATTTCCGCGGCAGGGGTCATGCTGACGGTGGGAAAGCTGGTATTCGGCACGCTGAGCACGAAACTTTCTTTGTTTAAGACCAGTGTATTCTTTATGATCCTGTGCATGCTGAGCACCCTGGCTCTGTGTTTTGTCCGCCTGAGCCCCGCGCTTCTCCTGTGCGGCGCAGGCCTTTTGGGATTTTCGATCACGGTGCTGTCCGTGGGTCCTGTCACCTGGACGGAGGACTGGTTCCCGCCGGAGGAAAGACTGGAAATGATCCGCCGTACGCAGGTGGTGTATTCCATCGGCGGACTGGTGAATACCATGTTGCCCGGAATCACGGCCGATCTTTTCGGCGGCTCCTACATTCCGTTCTATGTATTTTCCACCATATGCGCGGTCGTTACCATAGCGATCCTGGTATATACATATAAAAGCGTTAAGTGGTATTAAGATCATTCAGAAAGCGGCATGACCATCGGGAATGCCGCTTGATTTTTTGCTGTTGCAAGCCTGACAGATATGCTATAATAAACAAAAATCGGACGGGTGGTACCGCCGGCGCAGTATGAGGAGGTTTTATACGTAATGAGAGGACTGGCAAGTGCCGAAAAATATGTGACAAATTCCCCCATCCGGAAGCTTTTCAACAAAGCGGCCGGCATGACGGACGTCATCGCCTTTACGGTGGGAGAACCTGATTTCAATACGCCGAAATACATCGTTGACGCGGCCATCGAATCCTTAAAAAACGGCAAGGCCCATCACTATCCGCCCAACGCCGGCATCAACGAGCTGCGTGCGGCAGTGACGAAAGAGACGGAAAAGACTCTGGGCGTCAAATTCGGCGACCCCATCAAAAACGCCATGATCACCTGCGGCGGCATGGAGGCGCTTTCTCTTGCCTTCCACGTGCTGGTGGATCCCGGTGACGAGGTCATCCTGGGCGATCCCAGCTACTGCAATTATTCCCGCATGGTCTATATCCAGCACGCCACGCCGGTATTCGTTTCCTGCTACGCAAAGGACAACTTCTGTTTTGACCTTGAGGCACTGGAAAAGGCCATCACGCCGAAGACCAAGGCCATTCTCATCAACTCCCCCGCAAACCCCACCGGCGGCATCGCGGGAGTGGAGCAGTTAAAGAGGATCGCGGAACTTGCCATTAAGCATGACCTTTATGTTTTCTCGGATGAAGTCTACAACAGCCTTACCTACGACGGAAACAAGGCAGTGAGCATCGCTTCGCTTCCCGGCATGCTGGAGCGCACGGTGATCATCAATTCCTTCTCCAAAAAATACGCCATGTGCGGATGGAGAGTGGGATACGCCATGGCCCGTGAAGACATCGTGGATGCCATGAGCCGCTTCCAGGAAAACATCGCTTCCGGCGTCAACGGATCCGCCCAGTACGCGGCTGTGGCCGCTCTGGAAGGACCTCAGGATGACTTCGAGGAAATGCTCCGCCAGTACACCCGCAGAAGGAACCTGGTGGTGGAAGAGTTCAACAGGATCCCGGGGCTCAAGTGCTTCGCGCCTCAGGGAACGTTCTACGCGTTCATCGACGTATCCGGCACCGGCATGGACGGCAATCAGTTTGCCGAAGACGTGCTGGAAAAAGCACACGTGATCGTGGTGCCCGGAGATACCTTCGGCACCGAAGGAAAGAAGTATGTCAGACTGGTATTTGCCACCGGTGAAGACAGGATCAGAGAAGGTATCCGAAGAATCGGAAAATATATGGAGGAAAGGTAACTGTTCAGCAGCAATGGACTTGACGGGTGCTGAACAGTTACACCAGAAAAAAGCAAAAGGAGAAAGATATGAGCAGAGTAAAGATGGGTTGGGCTGAGGAAGACATCACCCCGAAGAAAAAGA
>JAKSPC010000044.1 GCA_024405155.1 Lachnospiraceae bacterium | reverse complement strand
ATCCTACAAGATGGAACTTACTCCTGCAAAGTGGAACTTACTTTTTCAAGTCACCTTTTCAGTTTGCACAGCTCTGCCGAGACACTGCCGTCATCCTCCAATGTCAGAATGACAAACGTGGGGAAAGCAGGTTCCTGCCGGGGAAGACCCAGGGAACCCGGGTTCAGGCAGCGGACGCCGTTTACCGTTTCGTCCGCAGGGATGTGGGTATGGCCGAAGAAGCAAAGATCACAGCCGTTTTTTTCGGCAAAGGAAGCCAGCGTGGTCAGGTCCCGCCGGATGGCGTACTTATGCCCGTGGGTGAGGAAGACCTTATGCCCTCCCAGGGGAAAGACGGCATCTTCGTTCAGCGTGGTGTAGTGGTCACAGTTTCCCGCCACCATGAAAAGCTCCGCCGGGCAGCCCGGCATGCTTTGCAGGACATTTTCCAGACCTTCCCCGTCTCCGCAGAAAATTGCAGCATCAAAAGGACCGAAGCTGCGAAGCACGTGCTCTGCAGCGGCATTCCGGCCGTGGGTATCGGAGAATAAAAGATATCGTTTGCTCATACGGTTTTTCCCATGTAAAGGTCAATGGTATCGTAAATATTGATGGACCCACCTGCGGCGTCAATGGCGCGCCGCATTTCCTGTTCAAACAGCTGTTTCGTTTTTTCCGGAAGCGCGATGTGGTCCGAGTATGTATTCAGAAGGCCGATGTACCGCTCTGTAGTCAGAGTCCTTTTCCTGCGGTAGAGTTTCGCTTCTATAAAGTCGAAACCGGCATCGGCTAGGCGGTCCTTCCAGGCGGCCAGGTCTTTTTCGGTAAACTCGATCTGCTTTTTCGGCGACGGACGGTATTTATCATAGACCTGCCGGCTTGCCGCGTTGGTCGGGTCATCCTCCCTGTTCGGGAACGGATGGTTCCAGAAAAGCGCCAGCGCCCCGCCGGGGCGAAGGATCTTTTTCACTTTCTGAAGGGATTCCTCCACCGGAAGCCAGTGAAATGCCGTTGCTGAAAACACAAGGTCACAGGAATCCGGCATCAGCTCCACATCGCAGAAGTCCCCCGTGATGATCCGGAAGTTTTCATACGCACCGAATTTCTGCCGCGCATACTCACTCAGCCTGTCTCCCAGCTCGATCCCGGTCACTTTACAGCCTTTCTGAAGAAACGGGAGCGTCGCCTGGCCGGTCCCCGTCCCGATCTCGATCACAAAGCTGCCCTGTTTCAGCCCGGCATAAGAGAAGATATCGGAAAACAGCTCCTCCGGATAACCGGGGCGGAATCTGTCATAGTTTTCTTCACTTGTATTGAAAGTCTCTCTGAGTTCCATCGCTTTTTCTGCTGCCTGGCGCTCCTCTTACTGCCGGTGCTCTTCTTACTGCCGGTGCTCTTCTTACTGCCTAACGCTCTTCCTGCTGTATGATTCTGTACCATTCTGAAAATATTTATTATCTTACCATATCTTTGTCAGCGGGTCTTTGCATTTCATTTACATTTTCCTTGATTTCTCTTTCCTGTGACCCTCCTCAAAGCTGTGCGAAAACCGGCATGTGAGCCTCCGGACGCTTTCTATTTTCTCATGAATTTGAACCGGTGAGAGTGTAAGCCGCATATGCTTTTTCAGCGGCGAGTAGAACCTATGGACAATCATTGCTTTCCTGGCATACATTTCCTCTGGACCCGGTAGAGCCAAACAGGCGCTTTTGCGGAAATGGCATACATTTCTCCCCCTTCGAGTAGAACCAATTCGCAAGTATTGTCCTAGCGGCATACATTCCGTAGTCGTTTCATATACCGTTTCCCACGTTAACACCGATTTTAGCTGCGATATGTGGGATGAAAAAAGGTCGTTTTTCGGCTTTCCCACCGATACCCCCTTTTGGAGCCTGTTCGGTGGGACGACTTTTTGCATTTTCCCACATAGAAAGCTATTTCAGGCCTCTTGGGTGAGACACCTCAAAAAGTGTCCCACATAGGCCCTGCTTTTCTGTCATTTATGTGGGACGGTGTTTCCGTTTTTCCCACCGGAATAGCCAAAACAGGGGGCTTATGTGGGATTTTACTTTTTCGGGCTTGCGGCGGCGGGCGACTGCTATGTGGGAGCGCCGCCCTGCTCCGCTGCATGAGGCATGGCAGGTGCGATATGCACGAAAGCTTGTCTCTCCTTATTTCCAGGGCGCGGAAGCGCCCCATTGCATCCACTGGACGGCAGGGAAACTGCTGTTCCGCCTGCAGAGCAAGCACGGAGTGCGCCGCGGCGCAGATGCGGAATGCAGTTTCCCAGCCGGACACGCACAGCGAAGCCGCAGGCGCAAGCAAAGCGAGCGGCAAGGCGGAGACGTGCGGACCCGTATCACCTGCAATTTCGGGATAAGCGAAAACCGCACCCCGGTGATATCGGGATGCGGTCCTTGATGCTTTTCAGTTTGCCTGTTTCAGGCCTACTGTATGCGGATCAATACTTTCCAAGAGATCCGGAAAGCTTGTCGTTGGGCTCTTCGGGATCACGCTTGTCGGGAAGGATGGCGTTAAGCAGGATGCCTACGATGGAAGCTACTGCCAGACCGGAAAGGCTTACGGAGCCGAGCACGATAGCTCCGTCAGTGGAGTAGTTGATACCGATGGCCAGACCGATGATCAGAGCAGCGATGATAACGTTACGTGACTTCTGGAAGTCGGTGTGGTTCTCTACCATGTTGCGGATACCTACTGCGGAGATCATGCCGTAGAGGATCAGGGAAACGCCGCCGATGGTTGCTGCGGGCATTGCCGTGATGATAGCCGCGAACTTCGGGCAGAAGGAAAGGATGATCGCGAAGTAAGCTGCAAGTCTTACTACGAAGGGATCGTAAACTTTGGTCAGTGCCAGAACACCGGTGTTCTCACCGTAAGTGGTGTTTGCGGGTGCTCCGAAGAGTGCTGCGATGGTGGTTCCGATACCGTCGCCGATCAGCGTTCTGTGAAGGCCGGGATCTTCGATGAAGTTCCTGCCTACGGTAGAGGAGATGGCGGAGATGTCACCCACGTGCTCCATCATGGTTGCTACGGCGATGGGAACGATGGTGATAATGGCGGAAAGGATCAGGCTGCTGTTGGCATTGCCGATGAGTGAGAATACGGTGTTCTCCATCTTTACGGGAAGGCCGATCCATGCAGCGTCCTTCACTGCGGAGAAGTCAACGTTTCCGGTCACGGCTGCAACCAGGTAGGAAGCAAGTACGCCCAGAAGGATGGGGATGATCTTGATCATGCCCTTGCCCCAGATGTTGCATACGATAACTACTACGATAGCTACCAGAGCGATGAGCCAGTTTGTCTCGCAGTTATTGATGGCTGAGGGAGCCAGGTTCATGCCGATGGCGATGATGATGGGTCCGGTCACTACCGGCGGGAAGAAACGGATGATGTTCTTGGAGCCGTATACCTTGCAGATAGCTGCAAGTACCAGATAAAGGAGACCTGCGCAGGCAACGCCCACACATGCGTAGGGAAGTGACTGTGCCTGGGTAAGGCCGTACTGCTCACCTGCTGCCACCACTGCTGCGTATCCGCCGAGGAATGCGAAGGAAGATCCAAGGAATACCGGGACCTTCTTACCGGTGATGAGATGCATGAACAGTGTTGCCAGACCTGCGAAAAGCAGAGTCGCCGAAACGGAAAGACCGGTGATGATGGGTACCAGTACCGTTGCGCCGAACATGGCGAACATGTGCTGCAGGCCAAGTACCAGGACTTTGCCCGTACCAAGCTGTTTTGCGTCCCTGATGGGTTCATTTGAGTTGCTCATTGTTGATCTCCTTTCATGCTCAAAAAAAAGGTAACCACCGAAGTGATTACCTAACTGATACGAATACTGATAATGATAAAACGGAAGGGAAAGAGAATGAGGACGGCTGCTGCGCCGCGCCACACCCGCAAGCATATTCGGTTGTACACTGAAGATACTGCATTTCGTACCTCTCCTTTACCCTATTGCGCTAAATGATACCAAATGTTGTGGTTCCGTGCAAGTTGGAATATTGCACAAATTGCTGTTCATTATGGAAATCGGGCGCTGTGGATTTTCACGAAACCCGGCTGCGGGATCTCTTCTGCTG
>JAKSPC010000043.1 GCA_024405155.1 Lachnospiraceae bacterium | reverse complement strand
CTTCTGGTGGGGGAATCCGACAGATACACGTATAAGCCCCGGGACATGAAGACCTATGCCGAGGATTACAACTCCCGTCCCCAGTCCATCAACGTGGGCATGAGCATCGGCCACGGCGCTTTGAGAAGCACCATCGTCGGCTGGGATCAGAGACCGCTTACCCCTCAGGAAATGGACGAAATGTGCGCTCTTCTGGATAAGGAACTGAAAGCCGGCGCCCTGGGCGTATCTTTCGGCCTCATCTATCCGCCGGGAAGCTTCTGCGACACCGAGGAGATCAAGGCACTGGCAAGAGTCTGTGCCGCCAACAATAAGTTCCTGTCCGTACATATGCGGAACGAGAACCGCCGGGTATTCGAGGCGCTGGATGAGATGATCGAGGTAGCGAAAGAGACGGGCGTGCGTCTGGAGATCTCCCATCTGAAACTGATGGGAAAGACCATGTGGGGCCGTTCCGGAGAACTTCTGGCAAAGATCGATCAGGCAAGGGCAAAGGGGATCAGCATTCATGCGGATCAGTACCCTTATGCGGCATCCCACTCCAAGCTCACCTCCAGTTTCCCCAAGGAAGCCATGGACGGCGGCTACGGCGCTCTGGCAGAGCACTTAAAGGATGACGAATGGTGGGATCGGATCTCCGACCACGGCACGCTTCCCGAAATGGA
This sequence comes from Lachnospiraceae bacterium, assembly GCA_024405155.1. Classification (GTDB taxonomy): domain Bacteria; phylum Bacillota; class Clostridia; order Lachnospirales; family Lachnospiraceae; genus Avilachnospira. The sequence continues at coordinate 4,127 of JAKSPC010000043.1, read as the reverse complement.
ATTCCGCGGCGGTGCCGCCAACATTGCCGTGGCGGACCTGGCAAACGGCATTGAGTGGCCCGAAGTCATGGGAAAGACGCTGACGGAACTTGCCGAAATGTGGGCGTGCGACGTGCCCGCAGCCATCCGGAAGCTTCTTCTGGGCTGCCGCGGCGTCGTGGACTGCATCTATCACAACATGTCCGAAGAGGACGTTTTAAACATCATGAGCCAGCGGGATATCTCCGTGGTATCCGACGGCACGGCCTATGACCTTCACAACTACAACGGCAGGCCGCATCCCCGGAATGCCGGACATTCCACCAGATTCCTGCGTCTGGTAAGAGAGCACGACCTGATGCCCATCGAGGACGCGGTCTACAAGCTCACCGGTCTTCCCGCGGCGGTCATGGGAATGGAGGAGCGTTTTGGCTTCCTGAAAGAAGGCCTGGACGCCAACGTGACTATTTTCGACAAGGACACCGTCACCGATCATGCCACCTACGAGGAGCCCGCACAGGCTTCCGAAGGCATCGACTACGTGATCGTAAACGGTGAAGTGGTGCTGGATCATGACGTGATCACGGACGCCCGTCCCGGAAAATGCATCCTGGGCTGATGGACAGATTCGAAAAAAACGTACTGGAAACGATCCGCAGAGAGAAGCTGATCCCGGAAAGAGCCGTCGTTACCGTCGGTTTTTCGGGAGGGGCTGACTCCGTCTGCCTCTTGAGCGTACTGACTGCGCTTAAGAGGCTTTTTCATTTGTCATTGAACGCCGTTCACGTGAACCACGGTATCCGCGGCGCGGAAGCGGACCGGGACGAGGAGTTCTGCCGCGTATTCTGCAGAGAGCGGGAGATCCCCTTTACCGCCGTACGCGTGGACGTGCCGGCTTTTGTGAAAGAGACCGGCATGAGCATGGAGGAGGCGGCGAGAACGCTTCGTTACAGGGCGCTCTTTCAGGAAGCAGACACTGCCGGGAAAACGGCCGCAGATAAAGCGGCACGCATTGCCGTGGCCCATCACGCCGACGATCAGGCGGAAACGGTACTTTTAAACCTTATCCGCGGCACAGGGCTCAAAGGGCTTTCCGGAATGGCCTATGAGAGAGACGGGATCATCCGGCCTCTTCTGGACCGGGACAGGGAAGAGATCCTTTCCTATCTGACGGAACACGGGCTTCCCTTCGTCACCGATTCCACCAATCTGGAAAACGATTACGCCAGGAACCGCATCCGGAACGTGGTGCTGCCGGAGCTTAAGAAGATCAATGAAAGGGCGGCGGGACACATCGTTCTTGCCGGCTCTCTCTGCGGGGAAGCAGAGGCACGCCTGGCAGAAGAAGCGAAAACACTGCTTTCGGAGGCACTTATTTCGGAGGAAAAGGAAAAAAATCTGATACTTTCCCGAAATCTGCTGAAAACCATTCCGCAGATCCTCAGAAGATATGTTATAATTGAAGCACTTCGGCGGCTGGGAGTCCCCCTGAAGGACTGGGGAGAGACACATATCCGGGCTGCAGAGGAAGCCGTGACCGCGCATACGGGCTGCCATACGGATCTGCCGGGCGGGGTGACGACGGATAATGAAACACACGAAACAATAAAGATTCAGAGGGGCATGAGACATGGAAAACTACACGATTAGGACACTGATACCGGAAGAGGAACTGAAAGCGGGGATCAAGAGGGTCGCCGACGAGATCAATAAGGAATATGCCGGAAAGACCGTGCATTTGATCTGCGTATTAAAGGGCGGCGTATATTTTCTTACCGAACTTTCCAATTACATCACGGATGCCGACGTGACCATCGACTTCATGTCTGTTTCCAGCTATGGTGCCGGTCTGAAATCCACCGGCGTCGTAAAGATCATCAAGGACCTGGATGAGCCCATCGAGGGAAAAGACGTTATCATCGTGGAGGATATCATCGACTCCGGCAATACGCTTTCCTACCTGATCGAACTCCTGAAGGCAAGAAAGCCCGCTTCCTTAAAACTTGCCACCATGCTGGACAAGCCTTCCCGCCGGGTGAAGCCCCTGAAGACCGACTGGAGCGCCTTCGTGATCGAAGATCTTTTTGTTGCCGGTTTCGGTCTTGACTATATGCAGAAGCACAGAAATCTTCCCTTTATCGGGGAAGTGGTATTTGAATAAGAGGTTTTATGGAACGAAGAGAAATACGGATCCCCTGGTTTCTGATCATTATGGTGGCCCTGTTGGCCATCTCTTTCCTGCTGCCTTCCATGAACAGCACGAGGCGGCTTTCCAGCGCGGAACTGGAGCAGGTCCTTTCCAAACCGGATCAGATCACGGAGATCGACGTTCAGCCGGCAGGATCTAATGATACGGCAGAAGTGACCATCGTACACGTGAACGGTACGAAGATGGTGACCACCGTGCCGGACGCGGCGGTCTTCGTGTCCGATCTTAAGGACAGAAAGATCGATTACGTCATGGAACCCGTGGATAACGGCGGTATCTGGTCCTGGCTTCCTTATGTGATGATGGCCGTCATGGCGCTCCTTCTGGTGATGCCTCTCTTAAGCGGACGCATGGGCATGGGCGGCATGAACGCCAAGATGGCGGATTTCGGCAAGAGCCGTGCCCGCCTGGCGGAAGACAACAAGATCAAGTTCGCGGACGTTGCCGGCATGACGGAGGAAAAGGAGGAACTGGAGGAGATCGTGCAGTTTCTGAAAGATCCTGCCAAATTCCGCAGCATGGGCGCGCGGATTCCCAAGGGCGTCATTCTGGTGGGCCCTCCCGGAACCGGTAAGACCCTTCTGGGCAAAGCCGTGGCAGGAGAGGCAGGAGTGCCCTTCTATTCCATCTCCGGCTCGGATTTCGTGGAAATGTACGTAGGCGTGGGCGCTGCCCGTGTCCGCGACATGTTTGAGACCGCAAAGAAAAACGCGCCCTGCATCGTGTTCATCGATGAGATCGACGCCGTGGCAAGACGGCGCGGTACCGGTCTGGGCGGAAGCCACGATGAAAGAGAACAGACGCTGAATCAGATGCTGGTGGAAATGGACGGATTTTCCGAGAACCAGGGCATTATCGTTCTGGCGGCCACCAACCGTGTGGACATCCTGGATCCGGCCATCATGCGTCCGGGACGTTTCGACCGCAAAGTCGTCGTAGGAAAGCCGGACGTGAAAGCCAGGGAGGCGATCCTTAAGCTGCATGCGGAAAACAAGCGGCTGGCGGAAGACGTGGACCTTTCCCATCTGGCAAAGGTTACCGCAGGATTTACCGGCGCCGATCTGGAAAATCTTTTGAATGAGGCAGCCATTACGGCGGCAAGCGCCAGCCGGGACAGCATCACCCAAAAGGACATTGAGGACGCATTTATCAAATCCGGCATCGGCAAGGAGAAAAAGTCCAAAGTCATCTCCGAAAGAGACAGGAAAATCACCGCGTATCACGAGACCGGTCACGCTATCCTGTTCCATCTGCTGGAGGACGTGGGACCGGTACACCTGGTAAGCATCATCCCCACCGGGGAGGGCGCTGCCGGTTATACCATGCCGCTTCCGGACAAGGACGATACTTTCGTTACCAGGGGCCAGCTGATGCACATGATGATGGCAGCCATGGGCGGCCGTATCGCGGAGGAACTGGTGTGTGACGACATCACCACCGGCGCCAGCCAGGACATCAAGCAGGTAACGGGGATCGCCCGGGCCATGGTGACCCAGTACGGCATGAGCAGAAAGGTGGGCATGCTCAACTACAACGAAAACGGAGACGACGTTTTCCTGGGCTATGACATCGCTCACAATAAGACTTACGGAGACGAACTGCTATCCACCATCGATGAGGAAGTAAAGGCGCTGGTAGATGAATGCTATGCCTCCGCAAAGAAGATCCTCATGGAGAACCGGGCCGTTCTGGAAAAGGGCGCGGCGGCTCTCATGGAAAAGGAAAAGCTGACCGGCGAGGAATTCGCGGCACTTTTTGACAGGTAAGAACAGAGGACAGGGCCGAAAGAAAGTCTCAAAAATTTTTCAAAGAAACTGTTGACATCGGGGGTCCTGTCCTATATAATAGGCGTTGCTGTTCAAGAACTGAGCAGCAAGGCAAAAAGCCTCGGTAGCTCAGTTGGTAGAGCAATGGACTGAAAATCCATGTGTCGCCAGTT
>JAKSPC010000042.1 GCA_024405155.1 Lachnospiraceae bacterium | reverse complement strand
TAAGTAAAATCCACTTTTTCGTTTTCTGGGGTGGAATTTAGTTTTGCAAGTGAAGTGCAAACTGAAAAACAATATCAGCATCTGACAGGTGTTGTCACCGCCTTCCAACTGTTGTATACTAAACAGATTATGAAGTTACTGTTAATGCGCCACGGCGAGACCGACTGGAATACCTGCGGCAGGCTCCAGGGCCAGACCGACATCCCCTTGAACGATGCCGGCAGAAAAATGGCCGTTTCCTGCGCAGAGGGCATGAGAGATGTTCCCTATGACATCTGCATCTCGAGCCCTCTTCTTCGTGCGCGCGAAACGGCGGAACTGGTCACGAAGGGGCGCAGCGTACCGCTTTTGTTTGACGACCGGCTGAAAGAAGCGTCCTTCGGCGTGTGGGAGGGTCTCATCTGCAAAGCGGAGGGCTACAGCGTGCCGCTTTCCGATTTCGGCCTTTACTGGCGTGATCCGGAAAACCCGGAGATGGATCCTTCCGTGGAAAAGCTCACCCACGTGGCCCAAAGAGTGGAAGAGTTCCTGACGGACCTGGTGAATGACCCCCGGTATCAGGACAAGACCATCCTTCTGGTGGTACACGGCTGCGTGCTCAGGTCCTTCCAGTACATCGCCAGCGGCAGGGAAACTTTCTGCGGCGGCGTTTCCTACAACTGTCAGGTCCACGAGGCACGGCCTTATATGGAAAACGGCCGGGTGGAGCTGGAGATGGGCGACAGCCACATTTACTACGACAAGTCCATGGTGCACAACTATTACGCATCCATGAAACAGGGCTGAAACAGGCAGCCGCATACAGCCGAAAACGGGGCCGGGAAACGCCGGACCCTTCGGCACAGCATAACGAGGAGACAATATGTTTCAACTGATCCTGATCACAATACTTACCGGCGTTGTAGGCCTGGGTCTGGGTGGTCTCATCGGCGCACAGCTGGGAGAGATCTCGAAAAAAGCCCGCGCCATTATCTTAAGTTTTTCCGCCGGCACCATGATCGCTCTCATCTGCTTCGAACTGCTGCATGAGGCCATGGAATCCGGCATCCATACCTGGCTGGTGGCACTCATCGTGCTCGTAAGCGCCGGCATCGTGGTGGTGCTGGACTACGTGGTGGACAGCCGCGCCGGCCATACCGACGACTTCACTGCCTGCGAAGACTGTGACGCCAAAGGCATGTCGCCCAACAAAACAAACACCAAGATGCGCACCAAAGCCGTGAATAAAAAGCGCAGCGAGAAGCTGCAGCTTCTGGTGGCAGGCATTACCACGGCGGCGGCCATCGCCATCCACAACATTCCGGAAGGCATGTCCATCGGCGCGCTGTATGCCCAGGACGGTTTAAGCTCCGCCCTGTGGGTGCTGCTTATCAGCATCGTCATCCATAACATTCCCGAAGGCATGACCGTGGCCATTTCCCTTACCACTTCCGGCATGCCGAAATGGAAAGCCGTGGGCATTGCCGCCCTTTCCGGCGTTCCCACGGTGATCGGCGCCATGATCGGATATGCTATGGGATCCACCGGCGGCTCCCTGGGACCGGCCATCGCGCTTAGCTTTGCCGCAGGCACCCTCACCTACGTGGTATTCGGTGAGATCCTGCCCCAGTCCATCAAACTCTACAGCTCCCGGAAAACCGCCTACGCCGCCATCGTGGGCCTGGCCGTGGGGCTCGTGATCATCGGATCACATATGCATTAATAAAGGAGACACAACATGATCTCAACAGTCAACCTCACATTCCGCGTAGGAAAAAAAGCCCTCTTCGAGGACGTCAACATCAAATTTCTGGAAGGCCAGTGCTACGGTGTCATCGGTGCCAACGGCGCCGGCAAATCCACCCTTTTAAAGATCCTTTCCGGTCAGCTGGAACCCACCAGCGGTGAAGTGGTCATCACCAAGGGACAGCGTCTTTCCTTCCTGGAGCAGGATCAGAACAAGTACGATGACTACACCGTGCTGGATACCGTTATCCTGGGAAATCCCCGCCTGTATCAGGTGATGAAGGAAAAGGACGCCATCTACGCCAAACCGGATTTCTCCGATGAAGACGGCATCAAGGCGGCGGAACTGGAGTCCGAGTTTGCCGAAATGAACGGCTGGGACGCGGAATCCGACGCAGCCACCCTGCTGGAAGGTCTGGGCGTGAGCGTGGAGCATCACTATGCACAGATGAAAGACATGCCTTCTCCCATGAAGGTGAAAGTCCTTCTGGCAAAGGCCCTGTTCGGAAATCCGGACATCCTTCTGCTGGACGAGCCCACCAACCACCTGGATCTGGACGCCATCGCCTGGCTGGAAGAGTTCCTCATCAACTTCGAAAACACCATCATCACGGTGTCCCATGACCGGTATTTCCTCAACAAGGTCTGCACCGCCATCGCCGACATCGACTACGGCAAGATCCAGCTCTACGCCGGCAACTTCGATTTCTGGGTGGAAGCCAGCCAGCTGATGATCCGTCAGATGAAGGAAGCCAACCGGAAGAAAGAGGAGCAGATCAAGGAACTGAAAGAGTTTATTGCCAGGTTCTCGGCCAACGCCTCCAAATCCAAGCAGGCAACGTCCCGTAAGAAAGCCCTGGAAAAGATCGAACTGGAAGAGATCCGTCCTTCCTCCAGAAAGTATCCCTACATCGACTTTAAGCCGGACCGCGAGATCGGAAACGAAGTCCTCACCGTGAAAAACATGTCGAAGACCATTGACGGCGTGAAGGTGCTGGACAACATAAGCTTCATTCTGAACCGCGACGACAAGGTGGCCTTCGTAGGCCCCAACGAGCTTGCGAAAACGACTCTTTTCAGGATCATCATGGGCGAAATGGAGCCCGATGAAGGCGATTACAAGTGGGGCGTGACCACTTCCCGGGCATACTTCCCCAGGGACAACGCCTATGAATTCAAGTCGGAAGACACCATCTACGAATGGCTCATGCAGTACAGCCCCGTAAAGGACGTACAGTATGTCCGCGGCTTCCTGGGCCGCATGCTCTTTGCCGGCGACGACGGCATGAAGCACGTGAACATCCTTTCCGGCGGTGAGCGGGTGCGGTGCATGCTGTCGAAAATGATGATCTCCGGCGCTAACGTGCTCATCCTGGACGAGCCCACCGACCACCTGGACATGGAGTCCATTTCGGCCCTCAACAATGCGCTGATCAGATTCCCGGGTGTGATCCTGTTCTCGTCCCGTGACCACCAGGTGGTGGAGACCACGGCTAACCGCATCATGGAGATCCGTGACGGCAGGCTGATCGACAAGATGACCACTTATGACGAATATCTGGCTGCCGATGACGCCGCCCGTAAGTCCTTCACCTTCACCCTTACCGGTGATGACGCGACAGATAACTAAGAGAGTGCAGTGCTCTTAAGGGGCATGCAGCGAGAGAACCAGTGAACGAAGAAAAGAATGTGTTTACGGAAGAGACCGTCTCTCCCGAAACAATTGAATATCCGGTGGAAGACTTTGTCCCCGCCGCGCCGGAGACAGATCCGGCCGGAACGATCCCCGAGTCCGCGGAAGATCCTGTGTCTTACCCGGTGGAAGATATCGGGGAGGGGAAGAAAACGGAAGAAGCCGCCTCCCGCGGTTCCTGGAAGAAACGGAAATTCCCCTGGGGAAAATTCCTCGGCATCACGGCAGGTATCCTGCTCCTTGGTGCTGCCGCAGCCTACGGTTACGGCGTGCATTACTATTCCGAACGGTTCCTTCCCGGCACCTTTATTGACGGCGTTCTGGTGGAAAATCTGACCCCCGCGGAGGCCCAGGCAAAGATCACGGAAAGGTCCGCCGCCGTGGATTCTCATTTCACGGTCACCGGAAAAGACGGCGTTACAGAGAGCGTGGACCTTGGCCAGGCAGCCATTTCCCGCCGCTATTCCGGTTTGGAAAACGTGATCGCCTCCCAGAACAAATGGACGTTCCTTCCTGAGAAAAACGTTTATAAATACCCCACCGGCACCTATACGGTGACCGTGGGCGACCCCGTCGCTTTTGAAAAAGCGGTCCTTTCCATGAAAATGGCGGATCCCGTAATGACCGTCGCCCCGAAGGACGCCTTCGCCGCGTTTGACGAAGCCACCGACACATACTCCGTGGTGCCGGAACAGGAGGGCACGACCGTTATCCCCGAAACGTTTGCCGGCTGCATCAGAGCGGCACTGGAGGGCGGAGCCCACAGCATCACCTTTACCGCAGAAGACCCGGAAGGCGTGTACGAAAAGCCAGTGATCCGCGCGGACAACGAGGCGCTTTGCGGATACGTTTCCAAAATGAACGCACTGAAGGAGATCCACGCCAAAGTGGATCTTGGTGCCGGTACCGTCATGGAGATCCCTACTGCGGAGATCCGCAAAATGATGACAAAAGACCTGGTGACGCCGGAGGGGGCAAAGCCCGCGGCGGAGGTTTCGGCAGCCATTGACAGGGACGCCTTTGACAACTACATGTTCCGGCTGGACGGATGGTATTCCACCAAGTCGCCGGCCCGGGTGCGGTATTTCATGAGCGCCAGCGGAAAAAAGGAACTGGTGGACAATACGGATTACGGCTGGGAGATGGATAAAGAGGCCACCGGCGCACAGCTTTACACCATGCTGGAGGAAGCCGTGCGGAAGGCGGTGGTGGATCCGGCTGCGGCGGAACAGTACCCGGAACAGCAGATCACTGCCGTGTGGAAACAGACGGCCAACTCTCACGAAACGGCCAACGACGTGGGGAACACCTGGGCGGAAGTGGACATCGCCAATCAGAAGATGTATCTGGTGGTGGACGGTGTCCTGGTGCTGGATTCTCCCGTGGTCACCGGCATGCAGGCGGCAAAGGGCCGCAGGACCCCCACCGGCATGTATCAGATCTCCTTCAAGACCACCAACCGTGACCTGGTGGGGTATAACTCCGACGGTACGGAGGCTTACCGCTCCCACGTGAATTACTGGATGCCTTTCAACAAAAACATCGGGTTCCACGATGCCACCTGGCGTCCGAAATTCGGCGGCGAGATCTATGTGTATTCCGGTTCTCACGGCTGCATCAACATGCCCCTTGCCAAGGCGAAGGAACTTTACAAATACGTATACAAGGGCATGCCCGTGATCGTGTATGCCGGGACGAAAGAATAACAGCAAAACCGGCCCGTAAGCGGTGCAGTTGTGACTTGCCGATATCCACGGGCCGGAGTGCCGGATACTATATTCAATTGTGCGTCGCGCGGGCGTTTTCCTTGTACGGACAGGTTGCCGCCGTGTCTTCGGCGGGCATGCGCTTTCGGCCGGAAAGACAGATCTGGCGGAAACTGCGCTCCCTTCGGTAAGGCGGTACACATGAATTGCTGCATGGCTCCTCGCGTTTTGGTTTAGGCAGACCGCTGCGCTGAAAGCCGTGTTCCGTGTTCCGGCTTTGCGGCCGTCCGCGGAACGTTCCTGTCATGGCCGGATTGGCGTACGGACCGATACAGGCTCTCTCCGGTCTCCTGAAGATCCCGATGGCATTCAGTATTATTTCAGGAGTCCGGAAATTTTGTTTCTGAAGCGAGCATACGTCCCTTTTCGGGAAATGTGAAGACACCCCACAGGTGCAGAAATGAGAAAAAATTGTACTAAATCACAGTACAATCCCATAATTGCACCCGTGGGGTGTAATGCGTTCCCGGGAAAATTCACACCGCCCCGGTGCGATCCCGGCGCTGCCGAAACCTCTGCCCGGGCGCCGTAAGGCAATCGGGTCCGCACACCTCAGCCAGGCCGCTCACATCGCTCGCGCCCGCGGCTTCGCTGTGCGTGTCCGTCTGGGAAACTGCATTCCGCATCTGCGCCGC
>JAKSPC010000041.1 GCA_024405155.1 Lachnospiraceae bacterium | reverse complement strand
GATCCGCCGGTGACGATCCAGCAGGCCAGGGAGGAGATCAGAAGCGCGCTGGTGAACACGTTGCCGGTGCGGCGGTAAATGTAGGTGCCGAGCAGAGAGAACACCAGTACCTGGGGCACGAACACGATAAGCAGTGACATGAACGGTCCGCCGAAGGTGGAGCCGAACAGCACGTCAGCGCCGGGGCCGATCCCTGCAAAGGAGGGGATGTACTCCAGAAGCACCACGAAGCAGACGCCGCCCACCATCATAAGGGCCACTCTCCACCATGCGCCGAAAAATCCCTTCGCGCCCTTCTGATAAGTGGCCTCCTGACGGGAGGATGCCATGATCTTGGAGTTGTTCAGCACGAAGAACAGGGCAAACATGGGGAAGTACACCAAAAACTGCAGGAATCTTTCCCCGTTGAAAGACTTGAAGAAGGGCCAGATGAAACGAAGATCCAGGCCGAAAACGGTCTCCGCGGTCTCCACCATCACATACATGAAGAACACCAGAAGAAGCACCAGCACGACACTTCTGAGCAGAAGCCCCCAGCCGAATTTATCCGGCTCGTCCGCGGTGGCAAGGCCCATTTCGTGAAGAGTCTCCAGATCCGGCTCCACGCCGGCTTTCTTTGCTTTACTCTTGGCCTTTGCGCGGCCGATGAACAAAAAGGCCAGCATGATGATCACGCAGATGAGATACCATACCAGGAAGCCGTCACCGATGGTCATGCGGAAAATGTTCTCGGGAAGCGGGAACAGTCCGTGACCCAGCTGGGTGCAGAAAGGATAGGTGGCGAAAGCGATGGCCATGGTAATGGCAGCACCGATCCACCACTTCTTATTTGACTTCATGTGGGTCTTTTCGGGAAGCGGCTGCGCTGCACCCTTCAGAGGAGCCACCATCAGGAGCATCTCCATAAGCGGAAGAAGGGACGCGATCACCAGGAGCATGGCTGCAAAAATGAGCCATTCTCTCACCATCATGACCTGATCTGTGGAAGCGATGGGCGAGGTGTACCCGGTGGCCTGATCGATCCAGTCGATGGCAGTAGCCAGGCCTTCTTTGTTGTGGGTGGTCAGACGGTGGTTGGTATTCAAGAGCTGCATGCGGCGTGCGGAACCGTTTTCAAACTTGCCGAACGTGGTGTTCCAGGCGGCCTCTTCTGCGGTCGTGCCAAGGAACTCCGTACGGAGCGGGCTCTTTAAGAGCTCGTCGTTCACGTTGTTCTTATAGTCGCGGAAGTAGCTGAACTCATCGTACTTTGCCTGCAGAAGGAGCACGTTATTGAACCAGAAAAGTCCGTTGTCGTGAGCGTCTTTGGTGAACAGCTCGCCGCACTGCAGAACGGTTGCCCGGGGCTCCATGGCCGTGCCGGCAAAAGCCGCTGCCACGGTCCAGGAAGACCAGGTGCCCATGGAATGTCCGGAGACCGCCATGCGGGCGGGATCCACGAAATTCACGCCGGCAAGCCATCTGTACGCATAGATGCCGCCTGCGGAAGAATCCCATATGCCGTGATTCTCGTCCCCGTCCAGGGTATACTTCTCCAGGAAGAAGGAAAGGTTGGAGAAGTTCATGAGGAGCTTGTAGCGGTCCTGACCGCTGATCTCCGTAAACGTTCCGTCTTCTGCGGAATCCAGGCCATAGTTGGTGGTGACTTTGTGGTTCACGAAACCACGGGCCAGAAGTCCCGTTTTCGTTTTGCCGTGACCATATTCATCGATGGCCATGACCACGTAGCCGCGGCGGGAAAGTTCCACCGCATAGGCGGCACAAGTCTGGTTGTCGTTCTGGTAACCGTGCAGCAGAAGAACTGCCGGCGCGGGAGTTTCCGGCGTGGCGGATTCCGGGATATACATCCGGTAGTACACGTCTTCGGCCTGGGCCCTCCAGGACTTTCCGCTGATGGTGCCGTCCACGATGCGCACTCTCTGCGCACCCGGGGATGCCAGCAGGGTGCCCTTTTGAATGGCACCGGCACAGCCCAGGCAGATCACTGCCAGGCAGATGAGCACGGCGAAAATGGCCGCGAATCTTTTTAACTTACTCATAGCTTACCTCCAATGTTATTTTACCGCATCGGCACCCGAATATAAATATTCAGTTGCACAGCTGGGCTATGACCAGCGCGTAGATCACAGCCGTCTTTTTGAGCCAGTCGATGGACATGCTTTCGTTGGGTCCGTGGATGGAGGCCGGATCACCTTCCGGCAGACATCCGAAAGCCACGCCGCCTTCCACGTGGTGCACGTAAGAGCTGCCGCCGATGGCCACACAACCGCCCTTAAGGCCCGTCACGTCTTCGTATGCTTTATTCAGGGTGCGGACGAAATGCGAGTCCCCGGACACGATGTGGGACGGATAGCTGTCGATGGTGACCACGGTCCCCATGTCCGCCGCGTTTTTCGAAAGGATCCCCGGATAGTCCATGCTGTCGGCACAGACTGCCGTGCGGGCGTCGGTCTCCGCATGGAACAGGGTCTCCGTCATTTTGATGATATCGGCGGAACAGGTGGTATATCCGGACACTTCGTCCTTTGCCGCAATGCCGGCCGCCGTGCCGGTGATATCCCCGAAGGGATAATACTTCATATATTTCTGAAGGATCGCAAGGCCCTCGCAGGGATCCAGCGGAAGTGCCAGGATGAGTTCTGCCAGCGCCAGTACGGAGTTCTTTCCCTTTTCCGGCGTGGAAGCATGGGCTGCCCGGCCGGCGGCCGTGATCCGCACCGTGCCCGCGTCCTCCTGAAGGACGAAACTCACGCCGGTCTTTGCCTCCACGGTCTCTGCCGCCCGGCGGATCTCCGGCACCGTAAGCCCCGTGACCTGCGCATAGGCCGTGGCCGGCACCTGGTTCACGGCAATGCCGCCGTCCAGGAAAAGGAGCTTCTTTTCGCCCTCACTGCGGGAGAACGCTGCCTCGTAAGTGGCGGCGACCCGTCCCTTTTCGATGTTGATCACCGGATAGTCCGCATCCGGTGTGATGGACATGGGAGCGGGCTTTTCCGCCGCGTAATAGACGGGAAGATCTTCCATGCCGGTCTCTTCGGCACTGCCTATGATCAGACGGCAGCGCTTCGTGACGGGGATGCCCAGTTCCTTAAGAGCCCGCATGGCGCAGACAGTTACGATGACACCGCACTTGTCATCCGCCGTGCCCCGGCCGTAGACGCGTCCGTCCCGCACCATGGGCGAAAACGGTCCGGTCACTACCCAGCCCTCGCCGGCAGGCACCACGTCCACGTGAGCGATCACGTCCAGCGCCGGCTCCGAGCCGCCGAAATCCGCCGTGCACACGCGGTTATCATAGTTTTTGGTCTTGAGGCCGTACTTTTCACAGATCTCCACAGCCTTGTCCAAAGCCTTTTTGGGACCTGCGCCAAAGGGCGCGCCCGGTTTCGGCTCGCCGCACACGGAATCGATGGCGCACAGCTCCATCAGTTCCTCCACCATCTCATTTTCGTGGTCGTCAATATATTTTCTGATCTTTTCTAAAAGTTCCATGTTTGCAGTATCGCACTCCTTCCCGCGTCATTCCGGCCTTTCCCCGGCGTTCTAGAATCCCAGAGGTTCTCCGATCAGAATGATCTCCACGTGATCCGCGTTGTTCATTTTCTGCAGGTAAACGGTCACCGCGTTGCAGATGCGGCGGGGCGCGCTGCAGTTATAGCACCGGTTTCCCTTTGCCGCGCAGGGCGTGGCGTAACCTTTCCGGGAAGTGTTCAAAGGGGCCGCAATATTCCTTGCCCGAAACAGAGCGTCGTCCAGCGTGGGGACGATCTTGTTCGTGCCTGCCACGAAATAGACCGCCTCGTGGCCGAAAAGGGACCCTGCCACCCGGTTTCCCGTGCCGTCGATATTCACCATTTCACCGGTCTGTGACAGCGCGTTCACGGAAGTCAGAAACACGTCCGTGGTCAGTGCCTCCTTCGCCAGCCGCAAAAAATCGTCATTGTCCTTTGCCGCGGCGGGATCGTACACCTTGTTGTGGGCGGAGAGCCGGCGGTTCATTTCCATGGCGGCAAGCGTCGCCGAATCGCCGAACCCCACGGCCTTTTTATCGATGGCCCGGTCCAGGTATTTCGCCGCCTCCGCGGCAGTCTCAAAATACGTGACCTGCCACTCGTGGGCTTCCAGATTCTCTTTTGTGATCTTTACCTTATCTGTCATGATCGAATGCACCTGTTTTGCGGTCCTCTTCCAGTCATCTCTTTTTAATGATATCTTTGAACTTTTCGAGCATCTTTCTGAGCTTCTCAAGAATAATGATCTTCATTTTGCCGTCCTCCTCATTGTTTCGGATATAGTATAGCATATCATACCGGGTGTCAACAGAGCCATCCGCTGACATCTTTAAACCGCGGCCCAGGGGCCGTCTTTCGGAGGACCGGCACGGAACGTGAGCTCCTCTCCCGTTTCCGGATGCCGAAACGTAAGCCGGTGGGACCACAGCGCGATGTCGCCCGCGATTTTTGCACCGTAGCGGCGGTCTCCGCACAACGGAAGCTTCCGGGACGAAAACTGTGCCCGGATCTGATGGGTGCGGCCGGTAAGAAGCCTTATGCGCACAAGGCTGAAAGCACCTGCCTCCGGATCGCCGCCCGCAGACGCAAGCGTTTCGTACTCCAGCACCGCCTCCTTCACGCCCTTTCGCGGGCGCTTCACCACATAAGTGCGGTTCTTTTCCCTGTCGTGAAACAAAAGATCCTCCATGCGGCCGGAGGCAGGCTCCGGCACGCCTTCCGTAACGGCAAGGTATTCTTTCGTAAATGTCTTTCCGGCATCCGCCGGGGCGCTTTCCGTCATCTGCCGGGTGAGCGAGGCTGCCGCGTCTTTTGTGAAGGCATACACCATCACGCCGCCCACGCCCTTATCCAGGCGATGGACAGGGAAGATCTGCGGGACTGCCGCGTCCTTCTTAAGTTCCATTCGCAGAAGCTCCGGCATGCCCCCGGGCGCCTCTTCCGAAACCACTCCTGCAGGCTTTATGCATACGACGATATACTCATCCCGAAACAAAATGTTCATGATTTTAATTATACTCAAAAAGAGATGAGATTAAAGAAGCAGTTCCTCAAGGGCGGCCCCGAGAAACTGCTTTCTCATTCGAAATACACGCGAAAGACTGCGCAGCCGTTTTGATAGGCGCACTCGATCTTCCCGTGCATTTCCCGGACGATCTCGGCCGCAATGGAAAGGCCCAGACCGTAGCTTCCGTCTGTCCGGTTACGCGTGGCATCGCCCCGGTAGAACCGGTCAAAAGCGTGGCGGATCGTTTCCTCACTTAAGGATGTACAGGTATTGCTGATGGAAAAGCACAGCTTTCTGCCTTCTTTTTTTAACGATACTCTCACCTGCTTTTTTCCGTCTCCCGCCGGCTCGGCGTATTTCACCGCATTGTCCAGAAGTACGGCTGCAAGTCTTGCAAATTCGCTTTTATCGCCGGTCATCCGAAGCCCCGGTTCTATTTCATCGTGAAGCTCCGCCTGTTTTTCATAGACGACGGCTTCAAATTCCAGCACCTTGTCGGTCACCACGTCGCTTACGTCGAATTCCTCTTCTGCAGTCACATTCCGTTCCGCGTCGGACTTGGCCAGAAACAGCATGTCTTCCACCAGTTTTTTCATGGAAAGCGCCTCGTCCCGGATGCTCTCGATCCACCGTTTCTGTTCCTCCACTCTGTTGTCTTTATGGGACAAGAGGATGTTCGTATCCGCTATCATGACGGTAAGCGGCGTTTTGAGCTCATGGGAGGCGTCGGCAATGAACCGGTTCTGCATTTCCCAGGTCTCCTTTACAGGGCGGACCACCCAGCCGGAAAGGAACCAGGAGAGAATAAAGAAAGCCAGGCACGACGCCAGAAAGCCGAACAGGCACCAGAGAAAAAAATTTCTGCGCTGGCTTTTCTCAAAGCTGAAGTCCATGAAGACCAGATTTGTCTTGTCGTCAAAATCCTTGATATAAAACCGGATATTTCCCGACTCCAGATTCCCGTAGCCGTCCGCGTCCGCATGCGCTTTCGCGTATTCTATCCAGGTATCCAGCGTATTTTCATCAACTTCCATTTCCCGGCTGTGGACCTGAGTCACTTCCCCGCCGTCCATTTTTACGATCACCGAAGGAAACATGTGCATCGGGCTTCCCTCAATGTCGTTCATCTTCATGCCGGGCGGCGTGCGGAACCGCTCTTTGCCGAGTTTTGACAGAAGTTCCTGCTGCATGGCAAGTTCGGCATTCCTTGCGGAGCTTTTTTCGTTGGCGTAAAAGAGCGCGGCAAAAACGGCCAGCAGAATGACCGCCACCAGGCTCATCATAATCGCCATGAATTGATATCGCAGTTTACGGATCATTTTTTTCCTCCAGCTGATAGCCCACTTTGCGCACCGTGCGGATGTTTACCGCGGAACCTATATAGGAAAGTTTCTTCCGCAAAAAGGAAATATACGCCTCCACGCTGTTTTCGTCGACTTCCGCGTCGGCGCCCCAGACTTTTGTCAGAAGGATCTCTTTGCTCGTGATCATCCTGCTGTTGAGGATCAGATATCTAAGAAGTTCAAACTCCTTGTAGCCCGGCATGACTTTCTTTTCCCCGCAGCGCAGTTCGTGATTATCGGCATCCAGCTCGATATCACCGAAGCGGTACACTACCAGTGCGTTTTCCCCGCTCCTCCTGGTGAGGGCTCTGAGACGTGCCAGCAGTTCCTCGGGGATGAACGGTTTGGTCAGGTAATCGTCGGCGCCGCCATCCAGCGCTTTCACCTTATCCGGCACCTGATTTCTTGCCGTCAGCATAAGAATGGGCAGGTGCCGGTCCTGTTTCCGGATCTCGGAAAGCACCTCAAATCCGTTCAGCCCCGGCAGCATGATATCCAGGATCATAACGTCAAAAGAAGACCCGGATGCCAGTTCCAGGCCTTCATATCCATCCAGAGCAGGAACAGTCTCATAGCCTGCTTCCGAAAGGATCTGCGTCAGCGCTTCCGACAGATGTCGGTCATCTTCTGTGATCAGTACTCTCATTGGTAAATGGACGGTCCGCCGTCCCACGCACCCGTTTCGTCCACATAGTATCCGTCCGGTGTCCGGCAGCTGATGCAGCAGATCCCGGAGCCTTCCAGCATATAATACCATTTTTCATTGACTTTGTGCCATCCTTTCAGACGGTTCCCCAGCGGATCGACAAGGTACCAGCTGCCGTTGGATAACTGCCAGGTCGGCTTCACGTGTCCCTGCATCAGCTCTGTGTACCGGTCATTGCTCACCTGCAGCGGATCGGACGCTTCCAGAAAACTGCCGTCCGTCTGACGGATCACACAGGTATAGGTGCCGGGACCGTTATTTACGATGGTCTGGGTAAAGTCCCTTGCCTGCTTTTCGGCCCCGCAGGAGACCCTGATCACCCGGTTTGCCTCATAGTCGGTGCTTCCTTTGTAGAGGTCCAGCGTCACGGGGTACGAATACCCGTCCCATTCGGCCGCAACTCCCTCATCTTCGTTCCACCGGCACGCCGCCATGGCAGGCAGCGCCGCCGAAAGGCACAGCAGAACGGCAAATGTCATTACGATCAGTTTTTTCATCATTCACTCCTTAATGCATCGATGGGATTCAGCCTTGCGGCCCTTGCCGCAGGCAGATATCCGAAAATGAGCCCGATGGCCACGGAAACTCCGAAGGACATTATGACGGCGCCTGCCGTGGGCGGCGCATCAACGCCGATGACCTTTCCGATCACCGAGCAGAGGACGGAGCCAAGACCGATCCCGATCACGCCGCCGATCACGGACGTCAGTGCCGCTTCGATCACGAACTGGGTCATGATGGAACTGCGTCTTTCCCCCAGGGCCTTCCGGATCCCGATCTCTCTGGTCCGTTCGCTGACGGAGACCAGCATGATATTCATCACGCCCACGCCGGCCACCAGAAGAGAAATGCCCGCGATCCCGCCCAGTACCAGACTCAACATGTTGATCATACTGTTGAGGGAATCCAGCATTTCGCTCATGGACGTGACCGTATAGAGGGAATCGCTCATGAATACGCCTTCCAGATATTCCTCCAGAAGATCCACGCCCTTTTCCGAATCGTCGATTTCTGCCACGGCAAAGGTATAATTCGACGGAAGATCCGACCGGTTCATCCGGAGCGCCGTGGAAGACGGGATCAGCACCATGTCGTCGGAACCGCCTTCGGAAAGGTCGTCCTCATCCTGCCGTTCCACCACGCCGACCACCTGAAAGGCGGAACCGTTGATCTTCAGCGTTTCTCCCAGCGCGCCTTCCGCGGAGCCGAACAGTTCACAGGCATCATAGTACCCGATGACCGCCGTTTTCTGCCGGTTCGCCACATCCGGGTAGCTTAAGAAACGGCCGGCGCGCATCTTCCACTTCTGCATCGCGGCATATTCTTCATCCACACCCTTTACCGATGTCCTGCTGAGAGACTCATAGGAAGTCTTCACCCTGCCGCTTATCGACACCACGGGGCTCATCTGTGAAAAAACGTCTCCATGCTCCCCGTAGAACGCATACATCTGCTCTTCGTTTACAAATCTGGTGGAGGTATTGGTAAGGGAAACGTTGATCTGATTGGTCCCCATGTTGTTGAAGCTGTCCGTCATATAGCTCATGTAGC
>JAKSPC010000040.1 GCA_024405155.1 Lachnospiraceae bacterium | reverse complement strand
TTCGGCGCCGACCTTTGCGGCATTTCCCCCATGTCACGTTTTGAGGGATGCCCGAAGCAGTACGACGGCCGCTATATTTTCCCCGGCGCAAAGTCCATGATCGTTCTGGGATTCCGTATCGCCAGAGGTTTATTCCGCGGTATTGAGGAAGGCACCTATTTCAGCGCCTATCCGTCCATGGGCTACGCGGCCATGAACCAGATCTACATTCCCAATGTCCTTCACAGACTGACAAGCTTCCTGGAGGATGACGGCAATGAGTCTATCCCCATCATGTTTTTTGCCGGTCCCTCCAACAACACCGTGACCGGTGAATTCCGTGAAGGCTGGAGCAGAAACGTTGCCCCGGATAAACCCTATCCGGACATCATGCTGCATTTCCGCATGTGCGCCTACATGGCTGGTCTCGGCGAATTCGGCTGGTCCAAGGTATTCCTTACCCCTGAGTTCGGTCCCAGACAGAGATTTGCCGTGATCCTTACAGATGCGGAACTGGAACCCGATCCCATCTATGAAGGCCACATCTGCGACCGCTGCATGAACTGCGCAAGAGCCTGCACCGGGCATGCCATCAGCATGACCGAATCCACAAAATGCACCTGCGCCGGACATGAAATCGAGTTTACGAAGCTGGACGAGCATGCCTGTGAAAAAGGACTGAACGGCGGCTTAAACGGTGAAGCCGATCCTTTCGATGGCAAGTATCCCAACCAGTTCGGTTACGGAAGAGCCATTGAAGGTGCTGCCGGCTGCATGAGAGCCTGCTTCATCCACCTGGAAAAGAGAAACAAGGTGCTCAATAAGTTCCACAACGAATTCCGAACCGAAAAGCCCTGGACCATCGATCGTTCCAAACCCTACGAACTTTCCGAGGACATTATCGAGAATTATGTAAAGACCGGAAAGATCGAGAATTACATGGAACAGATCAAGTACGACGAAGAGCAGAACTATAAGACCAAAAAACCGGCATCCGACAATTCCGAAAAGAAAGACGAACCGTCCGGCACCACGAAAGCGATCTCAGACTGATATGAAATTTGCCGTTGGCTATCAGGTTCCGGCGTATGGTTCATCCACGTCGGAACTCGTATCCTTATTCAAAAACCATATCTCCGAAGTGTACTTCGCGTGGCCCGGCATGGCATCGGGACGTCCTCCCCTTGCCGATGAGGATTATTCCCGCGAGGAACTGGCTGCGCTTCTAATCCGGGAACTGAAAGCGATAAGGGCAGACGGCTGTTCGCTTGACCTTTTGTTTAACGCCAACTGCTATGGCAGCGACGCCGTCAGCCTCGCTTTTGAAAAGGAGATCCTTGCCACCATCGGGATACTCGCCGATAACGGAGTAAAACCGCATACCATCACGACGACATCCCCCTTCGTCGCGACGGTCGTAAAGCGGGAGTTTCTGGACATCGAACTGCGAGCCTCTGTCAATATGCGGATCGGGACGATCCAGGCCATGCAATATGTTGCCGATCTTTTCGACAGCTTTTATCTCCAGAGAGATTATCAGCGGGACATCGGATATGTAAAAAAGGTCAGCGCCTGGTGCCGCAGGCACGGAAAGAAATTGTGCCTCCTGGCAAATTCCGGATGTCTGCGTTTCTGCCCCGGGCAGAGTTTTCACGATAACCTGATCGCTCACTGTTCGGAGGCCGAACAGCAGGAAAATACGCCGGGATTTAATCCTCATACCTGCTGGAAGCTGTATCAGAAACCGGAGAACAGAGCAGAGATCCTGAAAAGCACCTGGATCCGTCCGGAAGACATATGCCGGTATGAAGAACTGGTGGACGTGGTGAAGCTTGCCACCCGCCAGCATTCCCATCCCGCCACAGTGATCGGAGCCTATGCCGCCGGAAAATGGGACGGTGACCTGCTGGAGCTTTTAGAACCGGGATTTTCTCCGGCGTTCTATCCGGATTACCTGGACAATCGCCGGATACCGGATGATTTCTTTGAAAAAACGTCCCATTGTACCCTGGGCTGCACGGAATGCGGCTACTGTGAGAAAGTGTTTGCTGAAGCGCTCCGCTCCTATGATGATCTGCCCATGACCGGCATCCTGCATGGTATGGATGCATAAAAACTGAAGATATATCGTTACGTTTCCTCCAAAATCTGTTATGATAAAAGCAGATCAAGGAGGTTTTTTATGAGCGAAATTGATAACACCTTTGCTGGAATCGCGAAGATAATTGCGGATGCCCGGGATAACGCCTACAGAAAGATAAATGAAGAACTGATTCTGATGTATCAAAAAGTCGGTCAATATTTATCTGAGAACTCAAAAGAAGCAAGCTACGGGGATGGATACATCGATTCTTTGTCAGCATATATTCAAACACAGTTTCCCGGCATTAAAGGCTTCAACCGCAGAGGGCTGTACCGAATGAAGCAATTTTATGAAACATATGCCGGAAATGAAAAAGTGTCACCACTGTTGACACAATTGAGTTGGTCAAACCATCTGCTTATCATGACCGGAAGCCAAAGTGATGATGAACGAGAGTTCTATATGCGCCTTGCTATAAAGGAAAGATACAGTAAACGGCAACTTGAACGACAGATAGATAGCGGATATTTCGAGCGATATATGCTTTCAAAAGGCAAACCCTTGCCGGAAGTAATAAAACCGGTGCAGAACCCGTTCCTTGATTCCTATGTAGTAGAATTCCTTGATCTTCCTGACATATTCCACGAAAATGATTTCCGCAAGGCGCTGGTCAAAGGGATGCGGGATTTCATCCTTGAACTTGGACAGGATTTCACTTTCATCGGAGAGGAATATCCAATACAGGTCGGCGGTGAGGATTATAGAATTGATCTTCTGTTCTTCCATCGCAGCCTGAAATGTCTTGTTGCGATGGAACTCAAGGTCGGAAAATTCAAACCAGAATATGTATCAAAAATGGATTTCTACCTCGAGGGTCTCGACAGGCAGATAAAAAAAACGGATGAGAATCCGAGCGTAGGGCTGCTGTTGTGTGCATCTAAAAATGATGAGGTAGTAGAATATGCCATGAGTCGTACACTTTCGCCAATGATGGTTGCGCAATATCAGTTACAGCTGCCGGAAAAGGATGTGTTGAGAAAGAAGCTTCAGGAATTATCAGCCTTGCCTGATACTGAAGAAAATACAGGAAGGTATGATAATACCTGAGTGCTATCCGTTGGAAGATGGCAAACCAAATACAAGGAGTTTTTTATGAGAATTGAACAAATCGAGACGCCGGCCCTTGTGGCGGACCTGGACGTACTGGAAAAAAACATGGAAACGATGGACCGATGGCTTTCCGATAAGCCCTACAGGCTCCGTCCCCACTATAAATCCACCAAGTGCCCTGCCATCGTGCGGATGCAGCTTAGCCGCGGCGCAAAAGGCATCACCTGTGCCAAGCTTTCCGAAGCGGAGGACCTTGTAAAAGACGGCGCGGAGGATGTCCTCATTGCCAATCAGGTGACCGCGCCGGAAAAGATCGCCCGGCTTTCTTACCTGGCAAACTGCTGCCGGCTTTCCGTCTGCGTGGACAGTGACAAAAACATCGGCGATCTGCAGAAAGCATGCGCTTTAAGCGGCGCCACGCTTTACTGCCTGGTGGAATTCGACGTGGGCATGGACCGCTGCGGCGTGCATACCTTTGACGAATTCTTGCGTCTGGCAAAACACATCGGTCAGTGTGAAAACCTGCGGTTTGAAGGCATCCAGGCCTATGCCGGCAATCTGGCTCATGAGGAAAACAGAGAGCGCCGGGAGGCAGAAGCCGGAAAGGTGGAAGAAACGGTAAAGGCCTTAAAGAAATACGTGGAAGAAAACGGCATCCCCGTAAAGGAAGTCAGCGGCATCAGCACCGGGACCATAAAGTTCCACGGCACAGACAGCGTCTATACCGAAGCCCAGGCCGGAAGCTATGTGTTCAGCGACACTTCCTACAAGGCCGTGGGCGTGGATTTTGAGAATTCGCTCTTCGTGCTGGCCACCGTCATGAGCACCCACGAAGGAGCCGTCATCACCGACGCCGGTCTCAAGTCCGTTTCCGTGGATCAGAGAAAGCCCGCATTCAAGGGCTTTGAGCAGTACCGCGTAGACATGAGCGAGGAACACTGCGCCATCTACGGGAAAGATCTCCAATTAAAAACCGGGGACAAGATGAAACTTATCCCCAGTCACTGCTGTACGACCATCAACATGTATGACTACCTCTATTTCGTCCGCGGCGGCAAAGTGGTGTGCCGGGAACGCATCGAAAGCAGAGGAAAAAGTCTGTAAGTAATCGCCGGTTTTTTACATAAACGAAGCTTTCAGCTTCCGCGCGGTCTCATTCAGTTTGTCCAGCGTATCTGTTACGTCGTCCGTTGTGGTGTTTCCGTTGATCATGCACATCCGCAGTACCCTTTTTCCTTTGAGGACGGTCGTGACCACGTATGCAAAATCGCTCTCTATGATCTGACGGGAGATCTCGCTGTTCAGCGCGTCGTATTTTGCGCTGTCCACGTCTTTCGGCGCATAACGGAAATTCAGCGTGCCGCACATCGGCTTTGCGCATATTTCCCAGTCGCCGAAGGACTTTAGCTGCCGTTCGGCAACGTGGCTGTTGTAGAAAGCGTAATCGATCACGTCGGCAAGCTTATCCGTTCCCATCGCCTGTACCGTGAACCAGAACCTGATTGCCCGTGTGGGGCGGCTCATTTCGATCCCCAGATCCCAGCCGTCGATATGCTCGCTGTCAATAATGTCCCCCAGATATTCCGGATGCTCTGCGTACGTCCGTACAAGCTGTTTTTTGTCTCTGGCAATGCACACGCTGCAGCTGTAGCATTGAAGCGCCCACTTGTGCAGATCCCAGGAAAACGAATCGGAAAGTTCCAGTCCCTTCGCCAGATTCCTGTATATTTCAGAAAGAAGGATCGACCCGCCGAAAGCGCCGTCCACATGCAGCCACATGCCGTACTTTTCCCTGATCCTGCCGATCTCCGGAAGCGGATCGATGGAGCCGGTATTCGTGGTGCCCATGGAAGCGACGATGAGGAATGGCTTTCTGCCCGCCTTCAGGTCTTCACAAATGGCCTTTTCCAAAAGGGCCGGATCCATCCGGAAATCCTCATCCGACGGAATGATCCGGATCTGATCCTGACGAAGTCCCATCAGTTTCATTCCCTTGCGCACGGAACTGTGCGCCTGGTCGGAAGTGTATGCGACCGCGATCTGGTACTCCTCTTCCGTGAGCACATTCGCTCTTGCCGCGATCATTCCCGTAAGGTTGGACATGGATCCGCCGGAAGTGAACAGACCGCCGCTGGATCCCGGATACCCCGCCAGCGATCCCATCCAGCGGATAAGTTTCTCTTCGATAATATTTGCTCCGGGCGACAGCTGATATCCCCCGGCGTGAAGATTGTACATATCGCTCATGATCGCGCCGGCCACAGAATACGGAGAAACGGCTGACGTCACGAAAGCGAAACACCTGGGATGGCTGAGACCCACGGCTGCGGAAAACACATAATCCTGCAGTTCTTCCAGGACCTGCCTGAAGGGCTTCCCCTCCGTGGAGATCGGGATCTCTTCCAGGTAACGGATTGCTTCCTCGCTGATTTTTGCATACGGAGCGATCTCCCGCAGGCTTTCGATCTCTTCCGTGTACCTGTTCAGACAGTATTCCGCCCCCCAGAGCTCCTGCTGACGGGCTTCCCGCATTTCCTCTTCAAAAGCTTTTCTATCCAGCATACAATAATACCCTCTTCAGTTTATAAGAAGCTGCGCCTCACTTCAATTGCGGTGAACTAAATGTATTTGATGATGGAAAAAACACCGGAAGCGGCCACGATGACGTAGATGAATTTTTTGAGCGCTTCCCGGTCGATCTTTCCCAGCACTTTAAGGCCTGCCTGCCGTCCCAGCCAGATAAACACGAAACCAAACAACGTGTATTTCACCAGATCCACGGTATAGATGCCGTTTATGATGCGGCTGATGAAACTGATCAGGTTGCCGAAGAAAAAGTTGAACTGAATGGTGGCAAGATAGGTGGTCTTATCGACAATGATATCGGAATAATACACTGCCATCAGGGGCCCGCCGATGCCGAACAGCCCGCAGGCAATACCGGAAATGAACGTGGAAAACAGCATGCCGAAGGTCCCCTTGAGGCTCACCTTGCCGGCCGCAAAGAAGTACCACAGAGCGATGAAAATAAGGAACACGCCGTAGATCACACCCATCAGATTCACATTCATGTAGGGGATCAGAAAAATGGTGATCTGGGACAGCGCCGTGTAGATGATGGTGGGGACCAGGCACTTCTTCCAGTCGATCTTTTTAAAGAACGTAACCATCAGCGACCCGCTCACGCCGAGTCCGATGGCAGAAGCCAGCGCCGGCGCCTGTTTTAACGGGAAGAAATATGGGAAAGCCAGCATCATGACGATGGCGCCGCCGAACCCGGAGACTGTCTGCACGAAGCCGCCCGCAAAAGCGAACACCGCCACGATGATCCATGTTAATAAGTTCATAAAATACCTCAGAGAGCGCGGGGGTCCGCCCGCGCATTTTAGAATTTATAATCATCCAGCATGACGCCCAGGCGGTGAAGCGAGCCCACCACGTAGTCGATGCAGGACTTTGCCTTGGTAACGTCGATGGATTCCGTGTGTGCCGCCTGATTGCGGTACTCCAGACGGATCTTATCGATATAGGTAAGATGCTCGGAAAGCGTCTTTGCGGGGTCCAGGCCGGAATTCAGCAGTGTTTCCTTCGCGTAGGAAGAAAACTCTCTCCAGGCATAGTCATCGATGACCCTTCCCTTATGGTCCAGCCCGATGATGTGCTCGTACTGTCCCAGGGAGATCCGTTCCGGTTCCACGAACTTCGTGCCGTTCTTCTTGCCCTCCAGCATTTCGTAGGGAGCCTTTTCGGCCGCGCGGCTGCCGTACTTTGCCATGAGCCAGTCCCGGAAACCGGAAAACAGCCGGACGGCAAGTTCCGATTCCGCCGCCTTGCAGATCTGGATGCACACACCGGAGAAATCCAGCAGCTGGTCGTAATCCTTCATTTCGCTATAGGCCACCACGCCGGAAATGATCCACTTCCGGGACATTTCCGCCATCTTTGCCCAGGCTTCCGCGCCCATGGACTTTTCCAGCCGGGAGGCGTAGTATTTCTTTGCCGCGTCGGTATCCGGGAGTTCCCCCTTCTTTTCCTCCGGCAGTTCGCTGGCCGTAAAGGACTTGGCGTATTCTTTGATCCAGCCGATCTTTGCCCTGGCCTCTTCCACTTTTCTCTTGAGATACTCCTTCAGGTCGTGATCTTTCACGTGAAGTATCACACCATGCTTTCCCGCGGAGAGTTTCTGATACAGCTTCCTCCTGTCCTCCTGCCCGGCGATGATGCGGTCCGCTTCGGGATCATAGGTGAACCGGTCGTCGATGGTCACCGTGGCAACACCCGGATCGGCCGACTTCTGGGTATCGTTTTCGGCAACGGAGATACGGTAAAGATCCGGATCCCAGTCTGTCCTGTGGTTCTTGCTCAAGCCCAGGATGGACGCCAGCAGGCCCAGGCCGCTTCCTGCCTCGTACTTCGCGGAAGGCACGTGGAGCGTGAAATCGTGGACCGGCACCCGCTCGTTCTTTCCTTTCTGCCGGACGGCTTCCAGCGATCCCTTGTCTTCGTATTCATTGTAAAACCACAGCGTGACGCCGTCTTTGGTGAAATCTCCGGGGGCGGGCTCACGGTCCTTTTCGATCACGGTCAGCTTTCCCGGAAGGGAGACTGCCATCTTTTCAATGTCTTTTATCAGCCGGGAGGCACCGCTTCCGGGAGGATTCTTGATGAGGAACCAGGCCGGACGGCTGGTGGCAAGATACCGGCGGGTAAGGGCGTAAATATATTTCTGGTCGTCGAAAAGGCCGCCCGTGTTATCCCTGATGGACATTTCCTCCAGCTGATGCAGGTGGCGCAGCACTTTGCTGCCGTCTTTCCCCGTAAGGGCATCGTTGGTGTAGGAAATGAATTCCTCTTCATCTCCGGCGTACACGATAGGCGCCAGGCGGATGATCTCCGGCTTGTAGTTGTTTTCGATGTCCGTTTCGCGAAGCTGCTCGCATTCGTGCAGATAGACGAAAGGCCGGAAGGTGATGCCTTCGTCAAGACGGCCTTTGGAGATATATTTGGTATATTCGATGATCTGGTAGGAGGGATGGATCACCTCGTGCTCGCCGGTGTCATCGCTGTAGATCACCATGTCTTCCTCGCCGGAAAGCCGTACCGACTCCCAGGGAAGCATTTCCATGACCGCCACGTTCTCTTTCCCGTCCTTTCTGGATGCCAGAAGGATCATGGTGGAGGTCTGCAGGGAGCTTAAACACAGATCGATGCGGATGCCGCAGGATGGGTCCACGCCGCCGATGATACCGCCGGTGACCGTGTATTCGTAAATAAGACGCATCATGTATTTCCACTGCGCCTTCAAAAGAGGATCCGGCTGCTTTCCCAGAGCGGGCTCATACTCATCCGCCAGAAAGCCCGTAAGCCTTCCGTGAAACACGGAATCCGCAAAGTTTCTGATGGTGTTTTCGTAAAGTACCATACTCAATGCCCCCGCAAAAAGCACTTTGCCGGCAGCTGCCCGGCACCATGGAGAGATTATACCATAAAACCTTCTTCTGTGATACAATGGCCCGTATGAAAGAGATCGTTTTTGCCCCGCTGGAGGGGATCGGCAATCACATTTACCGGAATGCCTGGCGGCGCCACTATGGCGGCGTGACACGTTTCATGACGCCTTTTCTGGATCTGAATTCCGTGGGCGGCATGAAGAACCGGGGCATCGCGGACATCCTGCCCGAAAACAACGAAGGGGCCGTGATCATTCCCCAGGTGCTGACGGATTCCCCTAAGGCTCTGACAGCCGCAGCCGAAAAACTTGCCGGTTACGGATATGCCGAGGTCAATCTGAACCTGGGCTGTCCCGTAGGGACCGTGACGGGAAAAGGCCGGGGTTCCGCAATGCTTAAGGATGCGGAAAAGCTCCGCCGGTTCCTGGACGAAGCATATGAGACCTGTCCCATCCCGCTTTCCTTAAAGACCCGCATCGGATTTGAAAGCGCAGAGGAAGCCGGGCCGCTTTTTGAACTTTTTAACGATTATCCCGTGAAGGAACTGACCGTGCATCCCCGGCTCAGAAGTGAATTCTACACAGGCCCCATTCATGCCGACGTACTGGACATGGTGTGCCGGGAAAGTAAAAATCCCGTGTGCGTAAATCCGGGCATAACAACAGCAGAGGAATTTGCGGCGGCCATAAATCGCTGGCCCGAAGCTTCGGCCGTAATGATCGGCCGGGGCCTCATCGCGGATCCAGCTCTGGCTGAAAAATGCACAGCAATTGAAAGCAATGACGGACGCACCCGCTTCCTCTCCTTCCACGACGATCTGCTGGAAAGTTATCAGGCCATCCTGTTCGGCGAAACACCGGTACTTTTCAAGATGAAGGAACTGTGGTCCTACTGGTCTGTACCCTTCGGCATGGACGAAAAGACATTGAAAAGAATCAAAAAAGCCAGGAGCGTGAGCGAATACCGCTCGATCCTGGCCATGTATACATAAACGCGGCTCTTTACCTGCCGGCAAAAAACGCTTCCAGCGTATTGCCGTCGCGGCCGGTCACCGTTTCCGCATGGAACACGGAGCTGACCACGCTTTCCTCCACGCAGTCTGCCGCTGCCGTAAATACGGTATCCAGCAGGTCTTCGTGAAGATACTGCGCCGTATGGACCGTTTCCGTGCCGTCGTGAGGTACCCGGTTTGCGGTGGAAAAAGCAATGACGATCTCGCCGGAGCCGCCGCCGGTCTGGGCACCGCAGCGGGCCAGACCGTTCTGGGCGCGATGGGCGCATCTCTTTAACTGTCTTGATGAAAGAGGAAGATCCGTTGCCAGGATCATCATGCAGGAGCCCGTGTCACGGCTGAAATAATCTTCCTCTGCCGCGTGTGCCTCTTCTCCCGCTTTCTTTCCGCAGATCACGAACTGGTTCTTCCGGCCGAAATTGGTCAGGAGCAGCGCTCCCACGGTATATGTTTTTCCGTCAAGCTCCACCAGCCGGGACGCGCTCCCGATGCCGCCGGACCAGCCGAAACATTTCATGCCTCTGCCTGCGCCCACGGCACCTTCCGCAAATTCTTCCGAAACATTATGAAGCGCCTCAAGGGCATGCTCCGCCGTCACGTGACGGCCGCGGATGTCATTTACCTTGCTGTCATTGCACTCACCCACCACGGCATTTACCGTGCCCGTAGTGGTGCCGATCTCCGGATGGTCCGCGAGCATGTAGGAAATGAGTCCGTCCAGGCAGGCCGGAACGGACAGCGTGTTGGTAAGCAGGATGGGTGTCTCCAGGGTTCCCAGCTCTTCGATCTGTATGAGCCCCGCGCTCTTTCCGAAGCCGTTGATCACGTGGACGGCCGCCGGAAATTTCTGCCGGAACGTGCTGCCCGGACCGGGGAGAATGGCAGTGACACCGGTCTGCACGCTGCCGTCGGAAAGTGTCACATGCCCCACCTTCACACCGGGTACGTCTGTGATCAGATCCCGCTTTCCCGCGGGCAGACTGCCGAATGAAAAATCCTTACTGATAATTCCCATATATACCTCCATCACAGCGTCGGTGGATTGCGACGTGTGAGTGCTTCGGGACGAGTTGCAGCGTTAGCTGCACCCGAAGGCCCGAACACTCACCGCGCAGGGTACCGCCGACGCCTGTT
>JAKSPC010000004.1 GCA_024405155.1 Lachnospiraceae bacterium | reverse complement strand
AAGAAAAGCAAGTCAGAAATCTTCTACTTGACAAAGGTCACTTCATAACAGGAGGAACATTTTGAACATACGGGAAACTGATACCCACGAAGCAAAACTTCTGGTGATCGAAAACGAAGGGGACGCCGGGGATTTCGACCGGAAAATGATCTGTCACGTGAAAGATCCCCTGTTTCTTCCGGCAGCAGGTCCTTTTGCAAAGGCGCTTTGCGAGGGCGGCTTCGCCTATGACATTTCCGGCCTGGAGACCATGGAACAGGCACTCGGAAACCGGGTGCTTTCTTCGGGGGATATCCTGTCCGTCACCATTTCTCTGAACAATGCGATTTTAGTCCTCGAGGCACATCTGCTGAGCGATGCCAATCTGTTATTGTCTCCGGACAGGATCTATGTGCGCACCGGACCGGCCGAGCCCGTGTTCTGTCCCGCTTTTTCATCGGAGGAAAGCTTTGAAGAACGGCTGCGGCCTTTGATCAGGGAGATCTTTCTTCATGCGGACACGTCGGATCCCGATACGCTTCGCCTGGCATCGGAACTCCTGAAGGTCTCTCTCAGAAAACACTATCGCATGCACGACCTGATGGCAGTCCTGGAAAACGAAACAGGGAAGAAAAAAACACCCTTGCCCGGGCTCCTTATACCTGAACACGACCCGGAAAAGCATGCGTCTCTGAAGGGATCGGCCTGTGAAAAGGAGAAAGACGTTTTCCCCGTCTGGCCGGAGGAGGAAGAGGAGACAGGCGGTCTGTTCAGCCGGAAACAGGGAACGGATCCCCGGAAAGAAAACGGCGTTTTCGGCAGGCTGAAAAGCGCCGCCTCCGCCGCTCTCGCCTGGGTGCGCGGCGACGATGAGATCACCTCCGGCGACATGATCGTCTTCGAAGACCATACCTGAGGCGACGGTTGCAACGGCACTTCCGTTATGGTAAAATAAGACCCATGAATATCCTTCTCACATCCAGCGGTCGAAGGACCTACCTGGTAGACTATTTTCAAAAGGCACTTGGGGACGAGGGCCTGGTTTTTGCGGCTAATTCCCAAAGATCACCGGCGCTTCTGAAAGCGGACGGCAGCGTGATCACGCCGCTTATTTACGCGGACGAATACATCCCCTTTCTGCTTTCTTACTGCAGGGAAAAGAGCATCGATCTGGTGGTCCCTCTTTTTGACATTGACCTGCCGGTACTGGCGGCGGCAAAGGAGAAGTTTGCAGCCATCGGTACAAAAGTGGCGGTGAGCGACCCGCAGACCGTCGCCCTGTGCAACGATAAATCTGCCATGTGCCGGAAACTCCGGGAACTGAATATCGGCTGTCCGGAGTCTTCCGTTTCTGTGGAAGATGCGCTCAGGAAAGTGAGCGGCGGTTCCATGAGGTTCCCTCTCATGGTAAAGCCGAGATTCGGCATGGGATCCATCGGCGTGGACGAGGCGGAAGAGGAAGCAGAGCTTTCCCTTCTTCATGAACGCTGTCAGCGGAAGATCCGCCGTTCCTACCTGAAATATGAAGCCATGGCCTGTCCCGGCGAGGAAGTACTTCTGCAGGAAAAGCGCCCCGGAGAGGAATACGGCCTGGATGTGATCAACGATTTTGACGGAAATTACGTGACCACCATTGTGAAGCGAAAAGCGGCCATGCGCGCCGGAGAGACCGACGAGGCCACGACGCTGGGCGAAGGCGACGAGGGTTACGACGAACTTATGAACGTTGGCAGAAAGATCGCCCTGGGATTTCATCATCTTGGCAACATGGACGCGGACGTGATCATGGACAAGACCGACGGCATTCCCTACGTCATCGACATGAACGCCAGGTTTGGCGGCGGTTATCCCTTCTCTCATGCAGCAGGCGTGGATCTGCCGAAGGCCTACGTGCTGTGGGCAAAGGGAGAAAAAGCCGGCACGGAACTCCTTACCGCCATCCCCCACGTGCATGCCTACAAGGACATTGCCGTGGAGATCTACCGATAAACGAAAAATATGCCTGAAAGTTCCACCGCAAAACAGAACAGCGTACTGGTGATCATCCCGGCCTACAACGAGGCGGGGAGTATTGAGCGCGTGGTGGATGAACTGATCGAAGGCTTTTCCGGTTTCGACTATGTGGTGGTCACCGACGGTCCCACCGACGGCACCGACGGGATCTGCAGAAAACGCGGCTACAACACGGTGTTCCTTCCAAAGAATCTGGGACTTGCCGGATGCTTTGCCAACGGCATGAAATACGCGGCGGACCACAGCTATGATTATGCCGTGCAGTTTGACGGCGACGGACAGCACCGTCCGGAATATATCGCGCCTATGGCCGAAAAGGCCGCCGAAGGGTTTGACATCGTGCAGGGCTCCCGGTTCCTGCAGAAAGGCAGTGCCGAAATGGGGCTTCTGAGGGCTCTTGGCGCCTGGATGATCCGGAAGTCCATCCGCAGAAAGACCGGCATCTCCATGACGGATCCCACCTGCGGCATGCGCATGTACAGCAAAAGGATCATCCGTGAGTTTGCCGACCGGGCCGACATGTCACCGGAACCGGATACCGTAGCAAAACTGATACGGGAAGGGGCGACTTATGCGGAAGTTCCTGTGAAAGTAGTGGAGCGCACTGCCGGGGAATCTTACTTAAGCCCCGCCAATGCCGCCCGGTACATGAAGCGGATCCTTACCTCCATCCGGAAGGCGTGAGCAGAGTATCATGAAGAAAGACCAGATCCGGAAAGATTACGTGTGGAACACCCTGGGAAGCCTTTTATACGCGGCTGCCTCCGTGGTGCTTGCTTTTTTTACCATGCGCACCCTGGGAGCGGACGAGGGCGGGATCTTCGGATTCGGCTTTTCCACCTTCGGTCAGCAGATGTTCCTCATTGCCTATTTCGGCATCCGGCCTTTCCACATCACGGACATGAAGCCGGAATACGGCTTCTCCGTATATGAGAGCGCCCGCAGAAAAACCACGGCATTTGCGGTGATCATAGCCATCCTGTGGCTTGCGGCAATGTTCCTTACCGGGACGTATACCATTTCCAAGGCTCTGTGCATCCTGCTCATAGCCGGCTGGAAGATCACGGACGGCTATGCGGACGTATACGAATGCGAATGCCAGCGTGCCGGCTTTTTATGGCGCGGCGGCAGGGAACTGTTTTTCCGCACGCTGGCGGCTATGGGAGTATTCCTCGCGGTCTGTGCACTGACGAAAAGCCTGCTTTTTTCCGCACTGGCGGCTCTTGTGGTCCAGATCGGTGCCGTGGCCGTTTTTCAGAAGCGTCTATGCAGGACCGTACCGGAAGTCTTTGCGGAAGGAACCGCCGAAGCCCGCGGACTGTCTCTTACGGCTGCCGAAAAGTCCCTCCTCTCCGGGACCGTACTGCTGTTTCTGGGGGTGTTTCTGGACTTTGCCATCACCGGCAGTCCCAGGTATGCCATCGATCTCTGTCTGAACGATGAGACAAGCGGCATTGCAAACATCCTGTTTATGCCGGCCAACGTGATCTACCTGGCGGCAAATTTCGTGATGAAGCCTCTTATCAGCCGCATGGCCGGTCATCTGGAAGCGGGAGAGCGGGAGGAATACGGGAAAGAGAAGAAAAAACTGCTCCTTCTCATCGCGGCACTCAGCGCACTGTGCCTGCTGGGCACGGTTTTCCTCGGCAAATGGGCACTTTCCGTGGCCGAGACCATTCTGGGGGCAGCCTACACGGGAAAACTCACCGCGCATGCAGGGGATCTTTTCCTCATAATCCTGGGCGGCTGTCTGTATGCCTTTGCCAGCCTGTATTACTACCTGTTGGTGATACAGCGCCGGCAGAAAGTGATCTTCCTCTGTTATCTGGCGGTCTTTGTGATCGCGGTGGGTCTGGCGGCATTTTTTGTGCCGAAGTGGGGCCTGGCCGGCGCGGCCGTAAGTTACGCCGCTTCCATAAGCCTTGTATTGTGCGGGTTCTTCCTGCAGGAGAGATTCAGTGACAACGGAAACCTTTGACATTATCATACCGGTGGCGGACCCCGATGAAAAACTGGGGGACCTTCTTGCCATGATCGCCGTCCAGACGGTGACTCCGGGCCGTATCATCCTCATGGAAACGGTGCCGTCACTGACTTCCGACAACGTTTTCGGTACGGCGGCCTTAAAGAGCCTTGTCGTTGAAAAACTAAGAAGCGTACCGCAGATCGGCGTCACGATCTGCCCCGTGGAACGGACGGATTTTGACCATGCCGGTACCCGGCGTACGGCTCTGGCCTATTCAGAGGCGCCTTATTTCCTGATGATGACCCAGGACGCCGTTCCCGCGGACTCTGACCTGTGCGAAAAGCTCCTTTCCCGCCTTACGGCCGAAAAAGCAGCTATCTGCTATGCCAGACAGCTGGCCCGGGCCGACGCCGGGGACATTGAAAAAGTGACCAGGGATTTCAATTACCCTGCAGAGTCCTGTGTCAAGACGAAAGAGGATGTGGCAGTCCTTGGCATCAAGGCGTTTTTCGCCTCCAACGTGTGCTGTCTCTATGACCGGAAGATCTACGAGGAGCTGGGAGGATTTCCGGATCACGCCATTTTTAACGAGGATATGATCTACGCCAGAAAAGTGCTGGACGCCGGTGAAAAGATTGCCTACGAGGCCGAAGCGAAAGTGGTCCACTCTCACGACTACACCCTGTCCCGTCAGTTCTGCAGGAACTTTGACCTGGGGGTAAGCCAGGCAGACCACCCGGAGACCTTCGGGGGCATCCCTTCGGAGGGAGAGGGCGTGCGCCTGGTGCTCTGTACCATGAAAAAGATAAGTCCCCTTCATATCCCGCGGCTCATCCTGCAGAGCGCCGCAAAGTATCTGGGATACCGCATGGGAAAAAGATACCGTACGCTGAGGCTTGACACCGTGAAAAGGTGCACGTCCAATCCGGCGTACGTGAAGAAATATATCGAGAAAGAAAAGTAACAGGAGGAATTTTTGCCCGTATGGACAGCGACAGTCGATCGTACTGGATCATTACCGCAATTCTGATCGCTCTGGCAGCGATCTTCGCACTTTGTGAGACCGCCATCTCATCCGTTTCTCAGAACCGCATCAAGGCGGACGCGGAACGGGGAGATACCCGGGCGGAGAA
The DNA here is from genome assembly GCA_024405155.1 of Lachnospiraceae bacterium. Taxonomy (GTDB): domain Bacteria; phylum Bacillota; class Clostridia; order Lachnospirales; family Lachnospiraceae; genus Avilachnospira. The sequence continues at coordinate 103,275 of JAKSPC010000004.1, read as the reverse complement.
AGCACTGTATGTGCTGGAGAACTTTGAATCCGCCATCACCACGCTCCTCATCTGCACCAACATCGTGCACCTTCTGGCAGCATCCCTGGTGACGGTGGCGGTGACCCGGCTGTGGGGGCTCAAAGCCGTGACGGCAGGCACCATACTTACCACCATCGTGGTATTTTTTGCAGGAGAGATGCTTCCCAAAAGCATCGCCAAAAAACGTCCGGAACAGTTCACCCTGGCCTTTGCCGGAATGTTAAAGATCCTCATGCAGCTCCTTAAGCCGCTTTCCGGGGCGCTTTCCGCCATCGGAAGAGCTGTCAGCGACCGCATTCAGGGAGAACCGGAAGTGACCGTTACGGAAGAGGAACTGAAAGACATGATCGAGGATCTGTCGGAGGAAGGCACCATTGATGAGGAACAGGCCGACCTCCTTACCAGCACCCTTGATTTTGCAAAGACTACGGCGGAAGCCATCATGACGCCTGTCACAAAAATGGCTGCCGTGGATATCAGAAGCGACCCCGAAGAGATCCTTTCCTTCGTGAAGGAACAGAACCACTCCCGGATCCCGGTGTACAAAGACTCGCCGGACCGCATCGTGGGCATGCTGCAGGTAAGAAAATTTATGAAAGCCTGGCTGAAAGAAGGAAAGGCACCGGACATCCGGCCGCTGCTGGACCGGGTGTATTTTACAGGCAAGGATATCGAGATCGATGAGCTCCTTCGGAAAATGTCCGCCCGCAAGGTCTCCATGGCTGTAGTGAAGGACCGCAGCGTGGACGACTCCCCCAAAAAGGGATGGCAGAAAACGCTGGGCATCGTCACCGTGGAGGACATTCTGGAAGAACTGGTAGGCGAGATCTACGATGAAGAGGACAAGGTCCCGGAGGTGAGAGCATGACGGCACTTCTTCTCATCACGGGCATCATCCTGTGTATCGCATGTTCGGCATTCTTTTCCGCCTCCGAAATGAGCTTTTCTTCCGTAAATGAGCTCCGCATGGAGCATATGAGCGCGGAAGGGGACCGGAAAGCCGGCAGAGTGCTGGAGATCATCCGTAACTTTGACGATTCCTTAAGCGCCATCCTGATCGGCAACAACCTGGTGAACATCGCCTGTTCCTCCCTTTCTTCGGTGCTGGTGATCGTTCTTTGTGGAAATGACAGATACACCTGGGTGGCCACTGCCGTCGTTACGGTACTGGTCATCATCCTGGGGGAGACCATCCCAAAGATCACAGCCAAGAAAAACGCCAACCGCTTCGCTCTGGAGGCGGCGGGGACCGTTTCGTTCCTGAAGATCGTGTTCCGGCCGCTCATCTTTGTTGTGACCCGGCTCATCGGGATCCTCACGAAAAACGTAAAGCCGGAAGCGGAAGAGGAAGATCCGGAAGAAGCCGTGGAGGAGTTTTCGGACATTATCGAGACCGCGGAAGACGAAGGCGTGCTGGATGAGGACCGTTCCGAAATGATGCAGAACGCCCTGGATTTTTCCGATGCCACGGCGCAGGAATGCATGACCAGCCGTGTGGACATGCAGGCCATCGATATCGATGACCCCATAAGAGAGATCCTTCAGTTCATCGAAAAGACGCCCTATACCCGGATCCCCGTGTATGAGGATTCCGTGGACAACGTGATCGGTGTCCTGCACCTCAATAAGCTGCTGAAAGCATTGACGGAAGAAGGGAAAGACCTGAAAAAGGCAGATCTCAGAAAACTCTGCCTGCCGCCCTGCTTCGTATATAAGACAATGTCCCTCCCCACCGTGTTAAAGCGCATGCGTGACGCGGGACAGCATCTGGCCATCGTCACCGACGAATACGGCGGCACCGAAGGCATCATCACCATGGAGGATGTGCTGGAAGAGATCGTGGGCGATATCTGGGATGAGACGGATACCGTGGAAAAAGACGTGGTGCAGCGTTCCGACGGCACCTACGTTATTGACGGTGATATGCCCATCGGCGATTTTCTGGAAGAATTCGGTCTGGACGAGGACGAATTCGATTTTGATTCCGAGACCGTAGGCGGCTGGGTCACCGAGTACCTGGATAACTTTCCCAAAAAGGGAGACAGCTTCGACTACGAGGACCTTCACGTGGAAGTGCTTTCCATGGACGGCCTGCGGGTGGACAAAGTACAGATCACCGTAAACAAAAAAGAGGCCGTAGATGAAAAAGAGGCTTAAGCGGTCGGAAAAAGAAGAGATCTTAAGGATCGTGGCAGAAGAAAACGCCCTGGAAGGGACACGTTACGGTTCCCCGCTGGACGGGGATGCCTTTCTGACCGTTCCTTCCGAAAATGATCCGGAGAAGCTTTCCGCCTTCGCGGCAGCTTTTCAGCTGGGTGAGACCAAAGACGGTCTTCCCGTAACGGAAGTGATGCTGTTTACGGACAGGGAAAGCCGCAGAAAAGGGCTTGCCACGAGGATCCTGCAAAAACTCAGGAAGCCGGATACCGTGCTCAAATTTGCGGAATATCCTTCCCTATCCGGTGACGGATTCCTGCAGAAAGCCGGCGCCGGGCATCTGTATGACGAGCTGTGCATGACACTTTCTCTTACGGAAAGGAAAGAGGAAAGCGAAGTCCTGTCAGAGACCGTGGGGGATCCGACAGACGGGTGCCGGCGTTTCTATTCCGGGCGCTCGGAACTTTATGTAAACCGATCGGGGGAGACTGCCTATCTGTTCGGCGTGCGTACCGACAGGGCTCATATGGGAAAGGGACACGCAAAAAGTCTTCTTTCGGCAGTGCTTTGCAAACTTTCACAGGAGGGCGTGACCGAGGTCACACTGCAGGTATCCGGCAGGAACCTGCCTGCTCTCCGGCTATATGAAGCGCTGGGCTTTACGGTATCGGAAAAGCTCGGCATGTGGTACTTATGAAGAAACGCAAGAAGGTATATTCGTATATCCGCTATCCCCACGCCAGAAACGGCGTGCTGTGCGTGGTGCTTTCGGGCATCGCACTGCTGACAACGATCGCTGTCTGCGTGATCTCCATTGTAAACAACGGCAATACCGGACTGCCCACGGCGGCATGGGGGCTTCTTGCCATCGTGCTTTCCGCGGCGGGGATCTGGTTTGCGTTTCTGGCCCTTTGGGAACAGGATAAAAACTATCTGCTGGCAGCCATCGGCGGCGGCATCTCCATGCTGACACTGGTGAGCTGGATCATAATGATGGCAAGAGGATGAACGAAGAACTGCGGGAGATCTACAAAGAACGCCTTGCGGCGTTCGATCCGTCTCTGGTGCCCGGGGAGGCAGCAGAGTATTTCGGCAATCTTTTCGGCGCTCTTTCCGGGAATTCCCCCGCGAACGAAGAGCGGTTTTTGTCCATGGAGGCCGAAAAGCCCCTTGGGGAACTTGCACCGGTGCTGTGGGCCTGGTACTACGAGGCACTTCACGATCAGCCGCAGAGGGAGGAGGAACAGCTCCCCATCCTGGAGACCTCCATCCGTCTTCTGTGTGCCTTTGAAGAGGCTTTCCAGGAAACGGGTTCATGCCCTTCGGAAAAGACCATACGGGACATCGTCTGGTCCTACCTGCACGACTATGCGGAAGAATTTACCGAAGCGCTGTTTCGCGGTCCTTCCCGGAGGCTGTTTGCCGCAGGGGATCCGCTGTGGAGTCCCCTTTCTGAAAAATCGGGCGTGGAGGCACTGCACGGGGGAGATCTGTCTCTGTTCTGGGGAGACAGACTGAAGGGAAGGAAACTGGAAGCGCTGGAACTGGTGCGGAAAGAACGGAAGAAGGCGGGAGAGAGCGGCTTGTCCCTGCCGGAGACCTTTACCCCTTCCTATGCGAAGGAGGCGGTGCTTTCCTTCGGAGAGCATCAGAAAAATCTGTGGAAAGAGTATGCCGGAAAGGCTGAAACCATTTTACATGAAGAAGTTTAACATCTGTTTGCTGCTGGCGGTGCTGTGCCTTGGCCTTGCTGCCTGCGGAAAAGAAAAAAAGGAAGAAACGGCGGATGGTCCGGAGATCACGGAAGAGGAGGCTGTTCCGGAAGAACTTTCCTATCCCGGCGCCATACGTGTGGCGGTCCCCGGAAGCAGCGACCGGGAGGTCTTCGGCATCATGCACGGATGTATCCTGGACGTACAGACTGATGAGGGCAGCAAGAACCCCGTGCTCACGTTCCGTGACGACGAAGACCCGGAGAACGCCTGGACGGTGGACACCGCCTTCGTAAAGGACGTGACGCTGACGCCGGAAAAGGGAGAAAGGGTCGCTCTGTTTTTCTACGGAGACATCGGGACGGATCCCGATACCGTGGAAATGATCGCCGTGTGGCCCGACGGAAAATATGAGATCCGGGTGGTGGACGGCGTGACTGCCGAAAATACGGTGGACGATTTCAAGGTGCTGGAGCCGGAAAAGGGGTCCGGACAGGGGCTGCGCTTCGTGAAAAACAACTGCCTGGCGGACAAGGACGCCATGGAATCCCCGGAGGGGGACAGCGTGCGCGTTGTCTACGTGGACAGCGGCGCCGCGGAAAAATACCCGTTAAGGATCTACAGGAACACGGAAGGTGATTGAGGAAACAATGAAACGTTTTGCATGTAAAAAGATCTTTCGCGGCCTTCTGGCCGTGGTACTGGCAGCAGGGATCTCCTGCGGCAGCGCTCTTCCGGCACTTGCAGAGCCTTCCTGGCCGGAATTCGGCACGGAACTGACGGCGGCCTCCGCCATCGTCATGGATGCTGACAGCGGCACCATTCTGTACGGAAAGGATATTCACTCCAAACGCTATCCTGCCTCCATCACCAAGCTGATGACGGCACTGGTGGTGCTGGAACACTGTTCCATGGACGAAACGGTGACTTTCACGGAAGAAGCCGTATCAAATCTGGAAAGCGGCGCCACTACGGCAGGGATCTCGGCGGGAGACACCCTTTCCGTGGAGGAGAGCCTGTACGCTCTTCTGTTGAAATCCGCGAACGAAGTGGCCAACGGCCTGGCGATCCACGTGTCCGGAAGCGTGGAAGAGTTTGCTGTACTGATGACGGAGACCGCAAAAGAACTGGGATGCCTCAATTCCGATTTCCGCACGCCTTCCGGGCTCACCAACAGCGAACACGTGACAACGGCCTACGATATGGCGCTCATCACGAAAGCCCTTTTACAGAACGAAAAGTTCCTGGAGATCGAATCGCACTCCGAGCACAAACTTCCCGGAACGAAGAAATACCCGGACGGACTTACCATTCACATGGGGCATCAGATGATGCAGCCCGGCAGTGAAGTATATGACGCAAGGATCTTTGCCGGAAAGACCGGCTTTACCACTGCCAGCGGAAACACGCTGGTCACCTGTGCCGCGGACGGCGACAGAAGAGTTATTGCCGTGGTGTTAAAAGACAAAACACCGGATCATTACAGAGATACGAAAGCACTGGTGGATTTCGGCCTGTATACCTTTGAGCGCAGGACCTTCTCCGATACGGAACTCATTACAAAGCTGGGGATCGACGGTCTGCTGAAGGAAGACGGCACCATTGACGCGAACGGGCCGGAAGAACTTAGATTCGCGGCTGACGTGACGCTTACTCTGCCCAAAGACTATGATGAGGCGGCACTGAAAGCGGAAGTGACAGCCGCAGCACCCGGAGCGACCGTGGAAAAAGATCCTCACGGAGTCGTAAAAAACGAAGGCCGGAAGCTGGCAGACGTGAAATTCACCTATCTGGACCGCCCTGTGGGAGACGGAGAGATCCTGGACGTCCATGACCCCACGCTGGACATTGAAGCGGTGGCCGAAAAGGAGCAGGTGGAAAAAGTGGAGGAAGAGACACACGGCACGGGAAAGAAAGTGGCGCTGTGGGTCTGCCTGACCATTGCCTTGCTGGTGGTGATCTTTGCCGTCATTTTTCTGCTGCTTAAGAGAAAGAAGGAAAGGGAGCGCCGGGAGCGTCTGAGACGCCGCCGCAGAGAACGCCTCAGGGAGATCAATGTCAGTGAAGAAGAGTTCGGCTCCCTTATGAAGGACATCCGTTCGGGAAAGAAGACAGAAGAATGAAACGCTTAAAGGAACTCTTTCAAAAGTTCGTGAACCGGGAGACCGTCAGCTACCTGGCAGTGGGAGTCCTCACCACGGCAGTGGATTACGTGGTCTTCTGGCTGGTGAACGAGGCGCTGAAGCGGACCGGCATGGACGTGGCCGCCACGGCGACCTGGGCTCAGGCCATTTCCTGGTTTGCCGCCGTGGTCTTTGCCTACTTTACCAACAAGGCCTTCGTGTTCCGGAACAAAAACTATGAAGCCCGGTATATGCTTAAGGAATTCGGGCAATTCTTTGCCGCCCGGGTGATCTCCGGTCTGGTGGTGCTCCTTGCCCAGTGGCTCCTTATCGACAAACTGGGAATGAATGAATACGTTGCCAAGGTCTTCGGATCGGCATTTAATCTGGTGTTTAATTATGTGGCCAGCAAACTGGTCATCTTCAGGGAAAAATCATGAAAACAGACATTAAGGAAGAAAAACAGCTGAACCGGCTGATGTACGCGGCGGCATTTCTTATTCCCGTGGCCATCTGCCTGCTGATCTATCTGGCCAGCGACATCTGGCCCCTGGGCAGCAAATGCTTTCTGAAGACGGACCTGTATCATCAGTACGCTCCCTTCACCCAGGAACTGAGAAACAAACTGCTTCACGGAGGCTCGCTGTTTTATACCTGGGACATCGGGCTGGGCGTGAATTTCCTGGCGCTGTTCGCCTACTACCTTTCCAGTCCGGAAAATTTCCTTTCGGTGCTGGTGCCTCACGATAATGTCATCGAATTCATGATGGTATGCACCATCATAAAGATCGGTCTGTCCGGTCTTTCCATGACAAAGTACCTGAAATACAGAAACGGCGGAAAGCCGGACCTGGGACTTGCGGCATTCGGCATTTTCTACGCCCTTTCCGGATACGTGTGCGCCTACTACTGGAACGTGATGTGGATGGACTGCATCGTGCTGCTTCCGGCGGTGGTCTACGGCGCGGAAGCGCTGATCCGGGAAAAGAAGATCTTTCCTTACGCCATGGCGCTGGGACTCTGCATCCTCACAAATTACTACATTGCCATCATGATATGCCTGTTCCTTATCGTGTATTTCGTGATGCTGAATTTTCTGTACGTACCTGCGGACAGAAAGGAATTCTTACAGAGAGGCCTCCGTTTTGCGGCGGGGAGTCTGATCGCCGGTGCTTTTGCGGCCGTTCTTCTGATCCCCGAAGCCTATGCCTTAAGCTTCACCGCTTCCGGTTCCTCCACCTTTCCCAAGTCATGGCAGGAATATTTCACCATTCCGGAAATGCTCACCCGCATGCTTCCCGCCGTCAAGACGGAGCAGCAGCTGGCCCACTGGCCCAACATATATGCGGGAAGCCAGGCACTGGTCCTCCTTCCCCTGTTTTTTGCGAGCCACCGCATCAAGGCAAGAGAAAAAGCGGTGTATGCCGTGGCTCTTTTGTTCCTGCTGGCCGGTTTTGCCCTGAACATTCCCAATTACATCTGGCACGGTCTGCATTTTCCCAACTCGCTGCCGGCGCGTCAGAGTTTTCTGTACATTTTCCTGGTGCTGGTCATGGGCTTTCGGGCCTGGCAGTTCCGGAAAAGCTTCAGTGCGAAGGAGACAGGTGTCTGTCTGGCCATAGCCGCGGCCTTCATCCTGGCTGCCCAGTATATCCGTGAAGAGGATTACGTGCCTTTCTACAGCGCATACCTGGCACTTGCCGTGTGCGGTCTTCTGGTGCTTGTTTTCCGGCTGGAAAAAAAGAAGAGAGTAAGCAGGATCTCTGCCTCCGCCCTGGTACTTATCCTGTGCCTGGCGGAAGTGACGGTCAATACCTGCACCACATCCCTTTCCGTTTCCGACAGGGTCTTCTTCCTGAATGACGGAAATGATGCCATGAAGCTGGCACAGGAGGCCGTGGGGGAACGCGACGGTCTTTCCCGCTTCAATAAAGAAGTGAGCCGCACCAAAAATGACGGTGCATGGCTGGGCATTCCCACCGTATCCATCTTCAGTTCCGTGGCCGATGCCAAAATGACGGATCTTATGAAAAAGCTGGGCTGTGAGGGAAATACCAATTCCTACTCCATCAACGGTTCCACGCCCTTAACGGAAATGCTTCTGGGGGTGCGTTACGATATCAAAGACGTGAAAGAGGAAAACACTTCCACCCGGAAGTTCGTTTCGCTCTCCGGGGACACGTTCCTGTTTGAAAATACCGATACCCTGGAGATCGGTTTCATGCTGCCTTCCGCACTTACGGAGCAGAAGATCTTTGAAGACAACTATACGCCCCAGAAGGTGCAGAACGCCATTTCCAAAGCACTGGGGGCCGGCAGCGTGCTGGTGGAAGACATGGGCGCTTCCCTGGGAAAAGGAAAGCACGTATCCGCTTTCGTTTCGGAGGACGGAGAGTACTTTGCCTACGTGACCAACATTAAGCTGAAAAAGGTCAAGGTGACCACGCCGGATGACAGCAGGACCTTTGAAAATCTGGACAGGAAATATCTGATCACCCTGGGAAACCTGAAAAAGGGTGATGAAGTGAAGATCGAATCCGCCACCGACGGAGAGGATGTCACAGCTGTGATCTGCCGTTTCGACAGTGAGGCGCTGGAAAAGGCATATGAGGTGATAGGGCAGGAACAGTTCGTTACCGAGTCCATCAGCGACACGAAGATCACCGGAACTGTCTGTGCCGATCCTGAAGCACTGGGGTATGCCGGACGGGAAGCGATCCTCTGCTTTACCATTCCCTACGATAAGGGATGGAAAGTCACGGTGGACGGAAGTCCTGCGGAAACGGAGCGTGTCATGAACGACGCTCTGCTGGGCGTCCGCATGGGACCGGGGCTTCATCGGGTGGAAATGACGTACGTGCCCGTGGGATTCGTTCCCGGACTGCTGCTCAGCCTGGGAAGCATCCTGCTTCTTCTGCTCCTGGCACTTTGGGAAAAAAAGGACGCTGCCCTCCGGCAGCGTCCCAGCACATTCAATCTATAAAAGTCTGATCAGATCTTTTTTACATTGACAGCCTGCGGTCCCTTAGCTCCGTCAACGACTTCGAACTCTACATCAGCGCCCTCGTCGATGGTCTTGAAACCGTCAACAAGAAGTCCTGAAAAATGTACGAAAACATCTTTTCCGTCTTCTGCGCAGATGAATCCGAATCCCTTCTGGGGGTTGAACCACTTAACTTTACCTTTCATTGTTTCCTCCTACAAATGCATTACGGGCATTTTACCGATAAATAAGGCCGATTTTGGCCGAGGTAAACATAGCACTCCTTGTACACAAAGTCAAACGAATTGTTTGCGGGCTGATGAACATTGTACAATATGTACAAAAACGCGTGTTCATAATAAGACAAAATGCAAAAGACAAAGGCCGGAAAAACTGCATACTATGGGATCATAACCGCGCTAGGGCTGATCCTTTCCTATGTGGAGACCCTGATCCCCTTAAACCTTGGTGTGCCGGGGGCGAAACCGGGGCTTGCCAACCTGATGGTCCTTCTGTGCCTTCGCGCGCCTTACGATGACTTTAAAAAGAATATCACCGGTGCTTTTCTGGCGGGCGTACTGCGCATCCTGCTCGCCGGGTTCCTTTTCGGCAACATGTTTGCCATCGCCTATTCCCTGGCCGGCTTCGCGACAGCCCTTACCGCTGAAGCACTGATGGAGTATGCAAATATTACCCGGCAGCGGCGGTACCATGCTCGGTGCGTGTTTGAGCCTTCGGGAGCAGCAAGCTGCTACTCGTCTCAAAGCACGCACGCGTCGCAATCCACCGCTGCCGGCGAATTTGGCTTGACCAGCATCAGCGCCGTGGGCGGCGTGATGCACAACATGGGGCAGCTCCTGGTGGCAGTGGTGCTCTGCGGTACTCCGGTGCTCGTATACCTCCCGTGGCTTATCCTTTTCGGTGTCATCGCCGGCCTCATCACCGGCATCCTTGGCGCGCTTCTCATAAAGCGGGTGCGCCGTTTCGTGAATAATTCTTGATTTGGACACAATTCTGTTCTAAAATGACGTGGTTATGTTAAAGAAGTATAACGAATGGAAAGAGAGCCTTCCGGGCGTTCTTGCAACGATCCTGGACTGGGTGGAGATCTTCGTGATCGCCGCTGCCATTGCGCTGTTCATGAATAACGTGATCATCGCCAATTCCCAGGTGCCCACCGGCTCTATGGAGACCACCATCGAGATCGGTGACCGTGTCATCGGATCCCGTCTGGCCTACACCTTCGGAGAACCGAAAAGGGGAGACATTGCCATTTTTAAGTTCGGATGGAAGTGCAACGTATGCCGGTACGCCATGGGGGAAGCCCCCGCGCCGGAGATCTGTCCCTATTGCGGGCAGAAGATCACCCATCCCCAGACGGTATATTACGTAAAGCGTGTCATCGGTCTGCCCGGAGACGTGATAGAGATCAAAGCCGACGGTACCTGTGCACAGACGGATATCGTGTCGGAGGCGAGAGAATCGGTAATGCTTTCCGGAACGGACGCCTCCAGGCCGCTGGTGACAGCTGCGGTGTACGTGAATGGAGAGAGACTTACGGAGGATTACCTGCGGGAGCCCATGCTCTACACCGGCGACATGAGATTTGAGGTCCCGGCGGACAGCTATTTCCTCATGGGAGACAACAGAAACAATTCACTGGATGCCCGGTTCTGGAACAACCATTACATCGCAAAGGAAAAAATGATCGCCAGGGTGCTGTTCCGTTACTGGCCCGGCATCAAGGCAGTAAAATAAACGAGGTAAAAATTTATGAAAAAAACACTCAGCATGATCCTGGCAGCACTGATGATCCTTTCACTGGCTGCCTGCGCGAAGAGCACAGAGCCTGCGGAAACCACGATGGCGGCAGAGACCGCGGCCACGGTCGATGCGGCGGCCGCATCCGCAGCGCTTGCATCCGGTGAGGAGGCCGGTCTTTCCGATGCGGCATCCATCAATGCCATTTTTGAAAGCCTGGATCTGACCCCGCCGGAGACACTGGGAACCGTGAAGAAACTGGGACAGTATACCGGTCTTGAACTGGTATCGGAAGAGGCAAAGCAGATCACCGATGCCGACGTGGACGCCTATCTGGAACAGAACATCATGCCCAACTTCACGGAGCAGGTGGACGGACCCATTCAGAACGGCGACACTGCCAATATCGATTACGAGGGCAAGAAGGACGGCGTCGCCTTTGACGGCGGCACGGATCAGGGATATGACCTGGTCATCGGTTCCGGAAACTTCATTCCCGGATTTGAAGATGGTCTGATCGGAAAGAAAGTGGGCGAGACCGTGGATCTGAACCTTACTTTCCCCACAGAATATCATTCGGAAGAACTTGCCGGACAGTCTGTGGTGTTTACGGTAAAGATCAACTCCATCAGCCGTCCGCAGCAGCTGACGGACGCACTGGTGCCCCAGATCGATCCCGAAAGCAAAACGGTGGCTGAGCTTAAGGCGAACATCAAGAAATTCCTGCAGGAGGACGAAAACCTGACCGCAATGCAGAGCCTGTATTACGTGGCCGCCACCAAGGTCATCCAGGATTCTGAGATCGAAACGGATCCCAAGGCGGTGAACTATACCTGCAACACCTACCTCAGCAACTACGCTGCACAGTGTCAGCAGTACTACGGCATGGACGTGGGAACGGTACTTACTTACATGGGCGGCACCTATGCCGACATAAGGAATCAGTACGAGACCATTTCCGAAGAAGCGGTACAGCAGCGCCTGGTGCTTCAGGAGATCGCAAAGAAAGAAAATCTGGAAGTTACGGATGATGACCTGACCGTGTTCGCCGGCATGTACGGCTACACCAAAGATCAGCTCCTGGAGACTGTGGGTGAAGAGCAGGCAAAGCAGCTGGCTCTGGAGGACAAGGCTTCCCAGTTCATCGTTTCCCATTCCACCGTAACGTACGAAAAGGCAGCGGAATAATCATGAAATACAGACACAAAAACAAAGGTACCTGCAGTTCGGAAGTGACGTTCGAGATCGAAAACGGCACCGTGCACAACGTGGAATTCACGGGCGGCTGCAACGGAAATCTGAAAGCCATCGGATTACTGGCGGAAGGACGGACTCCGGAAGAACTTGTGGCACTTTTAAAGGGCAACAAATGCGGATGGAAAGATACGTCCTGCGCGGATCAGTTCGCGCTGGGACTTGAAAAAGCTATTTTGGAGGAAAACAAATGAAGATCGCATTAGGCAACGACCATGCAGCACCGGAATTAAAGAATATCATCAAGCAGCACCTCATCGACCGGGGCATCGAAGTCATCGACTTCGGCGTACAGGTGGGTGAGAAAGCGGATTATCCCGTACAGGGAGAAAAAGTGGCCCGTGCCGTGGTAAGCGGCGAGGCAGATCTGGGCATTGCCATGTGCGGTACCGGTATCGGCATCAGCATTTCCTGCAACAAGGTGAAAGGCATCCGCGCGGCAGTGTGTTCCGATCCCTACAGCGCAAGGCTCTGCAAACAGCATAACAATGCCAACGTGCTGTGCTTCGGTGCCCGTGTGGTAGGAGACGAACTGGCAAAGATGATCGTCGATGAGTGGCTGGATGCCGAATTCGAAGGCGGAAGACACCAGAGAAGGATCGACCTCATGATGGATATCGAGAATCACTGATCCTCTTTTCGCGGCGTAAATGAAAAAGATCACCGTCATCATTCCCAATTTCAACGGACGAAAGTTCCTGGATCCCTGCATGTCTGCTCTCGCAAAGCAGACGTGCCGGGATTTTTGCGTACTTGTGGTGGACAACGGTTCCGCTGACGGATCCGCAGAAAAGATCCGGGAACTGGAACAGACGGGACTGGGTCCCGACGGCGACATCCCGGTAAAGGGAGTTTATCTGCCGGAGAATACCGGCTTTTCCGGAGCCGTAAACGTCGGCCTCCGGGAAACGGATACCGAATTCGCGGTGCTTCTGAATAACGATACAGAAGCGTATCCGGATTACCTGGAAAAAATGATGCTTGTCATGAGAGAGGACACTGCCGGTACCATAGCTGCCGTTTCCCCTCTCATGCTGTGCCTTACGGACCCCACTGTCATCGACTCTGCCGGGGACGGCTACTGCCTGGTGGGCTGGGCTTTCCAGCGGGGCGTGGGACGCCATGCGGACATCCCGAAGTTCAGGGAAAGGACCGGCGTGTTTTCTGCCTGTGCCGGTGCCGCCATGTACCGGAAAAGCGCGCTGGATAAAGTCTCACGGGAGGGAGAGGACGGCAGATGGTGGTTTGATCCGGAACACTTTGCTTACCTGGAAGACATGGACGTTTCTTACCGGCTGCTCCTTTCCGGTTTCGATATCGTATACGAACCGGCGGCAAAAGTGCTTCATGCCGGCTCCGGTACGTCCGGCTCCCGTTATAATGCGTTTAAGGTACGCCTCGCAGCAAGGAACAACGTGTACCTGAACGTGAAAAATCAGCCGTTTCTGCAGCTTCTTGTCAATCTGCCCTTCATCCTTTTCGGAGTGATCGTCAAGCAGATATTCTTTATCGGCCGCGGTTTCGGCAGGGACTATTTTCTGGGATTTCTGGAGGGGATCCGGAAGATCCCCCGCGTGTGGCCCCACAGAGTACGCGTGACCTTATCTGCACTTCCCAATTTCTTTAAGGCGGAACTTCTGATGATCGATGATACCTTCTCTTATCTGGGAGATCTCATCGCCCGGAAGATCTTTCACCGGTAGGACCCGGAAAGAAGGCATCGGGAAATGACGATCTCTCCGGAAAACTATGAATACTGTGAATTGTGTCCCCGGAAGTGCCGTGCGGACAGAAGAGCGGGGGAACGCGGCTTCTGCGGCATGGGACCGGAGGCGGTCCTTGCCAGAGCCATGCTGCACCCCTGGGAAGAGCCGGGGATCACGGAAAACGGTGCCCCCAGCGGTGCCGTATTTTTTACCGGCTGCACCATGCAGTGCGTCTATTGCCAGAACCGGAAAATAAGCGATAGCGGACCCTGTATCCCTGTCGGTATCCCCCGTACGGCCGAACAGATGGCACAGATCTTTCTGAGGCTTCAGAAGGAGGGGGCATCGAACATCGACCTGGTGACGCCCACCCACTTCCTGCCGGACATCACGGCGGCCCTGGATCTCTGCAGGGGAGTTCTTACCATTCCCGTCGTCTACAATACCGGCGGCTATGAACGGGCGGAAGTGATCCGGGCGGCAGGCCCGTACATGGATTACTGGCTTCCTGATGTCAAATATTTTGACGACGCGCTGGCTCTCCGGTATTCCCGGGTGCCCCGGTACTTTGAGACCGCCTGCAAAGCCCTTGCGGAAATGATCGCCGCGGCGGAAAAGAAAGCCGCAGACGGCGGCCGTCCGGCCAGAGAGCGCGTCATCGTCCGTCACATGGTGCTTCCCGGACAGAAAGAAGACAGCATCCGCATATTGCGGGAGCTGGCGGACCGGTTCGGCACGGAACGGTTTTTGATAAGCCTTATGAGTCAGTACACGCCGCAGGAGGAAGTTCCTTCGCCGGAAGCCGGAAAGGTGCCGGCGTTCACGAAGGCGAACTTTCCGGAGCTCTTTCGCCGTGTTACGACCTACGAGTATGAAAAAGTGGTGGAAGAGGCGCTGCGCCTTGGGTTCGACGGCTATCGCCAGGACCGCACCACGGCAAAGAAAGAATATACTCCCGATTTCGACCTTTCGGGTCTGTAAGCATTTTGGAGAATACAAAAATGGGAAAAAAAGATCTGATCCATGCAGTGCTCCTGCATTCCAATGACCTGCATGCGGATTTTCACAGTAAGGAAAAGGACGAAAAACTGGTGGGCGGAATTTCCCGTCTCTCCGGGTATCTCAAAAAAATCCGGAAAGAAGTGGGGGAAGATTACGTGATGTACGCCATTGCCGGCGATCTGTTCCGGGGCGACGTGATCGATTCGGAATTCCTGGGGCTCTCCACGGTAAACATCATCAACTATCTGAAACCGGACGTGTGCTGTATCGGCAATCACGAGGTGGACTACGGCATTGCCCACAGCATGCTGCTGGAAAAACTGGCGGATTTTCCGGTGATCAATGCCAACATATATTTTAAATACCCGGAAAGACGGCTCTATCAGCCTTATGCCGTCCTGGGAACGGAGCGGTATCCTATCCTCTGCATCGGTGTGACCACGGAAAACGTTTCTCATCAGCTGCTGATGGACCAGACCGTCGGTGCCTATGTGGAAGTGCGGGATCCGGCGGAAGAAGTGAAAAAGCTTCTGGGAGAACTGGATGCGAAGAACTTTTCTTCCATTATGATCGTCTCTCACATCGGTCTGGAAGAGGACATGAAACTGGCCGAACAGCTGGATCCCTCCCTGGGCGTCCGTGCCATTATCGGCGGCCACTCCCATACCCTGATGGAAGAACCCATGGTGGTGAACGGGATCCCCATCGTACAGGCAGGAACGGGCACCGGTCAGATCGGCCGCTTTGACCTTTGGTTTGATCCGGATACCGCAGAACCGGCGGACAGTCAGTGGAAGATCGTGGAGGTAAGCGACAGGGAATGCGAACTGGACCCTGACTGCGAAGAATACGTGGATCTTGTAAAAAGACATGTGGATGACATCTATGGCGCCGTGCTGTTTCGGATGGATAGAAAGGCCACCAACCCGGCGAGGAACGTTTCCACCGGGATGAACATGGTCTATGCGGACATCCTTGCACAGGTGCACGGAGTGGACGTGGCACTTTTAAACGGCGGTTCCGTGAGGGCAGCGGAACTGGGACCGCTGGTCACGAAAGGCGACTTCAGGGCCGCATATCCGTATCTGAAGGATTTCTACGGAGTGGAGACTACGGCGGGGCATTTGAGAGATGCGGTCACGCGGTATTACACCACACTTAAGAATACGATCGCCGATCCTCACAGCTCGGTTCTTATGTGTTCCGGAAGACTGTCCTACACCTGGAACGAGAAAACGAAACAGCTGGATGACTTCCGGCTGGACGGGACCGTTCCTGCAGATGACGTGCCGATCCGGCTGGGGCTCAACGACTATATTGCCTCGAACGACAAGGAGTTGCTGGATGCCGTCGGAATCGAACCGAAAATGATCGCTTCAGACCTCTGGACAGGGATCCAGAAATATTTTGAGGCCCATACGGAAGTGTGGACCGTTCCGACGAAGGACTATGTGACCATCATAACGTGACGTTTTTTGGTTGACTTTTTGCTCCTGTTCCTGTATATTGTTCAAAATTGGCTGAAATCAGCAAAAAATGAACAAAGAACAGAAACAGGAGCTTATTTATGAAAAGAGTCGATCCGTTCACTACCGTGATCCCGTTTATCATCATTGCCGCCCTCTGTGGTTTTTTTATGCTGGACCCTGCAGGTTCCACCGCGGCTCTTGGTGCCGTGCGCGGTTTCCTGGGAGATGAGATGGGGCTTTACTACCTGGTGATCGGCCTGGGCATCCTCATCACGGCGCTTTACATCGCTTTTTCGGACATCGGAAAGATCACTCTGGGAAGACCGGGGGAGAAACCGCAGTACAGCTTTTTCTCCTGGGGCTCTATGCTTTTTACCGCGGGCATTGCGGCGGATATTCTGTTCTACTCCACCTGTGAGTGGCTTCTTTACGCGGACGAGCCCCGCATTGCGGAGCTGGGAAGCCTGCAGGACTGGGCATCCACCATGCCGCTCTTTCACTGGGGACCCATCCCCTGGGGATTCTATGCGGTGCTTGCCGCGGCTTTTGGCTTCATGCTTCACGTAAGAGGCTGCAAAAAGCAGAAGTATTCCGAGGCATGCCGTCCCATTCTGGGGAAATATACGGATAAGGCTCCCGGAAAAGTGATCGACGTACTGGCAGTGATCTCTCTCATTGCGGGTACCGCCACCACCTTTTCCCTGGCAACGCCCCTTCTTTCCAAAGCTCTGGGCGAACTTTTCGGCTTTGCGGATACCAAGTGGCTCACCATCGGCATTCTGGCAGTGATCTGCCTCACTTATACCGTCTCCGTCATGAAAGGCATGAAGGGCGTTGACTTCCTGGCAAAAGCCTGCATGGCGGTATTCTTTGGTCTTCTGGCATTCGTTCTCATCGGCGGCGGCAAGGCCCGCTACATTCTGGAGACCGGGTTTTCGGCCATCGGAAATCTGATCCAGAACTTCCCCGTGCTTTCCACCTATACGGATGCGCTCCGTACGTCTTCCTTCCCTCAGAACTGGACCATTTTCTACTGGGCCTACTGGCTGGTCTGGTGCGTGGCGGCGCCTTTCTTCATGGGAAGCATCTCCCGGGGCCGCACTGTGAAGCAGGTGATCCTGGGAGCCCTCGGATTCGGTATGGCGGCCACTTTCGTTTCCTTTATTATTCTGGGAAATTACGGACTGGGCCTGCAGATGATGGGAGACATGGACGTGATCGGTCTTTACCGGCAGAGCGGGGACCTGTACCTTGCCATTATTGAGATCATCAAGACGCTTCCGGCGTACCGCATCGTGCTGGTGCTCCTGGTGCTGGCCATGATCGCCTTTTACGCCACCAGTTTCGACTCCATCACTCTGGTGGCTTCCGCCTATTCCTATAAGGAGATCAAAGACGGTGAAGAGGCGGGAAAGGGCATGAAGCTGTTCTGGGCCATCCTTCTCATCCTTCTGCCCATCGCTCTCATTTTCAGCGAAAGCAGCATGAACAACCTGCAGACGGTATCCATCATTGCCGCCTTCCCCATCGGTATCGTCATCTGTCTCATCATTGCCTCCTTTATCAAAGACGCGAAGAGAACACAAAAAAAAGCTTGACCGTTTCAGGATCATATGATAAGCTATTAAAGCTCCGGTATGGCAAAGCCCTCTGCCGGATGTAACCTGCCTGAAACGATAGGGCGGATGACATATAAAAAAGGCGACATAGCCAAGTGGTAAGGCGTAGGTCTGCAAAACCTTGATCGCGGGTCCGAATCCCACTGTCGCCTCTCAGAGAAAAAGGGAGTGTTTGAAAGAACGCTCCCTCTTATTATGCCTGAAAATGGCTAAAAATAAGGATTTTCTGAAGACCTTCCGGCATCTGTTCTAAACACTTTCCCACACAAATAAAAAACCGTTAGAAACCGCATCAGAATGCAGAACCGTGCAAAATAGTGCAATGGTTAAAGCTTTTACATGTCTAAATATTTACCAGCAACTTCTTCCATGAGGATATTTGTGAAATGATTGGCGCCATATTCATTCAGATGGTCCGCATTCATGAACCACTCATATTTATCTGCAAAGCGCTCATCAAAAGCGTAATCATAAAATTCAGCACCTGTATCTTCAGAAACCTGATTCATAAATGAATAAAACCATTCATAAAAGCCACCCGCTTTTTTCACCTCATCGGTATAGTCACGTGTATATGGTACCGTTATCAGAATAGGAACAGCACCGATCGTCTGACATCCGTCGATCAGATCATATAGGGATGTGATTTCATTTTGATTTACCGTCAGATGGCCCCCTTCGAGATATTGATATCCGACATGACGCATATAGGCGGCTTTGGCATTTTCTGCCACATCCATGTCGGTTGCTTTCCTTTTCCATTCTGCTTCATTGTAATCCTGCGTTATCTTTCCTTGCAGAGCTTTTATGACCGTTTCGCTGTCAACCGCCATGATCGGAAGAAACTTTGTAAAAACTGCGGTTTCCGCATCATATTCCTTGATCTGTGAAGCCGGTAAAAATGAGTAATATCTTTTATTCTTGGATTTAAAGTCACCGACATATACCTCGTCTGTGCCCAGAAGGGAAAAATAAGATATCGGGATAAATACAATTGCACCCTCACGGATATGGTCTTTGTAATTTTCGAAGATTCTGTAATCATAAGAAAGATACTGGGAGAGGAGAGCAAAATTAAAACAGGTATATTTTTCCGACGAATCTGCATAATTAAATCCGCACAGCCCGTGGCTGGACCCGAAATTGCAGAGTTGGATTTCTTCCGGAACAGAATGGAATTTATCTGTATTGTCAGGATCCGTCCCAAGTTTTTTCACATACATTGCGTTGACGGGGATTGTCACTGCAGAAAGGATAAGAAACAGAATTGTAATTTTTATTATGAACTTCTTCATAGTGTTTTTGTTTAGAACTGAAAATAGATAAATTCAGCAGCTCCTTTCTGTGACAAAAATAGGATTGTAACCGACAATAATACATATATTGCCCAGCGGATTGGAGTTTTCAGTTTTCCGCAGTCGGCAATGACATCTGATTTCAGAGACATCCAGTCATACACCAGAAGCAAGACAAGAAATACATTTTCCTTAATGATAGAGGAAAGGCTCATTCCGATTCCGGCGTAACCGTTATAAATATAAGAGCCTGGGGCTGAGATTCCGTCAAAGGCGTGTTTTATTACATACAGGGCATCCGGTATGGAGTTAGATACAAAGAATACCCATGCAAAGGAAATGAAAAGGAATACAAAGAGAGTTCGGAAGAATGCCGCAATACCACGGCTCTTCATCCTGTTTTCTGGAAGGATAATATTTTCGACTACCTGCGCCGCACCATGAATTCCTCCCCAGACTACGAATGTCCAGTTGGCTCCATGCCACAGTCCGCTTGCCAGAAAGGTTATCAAAAGATTCAATGCATGACGAACCTTTCCGGTGCGGTTTCCTCCCAGAGGAATATAAACGTAATCCCGAAACCAGGTGGACAGTGAAATGTGCCAGCGGCTCCAGAATTCCTTGATTGACTGTGAGAAATAGGGACTTTTGAAATTCGTCGATAGGTGAATGCCCAGAAGCCTTGACGTTCCGGCTGCAATATCCGAATATCCGGAGAAGTCGCAGTAGATCTGAAACGAGAAGAAGAAAGTAGCAAGAATGAGTGAAAATCCAGCCATTTTCTGGGGGGCATCATACACAGCACTGACATATTTTGACAGGGTGTCGGCGATGACCATTTTTTTGAAAAGCCCCCAGGCCATCAGCTTTAAACCATATGCTGCGTTATCGTAATCAAATGTATGTTCTTCCTTGATCTGCGGCATGAGATCAGCAGCTCTTTCAATAGGGCCGGCTACCAGCTGAGGGAAAAAAGAAACAAATGCCGCATAGTATCCAAAGTGCTTTTCCGCCGGGATTTTTCCCCTGTATACATCAATCACATAGCTCAATGTCTGGAAAGTATAAAAGGAGATTCCAACAGGCAGAAACAGCTTGAGAGTGATTGGATTTAATTGGATTGTGAAAATTTCCAGAAACGCGGTAAAGGATTCACTGACAAAATTGAAATACTTGAAAAAGAAAAGGACAAGAAGGCACAGAAAAGCTGAAATACCCAGAATCATCTTCTTTTTTTTCAGGTTTTTCTCGTTTTCAAGAAGTCTGGCTGCCCCGTAGGATACACATGTTGTAAAAAGAATGAGGACGATGTATTTGGCGTTCCAGCTCATATAGAAATAATAACTGGACGCAAGTATCAGTATCCATCTGTATTTATGTGGCAAAAGCCAGTAGATGGAAAATACGATTGGAAGAAAAATAGCAAAGGAAAGTGAATTGAACAGCATACCCGACTCCCATAATCACGTGATGGTAAATCCTATCTATTTCATTTAACTTCTACTTTTTTATGTAGTCAACCATTAGTTATGTTTTTATGCTTCATAATTGAGTCGCTATACATATTCTATTCTTGGAAAAGGGAGCGTTCGAAAGAGCGCTTCTTTTTTTGCCCGAAAATGCACCACGGCATATGTCGGTTTTTGCTGAAAAAGCTAATTAATAAATGACACGGCGACAGGTTCTGTGATACACTGAATTAGAATAAGATCCGCTGGGTATTGCGCAGAAAAGAACAGCGGATACGGAAAGGGACCCGCTTATGAAGATCACCGAAGTAAAAGAAGATAAAAAAAAGTATCTGGATCTCCTTCTGCTGGCAGATGAGCAGGAAGACATGATCGACCGCTACCTGGAAAAAAGCCGGATGTTCGTCCTGTTTTCCGATGAGGGAGTGCCTATGGGGGAAGCAGTCGTGGCAGACCTGGGAAAAACGGACGAAGGGCGCACCTTCGAGATCAAAAACATCGCGACAGATTCCGAAGTCCACGGCAAAGGTTTCGGCAGAAAACTGATTGATTATGTAATGGACCTTTATGCCGATGACTGCGACCTCATGCTGGTGGGCACCGGTGACAGTCCGCTCACCGTGCCGTTCTACAAAAAGTGCGGCTTTACAGAACACCACAGGCTGAAAAACTTCTTTACAGACAACTACGACCACCCTATCTTTGAAGCGGGCGTTCAGCTGGTGGACATGGTCTATCTGGCGCAGAAACCGGAAAAAGGGAAGGCGGCAGGCAGCGGGGAGGCCGTCGTGAAGAAAGAGAAAGAGGAAGGAAAGAGCATGGCAGAATACACCGGCAGAGAGCGCACCATCTGCGCCTTCGAACACAAGAAAGCGGACAGGCTCCCCGTCTTTGACGTGGTAAACAAGCCCGACATGTACACGGACCTTCTGGGTGAGGACAATTACGAAGCCAAAGGCCCCGCGGCAGTCCGCCTGGCCGAAAAGATCGGCATGGACGCCGTGATGGTGCACTGCGCTCCTTATACCTGTCTCATCCCGCCGAAGGCTGAATGGGATAGTCCCAATTCTTTTGCGGACCGTTTCGGGATCCGATCCATCGTTACCGATACTTCCTGGCCGCTGGGAATGGCGCACAGTGAGATAGAACCGGACGAGGAATTCCTGGAGAAGATCAGAAGCATCAAAGTGACGGATGCCGACGTGAAAGAGGTAAAAGACGCCGTGAAAGAAGCCGCGGGCCGTATCGCTGTCATGGGCGGTGTGAGAAGTGCCTTCAGCTTTCTGTTTATCGCTCTTGGCTTTGAGAACCTTTCCATCGCCATGTATGACGATCCGGACCTTTTAAAGGAGATCATCGAGGCGGCAGACGATTACTGGACGGAGGTGGGGCTTAAGCTGATCGAAGCGGGCTGCGACGCTCTTTATGTGGCAAACGACATGGGTATGAACGGCAGCACTCTCATTGCGCCGGATAAGCTCCGCGAGTTTTTCTTCCCTTCGATGAAAAAGCAGATCAAGGCATGGCACGATGCCGGCGGCAGAGTGCTGTTCCATTCCTGCGGCAACATCGATGCCATCCTGGAAGACCTGGCCGATATGGGGATCGACGCCCTTACCAACCTGCAGGTAAAAGCAGGCATGGATCTGGCTTCCGCCGTAAAGCGCATCGGTGACCGGGTCACCATCGTGGGGAACGTGGATGCCACCGGTATCATGTGCCAGCCGGATCAGACGAAGATCGACGACGCCATCCGCGCCGTGGTGGAAACAGCCGGAAAGGATGGGGGACTCATCATCGCCACCGATCACTCCTTCCACGAGGGCATTCCGCAGGAGAACGTGCTGTATTTCATCGAAGCCGCCAAAAAGCTCGGGCGCTTTTAACCCCCGGCATGCCGATCTGACAAAAGGAGGACGCATCTATGTCAAAAACACAGGACCTTTATGTACACGCGAAAACGCGGATCCCCGGCGGCGTGCAGCTTCTTTCCAAGCGGCCCGAGCAGTATTCTCCGGACTGGCCGGCGTATTTCTCAAAAGCAAAAGGATGTGAAGTATGGGATCTGGACGGAAACCATTACTATGATATGACAACCAACGGCATCGGCGCCTGCCTTCTGGGCTACGCCGATCCCGATGTATCGAAAGCCGTTATCGAACGGGTAGAGAACGGTTCCATGAGCTCGTTAAATCCTCCGGAGGAGGTGTGGCTGGCGGACCGTCTATGCGAGATCCATCCCTGGGCGGAATGCGTGAGATATGCCCGCACCGGCGGCGAGTGCTGCGCCATTGCCGTCCGTACCGCACGTGCCACCACGGGGCGCGATATCATTGCCATCTGCGGTTATCACGGCTGGACAGACTGGTACCTGGCAGTAAACCTTGCCGACGCCCACGGCCTGGACGGACAGCTCCTGCCCGGTCTGGAACCGAAAGGCGTGCCCCGTTCTCTGAAGGGATCCACGCTGGCTTTCAATTACGAAAACTATGAAGAATTTGATTCTATGATGGCCGAATACGGCGACAGGATCGCCGCAGTCATCATGGAGCCCATACGGCACGAAATGACAGACGGCGCGTTCCTTCGCCACGTAAAAGGATCCGTGCATGCCCACGGCGGCCTGCTGATCTTTGATGAGATCACCATCGGCTGGCGGCTCACTTTTGGCGGAAGCCACAAACTTTTAGGCATCACACCGGATATCGCCACCTTTGCGAAGGCCATGGGAAACGGACACCCCATCGCGGCCGTCATCGGCACGAGAGAGGCCATGGACGGCGCTCACGAGTCCTTCATTTCCTCCACCTACTGGACGGAAAGCGTGGGACCGGCAGCGGCCCTTGCCACCATCGATAAGATCGAAAAGACGAAAGCCTGGGAAGCGGCCTGTCATGTGGGAGAGACGGTGCAGAAAGACTGGCTCGATGCGGCAGAGCGCCACGGAATTAAGATCCACTGCTCCGGACTTCCGTGTCTTGCACATTTTGACTTTGATGAAAATAAACTGGAACAGAAGACGCTTTACACCATGCTGATGAAAAAAGAGGGATTTCTGGGGAATACGGCGATCTACCCGACCCTTGCCCATACGGATGAGATCCTTACTCTTTACAGAGAAGCCATTGACAGTGTATTCGCGCAGATCGCGGCAATTGATAAAAAAGGCGGAAAAGAAGCACTCCTGGAAGCCACAGGAGGACAGGTGTGCCAGACGGGATTCAAACGGCTTCTGAAATAGGAATCCGACGATCGTCGTAAAAAAGGATAGCTTTTTGGTACGGGAAAGACTATAGTAGAGAATAACCCAATACGCTCAGGAGGCAGGGAATCATGATACATACCACATTTGAAGAAATGAAACGCTACGAGGGGCTCAACCCGTTTTTCAGGGAAGCGTTCGCGGCGATCGCTTCTGTGAAAGAGGAAGAGTTCGTAAAAGGACGCCACGAGGTGGACGGTGACAACGTGTACATAAATGCCATCGAATACGACACCAAACCGGCTGAAAACTGCATCTTCGAAGCCCACAGAAAGTACATCGACGTAATGTACCTCCTGGAAGGCGAGGAGTTCATCGGCTACACCCCTTTGAAAAACTGCAGGCATGTCACTATGGAATACAGCGAAAAGGACGAGTGCAGCCTGGCGAAGCTGGAGCCCGAGACCATGAAGATCCACATGCTCCCCGGCGATGTGTGCATCCTGTTCCCGGAAGACGCCCATGCGCCCTCCATCCAGGCTGGCGATACATCCGTCCATGTAAAAAAACTGATAGCAAAAGTGATTCTGTAAGGAGGAAACCATGGATTACAAAAAACTGTTTGACCTTTCCGGCAAGATCTGCGTCGTCACCGGCGGCACCGGTTACCTTGGCTCGGAAAACGTAAAGATCTTAAAAGACTTCGGCGGTACCGTGGTGTGCGCTGACTTAAGAGAAGCGGAAGACCGCTGGGAAAAGACGGAAGACAAAGCCTACGACATGTTCGTGAAGTGTGATGTTTCCTCCACAGATTCCATCAAAGAGTGCTTCAAAGCCGTTGCCGATAAATACGGCCGTATCGATGTGCTGGTAAACTGCGCCTGCTACGGCGCCGGCTACGGCAAGGGAAGCCAGCTGGAGTTCATGGATGACGAGACCTTCAACAAAGGTGTGGACGGAAGTCTCGGTACCGTGTTCCGCGGCATGCGTGAGGTCGTTCCCTTCATGAAGGAAAAGGGCGGTTCCATCATCAACTACTGCTCCATGTACGGCCTTGTATCTCCGGATCTCCGCATCTACGGCGACAACCCACAGAAGCAGCCTCCCAACTACGGCGCAGGAAAAGCAGCCGTGGCACAGATCACCCGCTATGCGGCATGCGCGCTTTCCGAGTACGGCATCCGCGTGAACGCCGTGACCCCCGGTCCCTTCCCGAATCCGAAGAACCAGGACGATGCCAGATTCAATCAGGAACTGGCGAACAAGACCATGTTGGGACGTTTCGGCCAGAGCTACGAGATGGCAGGCGCCGTGCTCCTTCTGGCAACGGACGCCTCCAGCTTCATGACAGGCACCAACATCGTGGTAGACGGCGGCTGGACCGCGTGGTAAATTTCTGCAGAATATCAGGCGGGCGTTCTTTTTCGGGCGCCCGCATATGACGGGTAAATAACAATGAGAACAGTAAACATTAAAGGATTGGATATTTCCGTGCTTTCCCTGGGCACCGTGCAGCTGGGAATGAATTACGGCATCAACAACAAGGACGGAAAGCCCTCCATGGACCAGGCTTTCGGTATTCTGGACGCAGCCATGACCACCGGCGTGAATACGCTGGATACGGCAGCAGGCTACGGGGATTCCGAGGCGGTTATCGGCGAGTGGCTGAAGACCGTTCCCGCCGAAAAGCGCCCCTTCATCTGCACCAAGGCAAAGCATCTGGATCATACCTCCCTGGATACCTTAAGAGCATCGCTCAAGGCATCCGTGGAAGAATCCAAGAAGCGTCTGGGGCTTTCACAGCTCCCGCTTCTCATGCTCCATTCCTGCGACGAATACCTTGAGGATGAGGAGAACATGAAGATCTGCTTCCGTGAACTTAAGGAAAACGGCGACATCCTGTATTCCGGCATTTCGGCCTATGCGCATCACGATTATAAAAAGATCGCGGATTCCGGTTTCGATGCCACCCAGATCCCCTTGAATATCTTTGACTGGCGCCAGATCGATAACGGCGGCCTGAAAGCGCTGAAAGACTCCGGCATGATCGTTTTCGTAAGGAGCGTGTACCTGCAGGGCCTTGTTTTCCAGAGACCGGAAGATCTGGATCCCCGGATGGCATTCGCAAAAGAGACTCTCGTGAAGTTCCGCGCGCTGTGCGATAAATTCGGGATGGATCCCGCAGGTCTTGCCCTTTCTTTTGTACTTTCCCTTCCCGAGGTGACGAGCCTGGTACTGGGTGCGGAAAAGAAGGAGCAGGTGTTTCAGAACGCGGAGACCTTTGAGAAGATAAAGCTTCTTACCAGAGACCAGATGGAAGAGATCCACGGAAGTTTCAGGGATACGGAGTTCCGTCTGCTGACACCCTCGGAGTGGTTTAACGCGGGTCATGACTGATGACCGTCCGTAAAACGCGGAAGAGACCTGCGGTCCGGGTCCGCTGACCGGCCGGAAACGTTATGGAAAAAAGAAATCTTCGGAAATACTATTTGCGCTATGTACTGTATTATTTCGCCTATGTGCTCATCACAGGCGGAATAATACAGTCTTTTATGCTGGAAAGCGGCATCTCCGGGCAGCAGGTGTCCATCTATACGGCTGTCATCCAGATCGTGCAGGCGGCCACCATGCTTCTGTGCTCTCCGCTGGTGGAACGGAGCAGAAACCTCATCCGGATGAACGTGGTCTCGCAGGTGGGACTCATCCCCACGATGGTGGCCATGTTCCTCATTGCGCTTTACGTGCAGATGCCCGTGCCTCTTAAGTACGGGCTGATGCTGGGGAGCGGCGTGATCGCCTACGTTACCTTCGGTGTGATGGGAATTCTGGAGTATAAGCTCCCGTACCGCATCTTCGATATCAGAAACTACGGCGAAGTGGTCTCGGTGGCCGGTGTTTTTTCCGGCGCGGCGAGCCTTGCCACGTCAACGCTGTTTTCGTGGTGCATTTCCCGGTATGACTTTTTCAGGGTGGTCATGGTATTCATGGCCGTGGGCCTTGTCATGCTGATCCTTTCCATGGTGGTGGGCCTTTCCTACGAAGACATCGAAGGTCAGCCCGGCATCAGTCAGTTTGAAAACAGGAATACGGAACAGACCGGAGAAGATGTGTCCGGCGGAAACAGGCCGTCACGGAGCATTTTTACCTATCCGCCGTTCAAGCAGCTTTTGATCCCCAATTTCATCCGCGGTTTTTCTTCCGGCACCTTTGCCATCCTTACCACCATCGGCTATTACTACAGCATTCTCAATGCCGAGAGTGCCAGCTGGCTGGTGATCATTACCAACGTGCTCACGATGGTGACCTGTTTCGTCTATGCAAAGATCTCCAGAAAGAACAAAGATCCGGAACTCATCCTGCTTTCCTCCCTCATCATGCTCCTCAGCATGGGATGCATCCTTCTGGGAAAGAATACGGCAGTGTTCCTTATGTTCTTCGCTGTCGGCATGATCTTCAAGACCTTTATTGATTTCGCCTGTCCCGTCGTTGTGACAAAGATCGTGGATTACGAAATGATCGGGCGGTTCTCCTCCTGGAGGATGGCTTTATACATGGCAGGCGCGGCTCTGGCAGGCGTGGCGCTCGTTCCCATGCTGGAGACGCTGGGCGGAGAAGTGACGATGCTTATTAACGGCGCGGGATTCGTTGTCACCGGCGTCGGGTATTATCTGGCAGGAAAGAAAGACATGAAGAAGGCGGAAAAATGAGATATGCCATTCTGGGCGCAGGATTTATCGCGCCGATAAACGCTGCGGCTCTCCTTTCCTGCGAAGGGGCGGAGATCTGCTGCATTGCCAACCGAACGATAGAAAAAGCCGAAGCCATGCGGGAGAAGCTGGGACTTTCCTGCCCGGTCTATGCCGATTGGAAGGAGGCTCTCGCAAAAGAAAAGCCGGAGGCGGCGGTCATCTGCGTATTCAACGACCAGCACCGGGAATACTTTACGCAGTGTGCCCGGCTGGGCATCCACGTGCTGTGTGAAAAACCTCTGGCAAACACTTTTGCGGATTGTGAGGAAATGATCCGGGAGCGGGACAGGGCAGGCATCAGAGCGACAGTGCTGCAGACACAGCGCTACGGTGCCGTGCTGGAAACGGCGGCAGACTATATCCGGAAACATGACCTTGGAATCCTTTGTGCCGTGGAGGACAACATGTCCGTCCACTACTTCTGGGACGGACGCAGTCCCTGGCACCTGGACCCGAAAAGAAGCGGCGGCGGGATCGTCATGAATTACGGCGTGCATCAGCTGGACCGGGTGCATTACATGATCGCCGCATCCCTTGGCTCAGCAAAAACGGTGAGCTTTACCGGCAAAGCCATCGCGCAGAAACCGGGTATCGACGTGTACTCTTCCTACGCCATGATGGGCGTTACGGAGGAGGAGGTTCCCTACACTGTAAGCTGCTCCGGCTACTGCGGTCCCTCGGTGAACGAAATGTTTTTGCATTTTCAGAACGCCACCGTCAAATGCGTGCTGTGTGATAACGGCATGGATGCGCGAGGCGCTTATGTTTCAAAAGGCTCCGCATTTGAAAAGATCCCTCTCCTCTGCGAAGACGGCGAGGGCGGCGCGGATATGTACGCGCGGGAAATGCGCGCGGCAGATGACTATCTGTGCGGCAGACTCCCGGAAGCCCCGGTTTCCATGGAATGGGCGGCCGAAATGGTAAGGCTGTGTGAGAAGATCGTATAAGTGCAGTGTGCTCTGCATTCAGGATAAAAGAAAAGGAAACGAAATACATGTCTCAGAAAAACGGCGAGTTTACGATATACGATAAAGAAGCGGCAAAGATCCTTGACGATTTCCTGCCGGACCGCATTTTTGACGCCCATTGTCACCCGGAGGATTTCGCAAAATACTGTGAAGACACGGACGGATTTTTCGGCGGCAGAAAGCGTACCGTAAATATGATCCCCATGCCCGTGACTGAAATGAGCGAGCCCGGTACCGGCAGAGCCACGGAAATACTTCATGCAGCGACGAAAAACGTGAAGGCGCAGCTGGAACGCCATCCCGGCATTGTCGGCGAAGTGATGGTGGCGCCCGGCGACACGGCAGAAGACATTGAAGAACGGATCGCCTTCGCAGGCAGCGACAGGCTCGTCGGCCTGAAGCCCTACCACCTGCTGGCGGTGAAAAAGCCCACGTTTAACGCAGAGATCGAAGAATACCTTCCGGAGAGCGCGTGGGAGGTGGCTGAAAAGCGAAAGCTGGCCATCACGCTGCATCTGGTAAAAGACATGTCGCTTTCGGACCCCGAAAACCTTGCCTACGTGATCGATCACGCAAAAAGGTATCCTGACGTAAAGTTTATCCTGGCCCACTGCGGCCGCAGCTTCGCCGCCTGGACCGGCATGGAGAGCTTTGGAAAGCTGCGCGGCATCGACAACATTTTTTATGACTTTTCCGGCATCTGCGAATCGCCGCAGATGTTCATGCTCATAAAGACCGCAGGTCTGGAAAAATGCATGTGGGGCAGCGATTACCCCATCTCTCTGCTTGCGGGCAAAGCCATTTCCATCGCCGACAGCTTTTACTGGATCGGCGAAAAGGATCTGGAACGCATGACCGGCGCCACCGAATTTCATTCCTGGCTCACAGGTACGGAAAACCTGATGGCCGTTCGCCAGACGGCACAGATGCTGGAACTTACCCCTGCGGATCTGGAAAGATTTTTCTGGGAAAATGCCGCAGAGCTGTTTTTTGAAAGGTGATACGGAATGGTAAAAGGGACGATCAGAAATCTGTTATTTGATCTGGGCGGCGTGGTGATCCGCTTTGACGGAAATTATTTTCTGGACAGGGAGGGGATCACGGATCCGGAAGACAGGAAGCTCCTTATGGAGGTATTGTTTGCAGGACCTGACTGGCCGAGGCTTGACCTGGGAGAACTTGACGAGACGGAACTTTTGGAGCTTGCAGAAAAGAAACTTCCCCCGCGGCTGCATCCGGCTGCCGAACGCCTTGTTCTTCACTGGGCGGATCCGGTGGAGATCATACCCGTCATGCGGGAGTTCATCCTGGCAGCGCGGAAAAACGGCCGGAAGACATACCTGCTCACCAATTCCCCGATAAGTATTCACAGAGTGCTGGACGTGATCCGGGCCGACAGCCTTTTCGACGGCATCGTCATCTCTTCGGAGATCGGTCTGGCAAAGCCGGGTCACGAGATCTTTGAGCATGCTTTAAAGGCCTTCGGCCTCAAAGGGGAGGAGAGCCTTTTTTTAGACGATAACATGAAAAACGTGTGGGCCGCCCGGGAGTGTGGTATCCAGGCGGCGCGGTACAAAGAGCCCGGAGAAAAGAAGCTTGTCATAGCGCCGCGCAGGGAAGAGGCCTGCTCCGGCATGACGAAGTTGATCGACACCTTCGAATTTCCTTACCTGGAAGAACCTGCCTGGTTCGATTATGACCACATGGCTTCAGTGAACCCACGGGGTACCCTTATGGTCATCGATGCCAACGGTGATGTTTTCGCGGATTACATGGATCCGGCAGGACAGATGCACGAATGCACGGTAGGAGAAGGCGAAGACGAGTGGGAAGCGGACAACTTTCCCGTGGAAGAAGGCGGGAACTACACATACGGGTCAAGAAAAGAATAACCTGAATAGCTCGCCTTGGTCCGTCAAGGGCCGCTCCGCTTGCCTTCGGCACCCTTGACTGACCTCAGCTTCAGTGCTTAGTGGTAATCAAGGGAGGTGCAAAGCACCTCCCCGGCTTGAAAAAGCCGGCGTGCGCTTCACAGTTGCCATTCTATATGCGGGAAAGGACGTGCCGGCATACGTTCCGTAGTATTACCGGTTAGGAATCAGCCTGAATCACGATTTCTACTGCTTTCGGCTTACATCACTTCAGCACCGGTAAGCCGAAACAGCCGAAAAAGGTCTATACGGCTTACATTTTTCTTGATTTTCCCGCCATGTGTAAGCCTGAACCGGAGAAATTGCTCGCCACGGCTTACAGTCAGCCCGTTTTTTCTGTTTTTTGTAAGCCGTACGGGGGAAAAACTGTGAATCCGGCTTACACCCCTCAGAGTGACACAGTCCTTATATGTCCACGGCAACAAAACTCCCGCAGATGGACACGCACAGCCTCGCACGCTTGCGGCGGCGTGCGGTTGCTTTTCCTGAAAAAAGGCACAAAAAGAGGGCTGCGCCCTCAAAATTTAAATCTTTGGTGCACAGCCCACGTTATTTCAGCTTATTCGTAGTCTCTGACCACTTCTCCGCCCATCAGCACTTTCTTCACGTGGATGTGATCGTCGCAGATGACCAGGTCGGCCTTCAGTCCTTTTTTGATCTCGCCGCGGTCGGTGATGTGAGTGGCTCTTGCCGGGTTCACGGTAGCGTAGCGGAACACGTCCACCACGGAAGCGCCTGTGTGGATCATCATGTTTCTCATGGCCACGTCCAGTGTCAGCTTGGAACCCGCGATCTCGCCGGTGATGTCGAAATTGATGTCGAAGGGATCGTCGTATCCTTCCGGCACGGGACCGTCTGCAGCATAAGCATCAGAGATGAGAATGATCTTGTCCTCGCCTTTGATCTTTCTTACCAGGCGGAGCATGTAGGGAGCCACGTGGATGCCGCGGCTGTCCACGATGAGTTCCGCCCAGATATCGTCGTTCTTGTTGACAGCCTCGTCAACGCCCACGCCCAGGATCTCCGGATCGGGATAGGCATGGAACTTGCCGGTGGCGTCCGTGTGGTGGGTGCCGATACGAAGTCCGTAGGGCATCAGGTCCTCCACCTGCCAGGGAGCCGCTTCGGAGTGAGCCACGCTGAAAGTGGCGTCCGGGTTGGCCTTCTTCACGTCTTTTACGAATTCCACGATGTTTTCTCTTTCGGGAGCCAGCGCCCACACCAGCGCCACATCCTTTGCCGCGTCAATGACAGGCTGGTAAGCCTTTTTGTCAACGGCGCCCTTCCAGGGACAGTGCTCCTTGTCGCAGCCGAACTTGGGGTTCAGGTACGGCCCCTCCATGTAGACACCGGCAATGTTTTTTCCGCGTTCGTCTTTCATGGCTGCTTTCATCTGATCCACAGCCGCCACGTACTGTTCCGTATTCATGCTGAAATAAAGCGCCGGGTATACGGAAGTGGTGCCGTGGTCCAAATGATGCTCTGCACAGGCAAAGGGATCGTCCATGAAAAACTCCACGTCGCTGGCATGGGTGTGGATGTCAATGAAACCGGGACCCACGTACCGGCCGCCGGCGTCAATCACTTCATATCCTTCCGGCACGGTAAGGTGGCGCATCTCGTCAAAGTCTTTGATGATCCCGTCTTCAATGAGGATCACGCCATCGGGAAGATAATGGTCTTTCAGAATGATATCTGCATGGATGATAGCTGTCTTTTTCATGAAAATCTCCTTTACGGTATTTTAGTTATCCTCGTCGTCCTCTTCGTCACTTTCGGCTTCCGGCTCTCTCTGCAGGCGGTAGACCCAGCTGAAATCATCGGACTTTAAAAACTCGCTGAACATTTCTGCGGCGGCCCCCAGAGGAAGCAGTGATTCCAGAGAAGGGTTCACGGCCACCTGATATCCTCGCAAAAGGACCAGCGTGTTGCGGCGCAGAATGGATTTGATCTCTTCTATGAAGAAATCGCCAAGGCCTGTCATGGAACCGAACAGAACGATCATTTCCGGATTCAGGATGTTTACGGCATTGGCAATGGCGGCGCCGATGCGCCGGGCAGACTCGCGCACGTAGTGCTCACACAGAATGTCGCCTTCGTCAAGGCCGCGGCGTACATCCTTTACCGTGAGCGGTTTCGCAGGATCGTAGAAAGAAAGCAGGGAAGAATAGGTGCCGTTTTCCAGAGCGGCGCAGATATTTTTCCGGATATACGGGAACGCGGCATCCGCTTCCACGCAGCCGGTCTTTCCGCAGTAGCACATGGTGCGGTCTTCCAGGCCGAAATTGATGGTGGTGTGTCCCAGCTCACCGGCGCGCCCCTGAAAACCGGTGACGGGCTGGCCGCCGGCAATGATGGAAACGCCGATACCGTCAGATAGCTCCACGCAGATGAAATCCTGCTTTCCCTTTGCCGCGCCGTAATGCTGTTCCACCAGCACGGGCAGCACGCCGGCGGAAAAGGCACGCACGGGAATGCCCGTGAGTTCCTCCAGGCGGGGCTTCAATTTCATACGGCTCCAGTTGATAAAACTGTCATAAGTACGGGAGAGAGACGTGATAAAGCCGAAGCGTTCCTCGTCGTAGAGAGGATCTGCCAGACCGATGCCGACGATCTTTTTATCCGGATGGGAATTGATAAGTGTGGTAATGCGGGACACGGTAAGCTCCGCCAGCTGTTCGTCCGTAGGATCGCTGATGTCGGAGTCGATGCGTTCCACCACGGTGCCGTCGATCTGGGAAAGTACGTAGGTCACCTTGGTATAGGTGAGCAGTACGCCGATGGCGCATATGCGGGAACTGTTCAATTCCAGAAGGGTCCTCTTTCTTCCGGGACCGCTGGAAACAGAACCCCTCTCAACCACCAGACCTTCGTCGATCAGCTCTTTGGTAAGGTCCGTCACGGAAGCCGGACGGAAGTCGGTGAGCTCAATGAGCTTTTTCCGGCTGATGGGCCCCAGATGGTTGATCAGGTTAAGGAGCGTATATTTTCGCTGAAAATGATAATCTGTCTGCATAGGCACATTTTACCCCAGAAGAAAGGAAAAAACAATTCCATCCGGTGAAATAATAACGAAAACGGAAATAAATATTTTGGCGGTCGGTGAATATCACAAAAAATACAGGCGTTTCTTGTGAATATTACCGAAAAGAGAAAGAATGGACGCTGTTTTTGTTGAATTTGCATAGAGGCAGTAGTACAATCCTGCGTATAATATAAGCGATTCTGTTAATTTCGTTTTCGAAATCAACTAAAACGCCAAAGTTTCAAGGCACCATAGTAAAGGAGAAATGTAAATGGAAAAGATTATTACAGATCCGGCAACAAAGTTTGATTTCATGCCCGCAGAGTTTGCACCATTCAAGGACAAGGCAACCTGTGACAGAGTCAGAAAATTAAGCGGCGCTGACCTCGAGAAGAGAGAGGACTGGTGGCATCCCGATTTTAACGTAAAGGTAATGATGAATCCCCATCCGGTACTCATCGCCACTCTGTTCTCCAGATTAAAGGAAGCTTCCGAAGCAGGAAAGCCCTTCTCAATGATCCTTGGAAATCCGGAACCCGATACCTATATCCCGCTGGCACAGCTCATCAACTACTTCAACGTGGACTGCTCCAAGGTATCCATCTTTGCAGAAGATGAGTGGGCAGACCAGGACGGCAACGTTGCACCCGAGACCTACGAGGGCGGCTTCGTTCATTCTATGCTGAAATATCTGGTATACCAGATCAAGCCCGAGCTGAGAATGCCTCTTAGCCAGGTGCATTATCCCACCACAAAGAACATCAATGATTATTCCAAGATCATTGAGGACTGCACCGACGGCGGCGCAAGCATCATCTCCACTTCCCCCGGATGGACCGGTCATACCGCATTCATCGATCCCATCTCTCCCTGGACTGATGCAAAGACCATCGACGAGTGGCTCGACATGCCCGCACAGCTGGTGAACCTTCACCCGCTGACCATCGCTCAGAACTCACTGCATGGCTGCTTCGGCCAGTCCGGCGATATCTACAACGTAGCTCCCAAGGCTGCGACCATCGGTCCCCGTGACGTAAAGATGGCAAAGGAAAGAATTGAAGTACACGCACTTCTTACCAACTGCACATTCTCCAGCTGGCAGAGAATGACCTCACGTCTGGTATGCCACGGACCGGTAACTCCTTATGTACCGAGCTCCATGCTGCAGACCATGGCTACCCAGGTCTACATCTCCGACGAGATCGCAGCTCCGTTTGACTGCTGGGAGAAGGTTGGTTATTGATCGGCCTTGATTATCTGAGGTATTTATTATGAGTACATTACAGGCGGGCTTTGCCCGCACCAACATAACGCCGATGAGAAACATCGCCATTTCCGGCTACTTCAAGCCCCGGTTCTGCACCGGCGTGCTGGATGACCTGGAAGTGAACGCACTGGCTCTCGAAAAGGACGGCGTGACCATGCTTATGCTGGTGGCAGACCTCTGCTACTTTACCGTAGGCATTGCGGACCGCTTAAGGAAAGCAGTCTCCGAGGCCACCGGCGTACCTTTTGAGGCTGTGTTCCTTTCCGCGACCCATACTCACACGGGTCCCTACGTGGAATCCTGTTCCGAAGGAAACGAGGATGAGGAAGGAAACAAGTTTGATCCCGCATACATTCAGAAACTCATCGATGAGTACGATGATTTCCTTGAGCACCGTGTGGTGGATGCGGCAAAAGAAGCCATCGAGGATCTGAAGCCCGCAAAGATGGGATTCGGCGTGAGCCACGCAAAGAACATCGCTTTCGTACGCCGCTACATCATGAAGGACGGTTCCATCCGTACGAACCCCGGCGTTCTGAATCCGGATATCGTTCGTCCCGTGGGCGAGATCGATGACGCAGTGAACGTGCTCCGCTTCGACCGTGAAGGCGCAGAGACCATCGTTCTGGCAAACTTCGGCTGCCATCCCGACGTAGTGGGCGGCTCCAAAGTCTCCGCAGACTGGCCTGCCGTGTTCCGCAGACAGTTCGAAAAGACCGTGGACAACACGAAGTGCCTGTTCTTCAACGGCGCGGAAGGTGACATCAACCACGTGAACGTATTCCCCACGGCCGGTGATTTCAATGACATGTTCAACGATTTCGACGGCGTTTCCAGAGGATACGGTCATGCTCGTCACATGGGCAGAGTGGTGGCAGGCGCCGTTCTGCAGGTCTACGACAAAGTGGAATATGTGGACGTGGACAGGATCGGTTTCGTACAGACCACCGTCAACATCCCCACCCAGATGCCTTCTTCCATCGATGACATCGACGTGGCAACGGCACACAAATACAAGGACCTTCACGAAGCAGGAAAGGACGCAGAGATCCCCTACAACGCCATGATGCTTACTACCATCGTGGCCGAGGCACTCCGCATCTGCCGCTTCGAGAACGGACCGGAGTACATCCCCATGAGCCTTACCGCATTCAAGATCGGTGACGTGGCTTTCGTAGGCATCCCCGGCGAGCCGTTCAACGGCGTCAGCAAGGGCCTTAAAAGCGCGGAAGGCTGGAAGATGGTATGTCCGGTATGTCTTACCAACGGCTCCACCGGATACTTCCCCATGCAGGATTCCTACGAGGAGGGCGGCTACGAGGCACGTTCTTCGGAATTCAAGGCAGGCGTTGCCGAACTCATCATTGAGGAAGGCAGAAAGCTTATGGAAAAGGTATAACGGAGAAGGGAGGAGATTCACATGAACAGTTTGAAAGTCGGCTTCGGCCGCGTTGTAATTACTCCCATGATGGGCATCCCCATCGCCGGATATTTTATTGACCGTTTCGCTGACGGCGTTCTGGATGATCTGGAAGCCAATGCGGTCTGCGTGGAAGCAGGCGGAAACAAGGCCGTCATGATCTCCGTGGATCACTGCGGTCTGGTAAAAGAGATCCTGGATCCCATCCGCAGAAAGATCGCCGAAAAGACGGGCATCCCCTATGAGGGCGTGTATATTCATTCCACACACACCCATACGGGTCCCATCCTTCAGCCGGATAAATGCGACAATGAACTGATCGCCAGATATCGCGAGTTCATGACTGACAGGCTCACGGACGTGGCCGCGTTTGCCATGGAGGATCTGAAGCCCGCAAAGATGGGTACCGGCGTAGGCACCGCTCCCCATATCGCGTTCATCAGAAGATACGTGATGAAGGACGGTTCCGTCCGTACCAATCCCGGTGTGAATAATCCCGAGATCGATCACATGCTGGGAAGCGTTGACGAGAGAGTCAACGTGATCCGTTTCGACCGCGAGGGCGCGGATACCGTAGTTATCGTAAACTTCGGCGATCACCCCGATACCGTGGGCGGAAACAAGATCTCCGGCGACTGGCCCGGATTTTTACGCCGCACCGTGGAAAAGGCACTGGATAATACGAAGTGCATCTTCTTTAACGGCGCACAGGGCGACGTGAACCACGTAAACGTGGCACCCGCAGGCGGAGATCTGAACGATATGTTCATGGACTTCGACGACGTATCCCGCGGATACGGTCACGCCCGTCACATGGGCAGAGTGGTGGCCGGCGCGGTGCTTTCCGAATTCGACAAGGTGGAATACCGCGACGTGGATACCGTGAAGTTTTTACAGAACGATCTGGAGATCCCGTCCAACATGCCCAACGAAAAGGACGATTTCGACCTGGCAACGGCACACAAGTACGCGGATCTGCATACCTCCGGCCGTGACTGCGACATCCCCTACAAGGGAATGATGCTCACCACCGTGTGCGCGGAAGCGCTCCGCATGTGCAATCTGGAGCATGGCCCCGCGTCCTTCCCCACCTACATCACGGGACTTCGCATCGGCGACGTGGCATTCGTGGGAATTCCCGGAGAGCCCTTTACCGGAATCGGTACCGCTCTCAAGGAGACGGAAGGCTGGAAGATGGTCTGCCCCACCTGCAACACCAACGCCAAGGAAGGATACTTCCCCATGAAGGACTGCTACGATGAAGGTGGTTATGAGGCAAGAGGATCCAAGTTCAAAGAGGGCGTGGCCGAATTCATGATCGAAAACGGAAAGAAAGTTCTTGATCAGTTAAAGTAACTTAATTGTATATGTCCGGGCAGTCCGGATCATATAAAAATCAGAAAGGAAGAAAACCAAGATGAAAAGAATCGTAGCACTTGTTCTCGCTGCAATGATGGTTCTTTCTCTCACCTCCTGCCAGAGCGCAGCTCCGAAGGACGAGAAGATCGAGCTCAGCTTCCTTGTAGCAGAATACTCAACCAAGACCGGTGAGTACATCCAGAACGTGATCAACAAGTTCCAGGAAAAGAACCCCAACGTTCACGTTACCCTCGAGATCGTAGGATGGGACAACCTTTCCACCCGTGTGAACACACTGGTTGGCGCAAAGCAGGCTCCTGATATGTATGCAGGCGGTACTGCAACCCAGTTCATTCCGGACAACCTTGTTTACAAGCCGGAAGAGATCCTTTCCAAGAATCTCTGCGACGACTTCGCAAAGCAGTTCTGGGACAACAACTTCACCACCGAGTACAACGGCGTATATCAGATCCCGTTCCTGGCTTCTGTACGTGCTCTGTACTACAACAAGAAGATCTTCAACGAAGTAGGTATTGCAGAAGCTCCGAAGACCTGGAAGGAAGTTGAGGAAGTATGCCAGAAGATCAAGGACTTCTACAAGGGCGATGTTTACGCATGGGGCGTTGACGGAACCACGACCGAAGGTCAGACCGTAGTTGCTTACTATGGCTGGAACAACGGCGGCGGCTATGTAGATGCAAACGACAACTACATGCTGAACGATCCCAAGAACGTGGAAGCTTACGAGTGGGTAAAGAGCCTGATCGACAAGGGCTACACCAATGCGAACCCCACCATCGAGACCCGTGACGACATGCAGAAGCTCGTTGTTGCCGACAAGATGGCTATGCTGGTTACCGCATGCTTCTTCCCGTCACTGTATCCGGATGCTGACCTTGGCGTTGCAGCTATCCCCTACAATGATGCTAACGTATCCGCATCCTCTACCCTTGGCGTACAGGACTGCGTATGCTTCTTCAACGGCAATGCAAAGGCTGCTGAGGATTCCGATGCGAAGAAGAAAGCTATCGCTGACTTCATGGACTTCTTCTATGCTCCCGAGAACTACGTAGGTCTCATGATCCAGGAAGGCATGATCCCCGCTACCAACTCCGGCGTTAAGGAACTCGCTGTTCAGAAGCCCGAGCAGGCTGCATACGTTGACGTACTTGCAGGCGCAAAGTTCTACTCCAGAGCTAAGTCTAACTGGCAGGAGTGCTCCGCCGGCTGCTGCGACGTAGACCAGAAGGTATTTACCGGTGCTCAGTCTGCAAAGGACGCTCTTGATGAGCTTCAGGCATTACTGACAAAGTAATTACTTAGATTTTAAAGCTCCCCGTTTTTCGGGGAGCTTCCCCTCCGGGGGTCCGGAACCTGTTACGAAAGGAGTATTCTCCGGTATGAGTGAAAAAAAAGCGGCTGTAGCAAAGCCAAAAAAGAAAAGCGCTTTTTTCAGGAACGGCTGGGATGCCTACATCTGGATGGCACCGTCGCTTCTGCTGATTCTGCTGTTCATTTTTATCCCCGTTATTCTTACTTTCTACCTTGCGTTCAGTGAAGTTTCCACGGCAGGTCTCGTGAGAAAATTCGGAACGCTGGACAACTTCAAATTCATTTTCGGTGAGGTTGTCTTCAAGCGCGTTATGCTTAACACGCTGATCTGGGATATCGTCATCGTATCCCTTTCCATGGTGCTTTCCATCATTGTGGCACTGGTTCTGAATGAAAAATTCAAAGGAAGGAAGTTCGTACGTACCGTGCTGCTTCTTCCCTGGGCAACTTCGGGACTTATCACTTCATCTGTGTGGAAATATATTTTCGACTATAACTATGGCGCACTGAATACGCTGCTTATGAAGATCGGCCTGATCTCACAGCCCATCAACTGGCTTGGCGAGGCAAACAGCGCCTTCATGTGCATGATCTTCGTCGGCATCGTGGTGACCATCCCCTTCATGACGTTCACCCTGCTTTCAGGTCTTACTGCCATTTCGCCGGATTATTACGAAGCGGCGCAGATCGACGGCGCGTCCTTCTGGGACAAGCTCTTTAAGATCACACTGCCGCTCCTTAAGCCCGCCATTGACGTTAACATTGTGCTGAACGTGATCTACGTGTTCAACTCGTTCGTTATCATTCATACGATCACCGGCGGTGCTCCCGCCGATCAGACGGCAACGGTGATGACGTATCTGTACAAACTGGCATTCTCCAGAAACAAGATGGGTCCCGCGTCCGCGGTATCCGTTATCGGATTCGTCATCCTGCTGATATTTGCCCTTCTCTACATGAGATACCAGATGAAGGAGGAGACTGAATAATGACAAAGAAAAAAGTATCCCTCGGGAGAGTATTCCTTTACATTTTCGCTTTCACCTTCGCGATCTTCATTCTCTATCCTTATTTCGTGATGTTCGTCAACTCCTTTAAGGATCTGAATGAGATCTTCGCCATCCCCGGGACCATCCTTCCCAAGGTGTGGCACTGGAACAACTATGTGGACATCTGGTATGACGTTCCGCTGCTCACCTACTTCAAGAACTCCTTTATCGTAGGTATCTGCGGCACTGCTCTTACCATCGTGTGTGCCGTTCCGGCCGGTTACGCCATGGCCCGTATGCATTTCCCCGGAAAGCGCTACATCATGGCCGGCATCATCGTAACGCAGATGTTCGCCGAGATCGTGCTGCTGGTAGGTATCTACAAGATCATGGTATTCTTCCATCTGCAGAACACCCAGCTGGGCATCATCCTGCTGGTGGCAGCCTTCAACCAGGCATTCGCCGCATGGATGCTGCAGGGAACTTTCGCCACCATTCCGAAGGATCTGGAAGAAGCGGCTATGATCGACGGCTGCAACCGTGTGAACGCCATGGTGCGGGTCATCCTGCCTCTGGCAGCACCCGGCATCGTGACCTGCATCATCTTCGTATTCATCCATGCATGGAACGAGTACACGCTGACCCTGGTACTGATCGGCGATCAGGCCCTTAAGTCCATCAACGTAGGTATCCATTCCTTCTTCGGATATACCAACACCGAGTGGTGGTACGTATTTGCAGCATCTCTGCTTGCCATCCTTCCCATCCTGGCATTCTTCCAGGTACTGGATAAACACCTGGTGGGCGGTCTTGCCGCAGGCGGTGTAAAGGGTTGATTCACTTCAGAAAAACATTGTATAATGGACCCGGTCATTATGGCCGGGTCTTTGCATATGAGAGGGGAAAAAATGAAACTGTCAGTGGATCATTTCGCGATCAGAAAACGTTTCCGTGAAAAAGAGGCATTTACCGTACTTAAGAAAGCCGACTTTGATGCCACGGATTTTTCCTATTTCGGATGGCCGTCCGACGACCCTGTGCTGGGCGGGGAGTATCTTTCCTATGCGAGAGAAATGCGGCAGATGCTGGACGATCTGGGCCTTTCCTGCCATCAGTGCCACGGACCCTTTGCCTACGATGCCCATGAACCCATGGACGAACGGTCGGAAAACTATGTGGCCATGGAACGTTCTCTTCGTTCCGCCGCCATCCTTGGCGCCGACCACGTGACGGTCCATTCCCTGTACGTGCCCTGGGTCTCCAAAGAAGAAGAGTGGGAGATCAATCGTAAATATTTCAAATCTTTCGAACATATCCTAAAAAATGAAGGAATCCGCATTGCCATCGAGAATCTTCCCATTCAGTGCACGGAGACGCCGGAGCAGATCGATCAGATGATCGAAGAACTGGATTCTCCCTGTTATGCGGCGCTTCTGGATACGGGTCACGGCATGATCAGCAATATCACCCCGGAGGATTTCATCCGCCGGTTAAAACCGGGATCTCTCTGCGGCGTTCACGTGCAGGACATGTTTGAGCACCGCGACAGCCATCTGGTCCCCTACATGGGGGAGATCGACTGGGATGCATTCATCAAAGCGCTCAGGGAAGCCGGATATCAGGGGGAGATGTCTCTGGAGATCATTCACTTCATGGAAAAGATCCCCACGGATCTTATCCCGGCGGCACTTGCCTACGCGGCACAGACCGGAAGATATCTGATCCGCAGATTCGAAGAAACTTAGGCCGTTTCATTTCGCAGAAAGAAAGCAGAAAATTATGATGGACCCCGTAAAAAAACAGGTTTACAGCGAGATAGTCATCGGTGACGTAACGGTGCGCTATCTGATGGATGAGGAAGGCAGGATGGGGTTGTCCCTGGTGCCTTCCGTCTCTCTGCCTCTTGTGGTGGAAGACGAATACAAACGCATTGATCCCCTGGTACAGCTGAAAGCGGCGGGGGATGCTTATTCCACCGGCCACAGCAACGGCCGCACCATGCGAAACAGTGCCACTGTGCGTCACGGTCTGGTGTTTGATTCCCAGAAGGTCGCGGCGGAAAACGAGGAGACCGTGGTCACCACGATATTGCGGGATCCCCGCGGCCTTACGGCGGTGCACCGTCTGACGGGCCGCCCCGGAGAAGCTTTCGTGGTGGAGGTATCCCTGACCAACAGCGCGTCAGAGCCTGTCACTCTGGAAATGGCGGAGAGCTGCAATATTTCCGACATTACGCCCTTTGAGGCATCACCGGCCAATGACCGGCTGAAGATCTTCCGTATGCGGGGAGAATGGGCGGACGAAGGAAACCTGGAGGTATTCACGCCCTATGATCTGAAGATCGAGCCCCGCCCAAAGAAATTTGATGCTCTCACTGCCCGCATCGGTCACCGGGGCACCAATACCTGTATCGAATACGTGCCCTTTTATGCAGTGGAAGACACAAAAGAAGGCGTGCTCTGGGGCGTTATGCTGTCCCACGCCTCTTCCTGGCAGATGGAGATCTACCGCCGGGGAAACGGCATCGCCATTGGCGGCGGGATCGCAGATGCCGATAACGGTGCCTGGACGAAAGAGATCCGTCCGGGCGAGACTTTTCACTGCCCCGTGGGCATCGTTTCGACAGCGAAAGGAGAGCTGCAGGACCTGACGGACCGGTTCCTTTCCCTGTTTGAAAGAAGATGGGAGCCGGCCATTCCGGAGATCGACCGGGATCTTCCCATTCAGTACAACGAATACCGTTCCACCATCGGAAAGCCCACGGCAGAAAGCGTGCTTCGACAGGCGCAGGCCCTTTCCGGCCGCGGGTTCACCTATTTTGTCATCGATGCCGGCTGGTACAATGATGACAGCGGCAAGTGGTACGAGTTTTCCGGAGACTGGATCCCCAACGAAAAGCGTTTTCCGGGAGGGCTTAAGCCGGTCACGGAAAAACTTCGTGAAATGGGATTCGTTCCCGGCATCTGGTTCGAGCCGGAGACCTGCGGCATCCGTTCGGAAGCGTTCGGGAAGGAAGAGCTGCTGGTAAGAAAATACGGAAAGCCTCTTACTTCCGGCTGGCGCCGTTTTATCGACGTGCGCACGGAAAAAGGACGGCACTACCTTGATGAGAGGATCACGAAGCTTCTGAAGGACAATGATTTCGGCTACGTGAAGCTGGATTCCAACGAGACCCTGGGCACCGGCTGTGACGGTACGGAAGCCTTCGGTGAGGAGCTGCGCAAATACGTGCTGGCGCTGGAGGACTTTTACAGAAGCATTTCCGAAAAGATCCCCGGCATCGTGATAGAAAACGTGGCGGCAGGTTCTGCCCGGGCGGTGGACGCGTTTACGGGCATCACGTCCATGACGTCGTTTTCGGACGCGTTTGAACACCGGAATAACCCGGTGGTGGCAGCCAACATGCAGCGGCTCCTGCCTGCAAGGGCGATCCTTATCTGGTGTGTTGCCGATAAAAACTACGATGAGCAGGGGGCCCGGTATTTCTACGCCAGCGGCACGCTGGGCCGGATGTGCGTATCCGGTGACGTGGCGTCGCTGTCCGAAGAACAGAACGCCCTACTGGACGAAGCCGTGGCATTCTACAAGGACGTATCCCCGGTGATCGCCAACGGAAGGAGCCGCCGGTACGGCCCCGATATCGAAAGTACCGATGCCCCGAAGGGCTGGCAGGCTGTGGTCAGGACCGGCACGGACGGCAGGAAACTGGTGACCGTGCACACATTTGAGAATGCGCCGGATACGCTTCGCATCCCGCTGGGAAAAGAAGGCCTTTCCATAGAGAAAGCCTTTGTGCAGAAGGAAAAGGCGCGCGCGGAGATCACAGGCGCGGAGCTCACACTTGCAGGCCTAACGGACTTTGAAGGCATGGCATTTCTGCTTGGCAATACGGAGGAAA
This sequence comes from Lachnospiraceae bacterium, assembly GCA_024405155.1. Lineage (GTDB taxonomy): Bacteria > Bacillota > Clostridia > Lachnospirales > Lachnospiraceae > Avilachnospira. Next base: position 59,564 of record JAKSPC010000004.1, on the reverse strand, counting down.
AACATGGTTAAGATACTGAAGAAAGGTACTGCGGATTTTGACCGCATGGTGGCGTTTGCCGAAACCTGTTCCTGGGAGCCGGGAAGGAACCTGGCGAAACGCATGAAAGAGGGAGAGGAAAGCGACGGTACGAACGGGATACCGAAGGGAGCCATCGCAAAGCGTGCTTCCGACTGGGAGATCCTCATCGGCGATTTCGGTGAAGACGGGGCGCCCCGCGGATTCGGCGTACTTTCCAGCACAGACTTTCCCAAAGTGGACTACCTTCCCTGGGTAGGTGTCGTTTTCGTGGGCGAAGACTTCCGCGGAAACCGCATCAGCGAAAAGCTCATCGACGTGATGGAACAGAAAGCGAAGGAACTGGGGTACGACATCATTTATCTGGTGACGGACCACGTGAACCTGTACGAAAAATACGGCTATGAAAAGTTTGACACCTGTGCGTGCCCCTGGGACGAAAAACAGGTGGAATCCCTGTATAGGAAGGCATTATGATCACGAAAATCACGAACGGCCATCTGGTGATGCCGGAAGGGATCACGGACGGCACGCTGGTTTTGGAAAACGGAAAGATCCGGGGGATCGAAATGTCGGCATCTGCGGATCGCCCTGCAGCCGCACCGGAGATCCTCGACGCCCGCGGACTTTTTGTGTGTCCCGGCTTCATTGATGAGCACGTGCATTCCTACAGCAAAGGCGGCGCACGGCTGTCATTCCTTAAGGAGCCGGAACAGGCGGCAAAAGCCCACCTTCTTGCCGGCACCACCACAATTACCCCAAGTATCGCCTACAACGTGTTCCGGGAGGATTTTTTTGCGGCGATCCAAAAGATCCGGGAAGCCATGAAGGCAGAACACACCACCATCGCCGGTATCCACATGGAGGGCCCCTTCGTGAATCCCCGGTTCGGCGCTCATTCGGAGCGTGCCTGGACCTATGACAAAGCCTCTTTTCTGGCACTTTTGTCGGCGGCGGGAGAGGACCTTCTTCATATGACCTATGCGCCGGAACTTCCCTATGCGCCGGAAATGGAGGCGGAGCTTTCCGCCCGGGGGATAGGCATGGATCTTGGCCATACGGCCTTTTCTCCCGCAGACGCACTGCGGGCCCGAAAAGCCGGAGCAGCCGTCATCACTCATCTGTTTGACGCCATGGGATGCTTCCGGGGACCGGAAAGCGCGGAGGATACGGGGGATCTGCAGGAGCAGGCGTCCGCCATTGCACTTTCCATGGACGGTTTTTTCTATGAGCTGATCTGCGACAGCCGCTCCTGCCACGTGAAGCCTGCATCCATGAAGCTGGCATATCGTACGGCGGGGGAGGACAGGATCATTACCGTTTCCGACGCCTCCACCACGGGAGACCCCTACGATCCGGCGGACTATCCGGAAACGGACTTAAGAAGCGCCGAAGACCTTAACATCAACGAGATCGGACAGCTTTCCGGCAGCCGACTTACGGTCCTGGAAAGCGCCCGCAATTTCATGAACGTGACCGGATGCGGCCTCCGCGCTGCCGTGAAGACCGCCACATACAACCCGGCAAGAGCACTGAAGCTTTCCGGGCGCGTGGGTTCCTTGCTTCCCGGAAGGGACGCGGATATCCTGTTCACGGACGGGAGCCTTATGTTAAAGAGAGTGATAAAACACGGAATGACCGTGACAGTTTACTGATGGGAAAGAGAGGTTCAGAATGGAATACACGATCGTAAGAAAAACGGACTGGGACAAAGTCCCTGCGGCAGAGATCAGCAATGTCTGCTGGGGGTATGACCAGCCGGATGTGAAGGCACAGGCGCAGGCCTGCTATGATGAAAAATATCTCTATGTAAAACTTTCCGCAAAAGAAAAAGACATCCGTGCGGAGTTTACGGGACTGTACGGTATGCCCTGTCAGGATTCCTGCCTGGAATTCTTCTTCTCGCCTTTAAGCGACGGCAGGTATTTCAACATCGAAATGAACCCCAACTGTTCCATGTATTTCGGCATGGGGACAGGCCCTTCGAATCTGGCCCGCATCCAGATGGAAGGTCACGACGACAACCTTCTTTCCCCTCATGCCGAGAGGACGGCGGAAGGCTGGCAGGTGGAGTACAGCGTTCCGTTTTCTCTGGTGAAAATGTTCTTTCCGGAATTCAGGCCGGAAGCGGGAACGCGGATCCGGGGCAATTTTTACAAGTGCGGCGACCTGACCGTAAAAGAACACTATTATTCCTGGAATCCCATGACCGTGGATCATCCCTGCTTCCATTATCCGCCGGATTTCGGAACGCTTGTTTTCGCCTGATCAGGGTATCGTTTTGCCTCAGGAGGACGCCGCGGCGGCGGGCCCCTCGGCGATGCTCCCGCCGCCCGGATCTATGTTTTGACGCCCCTATCTGCTGAGGGACAGAAGGAAAAGGAGCGGATCACGCAGGAATGAGAGCATTATGCAGATTTTATACGTACCACCCATTTGCAGGGGATGGCGGCCCTTCTGCCAAATAGTGCCGAAAAATGAATGATACATATAATAGACAGAAAAGCGGTCTATTATATGCAAAAATCGGTAGTATTTCCGACTGCGATACATATAATAAAGCAATTTTTTCGCTATTATATGTATACCGCAGTGCTCAAAGACAGAAAAAATACATATAATAAGCCAGTTATCTCTGTATTATATGTATTTCTTGAAAAACAGCAGATGTCGGATTTTTTCCATATCATAATTTCAATCAACCAGCTTTGGGGATCGGAATAACCTGGTACCGAAAAGGTTTTTCTAAGTTTTCGGTACAGGACATACACTACGAAACGGAGTAACTATGATCATTCGGAATGCAAGGATCTATGCGGCTGGGAAGTTCGTTCCCGGAAGCATGGAATTTAGTGAAAAAATCGAGGCGATCCTGCCGGATGTCCGGACGGGTGATGCGAAAACAGAAGCTTTCAAAAGGTTTTCGCAGGAAGTGTGCGCAGACGACGGCATCATCGACGCCGGCGGCTGTTACGTGATCCCGGGCCTTATTGACATCCACACCCACGGCGGCGCCGGTCAGGATGCCGGGGACGGAGATGCCGAAGGGCTTTTGGCCCTTTCCCGCTTTTATGCTTCGGAAGGGGTGACCGGCTGGTGCCCTACCACGGCGACACTTCGCGAAGAGCCGCTTCTGAAAGCGGTGAAAACAGCCGGAGCTTTCGTGCGCCCCGCAGACGGCGCAAAACTGGTCGGGTTCAACCTGGAAGGACCGTTCCTTTCTCCGGACAGGGCGGGAGCACAGGACCCTCTGGCGCTTCATCTGCCGGATATATCGTATTTCGGAAAAATAAATGAAGCATCCGGCGGTATCGTCCGTCTTGTGAGCGTGGCGCCGGAGCTGCCCGGAGCCATGGAATTTATCCGGGAAGTCTCCCAAACGGCCGCGGTCTCCCTGGGGCATACCAATGCCGGGTATGACATCTGCCGGGAGGCATTCGCAAACGGGGCTTCCCATATCACACATACGTACAACTGCATGCCGGGGATCCATCACCGGGAGCCCGGCACCATTCCGGCGGCTCTCGAAGCAGGCGCCACGGCTGAGCTCATTCCCGACGGCCATCACATCCACCCGGCAGTGGTGCGGATGACGGCGGAACTTTTCGGCAGCAGGCTGTGTTTTATTACGGATTCCCTGCGCTGCGCGGGCATGCCCGACGGCGATTATACTCTGGGAGATCAGGAGATCACCAAGACAGGCGGAAGAGCGGTCCTTATGAAAACGCTTCCGAAGCCGGGAGAGACCTGCAAAAAGGCTCCCACGCTGGCCGGCTCCGTGATCTCTCTGATGGAAGGCATCCGCCGGGCGGTATCCTTTGGTATTCCTCTGGAGGACGCAGTGCATGCATCCACCATCGTACCGGCCCGGGTCATCGGCAGAGACAGGGAGATCGGTTCCCTCGCAAAAGGAAAGGCTGCCGATTTCGTCATCCTGGATGAAGCCCTTTTCGTAAAAGCCGTCTATATCAACGGGGGATGTGTCTATGCTTACAGTAAATAAACTTCATTGTGACCTTTGCGTTATCGGCGGCGGTATCGCGGGAATGTGCACTGCCATTTCGGCGGCAAGAATGGGAATAAAGACCGTTCTTATGCAGGAAAGGCCCGTTCTCGGGGGAAACGCATCTTCCGAGATCCGGATGTGGATCAGCGGTTCTCACGGCAGCAACAACAGAGAGACCGGCATCATCGAGGAGATCGCCCTGGAAAACATGTACCGCAACCCGACGAAGAGCTTTGCCGTCTGGGACAGTATCCTGTACAGCTTTGTAAGACGGGAAAAGAATATCGAGCTGCTGCTCAACTGTACCTGTATCGATGCGGAAACGGAGACCGGAGATTTCTGCCACGGGAGGGACACCCGGATCCGGTCGGTGACCGGCTATCAGATGACGACGCAGATGAAATATGAAGTATGTGCCGGATTTTATGCCGACTGTTCCGGAGACAGCATCCTGGCGCCGCTTACCGGCGCGTGGTTTCGCTGCGGCAGAGAGGCTGCCGCGGAGTTTGACGAGATCACAACGACGACTGCCGCTGACAAAAAGACCATGGGAATGTCCTGCCTGATTCAGGGCCGGGAGACCGAAAAACCCATCCGGTTCCGGGCTCCGGAATGGAGCACGCACCTTACCGGGAAGGATTTCGAAAACAGGGAGCCGGATATCTATAACGATGATGAAAACTTCTGGTATCTCGAACTGGGCGGAAACCGCGATTCCATCGCGGATACGGAAAAAGTGCGGGATGAGTTGCTTTCTCTGGCCGTGGGGACCTGGGACTATGTGAAGAATTCCGGAAACTTCCGTTCCGAAAACTGGGATCTTGAGTTTCTGGGATTTTTACCGGGAAAGAGAGAATCCCGCAGGATGGTGGGCGAATACATCCTCACACAGAAGGATATCTCTTCGGGAAGGGTGTTTGAAGATGAGATCGCTTTCGGCGGATGGCCGCTCGATGACCATTACCCGGACGGATTTTTCCACCCCGGTGTGCCGAATACCGATTATCATACGCCGGCGCCCTATTCCATTCCCTACCGGTCACTGTATTCAAAAAACGTGGACAACCTGTTTTTTGCGGGCAGGAACATAAGCACTTCCCATATGGCTTTAAGCAGTACCAGAGTCATGGCGACCTGCGCTTTGCTTGGGGAAGCGGCGGGCAGGGCCGCTGCTCTCTGTGTAAAATATCACTGCAGTCCCCACGACATTACCACAGACCATCTTTCGGAACTGCAGGAGAGCTTGCTGGCCGGTGACTGCTTCCTTCCTTCAAAGACAAGGCATATCTCCGGGATCTGTGCCTCAGCCGTACTGGAGGGTGCGGCGGATGTCATAAGAAACGGCCAGGACCGTCCTCACAGGATCTACGGCACCACGGAGGAAACGGCGGCGGCATGTGTGCAGCCCGGCAGCAGTATCCGGTACAGATTCCCTGCGCAGGAGATTCAGAACATACACATCGTCTTTTCCAGCGATCTGGACAGGAATTCCCTGACAGGATCGAATACCGAACGCACCCGGTCCACCAGAGCCAATTACCGGCTGGACCATCCTCAGCAGCCCATGCCTTACTGCCTGTGCAGAGAGTTCATCCTGACCGGCACGAGAGACGGGAAGGAAAAGGAGATCATGCATGTGTCCGATAACCATAAGCGATGCTATGACATTTCGCTTAAGGAGGTATTTGATTCCCTGACACTTACGGCGGTGAGCAGCTGGGGCGGGGCGGAAGTCCCGGTCATCTCCTTTGATTTCCGGTAGTGTTTATGCCGGGAGAGTTAAAGGCTTTGATTTTTTGAAAAACACAATAGTCACGGATGAATCCGGCAAGCCTGGCAAAAAAATATGGAACCCGGAGGTATTTCATTTGAAAAAGTTGTTTGACATCGATGGTCCGGTCATGCGGTTTCTGTCGCGCATGGGTGATCTGATCCTCATAAATCTTTTGTTTCTGGGTGAAGAGTGAAGCGCAAAAACGCCAAATTAGCTGGCACCCTTTCTGTAAGTTTTTATTGCATTATAGCCATTGTGATGTTACAATTACATTGCCGAAAGGAGTAATCCTTTCCCGTGAGAACGGACAACTGCATTAAGGAGCGATGCAGCGGTGTACTGGCATCGAGAAAAACTGTCACTGACGGAAGTACCCGGTGGGATCAAAATGGTTGCCACATATGCCGAGTGGGTGAGAGGCCTGCGACCTTGGGACAGCAAGTAGATAACCAGTTCTTTTAAGAGCAAATGGTCGTGAAAAATCACGACCATTTCTTTTTAGGGGAAATTAACGATGATATATGAGAGCAGCTTACAGCACCTTAATGAAGCAATAAAAATATATAATCGCTTTGTAGGAAAAACTTATCTTATTGCATATTGTGTGAACAAGAACCATCCGTTTTGCTTTACCGAGTTTATTTTCCGACAAAAGCATTTTTGGCATCTGCTCGGGTGCGAATTTGATGGAGAAAAAAACTATACCCCTGAGCAAAAAGGATACTTTTACAACTCATGCTTAAATGGGGAGGATGTCAAAGAGGCACTTAATTACACACAATCAAACAAAGAAACTGATAGTAAATATGCAGTATTTATGAAAATATTTGATATCATTTCAAATGCCAAAGAGATCCTGATTACGGAAACGGATAATAGTCCGGAAGAAGCAGTGTTCAAGATTGGCGCCGGAAAAATGATAGGAACGATAGGATATGCGAAAGACGATAATAGTAGTACCTATTTTCCAAAAACGGTACAAGACAAATCGATATTCAAAATCAATCCAAAAGCAAATAAGAAGATTGTATTTATACTGAGCAAACCGGCGGGAGAACAACATTATACAGAGATAGAATACGAAATCAAAAAAGAAATAGTTCGTGATTCGTTAGAAGAATTGCCGGAGGAAATCTTAAAAAAGATTTCTGCCGAGAGATGCGGCTTAATCCTGGATTCATCCCAATGCCAGGAAAAAAGTAAAGAAGAAACCTGAAATAATCCACAAGGCTCTGCCAGATGGCAGGGTCTTTTTTATTGTAAAAAATATTTTTGGAAATTTTCAAAAAGGCTGCATTTTTTGTCAAAATTATTGGATTCTGTCCGATAATAAAGATAGAGGAGCAAGAAGGGGATCAAGCCCGATATAAGGACTTAACAAAATCGAAAAGAATGCTCCGGTCGAGCAGAGGAAAAGACCTGATATTTTTGAATTTTTTGCGTATCGGGAGGAAAATGACCGAAAAAGCCTCCCGATAAACCCCTTCGTAAAAAAGGAAAACGATCCCGATCGCCACGGGCTTCCGTGATTGATTTTCCCCGGGGATTCGTCTATAATTTACGTATTCGGAATTATTTATGTTTCAACGTCTGGACTTTGAGACATTACACAAGAAAAGGAGCAGAATTCCATGAAAAACAATGTACTGGTAACCGGCATCAAGACAGCGCTCGTTTCCTGCGTTGACGAGCAGGGAAAAGTCTATGAAGACAGCATGAGAAAGCTCATGGACTGGAACTTCAAAGGCGGCATGAACGGCTTCTATATCTGCGGCGGCACAGGCGAAGGCCCCGTACTGCAGAAAGAGACCAGAAAAGAGATCGCCGAGATCGCTGTGGATTTTGCAAAAGGAAAAGACTGCATGATCATTGACCATGTGGGCGCCATCGATCTTACCACGGCAAAGGAACTGGCACGCCATGCGGCAGATGTGGGCTGCGATGCCATTTCTTCCGTACCGCCGTTCTTCTTCCGCTATGACGAGCAGGGCATCTGCGATTATTACAGAGAGCTTGCCGATGCTTCCGGACTTCCCGTACTGATGTACGCGTCTCCGCTTGCCGGCATTGCCATCACCCCCGAAATGATCGACCGCTTCATGGATCAGATCCCGAACCTCATCGGTCTCAAGTGGACCAATCCGGACTACTACACCATGAGCCACATCAAGCAGTTAAAGGGCGGCAACATCAACGTCATCAACGGTCCCGACGAGACTCTTCTGTGCGGACTTACCATGGGCGCTGACGGCGGTATCGGCGGCACCTACAACTGTATGCCCCTTCTGTTCCGTCAGATCTTTGATTACTTCAAAGCAGGCGAGCTGGAAAAGGCACGCGAGGTGCAGTTCAAGGCCAACAAGATGATCGACCTTCTTCTTTCTTTCAACGGCGGCTGCCTGGCGGCTGTAAAGGCTACCCTTAACATGCTGGGCTACGAGTGCGGCTATCAGGTATATCCCCAGAAGAGGCTTTCCGATGACGAAATGGACCGCCTGAAGAAGGGATTAAAGGCCATCAATTACGAGGAAGAATACCTGGGTACTCTGTAAGAAGGCTGCGGATGCGCCCGGCGGGACAGATCCGTCGGAAAAAGCATCGTGAAAAGGCACAAAACACCGTAAGGATTTTGTAACAAATTGATGATTTTTCCTTATTGGCAAAGCGCTCTCGTTGACGCAAAAAAGGAAAACCGATATACTTATTCCGTTACATAATGCAGAAAAAAAGTGCATTTTGTATAGTTTACTCTAAGAGAGGAGAAAGTTATGAAAAAAGCTTTAGCTATGCTTCTTGCAGCAGCTATGGTGCTTGGTCTCGTTGCATGCGCAGCTCCCGCAGCTACCACCGCAACCGAGGCAGCTCCCGCAGCTACCGAAGCAGCAACCACCGCAGCAGCAACTCAGGCAGCTACCGAGGCAGCTGCCGAGGCCGCAGTTGAAGTGACTCCCGCAGGCGAGAAAGTTCTGAAACTGGTTCGTCAGCAGTCTCCGTCCAACAACTTCGACTTCACCATGCCCCTTCAGGACGCTTCCAACAACTGCCCGGGCCTTGTGAGCAACCTTCTTTGGCTCACCCTCATCGAGGCTGACAAGGACCTGAACCCGGCCAACCCCGAGATCATGAAGGATTGGAAGGTTTCTGATGACGGCAAGACCATCACCATGACCATGGACGACGGCTGGATGTGGTCTGACGGACAGCCCATCACCATGGACGACGTTATCTTCACCCTTGAGAAGTACTGCTCAGGTGACGGCTCCGTATGGCCTTATGTAGTGGCAGCCTGCGACTACATCGAAGGCAAGAAGGAATATGCAGCAGGAACTGCAGCCAACGTTTCCGGTATTTCCGCTGATGGCAACGTTCTTACCATCAAGCTTACCGCTCCCTTCGCTTCCTTCCTGAACCTTATGTGCCAGGTAGCTCCGATCCCGAAGCACATCTATGGTGACTGCGTTGTTGATTCCACCACTCAGTTCATCGCTGACGAAAAGTGGAGAACTCTTCCCGCAACCTCCGGCCCCTACATGGTGACCGAGCAGGTAGAAGGCAACTACTACGTTCTTGAGAAGAACCCCCTGTATAAGGGAACTGAAGAGTACAACATCGATAAGATTCAGGTAAGTCTTGCATCTTCACCCTCAACTGCTGCACAGGCAGGCGAGACCGATTTCTTCACCTCCACTTCCGCTGATGACTACACCATCATGCAGGGTCTCAGCAACTATAAGTTCTATGGTGTTCCGATCGTATTCTTCCGCTTCCTTGCTTTCAACCTTTATGACAAGGCCGGCAACGAGAAGGGTATCGTAAACGATCCCAACGTACGTAGAGCACTTCTTCAGGCTATTGACTGGCCCACAGTTATTGATGGTATCTTCGGCGAGACCGCAGCTCTTACCCAGACCGGTCTTCTTGCTTCCGATGTTAACTACGCAGGCGACTGGTACAAGTACGATCCCGAAGCAGCCAAGAAGGCTCTTCAGGATGCAAACTTCGATTTCAGCCACGAGCTTAAGTGCTACTTCTACTATTCAGATCAGGCTACTGCCGATCTGATGGATATGATCGCTTACTATCTTGACCAGATCGGTGTTAAGTTCAAGGGCGAGTTCACCAACAACGTAACGGCAGACGTTTACGAAGGACAGACTCACGACCTCGCATACTTCGGACTTTCCGCATACGATTCACTTTCCTGGTATCAGATGTACATGCGTGAGAATCAGCAGCCGCTTCTTAAGTCCGGCCCCATCTTCGAGGAAGCTGTTAAGGAACTCGAGCTGGCTTACACCGACGAGCTCAAGGCAGCAGCCCTCAAGAAGCTGCAGGCTATGGATCAGGAATACGCATTCCTGAACCCCGTTTACACTCTGACTCAGCAGGTATGGGTAAGCGACAAGCTCAGCGTACCGGATAACTGCTTCGGTAATGGCTGGTACTTCAGCGATTATCAGTTCGACAAGTGGGATATTAAATAATTTACCACCAGGCGAAAAAATGATCTTATGATCGAAACGAGGGCCCGGTCTTCGGACCGGGCCCTTTTCTTAACCCCGGGAAGATCATTCCCAAGATGTTTATGATGTAAGGGGGCACCATATGGCAAAATATATTGTAAAACGAATACTCACCATGATCGTAATGATATTCGTCATCAGCTTCGTTATTTTCGTGGCACTGCAGAACACCGGCGTCGATCCGGTCGCTCAGTCTCTGGGTGTGGATAATTATTCTGCGGAAACGGCCGCCGCGATCCGTGAGAAGCTGGGCCTCAACGATCCCCTCATAGTGCAGTTCTTCCGCTGGTGGGGCAACATCTTTAAAGGCGATTTCGGATATTCCATTGCGAATGGTTACTCAATAAAGGACGGCGTACTGGCAAAGTGGCCGGCTACTCTGGAGATCACTCTCTGGGCTCTTGTAATATCAACAATTATCGGTATCGGCGTGGGCATGCTTTCCGCTTTCTGGCAGAACTCCATCATTGACTATCTGGGTCGTGCCATTGCCGTGCTCGGCAACTCCATGCCCGAGTATTTCTTTGCGCTGGTACTGATACAGATCTTTTCCATTAAACTGGGACTCCTTCCCTCCGCGGGGCGTATTCCCGTGGAAGGTTCCCGTATTCCGAACCTTATCCTTCCCATTGCGGCACTGGCAATTCCCCTCTGCGGAAACCTCATGCGTTATACCCGCAACACCATGCTGGACGTGGCCAATCAGGAATATGTAAAACTGGCGCGCTCCAAGGGGATCCCGGAGTGGAAGGTTTACTTCAAGCACATATTCCGCAATTCCATGAGACCCGTTATTACCATCCTTCTGTTCCGTCTTACCATTCTGGTAGGCGGTTCCGTAGCCGTGGAAACGGTATTCGCATGGCCCGGCGTAGGTATCGTGCTGACACAGGCCATCACGGCCTCCGACTACCCGGTAGTCATGTTCTACACGCTGTTTATGGCAGTGATGATGCTGTCGATCAGCTTCCTCATCGACCTTCTCGGTGCGGTCATCGACCCGAGAGTCCGTCTTGAAAAGTAAGGAGGGCGTATCGATGGAAAATAACAATAAGACAAACACCATAGAAAATGCCCGTAAATACGGCACAAAACTGTGGAAAAAGAAGGTCCGCAAGTTCCTCAACAACAAGCTGGCCGTATTTGGACTATCTGTCGTGCTCATTTACATCCTTCTGATGGTCCTGGCGCCGGTGGTCACGCCCTGGGATCCGTTGGAGCCCAACTTCAAGGTGAAACTGGCGGGACCCAGCGCGGAGCATCTTCTGGGATGCGACTCTCTGGGACGTGACCTGTTCTCCCGTGTGCTTTACGGCGGACGTACCTCTGTACTGATCGCCGTGATCTCCTCCCTTATCGGAAGTGCCATCGGCACCGTGCTCGGCGCCATCGGCGGATATTTCGGCGGCATCTTTGACAAACTGCTGGTAAGACTGCAGGAGATCGTTTCCTGCTTTCCGCAGCTCATCCTGGTGCTGATCGTTGTGGCTTTCATCGGCACCGGTACCTGGAACCTGATCATCATCTTCGCGCTGACCGGCTGGACGGGATGCTTCCGTCTGGTCCGTTCTGAATTCATCGCCAGAAAAGAGGAGACCTACGTAAAGGTCTGTGAAGCATTCGGCATGAGCAGCGTAAAGATCATGTTCTCCCAGATCCTGCCCGCAGTGCTCACCACCGTTATCGTGCAGCTTACCATGAACATTCCCGGATACGTCATGCAGGAAGCAGGCCTTTCCTTCCTGGGATTCGGTGTTCCGATGACAGTTCCCACCTGGGGCACGATGCTGAACGCCGCCAAGGCGACCAACATCCTCATCAATTATCCCCACTGCTGGCTTGTCCCCGGTGCTGCCATCTGTCTTTTCGTTCTGGCAGTCAACTTCTTCGGCGACGGACTCCGTGATGTCATGGATCCGCGTCAGCAGTAAGGAGGTACGGCTATGGAAGATAAAAAGATCATACTCGACGTCAAAAACCTGAACACCAGTTTCAAGTCCGACGGCAAACTTATTAAGATCGTAAAGGACGTTTCCTTCCAGCTGGAAAAAGGACGTTCCCTGGCTATCGTGGGTGAGTCCGGCTGCGGAAAATCCGTTACCGTGCACTCTGTTACCAGACTGATGGCAAAGAACTCCGTGATCAGTTCCGACCACGTCATCTACCGCAAATTCAATGAAGACGGTACCGCAAAAGAGTATCGCATCGACAAGATGTCCAACTACGGCAAAGAGATGCGTTCCCTTCGCGGACCGGAGATCTCCATGGTGTTCCAGGATCCCATGGCTTCCCTGAATCCGGTCTACCGTGTGGGCGATCAGATCATCGAGGGACTTTTAGAGCACAATCCCGGCATGAAGAAAGACGATGCCATGAAGATGGCCATCGAACTTTTAAAGAAGCTGGGCATCCCCGCTCCCGAACAGAGAGTAAAGGATTATCCCCATCAGCTTTCCGGCGGCATGAAGCAGCGTATCGTTATCGCTATCGCACTTATCTGCAATCCGGAACTGATCATTGCCGATGAGCCCACCACGGCTCTGGATGTTACCATTCAGGCCCAGATCATGGAACTGTTAAAGAAGATCCAGGTGGAGCTTAACAAGTCTATCATCCTCATCACCCACAACATGGGTCTGGTGACGGAAATGGCAGACGACGTTATCGTTATGTATATGGGACGCATCGTGGAGAAAGGTACCTTAAAGGATATCTTCAACGCTCCCAGCCACCCTTATACCAAGATGCTTCTGGCATCTGTTCCCGTGCTCGGCATGGCGCAGGGACAGAAACTGACCACCATTCCCGGTTCCACGCCGAACCCGGCGGATCTTACGGAAGGCTGCGAATTCGCAGACCGCTGCCCCTATTGCACCGACGAGTGCCGCAAGGGAAGGATCCCCGGCTATGAGGTCAGCGAAGGTCATATGGTAAGATGCCGTAAATTCGCAGGGAACAAGGAGGTAGACTGATGGCAGATAACAATATTTTCCGTTTAGAGAATGTCAAGGTCTGGTTCCCGGTCCAGGAAGGCTTCTTCAAGAAGACCGTGGGTCATGTAAAAGCGGTGGATGACGTTACCATCAACGTAAAGAGAAATGAAACGCTGGGTATCGTGGGAGAGTCCGGCTGCGGCAAGACCACCCTGGGAAAAGCCATGATGCTTCTGGAAAAGATCACAGGCGGTCACGTATACTACAACGATGACGGCACGGAGCGGGACATTACCACGTTCAATAAGGACGAGGTCTTCCAGTTCCGCAAGAAAGTGCAGATGATCTTCCAGGATCCCTATTCGGCCATGAACCCCATGAAGAAGATCTATACCGAGATGGAAGAGCCTCTTATCATTCACGGTTACAAAGACAGGGCAGAACGGGAAGCCATCATGGAAGAAGCGTTAAAGCTGGTGAACATTCCCGTGGATTATCTGTTCAAGTATCCCCACGAGTTCTCCGGCGGTCAGAGACAGCGTGTCTGCATCGCCCGTGCCATGGAGATCAACCCCAAGGTCCTTGTATGCGACGAGGCCGTTTCCGCTCTGGACGTATCCATTCAGGCACAGGTACTGAACCTGATGAAGGATATCCAGAAGGAAAAGGATCTGACCTACGTATTCATTGCCCACGACCTTTCCGTGGTACAGTACATGTCAGACCGTATCCTTGTCATGTACCTTGGCAAGGCAGTGGAGATGGCGGATTCCAAAGAACTTTACGACAACACCCTGCATCCGTATACCGTTTCTCTGCTTTCGGCCATCCCGGTACCGGTGATCGACCGCGAGAAGAACCGTATCATCCTGAAGGGCGACGTGCCCAGCCCCATCAACAAGCCTTCAGGCTGTCCGTTCCATAAGAGATGTGACAAGTGCATGAAGATCTGCGAGGAAGTGGAGCCGGAGTTAAAGGACGTGGACGGCAAAGGTCACTTTGTAGCCTGCCATCTGTACGACTGAACAAAAAAGATATAAGCCCTCTTTCCCCAAAGGAAGAGGGCTGTTTTTAAAGGAGAAGAAAACATGCAGAAATATATGGGTAAGGGATTCATTCCCGCACTGGGTACACCGCTTGACGATAACGGCCGCGTAGTAGAGGAGAGCTTCAGAAAACAGATCGAAGATCAGATCAAAGCCGGTGCGGCAGGACTGCTGTGCATGGGTTCCATGGGGATCCAGGCATTTATCGATCCCGCAGAGTGCCCGAACATTGCCCGCATAGCGGTAGATCAGGCAGCCGGCAGAGTACCGGTATTTGTAGGTGCCATGGACTGCACCATTGCCGGTGCCATCCGACGCATGAAGGCCATGGACGATATCGATGTTACGGCATTCGTTTTCACCACGCCCTATTACAGCCCGGTGAAAAGGCCGCAGATCATCCGGTTCTTTACCGGGATCGCAAAGAACACGAAACATAACGTTATGGCGTACGACCTTCCCGGCGTGACCCAGTCAAAGATCACCTATGACATGCTGAAGGAGATCTCGGACACCTGCCCCAATTTCATCGGCGTAAAGACGGCAGACGAGCAGATGATCCGCAAAATAAAGACCTGGGGTGAATTCCCGGAGAACTTCCTTACCTGCTTCTCCGGCCTTGATACCTTCGATGTCTGCTATCCCTTCGGCTTTACCAACTACCTTGACGGCATGGTAAGCTGCTGTCCGAAGAACTTCGAAAAGATGGACAAAGCCCTTCTTTCCGGAGATATGGCCACGGCTTCACAGTGCCTTACGAATGTCGTAAAACTTCGCGATGCCATGGCGGGCCATCCCTACCTTCTGGCAGCCTACACCGAGGTCATGCATCTTCTTGGCTATCCCGGAAGGTTCCATCCGGACTATGCGGAAGACGAGCCCCAGTGCCGTGAGGAAATGAGAAGGATCCTTGTGGAGATCGGAGAATTGGAATAAAAGCGCCATTACCGGGAGAACAACGATGAACGATGCCGAAAAGAAAATGAAGCTTCCGCTTTTTGACGATTACTGGATCGATTTCCGGAGAGATACCGTCAGAAGGTGGTTTACGCCCGAGTACGTGAGCCTGGCGCCTGCCGGCCCCTACAGCTCTCTTATTTATGACCCGGAAGTGAAAAAGTACCGCTTCTACTATGAAAACGTGCGGAAATGGGCGCGTGACGGGGAGCGGGATCTGTACCTTGCGGAATCGGAGGACATGAAGACCTTTACTGCGGTAAAGACGAACGGATCCGACGTCCTTTATGACGGCGTCTCCGGACTGCACGGTCTATCCGTCATGCTTGACGCTTACGAAAAAGACCCGTCCCGCCGCTACAAGATGGCCGGCATGTTTGACGTGGAGAATAAGACGAATGCGGGAAAGCACGACTGGCTGGGTGTGGAGATCGCCTTTTCGGCAGACGGCATCCACTGGGAAAGGCATCCGGAGCTGATCGCCAATCCCCAGACCTCCGACGCGTTAAACAAGCTCATGTACAACCCCATCGATGAGGAATATACGCTGTTTCACCGGTCTGCCTTCGTGGATCGCCGCATTTCCGTGCGCACCTCGAAAGACCTGAAAGACTGGACGGAACCCCGCATCATCTTAAGCCCCGGGGCAACGTACGATAATGAGGGGAGCGGCATGCAGCACTACAGCATGACCGCCGGTTATTTCGACGGCATCTTCTACGGGCTTCTGTGGCGCTACAGCACCTGCCTCTATAACGAGGATTACTCCCGCATGTTCGGCTATATGGAGCCGGAACTGGTGTACAGCTACGACGGAAAAGAATTTCTGTATACCACGGGAAAGGCGCTCATGGAACGGCCCCTGCCGCCGGCTCCAGGCTGTGTGGGGCTGGCCCCCGATGACATGTGCGTTTCCGCCGATGGAAAAGACTATTACATCGTCTGTTTCGGGTATCAGGTGGTCCACGGCACCCAGGAATCAAACGCAAAGCTGAACGCGGCCCTGGATGCCCATCAGATCCAAAGAGGAAACCCTGTCTACAAGATCCGCAAAGACGGGTTCTGCGGCATCGAGAGCGTGGGCATGGGAGGCCTGGTGGTGACGAAGGGGATCTGTCTTCTGGCAGACGACCTTACTTTCAACATCCGGGCAAACGCCGGCAGCGCGCGCTTCGGCATCATGGATATTTCCGGAAACTACCTGGAGGGATTTGAATTAGATAACTGCGTGCCCTTCGAATACGACGACAGCGTATGCGTGAAGCCGCAGTGGAAGGGGCATTCCCTTACCGAGGTCCTGGACCGGCAGGTAAGAGTGGTGGTGGAGCTCAACTCCGCCATCCTGCACTGCATCGAAGGCTCGGCGCAGCCCTTCATCCGGCAGCGGCAGCGGAGCTTCTCCCATCCGGAAGGCATCCCTGCCGAGGCAAAAGAACCGGAAAACTGGAGAATTATGTAAACCATTAGAGCTATGTAAACCTGGAGAAAGATAATGGTACACTATAAAAAAGGTCAGCGAGAAGTGTTCTGGGATGAGTTCAACGTGAACAGATCCCTCACTTCCGCCGTATTAAAACAGCACGAGCCCCGCAGAGAAGAGATCGTCATTACCTTTGACAAGCCCTGGGAAGGGGACGGCTGCAATTATTATTCCATCGTAAAACTTGCCGAAGGATACCGCATGTATTACTTCGGCTGGCGGATGTACAACGAGGACTGCACAGCCCATTCCACAAAGAAGATCTATATCTGCGCGCTGGAGAGCACTGACGGCATCCACTGGGAGCGTCCGGACTACGGCCTTTACGAGTTTGAGGGAAGCACTCACAACAACATCATTATGCAGGCATGGGACAGCGAAAAAGGCGCCATGGACAACTTCACCGTATTTATCGATGAAAACCCCGCCTGCCCGCCGGAACAAAAATTCAAGGCCACGGCCGGCGTGGACGGATTTGCGGACGGCACCAGATATCCGGAACTTTTCTGCTATTATTCCGCGGATGGTCTTCACTGGCAGAAGGGCTGGACCATTTCGGACAAAAACAAATACGATTCCCAGAATGTGGCGTTCTGGGACAAAGACGCAAACGAATATAAGCTCTACGTCCGTGATTTCCACGGTTACAAGGAAAACTGGGTGGCAAACGGCGGCATCCGGGATATCCGTGTGCAGACCTCCAAAGATTTTAAGACCTGGACAGATGCCAAACTGGTGGATTTCAAGGGCAGCGAGGATATCCCCCTCTACACCAATGCCGTGCGGAAGTACGAGCGTGCCGAAGGTGTCTACGTGGGCTTCCCCAGCCGTTACATGGAACGTCTTGACTGGACACCCAACTACGACCAGCTGGCAAACCCCGACTGGCGGAAAGTCCGTACCGCCATTTCACCCCGGTACGGCCTGGCTGTTACCGACTGCGTGCTGATGGTGAGCCGGGACGGCTTTTCCTGGGATCGTTTCGATGAAGCCTGGATGAAGCCCGGCATCGAAAGAAAGTGGAACTGGGTGTACGGAGACGGGTACCCGTCCGTAGGTTTTGTGGAGACACCGTCGGAGCTTCCTTTTGCGCCGGCAGAGTATTCCATCTTCTGTTCGGAAAAGCACTGGTCCAACGAACCTGCGGAACTTCGCCGCTACACTTTCCGGAAGGATGGCCTCATTTCCCGGTACGCGAACTATCAGGGAGGAAAACTGGTAACGCACCCCTTCACCTTTGAGGGAGAGGAACTTTCCATAAACTTTTCCACCTCTGCCAGAGGCATTGTGGTGGTACGGGCGTATTCACGGAACGATGAAGACAGAAACAAGACTGACTGCCTTACATCCTGGGAACTTTTCGGGGATTCTCCGGACAGAAAAGTGCCGTTTAGAGACGGATCCTTGAAAGACTTTGCCGGTCGTGAGATCTGGCTGGAGTTTGAAATGAAGGAAGCAGACCTTTACTCTATGGTGATCGAATAAGAAAGGAAGACGGATGGGAGAAGGAAACAGCATGAAGTTAAGCGGCATCCTGGAATGTGAAGTGCTGGTGGCGGGTGCCGGTCTTGCCGGACTGCGCGCGGCAAAGGACCTGAATGACAGGGGGATCGATACGATCCTCGTTTCCCGGGGGCCGCTTTGTTCCGGTTCCAGTTTCTATCCGCTCACTGCCGCCCTTGGCAGTCAGAATCCTTCTTCGGAAGAGGATAAAAAGGACTACCTGGCGGAAGTGCTGGAAACCGGATGCACCGTGGCAGACGAAAAGATGGTCCGTATGATCATCGACCGCATTCCGGAAGAAATCAGGCGCCTTCCGGAACTTTCCATCCAGCCGGAACGGCTGGAAGCCGGCCGCCCCGCATGTTTTGCGAAAAAGAAGCGCATCCTCTATACCTGGGGAAACTGGAACAAGGTGCGAAAAGGGGTGACAAGGTCATTCGCCATGCTTCCGGAGCTTCGTGTCTTGCCGTATACGGATCTTCTGTATCTGCACAGGGAGGAAGGCAGGATCGCAGGAGCCCTTGTCTGCGGAAAGGACGGCAGTATTTCCTACATAAAAGCAAAGGCAGTGATCCTGGCGACCGGCGGTACCTGCGGGCTGTACAAGCACTGCCTCAATATGGACGAAACTGTGGGGACCGGTCATTCGCTGGCAATGGCGGCCGGAGCCTCACTCATCAACATGGAATTTCTGCAGTTCATTCCCGGCTTTACGAAGCCGGTGTATAAGCTTTTGTTTTCGGAAACAACGCTCCGCCGGGCGCATTCCGTCAGAAACGCGGACGGAGAGGATGCGCTGAAAGCATATCTGAAGGCACACGGAAACGGCACCACGGAAGGAGAGTGTCTGTGGGACAGAGCACTGCACGGCCCCTTTACGACGGAAGATAAGTCAAAGTATTTTGAGCTGGCTCTCATGGAAGACGCCGGAAAGAATCACCGGGAATGCGGCTTCGAGATCCGTTTTGAGCCGGGTATTGCGTCGGACCCCAACGGATTCATCCGGAAAGCCAGAGAAATGTACGCGCCCTATGATATCGATCTGTCGAAAGATCCCATCTGGCTGTCCTCTTTTGCCCACTGTTCCAACGGCGGTATCCTGATCAACGAGAAGGCGGAAACGGGCGTTCCGGGACTTTATGCTGCGGGAGAGGCAGCAGGCGGCATCCACGGAGCGGACAGGCACGGCGGCATGGCCACCAGCGCTGCGCTGGTGTTTGGCGCCGTCGCGGCCGAAAGCGCGGCCGTATACGTGCGCACCGCCGGGCGGCCGTCATCCGAAACGGAAGCCGCGGATGCATTGACGGCATTTATAAAATTTATTTCGAATACAACAGAAATATCAGAAGATAAATATGTAAATTCGAGCATGAAAGAAACAGTTCCTCCATCGACAGTGATGGAAGAGCTTGCCGGATCGCTGTGGTACAATGCCAACTGCCTGCGGAACGGGCAGGGGCTTACCGAAATCCTGGCCCTGATCGATCGTCTGTCGAAACAATACAGTGCCGTAAGAGCCATCGAGGAAGGCCACGGCGTAAAAGAGGCGGTAAAAGCGTTTCACGCGCTGCGTACGGCAAAAGCTATGGTCACAGCCATGCTCTTGAGGAAAGAATCCCGGGGACCGCATTACCGCAGTGACTGCCCGGAAAAGGATGCGGCCATGGACAGAAAACGGATCCTGATCGCGGAAAAAGGAGTGGAGATCATATGAAAAAACACATTTTGTGCCTGGGAGATTCCAATACCCACGGTTACTGCGCCGACCCGGCCGATACCGAGGACCACGGTATCCGCTTTACGGAAAACGAGCGCTGGACCTGCCTTTTGCAAAAAAAGCTGGGAGAAGAGTACCTGGTAACGGAAGAGGGACTTTCCGGAAGGACCACGGTATTTCAGGACCCGCTTCACGAAAGCATGGACGCCCTTTCCGTGGCATATGCGATCCTTAAGAGCCATGAAGTCATAGACCTTCTGATCATCATGCTGGGCACCAACGACACCAAGGACCGTTTTGCGGCAAACGAGCTGTGCATTTCTCTGGGCCTTTCCCGTCTCATACAGAAATGCAGGTCCGTGGACTGCTGGGGCGGCAAGACGCCGAACATCCTGGTGGTATGTCCGCCGCCCATGGGGAAGGAAATGAAAGACCCCGGCATGGGCTTTACCTGCGTGGAAAAGTCAGAAAAACTGGCCCCTTACTTTAAGGAACAGGCTGCGCTTAACGGCTGCGCGTTCCTGGATGCGGCCGGCTGTGAATTCAACGCCATCGACCACATGCACCTTACGAAAAAAGGCCACGCACAGATCGCGGAGAAAATCTTTGCAAAAGTAACGGAACTGATATAATGATGCAAGGGGAAAAAGCCCGCATTGCGCATTTTGCTGCAGAAAAGAGGATCAGAAATGGATAAAAAATTTACCGAAGCCCATGCATGGGTAAAAAACGAACTGGACGCCTGCGTGAAGTTCTGGCTGGACCACGGCATGGACAAAGAATACGGCGGTGTTATCACCTGCCTGGACCGGAAGGGGCAGATCTTTTCCAGGGATAAGAGCATATGGATGCAGGGAAGATGCGGCTGGATCTTCTCTTATCTCTGCACCGTCTACGGAAAAAAGGAAGAGTGGCTTAACGCTTCAAAGTCCTGTCTGGATTTTCTGGAGAAATACTGCCATAACGAAAAGTGCGGCGGCCGTCTGTACTTCACCGTGACCGGAGACGGAAAGCCTTTGCGCCAGCGCCGCTACTGCCATTCCGAAAACTTCTACACCATCGCCAATGCGGAATACTACTATAACACCGGCGACAAAGAAGCGCTGGAGCATGCCCGCTGGGGATATGAGATGGTCTGGAATTTGAATCACGGCCTCATTGAAGACCCCGTGGGAGCACCGCCGAAAACGGAAACAGCCACCAGACAGAGCCGCGCCCACGGCGACCCCATGATCTATCTGAATGTTTCAGATATCATGCGCCGCTGCGACCCCGAAAGAAAAGAGCTTTACGATGCCCGCGCGAAACAGTGCGCCGAAGAAATCGTGAAATACTTCTATAAGCCGGAATTAAAGTGCACTCTGGAGACGGTGGGCATGAACGGCGAACTGCAGACCGACACCGTGGCCGGCCGCGTGGTAAATCCGGGACACGACATCGAGGGAAGCTGGTTCCTTTTAAAGGAAGCCATTTACGAAGGAAACGACGAGCTGAAAGAGATCGCGCAGAACATTTACAAAAACGCCATCGAAGCCGGCTGGGACGATACCTACGGCGGACTTCTGTACTTTATCGACGCTTTGGGATTCCCGCCGGAAGCCTACGAGCACGACATGAAGCTGTGGTGGCCCCACAACGAGATCCTCATCGCGTCTCTCATGTTCTACAAAGAGACCGGTGACGAATATTATCTCAACTGGTTCTACAAGACACTGGACTATGCGAAGGAGCACTTCGCGGACCCCGAATACGGCGAGTGGTTCGGCTATCTTCGCCGTGACGGACTTCCCACGGAGCCGCCCTGCAAGGGAAGCACCTTCAAGGGACCGTTCCACGTACCCAGATGTCTCATCACCCTGGATCAGCTCATGACGGAAATGGAGAAAAACTTATGAAAAGCGCAAAAAAACTATTTGATTTGACGGGAAAAACGGCTATCGTGACCGGCGGCCGCGGGCTCTACGGGGCTTCCATTTCGGCAGGACTTGCGGAAATGGGTGCCACTGTCATCATCGCTTCCCGGAACAGGGAAAAATGTGAGGAGCTGGCAGCAGAACTCCGGGCGAAAGGATTAAAGGCGGACAGCGGAGCACTGGACCTTTCCGATGATGCTTCCATCGAAGCACTGGTAGACGAAGTGCTCAGGAAATACGGGAAGATCGACATCCTGGTAAACAACGCCGTGGACCGCCGCAGCATGTGCTCGTTAAACGATGCCACCAGGAAAAAACTGCAGGATTCCGCGGATACCAACCTGCAGGGGCAGATCATGCTGTCTCAGGCAGTTTTGAAAAAGGCCATGATCCCCGCACAGAGCGGCAGCATTATTAACATCAGCTCCATGCGCGGTCTGGACAGCCCCCACTTCCCCTTCTATCCGGACTGCATGGGCGATCAGCCCGTGAACTACACCACGGAAAAATGGGCCATGATCGGTCTCACCAAGTACATGGCGGGCCGCTACGGCAAGGATCACATCCGCGTGAACGCCATAGCCCCCGGCGGCTTCAACCCCAACCTGGATCCGAAGACCAACAGCTTCGTGCAGACTTACATCGACAACACGCCCCTTCACTGCTGGGCAAACGAGGACGACATCAAGGGCCCCGTATGTTTTTTAGCCAGCGAAGCAGCAAACTACGTCACCGGCGCCACCCTCGTCATGGACGGCGGCTGGACCATCTGGTAATAGCTTAGAAAATTTTAGGAGAATAACTATGATCTCATGCACTGAATTTATCCCGTCCTACAGCGAACTTTTCACCTACCTGGAAGAAAAATACGGCCGCGATGAAGTGGACCGCTTCTGGAGCTACCTGTTCGATCCCGCGAGATCCGCATGTCCCCTGGTGGACTTCGTAAAGAAAGAAGGCATCCGCGGCTGCTTCACCTACTGGAAGGGTACGCTGAACGAGGAGGCTGCCGACTTCACCATGTATTTAAACGAAAAGGCCGGATGGTTTATGATCGACATGCATCACTGTCCGTCCAAGGGCCGCCTTCTGGATCTGGAAAAAGCCATCGGCATCAAACCCTATCATCACTACTGCCTGCACTGTGACCACTACCGTGAGTCGGTGGCGGAAGCGGGCCTTGCCTATATCTACAATTTCCTGGGCATCGACCATGCGTCCTGCCGCCTGATGGTCTACGATCCGAAGGTCTTCGACGGCCGCGTGATCATTGACGAAAACACGGAGATCATGGACAGGAAGGCTTCCGACAACGAATACTTCCACCGCGGATTCCACAATTCCATGAACATGGGACTGGAGTATCTGGGAACGAAGCACGGCGTGGAGGACATCCGGGAGTACCTTACCCGTTACGCAAAACATGTGAAAAACAAGGTCATCGATGCGGCAAAGAAGGTGGGAAGCTTAAAGCCCCTGGAGGATATGATCCTGGATACCTACGCAAAAGAACATGCCGAAGACGCCGTTATAACGAACCTTTCCGCAGACGGAAAAACGCTTTCCGTAAAGATCTCCTGGTGCCCCGCCCTTAAGTTCTTTGAGGAAGACGGGAAGAAAGTCACCCAGTGGTATGACATGGCCACGACGGTTGTAATGGATACCATTGCAAGTGAGATCGGTGCAAAGTTTGAAATGAAGAGCTATGACCCCGTGACCGGCGCCGCGGAATACAGTTTTCAGATGTAATGGCCAAAGCCGGCAGAAAGATCTCCGGCGGGCGTTTCGGCCGGAAAAAGGAGAGCAGGACAGTGGAAAAACAGGTAATCGACATCAAAGCGGAGGACAACGAGTACCTCCACAAGGATTTCCACATCACAGGCGACAACGGCCTGGAATACGTGGGTATGAAATACGGCGACAACGGCGTGAGAGAATATCTCACCCGTTTTGCAAAGGCTTTCTACAAGCCTCTGTTTGGCGCCTATCGTAAGGAAGGCCTCAAGGCCCTTATGGAACAGCAGCAGAAGCTGTATGAGGCCGAGAAAATGCCGGAAGTTTTCCATGCGGAGCTTGACGACGACTGTCTTACCGTGACCGTGGACAGATGTCCCGGCGTCACTTTCATGAAGGAACGCGGCAAGACTCCTTCCCGGTGGTACAAAGAGCTTACGAACACCGTCAACATGGCTATCGCCGACGAACTGGATCTGGGCTTTTCGCTGGAGTACTACAACGAGGAAGACGGTTCCTGCAAATACAGATATTTCAGGAGGGCATTCTGATGGTAAGCTGTACGGAATTCATTCCGATGTATTCGGAGCTTTTCAAGTATATCGATGACAAGGGCGGCGGACACGATGCCGTGGTGCGTTACTGGGAGTGGGTCGGCGAGGAATACCTGCGCTGGAATCTGGAGCCGCTGGTTCGCGAAAAGGGGATCGAGGGCGCCTGGGAATACTGGACACGTTCTCTTTCCGAGGAGGCCTGCGACGTAAAGATGGTGTTCGATCCGGAAAACGGCCAGATGATGAGCCATATGCGCCATTGCCCCTCCAAGGGCCATCTTCTGGAATATACCTGGATGGAACCCTACTATGACTACTGCGGGCATTGCGCGGTGCTTTATAAAAAGACACTGAATGACAACGGGATCTCCCAGGCCGGTGACTATTCGGGCGTGGATCATGCCGAATGCCGCTCCGTCAAATACCTCACCAAAAACGGGAAACCGATGGAAGGCTGGGATAAGATCTGACGCTTGACACGAGAAGGCCGGCAGCCTATAATAACAGTAATCATTCTTGTTAAGGAAAGCCCATGGCAGAGATCCGAAACAGCCGTCAGAGAGCGGCATTGCTGGAGGAATTACGATCCCGCAAAGATCATCCTTCGGCAGAAATGCTCTATGACGCATTAAAAAAAGAACATCCGCACATGAGTCTGGGAACGGTATACCGCAACCTGGCGCTTCTTACCGAACTGGGGGAGATCAAAAAGATCCCCTGCGGGGATGGCAGCGAGCGCTACGATGGTTTCACCGGGCCTCACGATCATTTCGTGTGCCGCATCTGCGGCCGGGTGATGGACGTTGACGCACAGCCGGCGGATACCGCACCGGGCTATGCGGCCGTACTTTCCGGGATCGGCGAAGTGGAATCCCATTCTCTCATATTCTACGGGATCTGCAGGGAATGCAAGGAAAAGGCGGGAAAATAGACGCGCAAGGATACCGGCGGCATGGGGCGGATGCCCCTGCAAATAGATTACGAAAAGGAGATATTTACTATGGCAAAGTGGAGATGTTCCGTATGCGGTTACATTTATGAAGGCGATGAGGCGCCGGCAGCATGCCCCCAGTGCAAGCAGCCCGCCGAGAAGTTCGTTAAGGTTGAAGAGGAAGATATGGGCTGGGCAGCCGAGCACGTGATCGGCGTTGGCAAAAACGTTGATGCCAGAGTGATCGAAGGCCTTAAGGCAAACTTTGAGGGAGAGTGCACCGAAGTCGGCATGTACCTGGCTATGGCAAGAGCTGCTCACAGAGAAGGCTATCCGGAGATCGGCCTGTACTGGGAGAAGGCAGCATGGGAAGAAGCTGAGCACGCAGCAAAGTTCTGCGAGATGCTTGGTGAGCTGGTAAGCCCCTCCACCAAAGAAAACCTCAAGGTCCGTGTTGCCGCTGAAAACGGCGCTACCGCCGGAAAGACAGAGCTTGCTAAGCTCGCCAAGGAACTGGGCTACGATGCCATCCACGATACAGTTCATGAGATGGCCCGCGATGAGGCAAGACACGGCAAGGCATTTGCAGGTCTTCTGAAGAGATACTTCGGCTGATCGATACCTTACTCAAAAAGGGTCACTCAGGAAGGACAGGTGAAAAACCCGTCCTTCTTTTTGCATGAAGTTTGAGTTGTGCAAGCGATTTCTTAATGTTAAAATAAGAGCGTATTATCATATAGCGAGGGGGGACGTTATGTCTTTTACAACCAGATGGTCGTTCAAACCGGCACCCTGGACGCCGTTTTCTGATCAGGAAGTGCTGGACAGGGTCATGCTCATGGATCTTAACAAAGAACAGGGCAGGAATTTCGAAAACCCGGATTTTGAGCTGAAAGTCGTATGGGATTGCAGAAACTATTATGCGATCGATATCTTCCAGCGCATCCGCATGTCCGATGTGAATAACGAAAAGATCGTTATGGTATTCGAGAGCCCGGAAGTTCCGGTCTTCATGAGTGTTGTGGAAAATCTCAACAAGTACAGAGTGAGCGCCCGCAACGTGGAAGTGTTCTTCTTTGATGAATATGCCAACAAAAAAGGAGAGGTCGCTCCCTGGCAGAGCCCCTATTCCCGTTCCGGCATGTGGATGAAGTATTTCTATCAGAGGCTGGATGCGGAACTCCGGATGCCCATGGAGCAGATCCATTTCTGGACCGGAGAGAATGCCGGCAGTTATTCTGATCTTCTGGCCTCCTTCGGCGGAGCAGACGTGATCTACACCGCTTTCGGCTGGACGGGGCTTCGCTGTATCGATGCGGAAAGCTTCGCGGCAAAGGACATGGCGGAATTTGAAACCATGGGAAGCCGTATCGTAACACCTTCCATGGAACAGCTCTGCATGGACAGCCTTCGGGGCATGTTCGGGGCGAGCGGCGACATTTCCAACGTACCGCCCTGCACGGCTACCCTGGGACCGAAAGACCTCACGGCGGCAAAGACCGTACAATGCTTCAATTTCCTTTCCAGCTGCGACGGTGCAAGCAACCTGCAGTCGCCGGTGATCCGTCTTTCCATGTTCGGACCGCTCTGCCCGCAGAATCCCGGCGCGCTCTTAAGAACGCTGCCCGGCACCTGTTACGTAAGCGCAGCGGTGGCGAAGAACATCGCCTATCCGATGGATCTTGACTGGCTGCCCGAGAAGATCGAGGCCATCCGCAGGGCAGAAGGAGGGAGATAAGATGAACAGAAAATTATTCGATTTTGAAGTGCCGGACTGGTTCCCGGTAAAAGATCCCCTCGTTCTGGAAAGATGCCGGAACATTCGACGGGAAGACATGGAGTTCACCAATGAGAACGGATACAGCATCCGCATCGTTCCCCATCCGGAGAGCGCCATTGCCACGCAACTGTTCCATTTCATCTGGAAGTCCGACGTGGAAGACAAAAAGACCGTTATCGTATTCCCCAACTCCTGGAGGAACGTTTATACTTCCGCTGCCGAAATGTGCAATCAGTTTGGCGTAAGCGCCCGCAACATCCACGCCTTCTGCATGGATGAATGGGCAGACGAAGAGGGAAACGTGTGCCCCATCGAGTGGGATCAGTCCCTGGGCGGACATTTCCTCCGCGAGTTTTATTTAAGCTTCCGTGAGGATCTGCGGCCGCGTCTTTCCCAGATCCACTATTACACCAACGAAAACATCAAACATTACTCCGATGATATCGACGAGTGTGGTGACGGCGGCGCGGATCTCATTATTTCCGCAACGGGCTGGGTAGGACATACCGCGTTCATCGATCCCGGCATCAACGCCTTCAAGGCAGATACACTGGAGGAATTCATGGAGCTTAAGGCCGGTTTCGTGGACAATACCCGTCTTACCGTGGCCCAGAACGCCAATTGCTGGAGCGGCGACGTATGGCATACGCCCCGGTATTCCGTATCCATCGGCCCGCGCGACGTCATGCACGCCCGTGATCATCTGGAGAGACACGATCTGGGCTACTGCATGGGGCCTGCCATGTACAATTCCTGGGAGAGAATGATCTCCCGACTTCAGCTTTACGGACCGGTATGCAAGGAGGTCCCCGCCTCTCTGTACCAGCTGACAAAAGGAACGATGTACGTTTCCGAAGAAATGGCCCGTCCCATCGAACCGATGGACTTAAGGGAGTTCTGATCCCGAAAACAGGGGGACCGGGTGCCCCATAAGCAACACAAAAGAAAAAAGGAGAAATACTATGGGTCTTTATGATGAGTTCAGATTCAAACCGGCAGAATTCCTGCCCAACAGCGACATGCCTTTAGAGGAACTGGAGCGTGTGCGCAACATTAAGAGAGAAGACATGGAATATACCAATGAGAACGGTTTTCAGGTAAAGATCTGTCTGGATCCCGAAAGCCTCATGGCCATGGATATCTTCACCCGCATCCTGAAATCCGATCAGGAGGACAAGCCTTTCACCTTCATCTGCCCGAACCAGCATCCCGTATGCTACACCTCCGTGGCCGAAATGATCAATAAATACAACGTAAACTGCCGCAACGTCAATGCTTTCGCCATGGACGAGTGGGCAGACGAGGACGGCAACGTGGCACCTCTTACCTACGGCGCCGGCCTTGGCTATTCCTTCATCAACCATTTCTACATGAGGATCCGTGAGGACCTTCGCCCCGATATCAGCCACTGGCATGTACATACCAATGAAAACAAGGGGACCGGCGTCTATACCTCCATCATCGAGGAATGCGGAGACGGCGGTGCCGACGTGATCTACTCGGCTACCGGCTGGCCGGGACACACCGCATTCATCGATCCCAGATCAAAGGAATTTGCGGCAGACTCTCTGGAAGAGTTCTGCAAACTGGGATCCCGTATCGTGACGGAAACGCCTCTCACCATCGCCGAGAACTCCCTGTTCGGACCCATGGGCGCATCGGGAGACGTATGGGCGGTACCGCCGAAGGCGGCCACCATCGGTCCCAAAGATGTGGTACAGGCAAGAGAGAGATTTGAGGTGCACAACATTCTGAATGCCCAGAACGGCGATACCTGGCAGAGAATGATCAGCCGTATCGAGCTGTACGGACCCATCTCCATGGAGTGCCCCGCATCCATCTTCCGTCTCGGCAAGGGAACCTGCTACGTTTCCGAAGCTATCGCAAGACCGTTCCACAGCTGGTACTGCGGAATTCCGGATAACGAGATCTGATCAGGAGCAGTTCTGATGAAAGCTATTAAGAATACAAAACTGGTAACGGAGTACGGCATCATCTGGGATGCCGCGGTCCTCTGGGACGGGGACAGGATCACAGCCGCGGGAAGAAGCGATGAAGTGCAGATCCCGGCGGATGCCGAAGTGATCGACGCAGCCGGAAAGTACACGGCTCCCGGTCTCATTGACATTCACAACCACGGCGGCGGAGACTGGAAATATGCGGAAGATCCCGTTTACTGCGCAAAGTGGTTCCTCCTTCACGGAGAGACCACCGTGCTCCCCACCCTGTACCACAACCTCAACATGCAGCAGATGATCGAAGCAAAGGAAAAGATCAACGCCGTGCGTGACAGGGGTGTGGGACGCACCATGCGGTACGGCATGTACATGGAGGGGCCCTTCATGTGCCTTATGGGATCCTTCCAGTCGGAGATCGCCTGGAGCGGTGACATCAGGGAAGAGGAATACAAGCCTCTCATCGATGCCATGGGAAAGGACGCGGCGGTTTATGCCATCGATCCCTCCAGAGAGCACATCGAGGACGTGATGATCTACGCGAAAAAGGTGAATCCCGATGTGATCTTTGCCTACGGTCACTCCAACGCCACCAGTGATGAATGCCGCCGTGTCCGGAAATACGGCTGCAAGGTACATACGCACCACGGTGACGCCGGCAAAGCACCGGGAAGAGCACAGGGCACGCCGGGCGCCGGCTGCGACGAGTACTCCCTCATTGAACCGGAGCTTTACTCCGAGCTCATCATGGACGAAAACGCCGTGCATGTGGTACCGGATCTGGCAAAGTCCATCATTAAGTGCAAGGGACCGGAGCACATCATTCTGATCACGGATTCCATGCCGAAACAGAGTGACTACACAAACAATCGGGAAGCGGGCATTTTCTACGGTCCCGACCTTAACTATGACGACATCGGGTATCTGGCCGGAAGCCGCATGACGCTGGAACACGGCTGCCGGAATCTCATGACCCACACGCCTTACGGCCTCTGTCATGCCATCAGCATGGCGACCATCAATCCCGCCCGGATGCTGGGCCTGGATGACGAGATCGGCTCTCTGGAACCCGGAAAGAAAGCCAACATTATCATCTGTGATGATCAGGTAAACATTGACAGGGTATTCCTGGAAGGCGAACTGGCCGTGACAGACGGAAAAGTCGTCATGGACTGAACTCCCTGCGTTTTGAGAAAAAATGACCGAAAGCACGGAACGAAAGAT
Organism: Lachnospiraceae bacterium; assembly: GCA_024405155.1. Lineage (GTDB taxonomy): Bacteria > Bacillota > Clostridia > Lachnospirales > Lachnospiraceae > Avilachnospira. The sequence goes on along the minus strand of JAKSPC010000004.1, from coordinate 29,516 downwards.
CATAGGCGGAGCGGGAGTCTTCCTTTTGGTCACGGAAGTCGTAAAGCAGCTCATGCTGACCTTCGCGGTAAACGGCGGGAAGTACTACTGGTGGTATTTTCCCTGGCAGCTGTGCAGCATCCCCATGTATGTGTGCCTTGCTGCCGCAGCTGGGGGGAGCATCGATGTGTGCCTTTCCTACCTGGCCACCTTCGGCCTGATGGGAGGTGTGGCGGCGTTTTTTGATACCGGCGGCTTCGTGCTGGGTCATCCGCTGCTTACGGTGCATTCCTATGTATGGCATTTCGTGATCGTCGGCGTGGGACTCTTTGCCGCCGCAAGGCGGAAAAGCTTTCGCTTTCTGCCGCCGCTCCTCATATATCTGGGCGCGGCAGCCGTCGCGGAGATCATCAACGTGGCTGCGTTTGATGCCGGGTGCCGGCCCATCAACATGTTTTACATAAGCCCCAGGTACCTTTTTCCGCTCATGATCCTGAAGGAACTGGTCCCCGTGATCGGGAATACGGCGACCATCGCGGTCTATATCCTGGTGTGCATCGCCGCGGCATTCCTGCTAAACGTACTGGAGAAGACCATAAGAAAAAAAGCAGAAAGGAAAACATCATGAAGTTAATGATCGCTTCCGACATCCACGGCTCGCCCGTGTGGTGTGAAAAACTGGTCGAAGCATATAAAAATGAAAAGGCGGACCGTCTGGTGCTTCTGGGAGATATCCTGTATCACGGTCCACGGAACGGCCTGACACCGGGATACGATCCCGCTGCCGTTATGGGCATGCTGAACCCCTTAAAGGAAAAGATCCTGTGTGTGCGCGGCAACTGCGACAGCGAAGTGGATCAGATGGTGCTGGAATTTCCCATGCTGGCAGATTACGCGGTGTTCTATGCCGGAGGCCGCATGATCTATGCCACCCACGGCCACACCCACAACGTGGATCAGTGCCCGCCCCTTTCCGCAGGTGACATCCTGCTGCATGGCCACACCCATGTGCCGGCCTGGCAGGAATTCGGAAACAGAAACCTGTACTGCAATCCCGGATCCGTCTCCATCCCCAAGGAAAACACCCCCAACGGATACATCCTCCTGGAAACCTCCGCCGGCATGCTGGGCGAAGAAAGCCTGACGCTTTACTGGAAGACCTTTGCCGGGGATGTTTACCATACATTGACACTTTGAATCATGGAAAAGATCGCAAGCTTCACAATTGACCACAACAAGCTCAAGCCCGGCCTCTACGTCTCCCGCAAAGACCACGTCGCCGGTGCCGTCATCACCACCTTCGACATCCGCATGACAAGCCCCAACGAGGAGCCCGTCATGAATACCGCCGAAGTCCACACCATGGAGCATCTGGGCGCCACGTTCCTCCGCAATAAGGAAGGCGTCAAAGATGACGTGGTTTATTTCGGCCCCATGGGATGCCGCACCGGGTTCTATCTGCTGCTGGCAGGTGACCTTACCTCAAAGGACATCGTACCTCTCATGAAAGAGATGTTTACCTTCATCCGCGATTTCGAGGGCGAAGTCCCCGGCGCATCCCCATCCGATTGCGGAAATTACCTTGACATGAACCTTCCCATGGCAAAGTACCTTGCCGGGAAATATTTACAAGAAGTCCTTACGGACATCAGACCTGAAAGATTGGAGTATCCTGTGTGATGAAAAAAAGACCTATCGTGATCCTGGGAGCCATGGATGTGGAGATCAACTATCTCATCGACACTATCGGCCCCTGCCGCAAAGAAGAAATCGGCATGTGGCGCTTTTATGAGGGAAACATCGGTGACTGGCCCGCAGTGGTCGTGGAAACGCTGATGGGCAGCGTCAACGCGGCAGTGCCCACCGCTTTCGCCATTCAGAAATATGATCCCATCTGTCTCATTACTCAGGGAACTGCCGGCGCCCACCACGTGGACATCCATTCCCGCGACATCGTCATCGGAGAGACCGTGGCGCAGTCGGATTTCCGGGAGACCGGTACCCGGCCGGAGGGCGGCGGCAGCGATGTTTCAAAGTGGCAGTATCCGGGCAGTGAATTCCTGGAGGAAGGCCGCCACGTCATGCGGACGAGGCTGCGCAGTGACCCTTCGCTGGTGCGTCTTGCGCAAAATGTGCCCTATAAGAACGGACATCTGGTCACCGGCATCATTGCGTCCGGTGACATGTGGAACCGGGAGGCGGACGTGATCCACGAATATCGGCAGAGGTTCGGCTCGGAGTGCGAGGAAATGGAGTCCTTCGCCGTTCTGCAGGTGGCGAAGGCCTTCGGCGTGCCCGCCCTTGCCATCCGCATCATCAGCAATAACGAACTGATTCCCGGCGAGGAATACGACCGGGACATCGGCGTTCTCGGTCAGCAATACGTGCTGGATGTGGCCCGTGCGATCATCGAAGAACACAAGAAATAAGGATCACCGTGTGCCGCCGGCACCGGGTGAACAGGAGCATACCATGGAACTGTTACCGCGCAAAAACGTATACAAAGCAAACCTTCACTGCCATTCCAACCTTTCCGACGGAAAACTCACTCCGGAGGAACTGGTGCAGATGTACCACGACCTGGGCTACAGCGTGCTGGCCATCACGGATCACGAATTCTGTATCGACCACAGCGACCTGAACCGTCCGGACTTTCTCACCCTCACAGGCTATGAGTATCAGATCGTGGATCCGGAGCGGCCCAGAAGGCCCGGCACGAAGTGCTGCCACATCTGCCTTCTGTCAAAGGATCCTCACGAATTCAAACATATTGCGTTCAATCCGGAGGCCTATGATTTTAAACGTCTCTGTCACGCTGATGAAGAGCAGAGACAGAAGTTCAGATACACCGGTGACGGCACGGTGCTCAAATACTACGACACGGAGTTCATCAACGAGGTGGTGAAGGAAGCCAATGAAAACGGCTGGATCGTGGCTTACAACCATCCCACCTGGTCTTTGGAGGACTGGCCCACATACAGTAAGATCACAGGATTCTACGCCATGGAGATCTACAACAGTGATTGTTACATGCTGGGGCTTGAGGAGTATAACTCCCGCGTTTACGACACCATGCTCAAAAGCGGCTGCCGTCTGGGCGCCATCGCCACAGATGACTGCCATTACGGCCACCCTCTGGAGGATCCCCGCTGTGACATGGGCACAGGCTGGACCAATATCTGTGCCGATACCCTGGCATATGACGACATCTGGCAGGCCCTCAAAAAGGGTGACTTCTATGCCTCCACCGGTCCGGAGATCCGCCGTATCGCCTATGAAGACGGAAAGATAAAGGTGGAGACCTCCGATGCCGTCCGTATTGCCCTTTCCACCGGCACCCGCCGTGCCGACTGCGTCATGGCGGCCCGCACCGAGGCACAAAAAAAGGCCGGATGTCCGACCGTTGTGAATGCCGCAGAATTTTCCGTAAGACCCGAGGATAAGTATGTGCGCATTACCGTGAAGGATGCCGCAGGCTGCTGCGCCTTCTCCCGCGCGTATTTCCTGGATGAAATGCAATAAACGAAAAAGAAAAGCCCCCTAAGTGGCTTGCGAACACGCACCGAAGCATGGTACCGCTTAGGGTGCTTTTATATTACAACTTTCGCTTTCTTTCCGGCAGGTCATTACCATAAGGATGCCCGTTTCCGCCGAGATCTCCGCCGTGCCGGTACACCACTCGTTGCTAACGCCAATGGGGAACGTGCTGGTGATCCGCACATTTTCCGCCTCATATTTCGCGCCCCGGATGGTCACGCCGGTACACTCCCCGCTTAACGAAAAAACGGAAAGCAAGCGGCCTTCCTCGCAGGGGAGTACCATGCGGCAGGGTGCCTGTTCCACAAAGACCGCCGCGTCGTCCGAAGTGAGCGTCGCCCGGGCTCCGGCAGCTGCAATGTAAGCCCCCGCCTGCAGGTTGGCAAACAGATGATCCAGCCTTCCGCCGCCGAAGCAGGTCACTTCGATCTCACGAAAACCCCGCCCCAGAGCTTCTTTTATTGCCAGCATGGTGTCGGTGTCGTCTTTTTCCACGGGATATGTCATCACGCCGAGCTTTGCCGCAGCATCTTCTTTTTTTGCGGAATCAAAATCTCCCACAATAAGATCCGGCCGGATCCCCAGCTTTTCGGCGTGCCGGTAGCCCCGGTCGCAGGCAATCACAAGATCCGGAGAAATCATGCGGATATTTTCCTTTGCGGTAAGATCTCCGCCGGAGATGATGAGACATTTATTTGTATTCATGGCTTTTTTACCCCTCGTTTTGCCGCTCACATGTTATGATGCAAAGGAATTTTTCACCCGTTCCAGAGCCTTCTTCATGGCCGGGATCGCCAGCACCGCCGCCGTGACCGCCGCTTCCGTAAAAATGTAGGCGCCGTTGTACAGGGCGGAATAGGGGAGCGGGGACCATCCTTCCCAGGCCTGATATCCCAGACGCACCCATATGAGGCCTGCGATGGTGGCCATGATCCAGCGTACGAAAACGGCAGCAAGATACCCGGTCAAAAGAGGCTTCTTTCTGAGGAAGCCCGCTGCGCCCATGACGGAAAACGCAAATACGTAATCGAACAGAAACTGCGGGATGCTCATAAAGAAGGGCTCGGTGATAAAGTCAATGAGCCCGTAGCAAAGTCCGGTCACCACGCCGTAGACCGGACCGAAAAGCCAGCCCGGCAGCATCACGAAAAGCATGCTGCACAGCGTGACGGAACCGCCGAAGGGAAACTGATAGATGCGGATGAGACCGGTGACTGTGGCCAGCGCGAGACACATGGCACAGGTCACCATTTTCTTTACAGACATAAAAAAACCTCCTTTACGGAGGGGCATTCACTGCTTTCCTACGCAGGCATTATCCTGTTCAGGTCATAAGGGACTGGACCAAAGGTCCGATCTCAGCGTAAAGCGCCCCCAGCTGACTTACATTATACAGAAAAAAATGCCTTCGTCAAGAACACAATATTTAGGGTGAAAACTTTGCCTGAAACGCAAGTAATTGTTTGCAAAGCGGGAAATAAGTGCTACAATGCTATATTGAGTTATAGTAGGGGCATTTTGTGCCATTTTGGGAGAAAATATGAGTATGACAGGCTTTGACAATGACAAATATCTGAAGATCCAGTCCGAGCGCATCAGAGAGCGGATCGATCATTTTCAGGGAAAACTGTATCTGGAATTCGGCGGGAAACTGTTCGACGATTTTCACGCATCCAGAGTGCTTCCCGGATTTCAGCCGGATTCCAAGCTGCGCATGCTTCTGCAGCTGAAAGACGAGACCGAAGTGCTGATGGTCATCAGCGCCATGGATATCGAACGCAACAAAAAGCGCGGTGACCTGGAGATCGGTTACGACGAGGACGTGATCCGTCTCATCAAAAATTACCGTTCCAAGGGACTGGAAGTCAACTCCGTGGTCATCACCCGGTTCACCCCTTCTCCCGCCGTGGAAAATTTCATGAAGCGTCTGGCCCGCCACAAGGTCAAGGCATACAAGCACTACGCCATTGAAGGCTACCCCAACGCCGTAACTTTCATCACCAGCGAACAGGGCTTCGGCAAAAACGAATTCGTAGAGACCGACAAGCCCCTGGTGGTAGTCACTGCCCCCGGACCGGGCAGCGGAAAAATGGCCACCTGCTTAAGCCAGCTGTGGCATGAGAACAAGCGGGGCATGAAGGCGGGATATGCGAAATTCGAGACCTTCCCCGTATGGAACCTTCCCCTGAAACATCCGGTGAACCTGGCTTACGAGGCAGCCACTGCGGATCTGGACGACGTCAACATGATCGACCCCTTCCACCTGGCAGCCTACGGACAGACTACCGTCAATTATAATCGTGACGTGGAGATCTTCCCCGTTCTGAATGCCATCTTTGAGAGCATTTTCGGCGAAAGCCCCTACAAGTCCCCCACGGACATGGGCGTCAATATGGTGGGAAACTGCATCGTCGACGACGAAGTGGTGCAGGAGGCCTCCAGACAGGAGATCGTCCGCCGTTATTTCAAAGCCTGCGAAGCCGTATTCCGTGAGACCGGAAGCGAAAAAGAGATCTACAAGATCGAGCTTCTTATGAAACAGGCAGGCATTACGCCGGAATACCGGGCCGTGGTGCCGGCATGCAGGGAACGCGCGAAAAAGCAGAACGCCCCTGCCGCAGCCATTCAGCTGAACGACGGCCGCATCATCACCGGCGGTGCTTCCAAACTGCTGGGTGCCCTTTCCGCCGCGCTGCTCAACTCCCTTAAGGAACTGGCCGGCATCCCTCATGAGGTGAAAGTCATTTCTCCGGAAGCCATCGGCCCCATCCAGAAGCTGAAGATCGACTACCTGGGTTCCAGAAACCCGGCTCTCCATACGGACGAAACGCTGATCGCGCTCTCCATGAGCGCCGCCACCAACGAAAACGCCCGCATGGCCATGGAACAGCTCCCCAAACTCCGCGGCGCCCAGGCGCATACCAGCGAGATCCTGGCCCACGTGGACGTAAAGGAAGCGGGAAAGCTGGGCATCGGGCTTACCAGTGAGCCCGTTGCCGAAAAAAAGATCTGAGAATAGAAGACCATGGATCAGAAAAAAAACGAAAAATACAAAGGACTCCTGAAAGTCGCCATTGCCGTGCTCATCGCCATCGTGATAGTGAATCTGGCACGGACGGCGCTTACCGAGAAGTCCCGGGAAGAAGTGAGCTACGACACCTTCTACAAGATGGTGGCGGACGGTGACGTGGAAAAAGTCGTGGTGGGTCCCAATGAGATCGAGATCTACGTAAACAGCGGCTCCAAAGACTATACGCCCCTTATCCGGTACTATACCCGGGTCATGGAAGATCAGGACCGCACCGCCTATCTGCTCAGATACAACGTGAAGAGCTACCAGGCGGCCACCGACAATTCCGGCTTTATCTGGGATATCCTTCTCACAGTGGTGCTTCCTTTCGGCTTTGCCATTCTGCTGTTCTCCATCCTTTCCAGAAGGATGGGCGGAGGCGGCGGCATCATGGGCGTGGGAAAATCCACGGCCAAGATGTACATGCAGAAGACCACCGGCGTCACTTTTGCGGACGTGGCCGGATGCGACGAAGCCAAGGAAAGTCTGGTGGAGATCGTGGATTTCCTCCACAATCCCGGCAAGTATCGTGAGATCGGAGCCAAACTCCCCAAGGGAGCGCTTCTGGTGGGACCTCCCGGAACGGGAAAAACGCTCCTTGCAAAAGCCGTTGCCGGCGAGGCGGACGTGCCGTTTTTCTCCCTTACCGGTTCGGATTTCGTGGAAATGTTCGTGGGCGTGGGTGCCAGCCGTGTGCGTGATCTTTTCAAACAGGCCAACAACGTGGCTCCCTGCATTATCTTTATCGATGAGATCGACGCCATCGGAAAGACCCGTGATTCCCGGTTTTCCGCCGGCGGAAACGACGAGAGGGAACAGACACTCAATCAGCTCCTGTCCGAAATGGACGGTTTTGACCCGGCCCGGGGCATCATGGTGCTGGGCGCCACCAACCGTCCGGAGATCCTGGATCCCGCATTGCTCCGCCCCGGTCGTTTTGACCGCAGGATCGTGGTGGAAAAGCCGGACCTCAAGGGCAGAGTGGAGATCTTAAAGGTACACGCCAAAGACGTGAAGCTGGACAGCAGCGTGGACTTCGACGAGATCGGTCTGGCCACCAGCGGTGCCGTGGGCGCGGACCTTGCCAACATGGTGAATGAAGCCGCCATCAACGCCGTAAAGAACGGCCGGAAAGCCGTTTCTCAGAAAGACCTGTTCGAGGCCGTGGAAGTGGTGCTGGTGGGCAAGGAAAAGAAAGACCGCATCCTTTCCCAGGAAGAAAGAAAGATCGTCTCCTATCACGAAGTGGGTCACGCGCTTATCGCTGCCATTCAGAAAAACGCGGAGCCGGTGCAGAAGATCACCATCGTGCCCCGTACCATGGGTGCCCTTGGCTACGTGATGCAGGTGCCGGAAGAGGAAAAGTACTTGAACTCCAAGGAAGAACTGGAAGCCATGATCGTGACGGCTCTGGGCGGCAGGGCGGCCGAGGAACTGGTTTTCCACTCCGTCACCACCGGTGCGGCCAATGACATTGAAAAAGCCACGGCAGTGGCCAGAGACATGGTCACCCGTTTCGGCATGAGCGAGGAGTTCGGCCTCATGGCTCTGGCAAGACAGCAGGACATGTACCTCACCGGCCGTGCGGTGCTGGACTGCGGTGAATCCACCGCCGCCGAGATCGACAAGGTGGTGGCAAAGATGCTGGATAAAGCCTACGCGCAGGCAAAGGAGATCCTCTCCGGAAATCTTGCCGCGCTGGATAAGATCTCAGCATACCTGATAGAAAAAGAAACCATCTCCGGCAAGGAGTTTATGGAGATCCTGAATGAAGTGAATGATCCCCGAAAGGAAGAAACTCATGAAGAAGCTTAACAAGATCACAGCACTGGCACTGATCATGTCCCTGCTGTTCGCAGGCGCGGCACAGGCAGATACCGTCGTTCTGGCAGACAGGCCGTTTGGCAGCCAGGTAAAAGACGCGGCAGCCATCCGCAGCGCCGAAGGAGCAGCGCCCGGCAGCGAAAGCACCGGATCGGCTCCCGGGCAGGGAAAACTGCTTTCAGATCCCGGCGCCGGATCGGCTGCCGGCGGTCCCGCTTCCGCGGCATCAGCCAGGGGCGGCGTGGAACCGGAGACAAACGAGATCGTTATCGACTCCAAGATCCCTCTTCCCCAGATCGTAAGTGATACGGCAGTGCTCATGGATGCGGCCACGGGACAGGTACTCTTTGAAAAAGAGGGCCTTAAGTCCATGTATCCCGCTTCTACCACAAAGCTCATGACGGCGCTCCTTACAGCGGAAAAATTCTCCATAACAGATTCCATCAAGTTTTCGTCTTCTGCCACCACGGGACTGGAATCCGGCGCTGTGACGGCATATATGACCGCAGGAGAGACCATGACGGTAAAGGATGCCCTCCATGCGCTCCTTCTGTATTCCGCCTGTGAAGTGGCAAACGCCCTGGGCGAGAACGTGGCGGGAAACGAAGCGGCGTTCGCTTCCATGATGAATGAAAAGGCGAAAGCGCTGGGATGCAGGAATACCGGTTTCAAAAACGCCTCCGGTCTTAACAACAATGAACATCTCACCTGTGCCTACGATATGGCGCTCATCGCCCGGGCGGCGGTCTCCAACGAAAACGTAAGGGCCGTCATGGGCACGAAGACCTATACGCTGCCGGCTTCCCAAAAAAGAGGGGCTCTTACCATAAAGAACACCAACAAAATGCTCTTTTCGGAAAATGCCGAATACTATGACGGCATCATCGGCGGAAAGACCGGCTACACCTCCAAGGCGGCACATACTCTGGTGGAAGTGGCCTCCGTTAACGGACACACCCTCATCGCCGTGGCATTCCGTGCAAACAGTGAACACTTCAACGACTGCAAACGGCTATTTGACTACGGAAAGCAGCTTCTGGCAAACACCGGCGCCGGCCTTACCAGCCCGGAGAACCAGGGCAAGTGGGAAGACACCGCAGCAGGCAGGATGTTTAAGAAGCCCGACGGCAATTACGCCGTCAGCGAGTGGATCGACTACGGCGACAACGAATACTACTTCGATGAAAAAGGCATCGTGGCCACCGGCTGGAAGAAATTCTCCAACGGAGCCTGGTATTATCTGGATCCGGATACAGGCGCCATGATCCACGACAAATGGGTATCCACCGACGGACAGAAATATTATTACCTGCGTTCCAACGGCGTCATGGCTACCAATACCGTCATTAACGGCATGTACCGGGTAGACGCCAACGGCGTATATGTGGAGAAAGTAGCCTGATGGCAGAAAAATGGCCCGGTAAAATCAATATGACAAAGGTCCGTCCGGACGCGGACCGTACCAGTTCCCGCGGAAACAGCGTCCGGCCCGGAAACATCCGCACCGGAAATACCCGCACTTCGGCTCCCCGGCGGGAAAAAGGCGGGAGAACGGGTGCCGGCTCCGCAAAGAACGTGCTGATGCTCCTGGGGATCGTTCTGATCCTTGTGCTCCTCATCGTCATTATCGCCGTGAACCGGCGCACCAGGGCACGGGAAGAACAGAGCCGCGCAGTGGAAGCCTCCATCGCAGAGTCCGAATCTCTTTCCGTGGCAGCCTCCATTGAGGAGTCCCTGCGCGCCCTGGAAGAAGGAGAGACGGCCGCAATATCCCTTACCCCTGCAGAAGGCGGCGAGATCCGCCGGCTGGTGGACCGCTATTTCAAGGCACGTCAGGAAGCGGATACCAGGGAACTTTTCGACATTTTCGGACGCAGCGATTCCGCTCAGCCGGATCAGGAACTTTCCCGGAAACTTACCGCGCAAAGCTCCTGGATCCGCAGCTTCGACGACGTGGAGGTTTATACTCTTCCGGGAAAGGATGAGGATTCCTGCATCGGCGTGGTGAAGTACCGCATCAATTTCCGCCGGGTGAATGCCAAAGCGCCCTGCATCATGTATTTCTATGCGGAAAAGGATGAAAACGGCAGCTGGCACATGCGGGAAAACCTGCTGAAAGATACCAGAGATCTGATCACACAGCGGTTTGAAGAGACCGGCGTGAACGACATGATCGAAGAGAATACGAAAAAACTGCGTGCCGTGCTGGCGGAAGACAGTGACCTGGCACTGGTCTACACCTGCTTCGAAAACGGAGAGATCTATTCCGAGCAGCAGCTGGATCCGGACCGGGTACCGGAAGTGAAAGTCTTCAGTGACCCGGCGGATTCCATTCTGATAAATTAACTATGGACGTAAAAGATTTTGACTATGAACTGCCTGAGGAACTGATCGCTCAGGACCCCTTAAAGACAAGGTCGGATTCCCGGCTTATGGTATTAAATCGTGCTGACGGCTCCGTCCGTCACATGACCTTCACTGACGTGAAAAAATTCATGGAACCCGGGGACTGCCTGGTGATCAACGATACGAAAGTCATCCCGGCCAGGCTCCTTGGCGTAAAGAAAGAGACCGGCGCCAAGGCGGAAGTCCTGCTCCTTAACCGTCAGGACGGCGATATCTGGGAATGTCTGGTAAAGCCCGGCAGAAAACTGAAAAAGGGTACCGTGATCACTTTCGGTGACGGACGGCTGGAATGCGAGGTCGTCGGCGAGATCCCGGACGGCAACCGGATGGTGAAATTCCGTTATGAAGGCATCTGGGAGGAAGTGCTGGACGCACTGGGAGAAATGCCCCTGCCGCCCTATATCACCCATAAGCTGAAAGACAGAGACCGCTATCAGACCGTGTATGCCACCCACGAGGGTTCGGCAGCGGCGCCCACGGCGGGACTGCACTTTACAAAGGAACTTTTAAAAGAGATCGAGGAGAGCGGTGTAAAGATCGCCCGGGTGACGCTTCACGTGGGGCTGGGCACGTTCCGGCCGGTAAAGGTGGACAAGATAGAAGACCACCACATGCATTCGGAAGTATACTTTGTTTCAAAAGAGGCTGCCGACATCGTAAACGAGACCAAAGCCTCCGGACACCGCGTCATCGCCGTGGGGACCACCTCGGTACGGACGCTGGAGTCCGCGGCAGTGAAAAAGGACGGCAAATGGGTACTGGAGCCCTGCTCCGGAGACACTGCCATCTTTATTTATCCCGGCTATGAGTGGAAGCTGGTGGACAGGCTCATCACCAATTTCCATCTGCCCCAGTCCACGCTCATTATGCTGGTATCCGCGCTGGCCGGACGGGAAAATGTGCTGAATGCCTATAAACAGGCTGTCGGCGAACGGTACAGATTCTTTAGTTTCGGCGACGCCATGCTCATCATCTGACATGAGACTGAATAAATATCTCGCCTCCTGCGGCGTGTGCTCCCGAAGGGAAGCCGATACGCTCATCGCGGCGGGCAGAGTGAAAATAAATGGCATGATCGCAGAGACCGGCGCCGCGGTGCATCCGGAATCGGAAGAAGGCGCCGACGTGGTCACTCTGGACGGACGTCCGGTGGAGCCGCAGCAGAAAGTGATGATCGCATTGTATAAGCCCGTAGGCGTGGTGAGCGGCACCAGCCGCAGAGACCGGGCCGTTCCGGTGACGGAACTGGTGGAAGGACACGGACGGTTGTTCCCGGTGGGACGGCTGGACAAGGATTCGGAAGGGCTCATGCTCCTTACCAACATGGGGGATCTTTCGGAACGGATCGCCAAGGCGGGCGACCGGCACGAAAAGGAATACGAAGTCACCACGGCAAGACCTGCCACGGACGGGTTTCTGAACAGATTCGCCAAAGGAGTTTACATAACTTTGGAACGTGAAAAGGGCGGTACCGGCAAAGCGGCCGTCACGGAAAATACCGTCACCTATCGCTACCTTACAAAGCCGGCAAAGGTGAAGCGCCTTTCCGACAACAGCTTTTCCGTCATCCTTACGGAAGGCAAGAACCGGCAGATCCGCAGAATGTGCGAAGAACTGGGGAACCGGGTGGTGAAGCTGAAACGCATCCGCATCGTAAATATCGGCCTTGGAGATCTGACGCCCGGCAAGTGGCGCAGACTGACGGACGAGGAAATAAAGGAACTGGAGAAACAACTATGAACGGACTGATCTTTCCCAAAGACTATGATCCCAGGCTCACCATCCGTGAGACCCAGGCGGCAATTAAATATATCAGAGACACTTTCCAGAAGGAATTCGGCAAGGAAATGGGACTGGAGAGGATCTCCGCGCCCCTTTTCGTAAGAAAGAGTTCCGGTCTCAACGACGATCTTTCCGGTGTGGAGAGAAAAGTGGCATTCGATGCCAAATTCGAGCCGGAAGAGGAGATCCAGGTGGTGCAGTCTCTGGCCAAGTGGAAGAGAATGGCGCTGAAAGAATACGGCTTCGGTCCCGGCGAAGGACTTTACACCAACATGAACGCCATCCGCCGCGACGAGGATCCCGACAATCTGCATTCCATCTACGTGGATCAGTGGGACTGGGAAAAGGTCATCCTTAAGACCGAGCGTTCCGAAGACATGCTGAAGGAGACCGTGCGCACCATCGTAAAGGTATTGAAGCACATGGAGCACGAGGTGTGGTACAAATATCCCCAGGCTGTTTATAAGCTGCCCTATGACGTGTTCTTCATCGATTCCGAAGACCTTCGTCAGATGTATCCCGACAGGACGCCCAAGGAGCGTGAGAATCTCATCTGCAAGGAGCACGGCTGCGTATTCATCATGCGCATCGGCGACAAGCTGGGAGACGGAAAGCCCCACGACGGCAGAGCGCCCGATTACGACGACTGGGAGTTGAACGGCGATCTTCTGTACTGGTTCGAGCCCCTCGGTATGGCCATGGAGATCAGCTCCATGGGCATCCGCGTGAGTGAAGAGAGCCTGCATGAACAGCTTGTCAAAGCAAACCAGCTGGAAAGGGAAAAACTTCCTTATCATCAGGCAATATTAAAAAAAGAGCTCCCCTATACCATCGGCGGCGGCATCGGCATGAGCCGTGTGTGCATGCTGCTTCTGGGGAAAGCTCACGTGGGTGAGGTGCAGGCCTCCATCTGGCCCGCGGGCATGCGGGAAGAGTGCGCTGCCCACAACATCCCGCTGCTGTAAGTATTCACGGCGCGGGCGGTACCATGCTTCGGTGCGTGTTTGCAGCTTCGAACAGTTCTCGCTTCGCTGCGAAACTCGCTGCAAAGCACGCACAGCTCGCAATCCACCCGCGCAGCGTACATGGCTATATGCACGCTGCAAGGGGATCAGATGAGATTGTTTAGCACGTATCCGTAGATGCTCTGGGCGCGGGCCTTCCAGTTGGCGCTCATGGCCCTGGCAGCCGCTTCGTCCGGCACGGAAATGTCCATGGAGAAAAGGTCCGATTTTCCTTCCCGGATGGTGCAGTGCACCACGTAATCCCCGCCTTCGGGCCGGTAGTAATCTGCCGTTACCGAAGCTTCGGAACGCATCCGGAACTTGTTTTCGGCAATGAAGCCGTCCATGTCAGCCTTGACGGAAGGGAAGATCTCGTCGGCAAAGAAAGTGAGGGTCTGACGGCCGTCGTCGGTGATGCCGTAGTGGGTGGAATTTCCCACGTGGCTGGAACTTAAGAACCCGGACTCCTCCAGGCTCTGCAGCACTTCCTGCAGGGTAAACCAGCTGGAGTACTCCTTTCCCAGGAAAAACTCCGACAGCTGAGAACCGGTCAGGGGAAGATTTACCTGATCCAGCATGTACAAAACCATTAGTTTATATAATGTTTCCGGTTCCTGTGCCATAAGGTCCTTTCAAAGAAAACGGCATGTTTTGAGGCAGAAACGCCTGCCGCAGATCTATGATAGCACAGGAAATGTAAGAAAAGCAAATGAAAGATAAGCTGAACCGCCTTGCCAAGGGAATCATGGAGGACGAAAGGCCCGTCGTACACGTAACGCCGGGCAGTATTTCCGGTACCCTTCCCGCAGGCAGGAAGCTTACCTTTACCATAGAGATCGAGTGCGAAAACGGAAAAAGCGTGAAGGGCGCCGCCTTCTGTGACGATTTCCGGGTCACCGTGCAGACGGATTCCTTCCTGGGAAGAGTAAACGACGTGACCATGGAAGCGGACACCACGGGACTGGAACCCGGCGACGTGCTTTCCGGCGAGATCGCGCTGGTCACCAGTGCCGGCGAATATTTCGTGCCCTACGCCTTTACGCTGACGGAGGGCGGCGTGAGCCCTGCCGATGAAAATGAGCCTGCAGGAAGCGCCTATGCCTGCGGTGCCGGCAGCACCTCCGAAAGCGGCAACGTGCCGCCTGCGGCTGCATTCTCCACGGAGAAAGCACTGGCACAGGATGCGGAACAGACGATCCTCATGCGGTTTTTCCCGGAAGATGAGGAGCTGTTTACCGATGCCTGCGCTCTTCTTATAAAGGAAGACGCGGACACCCGCATGGCTCTGGAATTTTATAAGGAAGCAATCCGCAGAGATCTGAGGCTCACCCATCTGTTCGAAAGCTTCATGGCGGCGTTTCCGGAGGAAAACACGGAAGAAATGCCCGGCGAGGTGCTGTATTATTATTCTTACGAGCGCCGTCCCGATGTGCGGACCGCCGATAAGCTGTATGCCAATATCATAAAATATCAGCCGCAGACCTCAGAGATCTACGGCACGTATGAGTCCGCCATGCGGGACCACGCCATGGCAGCGGTCCTGAACCGCCGCATCAACGGCAACCTGGCCGTGATCTATGACCGGATGCTGTATCCGGCCATGCTGGATCTCAAATGCGCGGCCATCCTGCCGGACATCTTGAAAAGTGTACGGTTTCGGTTCACGGATCCCGCGGTAAAAAATGTCCATGCCCGGTACGAAGGGCTGAACACCATTGCCGCCTCCGAAGTAAAGAACGGAGAAGCGTATCTGCCCGTGTATTTTCCGGACGCTCTCATTGAGCTGACCGATGACCGTGGGCACATCCTCAGAAGAGGAGGGCTTCCGGACTTTGACGCCGTAAAGCTTTTAAACCGGCCGGATCTTTTAAAGCGCTGCTTTGAACTGGACGGTTCTCACAAAATGCTTAAGTTTTCCGCAGTTCGCGAGATCCTTGCAAGGGGACTGCGTACGGAAGAGGAGCGGGAAGTGCTCATTTCCGGGCTCAATTCCCTGGATCTTACCCCGGCCCTCAGAAGCCGCATCATCCGGGAACTTCTGAAGTCCGGCGGAGATCCCGCCTGGCTGGACAGCGTATCGGTGTCGGAGATCGATGCCCAGACCGGAATGATGGCTTTCCGCGGATTCTTGCGTACCGGACGTTTCCGCGACGCCTACATCTACCTGCGCAGGTCCGGTGCCGAAAAGGCGGAATCCAGAGACATCTACGATCTGGTCTCCGCATTGTTTGCGAAAAACATGATGCCCGTCATGGAAGACGGCTCTCCGGACCGGTTCTTTACCTGCCTGTGCGTGAAACTCTTCGACGCAGGCCGTGTAAGTCCCGTGATCCTGGATTTTCTGGCGGAACGGTATCAGGGCTCCGGCAGGAAGATGTTCGCCATCCTCAAAGTTCTGTCGGAGAACGGACTGCCCCTGCGGGAGCTTCCGGAGCGCACCCTGATCACGGAACTGTTCACCGAGGAGCCGGAAAACGCGGACGAGACCTTCACGCTGTATCTTTCCGGCGGAAACTACAAGGAACTGGTGCTGCGGGCCTATTTCACCCTGCGCATGAGCATATATTTCGAGCGGGAACAGATGATCAGCGAAAGCGCTTTCGAAGCTCTGGAGGGATATTTCGAAAACGTGCGGGTGCCGGAAGGACTGCCGGAGATCTATGCCCTGGCACTTACCAGGTACTACAGCGAAAAGGCGGGACTCACCGGAGAACAGCTGGAGCTCTGCCGGAAACTGACCGACCGGCTCATTGAAAAGGAACTGATCTTTCCCTATACCAAGGCACTTCGCAAGAAGATCCCCATCCCGGCATCCGTCTGCGAGACTTTCTACGTGGAATACCGGGGCGAGCCCGTCCTCATGCGGGAGCGTATCCTGCCGGACGAAAAGGACTGGCGCAGCGTTTCCATGAAAAAGACGTGGAAGAACATTTACGTGGCAGGGGAAGTACTGTTTCTGGGGGATGAGCTGGAGTATCAGATCTTTGACGCCTCGGATGAGGAAAAACCGCAGGTCACCGGCCGCATTGCCGTAAAGAAGCTTCATGAAAAAGGGGAAGACCGCTATGCCCGCATAAACCGCATGGAGCAGGATCTTATGAACGGGGACGTGACGAATCTCAGGGACCGCATGATAGAATATACCGTGGACACGGAAGTAAACAGAGAATTATTCAGATTGGAGCAGTAAATGGGGATCTGTGCAGGCATCGACCTGTGTGATGATCATATCGCCATCCGCATCTGCGGCGAGACAGAAGTCACTGTCTGGCCCGCAGTTGTTTGCCGTGAGAAAAAAGGCGAGCACTGGTTCGTGGGAGAGGAAGCTTATCGTGTAGCCCTTTCCGGCGAAGGCGTGATGACGGACAAGCTCTTAAAGCTCCTTTCAAAAAACGGCACCTCCACCGTCATGCGGCGGCAGTATACCGGCAGTGAACTTCTGACGGAACTTTTCCGGAAGGTGCTGGAGGAAAAAACTTCCGTGACGGACTTTTCCTGTATCGACAGGCTCTGCGTTACGCTGCACAAGCCGGACGGGCAGCTTTTTGACAAGGTGAAGGCTTCTCTGGCAGCTGCCGGCGTGGCGGAGGAAAAGCTTCTTCTCATCAGTCACGAGGAGGCGTTCATCTATTACACGCTGTCTCAGGAAAAGGATCTGTATTCCGGTCTGGTGGGTGCTTTCGACCTTTCGGAGGAACGCCTCTGTTTCTATGAACTGATGATGGTACGGGGCATGAGCCGTCCCTGCGTGGTGGCGGAGAGCCGCGACGTGGAGGAAGCCTTTCACACGGACATCCTGCGGAAGGATTCCGGAAGGACTTTGGGGGACCGCATCATCACCGACGTGGCGAAGCGCAGCATGGAGGGAAAGGCCTATTCGGCCGTGTTCCTTACCGGCACCGGTTTCGACCGCATCGACTGGGCGCAGAATTTTGTAAGTTATGTGTGCTTAAGAAGGAAGGTCCTGCAGGAAAAAGGACTGTTTGCCATCGGCGCCGCCTTTGCGGCAGATGATTCCCTGCGGGCGGAGACCCAGTTCCCGGAGCTTATGTTCTGCGACGGCAGGACCACTTCCGAGATCTCCATGAACGTTTCCATCCACGAGCGGACATCCAGGCTGATGCTCACCAGAGCCGGCAGCCGCTGGTACGGGCTGGGCGCCCATATCGAGGTGATCCCGGAAGAAGGGACCCGCGTGAGCTTCCTGGTGGAGCCCTTTGATAAAACGAAAGAAAAACGGGAAGTGACCGCGTCTCTGGGCGATGTGACCGAGATCGCGTCGCGGCCCGAAAAATGCACCCGTGTGGCGGTGGACATGAGATTTTCCTCCGCGGACCGGGTGGAATTGAAACTTACCGACCTGGGGTTCGGTGAAATATGTCCCGCTTCCGGAACGGAAGTACAGGAGGAACTGTCACTGTAATGGCAATGCTTCTTTGCGGGAAGAGAGCGAACGCTCCCTTCTTCTGGGAAAAACTGAATATCCGGCTCTACAGCCTGGAGGAGGTATGCTACGTGATCCGGAAGTACCCCCTCATCGCCGTGGACGGACTGGTGGGAGAAGCTTTTGCCGACTGGGTGGGCACCTCCGGGCTTTCGGACGCGCTGTCCAAAGAACTTCTGGAAGGGATCCGCGGGGGAGAGAGCAGTGAGAACCTGCTCCTTACGGTGGTGCAGACCGCCAACTATCTGACCATGGGAGAGATCCGCGCCTTAAGCGAAACGCTTACCCGGGTGCGTTCCATGAAACCATATGACAGGCTGAGGCTTACCGGAAAGATGTACTATGAGGCAGGGCGGCTGTCCGCCGCATTCGAACGGTTCCGGGAAGCCCTTTGTGAACGGGAGAAAGCTTTGGGACACGGCCCTGACGAACTGGAGCTGGCCATCTTCCAGGCTGATCGTGCAGACATTCTCTGCGACATGGTTGCCGTCGCCATGCTCCGCTTCGATGTGCCGGGAGCGTTAAAGCTTCTGGACAGCATCGGATCCGCGGGGCGTTTCAGGAGAGCGGAGGAGTACCGGTATCTGATCACCGGCGACGCGTTCCTTTCGGAAGAGGACAAGGATGCCCTCAAAGAAAAGAAGCGGAAGCTGGAAATGAAGGCCCGTACCACCGGCCGCGCTAAGAAGGTGAAAGACCTTTCAGGCGGAGATTACGTGAAATTCGCGTCATACGCGGGAAACGTGCTCCGGGAATGGAAACAGGAATACAGGCGCACGGTATGACCACGGCGCAGCAACATAAAAAAGAGGTATAGACATGAAAGAACTGGAAAAGAATTATGTACCGCAGGACTCAGAACCGAGGATCTATGAAAAATGGCTGAAAGGAAACTATTTCAAGGCGAATGCCCTTTCGGAAAAGCCCGCTTTCTGCATCCCCATGCCCCCGCCAAACGTAACGGGACAGCTTCACATGGGCCATGCGCTGGACAATACACTGCAGGATACTCTGTGCCGCTATAAGAGAATGCGGGGCTACGAGGTGTTGTGGCAGCCCGGCACCGACCATGCCGCTATCGCCACGGAAGTAAAGGTCATCAACAAGCTGAAGGAACAGGGCATCGACAAGCACGATCTGGGCCGTGACGGTTTCCTGAAGGAAGCCTGGGCCTGGAAGGAAGAGTATGAGGGCCGCATCCTTCATCAGATGCACAAGATGGGCGTTTCCGCCGACTGGTCCAGACTTCGCTTCACCATGGACGAAGGCTGTTCCCGTGCCGTGCTCAAGGTATTCTGCGAGCTTTACAGAAAAGGGATCATCTACAAGGGAAGCCGGATCGTCAACTGGTGCCCCGTATGCCAGACCTCTATTTCCGATGCCGAGGTCCAGCACGAGGACCAGAAGGGTGCTTTCTGGCATATCAATTATCCTGTAGTGGGTGAGCCCGGACGCTTTGTGGAGATCGCCACCACCCGTCCCGAGACCATGCTGGGAGATACCGCTGTGGCCGTAAACCCCAAGGACGAACGCTATAAGGATATCGTGGGAAAGACGCTTCGCCTTCCCCTTACCGACAGAGAGATCCCCGTCATTGCCGACGAGTACGTTGACATCGATTTCGGTACCGGCTGCGTGAAGATCACGCCGGCACACGACCCCAACGACTTCGAGGTGGGACGCCGTCACAACCTGGAGGAGATCTGCGTGATGCACGACGATGCCACCATCGACTGCCCCGGCTCCAAATATGACGGCATGGACCGTTACGAGGCCAGAAAGGCCATGATCGACGATCTGGAAAAAGAAGGCCTTCTGGTAAAGGTGGTCCCCCACGAGCATAACGTAGGTGCCCACGACCGCTGCGGCACCACGGTGGAGCCCATGGTAAAGGCCCAGTGGTTCATGAGCATGGAAAAGGCGGCGAAAGACTGCCGCAGAGTCCTTGATGACGGCACGCTTGCCTTCGTACCGGACAACTACAAGAAGACATACCTGCACTGGGTGGAGAATCTCCGTGACTGGTGCATTTCCCGTCAGATCTGGTGGGGACACCGTATCCCTGCCTGGTACTGTGACGACTGCGGCGAGATCGTGGTCAATGAGACCGCTCCCGACAAGTGCCCCAAGTGCGGCGGTCATCTGACCCAGGATGAAGATACTCTGGATACCTGGTTCTCATCGGCGCTCTGGCCTTTCAGCACTCTCGGCTGGCCGGACGAGACGCCGGAAATGAAGAAGTTCTACCCGGCAAGCGTTCTTGTCACCGGCTATGACATCATCTTCTTCTGGGTGATCCGTATGGTATTCTCCGCAGTGGAGCAGACCGGCGTGAGCCCCTTCGACAAGGTGCTGATCCACGGCCTGGTGCGTGATGAGCTGGGAAGAAAGATGAGCAAGTCTCTTGGAAACGGTATCGATCCCATCGAGATCATCGACAAGTATGGCGCGGATGCGCTCCGCGGCGCTCTCCTTACCGGAAACGCTCCCGGAAATGACATGCGTTTCTCCACCGACAAAGTGGAAAACGCCCGCAACTTCGCCAACAAGATGTGGAACGCCAGCCGTTTCATCATGATGAACCTGGATAAGGCAGCAGTCCCGGCAGAATGCCCCATGGCAGATCTTCAGGCGGAAGACAAGTGGATCCTTTCCAAGTTCAACGCCTTAAGCGACAATGTCTGCCGCAACATGGATTCCTTCGAACTGGGCATCGCCCTGGACAACATCACCGGGTTTGCCTGGGACGAGCTCTGCGACTGGTACATCGAGATGGTGAAGCAGCGTCTGTACGATGACGGCGACAGCACCAAGGCGGCAGCTCTGTGGACCCTTAAGTACGTGCTGACAGGCGTCCTGAAGCTCCTGCATCCTTTCATGCCCTTCATTACCGAAGAGATCTACGACAACCTGACCGGAGAAGACTCCATCATGGTGGCCGCGTATCCGGAATATCAGAAGGAATTCGATTTCGCGGCGGAAGAGGCGGCCATCGAGACCGTGAAGGACGCGGTCAGAGGCATCCGTTCCGTAAGAAAGGAAATGGACGTTCCGCTTTCCAAAAAGGCTTTCGTATATGTGGTGAGCGCGGACGCGGCAGTGAAAAAGACCTTTGCCGATGCGGCAGCCGTGTTTGCCCGCCTGGCAGGCGCCTCCGACGTGAAGGTGCAGGCCGATAAGGCCGGCATCGACGACAACGCCGTTTCGGTGGTGCTGAAAGACGCATCCCTGTACATGCCTCTGGGCGATCTGATCGACGTGGCAAAAGAGATCGACCGTCTGGAAAAGGAAGAGCAGAGACTGGCAGGAGAGCTGAAGCGTTCCGAGGCAATGCTTTCCAACGAAAAGTTCCTCTCCAAGGCTCCGGCCGCAAAGATCGAAGAGGAAAAGACGAAACAGGCCGGCTATCGTGACATGATGGCCAAGGTAAAAGAAAGACTGGCAGCTCTTAAGTGATCCGCCATACAGAAAGTGCCCCGGCAGACTGCCGGGGCGCTTTTTTGACAGACCGATGTTCGAATAAAGATTGCATTTTGCGCTGCAGGGGTGTAGAATGTCAGATGTAAACGGAGGTGTGTGCTCTCTGTTTTGTGTACTCTGAGCACGCTTCGTTTTGATACGCGAAAAATGTCGGAACCTGTAAAGAAAAAAAAGAAAAATATATGGCTCATTGCGGCAGCCGCCCTGTTCCTCAGCGCCTGCGGGAAAGCGGAGCCTTTGGAGGAACAGCCGGCCCAGCCGTCGGAAGTGACCGAAGCGGCCATCGAAACCGAAACCGCCGGCGGTGAGGCAGAAAGCGAAAGCCCCGTCGCCGGTCTGGCAGGCGCCGCGGAAGTGAAGGAAGAAAGCGGCTGGCAGCCGGATGAGGAACTTGCAAGGCAGAAACAGAATTATTCTGACGTCATTGCCCGTATCGTCATTCCGGGGACCGTCATTGAGGAACTGGTGTTCAGCTCGCCTTATGACGACGCGCGTTATCTGAATACGGACCGGGACGGCAAGGCGTCCTCCGCGGGAGAACTCTTCGTGGAACGCACCTACAACCGGATCGATTTTGCGGATCCCGTCACCATTGTTTACGGACACAACATGCGGTCCGGAAAGATGTTCGGATATCTGCAGGAATACTACCAGGGCGTGAAAGACGGCATAAGCGCCGGGGAAGCCATGAAGAAGTACGGCACCGTGGAGATCTCCACGCCGGAAGGGACCCTTACGTACAAGGTGTTTGCCGCCATTCCCTTTGACAACAGACACATCCTGGCAGGCACTGATTTCACCAATACGGCCGCCCACGTGAACTTTTTTACAGAGATCCGGAAGACCAGGGCACTGGGCGGATACGTAGACAGATCCGTGGCCGTGGTGCCGAAGGACAAAGTGCTGATCCTTTCCACCTGCATGCCGGATCACGAAAGCAGATTTCTGGTGTTCGGAAAGCTCACCGGGGCAAAGACGGGTGAACAGACAGGCAATGAATAGCGAGCACAGGATCATTGACATACATGCCCATATCCTTCCGGGAGTGGATGACGGTGCCAGGGACATGGACGAAAGTCTTGCCATGGCAAAAATGGCCTATGCGGAAGGCGTCCGCGCCATCATCGCCACGCCCCACAGAAGACCGGAGGAAACAAAGGACAGAAGCGACGAGATCAACGAACGGACCGCGGGGCTCATCGGAAAGATCAGGGAGTGGCAGCAGGAAAACGATCTGAAAGAGCCGCTGTCTTTGTATACCGGACAGGAAAACGCCTGGAACGAGGACCTGCCGGAGCAGCTGGCAAACGGAACGGCACTCACCCTGGCAGGCAGCCGGTACGTACTGGTGGAATTTGCAGGTGCCGCGCCCTATGACGTGATCTTCGCCGCCGTAAGGCATCTGACGGACGCAGGGTATATCCCGGTCATCGCCCATATGGAGCGATGCCGCAACCTGTACCTGCCCCGGAACCTGCAGGAGATCATCTCGGCGGGAGCCATGCTCTCCATGAACTACGACACCATCGCCGGTCCGGTATTTTCTCCCTATGTGCATGCCGCCCGGAATTACGTGCGGGAAGGCGCCGTGGCCGTCCTGACCTCCGACATGCATCAGAAGGACTGGCGTCCGCCGGCCTACCGGAAAGCCATGAACTGGCTCATAAACCACCTGCCGGAAGAACAGGTAACGGAACTGACCTATAGTTTCCCGAAAACGATCCTTAAGGGAAAGGATCCGGGATAAGCATACAGCAGCATTCATTTATTAAGGAACAGAAAAAATGGAAAGAAAAGACGACGGCACAATTGAGATAGACCTTCTGCACCTTCTGCAGGTCTTCTGGAAAAAAGCATGGTTCATCGTACTCATGGCGCTTCTGTGCGGCGTGCTGGGGTTCTGTTACTCCACCTTCCGCATGACGCCCAAGTATCAGTCCAAGGCGCTGGTATACGTAAACAACCAGACCCTTTCCTTCGGCTCCAGTTCGGTATCCATTTCCAGTCAGGACATCACCGCGTCCCAGTCTCTGGTAGATACCTACATCGTGATACTTAAGACCAGAAAGACTCTGAACGAAGTCATCAAGCGTGCCAATCTGGACAAGTCCTATGAAAGCTTAAGCGACATGGTGAGCGCTGTCGCCGTCAACGAAACGGAAGTATTCACCATCACGGTGACCAGCTCCAATCCCTACGAGGCGGAACTCATCGTAAATACCATCGCCGACGTCCTGCCGGAAAAGATCGCCGAAGTGGTGGAGGGGTCCTCGGCAAAGATCGTGGACTACGGCGTGGTGAACACCAATAAGGTAAGTCCTGTAAGGACCAAATACGCGGCCATCGGCGTGCTCATCGGCGCCGTCATCGCCTGCGGCATCCTGGTGATCCTCGATCTGATGAACGACCTGATCCAGGACGAGTCTTACCTGGAGCGTTACAAGATCCCCATCCTTGCCGTGATCCCGGATCTGCTGGGAGCCTCTGCCGGCAAAAAATACGGAAAGAAATACTACGATTACAACTACAAGTATAAATACGATTACAGCTATGACCATGCGTCTGCCGAAAAGAAAGACGAAGCAAACGGCAGCAGGGCAGCGAAGAATGCCGAAAACAAGAATGACGGGATCACCAATTCCGGCACAGGCTTTTTCATTTGTGAAAAACTTCCCTTTATGGCGGCGGAAGCCTATAAGCTGTTGAGGACCAACCTGATGTTCGTCCTGCCGGATGAGCAGAAGTGCCGTATCGTGGGTGTGACATCCTCCTTCCGGTCCGAGGGAAAGTCCATTACATCCCTGAACCTTTCCTATACTCTTTCCAAGACGGATAAAAAAGTCCTTCTGATCGAAGGCGACATGCGTCTGCCTTCCCTTTCCAGAAAAATGCCGGAACTGAAAGTAAGCCCCGGTCTTTCCAACGTACTGGCGGGTCTGTCTACCTGTGAAGAAGCCATTCAGCACAGCGTCCGTTCTCAGAACTGGGATATTCTGGCAGCAGGTGATCTTCCTCCCAACCCGGCAGAACTTCTGGGTTCCGACAAGATGCGGGATCTGCTTGCCGAACTGTCACAGACTTACGACTGGATCGTGGTGGATCTGCCTCCCGCAGACATCGTATCAGACGCTCTGGCACTCACCGCCAGCCTGACCGGTATTCTTGTGGTGGTGCGCCGCAACTATACTGATAAGCAGTCTCTCAAAGACTGCATGAATAAACTGGACCTTGTAAAGGCAAACGTGGCAGGCTTCGTGGTGACCGATGCGGATATCGAGCATCACTCCTATGGCAAGTACGGCCGCTACGGCAGAAAGAACCGTTACGGGACGTATCGCAGGAAGGGCTATCAGTATGACAGCCACTACTATTCCAAGGGCTATGGAAAGGACAGCGGCTACGGATACGAGTATGGAGATTCCTCCTACGGTTACGGAAATAACGCCGCATACGAGAAAGCCGCACAGAAAGCGGCGGAACAGTCCTCACCACAGGCTATGGAAACAGGGAAAGGGGACCGGTCATGAAAATGAGTAAAAGAGCGTGGGCACTCCTGCTGGCACTGGTACTCACGGCAGGAAACATCCTGACCGCAAGCGCGGCAGCCAGTCCTCATTCGGATCCTGTCGTCTACGATTACGATGAGAAATATAAACTGATCATCACCCCCGGCGACCAATACCCTGAGTTTTTCCACGGATGCGCTTTCTCCCTTTGTTATCGTATCCTACAGAGAAGGCACCGTGCCGAAAAAGAGCGGCGGAGAAGGCATTACGTCTCCCCAGACGGGCTACGATGCGGTGACGGAAGGCTGCCTTGCCCTGAAGGAATGGTTTGCGGAGCTTTTCTGAACACATGAGCGAAGAAACGAGAGAAAACACGAATAGCGGGCAGACGCATCATCACCACCACCATCATCATCACCATCATGAGCACGAAAGTTCTTCCGGCGCGAAGGCCGTAAAAAAGCCTGCCCGCAGCAGAAAGCCTGTAAAAAAGGAACTTTTCGTACTGGGCGGCATCCTTCTTCTTCTGGCACTGGGACTCTTCCTGGTATGGCGGTTCGATGCCAGGGAGACTGACCCCGCAATACTGGAGTCCATGTCGGCGGCAGTGCGGGAAAGCGTCTCCGATGACGAACTGTATGAAAAATGGAGCGACGTCGGCGTAAGCGGCAAAGGGACCGTGGCAGCCTATAAGGGCAGACAGTACCGGCAGCGGGAGGATCTTACCACCATCCTGCTCATGGGACTGGACGTTTACGGTCTGAACGAGCGCATCGACAGAATGACCAACCGGCAGCAGGCGGATTTTCTGCTGCTCATAGGCATTGATGAGGCGAACAAGAAGGGGTTTGCGCTTCATATCAACCGTGACACCATGACCGACGTGATGACAAAGGATCTGGAAGGAAATAACGCCGGCACCGTATACCAGCAGATATGCCTTTCCCACAACTACGGAAAGGACGAGACCGCAGCCTGCGAAAACACCGTGGATGCGGCCGTGAATCTTTTGTACGGTACGAAGATCGACCATTATCTATGTACCACCATGGACGCAGTGGAGTATCTGAACGATGCCGTGGGCGGTGTTACAGTCACCTGTCTGGACGATTTCCCGGAAAACGGGGAACTGAAAGCGGGAAAGGAAGTCACTCTGAAGGGGCAGCAGGCTCTTACCTACGTCAGAGCCCGTATGAATATGCCGGATGACACCAACCTGAGGCGAATGGAACGGCAGCAGCAGTATCTTACAGAACTCCGGAAAAAGTGTGTGGAAAAGTGTGCACAGGATCCGGGCTTCCTGCTTCAGAGCCTTCTTGCCATTGCGGAAAAAATGGTTTCGGACTGCAGGGTCAATGAGCTTTCGGATATCGCGAATGCCGCCGTAAGCTATGACTTCGGAAATATCCTTACCATCAAGGGCGATAACGTTCAGGGGCAGAATTTCATGGAATACTACCCGGATGAAGACGTACTGCAGAAACAGGTCATCGACCTGTTCTATGAGGAAGTCAGGTAAGCGGCGTGCCCGATAAATAACAGAGGAAACAAGCAGCCCGGTACCATCAGCTTTTTACAACACAGGAGGAAATATCATGAAAAAATTACTTTCCGCAGCAGTGTGCGCGGCGGCTCTCGTGCTGTTCATGGCAATTCCCGCGTTTGCCAATGACGGGACCACTACCATGTACACCGTAACACAGGTCGTCATGTACAGCGAACCCAGCTATACTTCTACACCCATTCAGGTGATCCCCCAGGGTATGGACATCATTTGCTATCAGAAGCAGCAGAACGGTTTCGATCACTGCTTCTACGGATCCAGCCAGGGTTGGATCGCTTCCCAGCTGCTTTCCAAGGTGCGCAACGGCAACGAAGGCGGCGGGCAGGACAATTCCCTGAACGGAACCTATAACAGCACCATGCACACCAGCGAGGGCGTGAACCTCCGTTCCGGCCCCGGCCTCAAGTACAGCGTGATCGCTCTTCTTGACGGCAATGCTCCCATCTTCGTATATAACGTAAGGGACGGCTGGGCAGAAGTGGATTACGGCATGACGCACGGATACGTCAGCACCGATTTCGTTGCGGAGCTGAATCACAAAACGCCTGTGACTCCTGTTGGTCCCTCTGTGGGCCCCGTGGTCAGCGGCACTACCGTTTACAACGGCATGGATTTCAAGAACGTATACAACTATAACGACTATCTTGCTCTGAATCCCGACGTGGCAGCTGTCTACAACGGTAATCCCGCCGGTGCCCTGTCTCACTTTGTGACCTGCGGCATGAAGGAAGGCCGTCAGGCATCCTACAGCTGGAAGCTTTCAGACTACAAAGCCATGCATCCGGATTACGTAGCGATCTTCGGAAACAACAATGTTCCCTACTACAAGATCGCCTGCGGCATCCCGCTTTCCGTAAACTAAAACATAAGGGGGGGGCGCGAAAAGCGCCCCACCCCATAGGGAAACGAAGTGAACCGGGGGTAAAGCGGTACGGCACAGCGACGAAAATCGCTGAAAACAACGGTGCTGCAGATAGGTACTGATATCAGCATCTATCAAATGCAGCATTGTACAGATGAAAAATCCGAGAAGGCAAAATGCTTTCTCGGATTTTTTCTATATTCGCTTTTGCAACCATCTTCATTGCAATGAAGCGCAGTAGAATCATATTTTATGGTGCTACGGTGTCATAAACCCACGCAAACTGTACGGATGCTACATTTCCATGCAGTCTGTGTGGGTTTTGTAATTTCTGAGAATACTGGCGCTCATGCGTTTTCATTGGTGCGAGAGCACCAAAACTGTGCCGTAAGTGTCCGACATCCTCAAAACTTTTCTTCCGAATAATTCGCCCGCAAGCTCTGCTTGAGAGCTTTCAGCGTATCTGACAACACCTTTGTTTCTTCAATCGAGCAATCTGAAACGAGCTCTATCAACCAGTGATTTTTGATTTCCTGTGTCGTAACCAGTTCCCGGCAAAGGAGTTCGTCAGCGGAGCAGTTCAGTGCGTTCAGAATTGCAATAAAACTCTGCAAACTCGGTATGGAACTTCCGGTCTCGATATGGCTGATATGCGTCACACCAAGGTTTACCGCATTTGCTAACTGCTCCTGTGTCATTTTCCGTTCCAATCGTACAGCGCGGATGCGCGAACCGATATCAGCATAGTCGATCATACAAGTAAATCCTCTTTCGTTGATGATACTTGTATTGTAAAAGCAACTTGGCTATGTTATAATGACACAAAAGAGCAACTGCTCTATTAGTACAAGCTCGATAGAAAGAAATACGCCTTATGGACGGCGTGGTGCTATGCATATCTGTACTTTTATCGGTCATTCGTTTGTTTTCTCTGCAACGGTAGAAAACCGCTTGAGAGGCGAGATTGAAACATATCTCGCCGATATCGATGAAGCGAGCTTCTATGTCGGCGGTCGGGGCGAGTTTGACGGCATGGCAGCGGCAGCGGTGAGAGCGGCTAAAGCACGTCACAGGGATAAAAAAATTCAGCTCTATCTGATAGAGCCGTATTTTCACGCCGGACTGAACCGAGATAAAGATTACAACGAGAAGCTGTATGACGGGATCATCATTCCGCAGGAGCTGATCGGCGTTCATCCGAAAGCGGCAATCCGGAAACGCAACCGCTGGATGTGCGAGCAGGCGGAGCTGCTGATTGCGTTCGTCTGCCGGGACTTCGGCGGCGCTTATGAGACGCTGAAGTATGCCAAACGTAAAGGCAATGCCCGCATCATCAATCTTGCGGAATAAGCCGCGCATTCGCAATCACATTAAGATTTCCTCTAAAATTGTTCATATCACAATCGGAGGGGGAAACGAAATGGGACAGCAGATGTACGGATACGTCCGCGTATCCACGAAAGAGCAGAATGAGGATCGTCAGCTCATCGCCATGCGGGAGTTCGGGGTGCCGGAGGGAAACATTCTGATCGAAAAGCAATCCGGCAAAGACTTTGACCGCCCAAAATACCAAAGGCTCCTAAAAAGACTTAAACCGGGCGATACGCTTGTCATCAAGAGCATCGACCGGCTGGGACGCAATTACGATGAAATTTTGGAGCAATGGCGCATCATCACAAAGAAGAAGGACGCCGCCATTGTGGTGCTTGATATGCCGCTGCTGGACACGCGGCAGGGACGCGACCTCACCGGCACGCTGATCGCAGACATTGTATTGCAGCTTCTCAGCTACGTTGCGCAGACGGAGCGCGAATTCATCCGACAGCGTCAGGCGGAGGGGATCGCGGCGGCAAAGGCAAGAGGCGTTCACATGGGCAGACCGGTCAAGAATATTCCTGACGACTTTGAACAGCTTGTGACGCTTTGGGAGAAAAAGAAAATCTCGCTGGAACAAATCTTACAGGAGTGCGGAATGTCTAAGGCGACTTTTTATCGCAGACTACGGGAAAACAGGATACTTAAAAGAAAGTGACGTTTCTCAAAAGGCGTACCTTTTGA
>JAKSPC010000039.1 GCA_024405155.1 Lachnospiraceae bacterium | reverse complement strand
GCGGCACTCCTCATGACCTCCGGTCTCACCGTGGGCGCGGCATCCTCCGCAGGTTCCGCAAACAGTGCAGTGCAGAGTCAGGGACAGAACTTTTCCGTCATCAGCGGACCGTCAGACGTTCTGGCAATGCTCATCGGCGTCCTCGCCATGGCGTTCCTTACGGCTTTCATACTGGGCGTGCTGTATGACGCATTCTTCGGAAACCCGTTAAGCATCGGCGGAAAGATCTTCTTCTTAAAGAACAGCGAGGATCCCTCAACGAACGTAAAGGAAGTCATGGCCGGTTTTGACAAGGGCTGGTACATGAACAATGTAAAGACCATGTTCCTCACCAAACTGGTGACGGGACTGGGATTCATCCTTTTCGTCATCCCGGGCGTGATCCTTACCTACTCCTACATGCTGGTCCCCTATATCATCACGGATGATCCCACCATCGGCGGCACCGACGCCATGAAGATGAGCCGCGAGATGATGAAGGGCTGGAAATGGAAAGCATTCGTGCTTGGCCTTTCCTTCATCGGCTGGGATATCCTGTCTGCACTGACCGCCAACATCCTTGGCATCTTCATGGTGAAGCCCTACAAGCAGGCGGCAGAAGCGGAACTGTACCGCATGATCCGCGACTCTCATGTGGAGAAGGCCGTGGAAGAAGCCATTGTCAATGAAGTGACCGAATGAAATACGTTCTGATCGCCATAATCGCATATCTGATCGGTTCCTTTTCCATGTCCATCGTGCTTACAAAATACGTGTATCACGATGACGTGAGAAACCACGGCAGCGGAAACGCCGGCGCCACCAATGTGGCGAGGGTGTTTGGCTGGGGGCCGGGACTTCTTACCTTCGCCGGTGATTTCTTAAAGTGTGTGCTGGCCGTCTGGCTGGGCACCCGTTTCGGCGGCGAGTGGGGGAAGTGCGTGGCCGGGATCGCCTGCCTTCTGGGGCACTGTTTCCCGCTGTACTTCCGTTTTAAGGGCGGAAAGGCCGTGACTACCGGTCTGTGCGTGGTGGCCCTCATCGACTGGAAGCTGGCGCTTCTGTGCCTGGGCATTTTCGTAGTGATGGCACTTCTTACGAAGATCGTTTCGATCTCTTCCGTCTGCGCGGCAGCCGTGGAGATCACCGCTTTTCTGGTGCTTCCGTACTCTCTGCCCATGAAGATCCTGGGAGTCTTTACCGGAGCGCTGATCCTTTTCATGCATCGCAGCAACATGAAACGGCTCCTTCGCGGGGAGGAAAAGAAGTTCTCTCCGGGCAGCCGGAAAAGTGGCACCGATCGGTGACAAAAAGCGGAAAAACTGCATAAAATCAGCAAAAACAGCCGTAACTGCACCTCTGAGGTGTATGGACATACGGCTGTTTTCATGTATAATCGAAGCATGGATGACAGGGAATACTACATCGGAATACTGGGAAAAGCCGCGGAACTGGCATCCGCACCCGGCAGGGCGGAAACGGCGCGCAGGATCGACCGGCGCATCATGAACGGTGCCGCCGCAGGCGCCATTCGCGCAGGCGTTCCTGTCAGAGTGTCCGAAGACGGAGTGTTCCTCACCGTCGATCTGGGCGGACTTTCCTACACGGTGGTGGCTTCTGCCGTGGAATCGATCCTCAGAGAAGATTATGACCGGGCACTCAGCGTGTGCCGGTATATGGCCGCAAAAGCCATGGAAGAAATGAATGACTCTCCGGAAGATGTGCCCCGGGAGCAGGAGACCGTGCCGGAAAGAAAATGGCAGGTCTTTTCCGGAGAAACAGCTTCCGCAGACGAAGGCAGGCCCCGGTTTGAGAGCCGCGTGAAAAGGAAAAACGAAGCAGCCCTGCTGCCGGAGGACAGGGGCGAAGGCGGCGTGCCGGAAGATATGTTCCGCCAGCCGAAGAGATTTCATCCGGCGACGGAAACGTCCGCACCGGTAAGGAAGAAAGTGACGGTGACCCGGCGGAGATTTCCGGGGCAGAAAACAAGTTACATATTTCAGGCGGAGCCTTGCGGGGCGGGAAAGGACAGCCTGTTTTCCGATTTCCGGCTCACCGTGGCGCGGGCGGAGACCGGAAAAGTCCTGTGCCGGAAAGAATGCGGCGGGGAGCTGGAACTTACGGTTGACCGCACGGCATTTCGCGTTGTGGGGATCCTGAAAGACGGAACGTTCCATCTGGGGGTGATGCCGGGGACGGCATCGGCCGCGGACTGTACCATGGAGATCGATGAACTCTGAAACCAATGAAAACATGTCCGCCCTGGGGCAGGAGCTTAAGGAAGAAGCATTTTCCCTGCGAAGCCTTCTGGGGCTGGAAGATGATTTTTTTGAACGGGGCACCCTGGATGACCGGATGGCCTTTTATTCCGCGGTCCTTCATTCACCGCAGATAAGCGAGGAGGGGGCGGAAATGCGGTTTGCCAGGCTCGCACCTCAGTATGAACTTTACCGGTATGCCTGGAGCGTGATCAGGAACCGGTTCGACGCCGATGCCATCCGCGGCAGGGAAGATGACATCGAGATGGTCTTTCTGGAGGCCATCCTTAGGAATCTGGAGACCTACGATCCTGCAGAGGGCGCCGCAGGCGCGTATTTCGGCGTGAAGATCCACGGTGCCGTGTATGAGTATCTGAATTCCGTGACGGGAAGCCGGAACCCGCGGGACAGCAGAGTGCTTAAGCACATTTCCTCGATTCGGGAAAGGCTTCTGGCAGCGGGATTCCGTGAGATCTCCGAAGGGGACCTTGCGCTGGAGCTTGATAACACCGGGATCGCGGCAAACCGGCTCTCCCGGGAGCGCCTCCGGTATCTGCTGAACGTTCCGGAAGAGCGGGAGATCCCTCACGAGGAAATGCCGGATCTTGCCGAAACGCTGTCAGATGACGGGGACAGCGAATGTTTCCGTGATCCTTCCCGCATCGTTTATCAGACAGATCTGAGGCAGAGCATCATGAACTGCATCTTCCGGCATGCGGCGGACGAACGGGAGGCCATGGCGTATATCGCCGTGTTCTACAGTGACGGCTGCCCGCTTTCACTGCCTCAGGCTGCCAGACAGTATTACGGCGGCAGCATCAGCAGAAAAGAACTGGCCGGGAGGCTGGAAAAACTTTCCGCCAGATTGAGAGACGATATTGAATTCATGGAACTTCTGGGAACGGAGGAATGATATGCCGATGGTGATCAATGTGGCCGGATCCATGACGCGGTCCGGCACCACCACACAGTGTCTGCAGCTGTGCAGGTTTCTTATGGAGACGGGATACCGTGCCGCCTATTTTGAGTGCAACCGGCAGAATTATCTTTCTGCAGTGCAGGCCACCTACAGCGACGTGAGTTTTCCGCCGTCACCGGATCACCTTGCGTTTGCCGGCATTTCCATGTATGCCGCATCCCGTCTGGGAGAATTCCTGGCAGGCGACAGGTATGAGTATCTGATCTGCGACTGCGGCAATACGGCACTCCGGTCCTTTGACAGAGACCGTTTCCTTTCCGGGGACGCCCGCATCATTACCGGCGGCGTGAAACCCGGTGAGATGGAGGAACTGACCCGCGTCATGGCAGACGGCAGGCTGGGGGATTCCATTTTTGTGCTGTCTTTCGTACCTGCAGGCGACGAGCCCATGATCCGGGAACTTCTGGAGGAACGGTCAAAAATGACTGTGTTTTCTCCCTATCTGCCGGAACCTATCGGAAACTACGGCCACGCCTACCGGGAAGGCGGATGCTACTTTGCACTCATGGATATGGTGCTTGCCATGGCGGAACAGAAGCATGCTTAAAAAAGAAAACAAGTACAAAAAGGCGCTGACCGCCCGGATCCGTGAGGAGGCGGAGGCCGAAAAACGACAGGAAGAACTCCGGAAACGCTATGGCGTTCCGGAGGGCGTGAGCGTTTCCGAAACAAAGCCCGGCCATACGGTCCTTTCCGTGGTACGGGTCCTTCTTTTTGCCGCTGCGGCGGTGCTTTCCTTTGTGTTTCTCCTGGTCCTTCTGGATCCGCAGATGCGCTGCATGTTTTTTGATATGCCGCCGTTCGGCAGGCTTGGGGGGATCAAGTGATCGGGATCGGCGAATACTGCTATGATGACCTTTTGATGGGAAGAACGGACCGGATCGGCGACCGGCTGTTTTTTTTGGACGCACAGGGCCCGGAAAACCGGCGGGAGGCGCTGGAACTGATCCGATACGGCATCTCCTATTACCTTGGCTGGGGCCCGGAAGAGACGGTCCGGCGGTTTTCGGAGGAGACGCTTGGCCGGCTGGGACTTTCGGAGGAAGTGAAAGGCTATGTCGCCTATCCTCCGGAGGCAGAGACGGATCCGACGGCAAAGCGGGAGTATCTGCTTTCCCTTCTGTATCCGGAACGATGCAGCTACGATCCCGTGCCCTATACGGAAGCCTGCTATGAAAACGGTCTTCTGAAGGGACGTCTTCCGGAAGGTCTTCTGGAGGACGGGACAGGTGTCAGGGCAGGGATCTGCCTTCTGCATGCGCTGAAAAAGGACGGCTATGAAACGCCGGAGGAAATGTTCCGGCTGCTGGCCCGGAGCGGTGCCGGAAGGTGGCTTGCGTCGAAAAGGCTGCGGCGGTACTGCGACGAACACTTTGCCGCACCGGTGGACTTTCTGAAAAAGGCCCTGGGACCGGACGCGGGATCGGATACTCTTTACCGGGAGGCGATGGAACGCATCCGGAGACACCGGGAAGGTGTCCGCAGACGGTACGGAAAACTGGGGTTTGCGGAATGAAAAAGGCGGTGATCACGGCACTGCTGCTTGCGGCTTTGGCAAGCGGTGGGTTGCTGCTTTTCGGAGAAAGCGGATATGCGGAAAGTGAGAAAGGGCTGGAGGAAGCCCGGACGGCCATGGATGCCGGAGGCTTCCCGGCACCCGGGAATGCGGAAGGCGCCGCCTCGCAGAACGGCGCCGGGAACGGTTTTGGAAAAGAGGACAGTCCCGGAGAGGCGGCAGCCCCGGAAAAGATCCCGGCTGAATTTTTCGGGAGGCTCCTGATCCCCCGGACCGGTACGGATCTGCCCGTGATGCAGCCCCCGAAGGATGATCCGGAAAAATACCTGCACCGCGACATGAACGGCCGGGAGTCGGCTTACGGGTCCGTCTATGCGGTCCCCGGCACGGACCTTTCCTCGTCCTGCCTGATGCTTTGCGGGCATCACATGAAAAACGGCGCCATGTTTGGCAGGATCGGGGAACTGGAGGACGGGGCGCGGGTGATCTTCGTGACAGAAAACGGGACCCGCACCTATGCCGTTATGGCACTTTTTACCGTCACGCCGGAAGAGGAGGAGACCGTCAGGGCACTATCCCTCAGGTCGGAAAAAGACGGAGAACAGCTGGCAGCCCATGCGCAAAAAACGGGAAAGCTGTATCGGAGACCGGTGCCGGGGAAAAGGTATCTGGCGCTTGTGACATGTGAGTACAAAAGGCCGGGGGAACGGCTGGTGGTACTGTGTGAGGAACTGTAACGGAACGGACGATGGAAGAGAAGAAAAGGCCGGGGATCCCGGAAGGTCAGGAAAGTGAATACTATGCGGGAGATCTGTCCCGAAGACACCGGAAGGAAGAGGGACCTTCCGTTACGGTGCCGGGACGGGGTGCTCTCATTGCCGGCACCGTCTGGAATACAGTCCGCCGGGCAGTGCTCTTTCTTTTCTCCCTGGGCGGCGCTCTGGCGCTTACGAATGCAGGGATCCGGGCAAGGCTTCTGGAGATGTTCCGAGATTTCATTACTTTTTCGGGCGGCCGGTAAGCGGCCGCGGGAGGGGACATGCAGACCGAAGAAAAAAGAATGCAGAAGAATACCGGGGAAATGAAGCGGGAGCTCTCTCTGAGAGAGCTGTATTACCGCGGCGTTTTTGAGCGGAAGATCTTTACCGTGGAAGACGTGCTCATGGATCTTCACAACAAAAAGATCGACGCGGATATCGGCGCCAGAAGCGGAGACCGGGATGCCGCCTCTTACGAAGAGATCCTGTCGGAGATCCGCGAGGCGGAAAGTTATTTCCATGCCGGTGTTTCGGCAGCCTGGTTTGAAGACGAAGGATTTGAGCGGGATGAAGAGGGACATGTGATCCTGGTGGACGGCGAGCCGGTGGAACCGCTTCCGGTGGAAAAGGTCCGGGAAAGCATGGAGGCATTTTTAAGGCTTATGCAAAAAGGCACGGGCACAGAGGAAAAACCTATCTCTCTTCAGAAGGCATATGAGGCGGGGGTCTTCCGCTACGGGGATTTTACCGTGGAAGAAGCGGCCGTAGACGTGCACAACCGGCTGACGGATGCCTATCTGGAACTGGACCGCGTGACGGAAGCGGGCGGCGATATCTCCGCCCTGCACAAAGACATCGCGGAGCTTAAGGAAGCGAAGGAATGGGCGGACGGCGAGCTGGTGAAGATCCATTTCCTGATGGCCGACGCGAAAAAAGATGCTTTCGACCGCTATACGGAATACGGCGGCCGGCCGGTCGCTCCCATTGACACGGAAAAACTGAGAAAAGAGTACGAAGAGTACTGCCGCATGACATTGCGGCAGCGAAACTTCCGGAATACAGCTCACGCCGATATCAGACTTGGCTGAAATATTGTTTTTTTTCATCCAAGGGTGGTATTTTTCGGAAGCTGTGTTATAATAAAACTTGCACTTTTGTGTGCATCATTAATTTAGGAGGAATACTGATGGCTTGCAAAAAATGTTCAGTACCTTTCAAGGGTACACCTGAGCAGGAAAAAGAGCTGAAGGCCGCTATCGCCGCTATGAAGGACGAACCCGGTTCACTGATGCCCATTATCCAGAAAGCTCAGGAGATCTATGGTTACCTTCCGATCGAAGTTCAGACCATGATTTCAGACGAAACTGGCGTACCGATCGAGAGAATTTACGGTATCGCCACATTCTACGCACAGTTCACACTGGAGCCCAAGGGACAGTATCAGATCTCTGTCTGCCTTGGTACCGCTTGTTATGTAAAGGGGTCCAGCCTTGTTCTTGATAAGATCACGGAGATCCTTGGCATCCAGCCCGGCCAGTGCACACCTGACGGCAAATTCTCACTTGATTCCTGCAGATGCGTAGGCGCATGCGGACTTGCACCCGTTATGATGATCAACGGAGAAGTTTACGGACGTCTTACCGTGGATCAGGTCCCCGGCATCCTTGCAAAGTATTGATACCGGCTTCGTAACAGGAAACAGACAATTTTTTTAAAGGAGATTTAGCGCATGAAAACTATAGCCGATATTAAGGCAATCAGAGGGACCATGCAGAAGACCGTCGAGGACAGCAAAGTTATCCGCGTCGTTGTCGGAATGGCTACCTGCGGTATCGCAGCCGGCGCACGTCCCGTTCTTGAGGCTCTTTCTGCGGAAGTGAAGAAAAAGGGTCTCACTGATAAGATCGTAGTATCACAGACAGGCTGTATCGGACTTTGCCAGTTCGAGCCTATCGTTGACGTATATGTACCCGGTCAGCACAAGGTGACCTACATCAAGATGAGCGCCGAGAAGGCACTTGAAGTAGTGGAAAAGCACCTGGTAGGCGGCAAGCCCGTTACCGAGTACACCATGGCTTCTTCCGGGCTTTCCACCGTTGACGGCAAGCCCGCACAGAGCCTTGAAGATACCAACCTTTACGCAAAGCAGGTACGTGTTGCACTTCGTAACTGCGGCGTGATCGATCCCGAGAACATCGATGAGTACATCGGCAGAGGCGGTTATGAAGCTCTCGGCAAGGTACTTACCGAAATGAAGCCCGAAGACGTTATCGAGACTGTTCTTGCTTCCGGTCTTCGCGGACGCGGCGGCGCAGGATTCCCCACCGGTCTTAAGTGGAAGCTCTGCCGTCCCAACGTATCCGATCAGAAATACGTATGCTGCAACGCCGATGAGGGCGACCCCGGCGCATTCATGGATCGTTCCGTTCTTGAGGGCGACCCCCACGCAGTACTTGAGGCAATGGCCATCGCAGGTTTCGCGATCGGTTCCAGCCAGGGTTACATCTACGTTCGTGCAGAGTACCCCATCGCTATTCAGCGTCTGAGGATCGCTATCAATCAGGCTCACGAGTATGGCCTTCTCGGCAAGAACATCTTCGGAACCGGATTTGATTTCGACATCGACCTTCGTCTTGGCGCCGGCGCATTCGTATGCGGCGAGGAGACCGCTCTTATGACCTCCATCGAGGGTAAGAGAGGTGAGCCCAGACCCCGTCCTCCGTTCCCCGCAGTAAAGGGACTTTTCGCAAAGCCCTCTATCCTTAACAACGTAGAGACCTATGCAAACATCGCACAGATCATCGTTAAGGGTGCTGACTGGTTCGCAGGCATGGGAACCGAGAAATCGACCGGAACCAAGGTATTCGCACTTGGCGGAAAGATCAACAACACCGGTCTGATCGAGATCCCCATGGGAACTCCCCTTCGCACCATCATTGAAGACATCGGCGGCGGCATCCCCAACGGAAAGAAATTCAAGGCCGTACAGACCGGTGGTCCTTCAGGCGGATGCATCCCGGCAGAGTACCTGGATATCCCCGTAGACTACGAGAATCTTAAGTCCATCGGCTGCATCGTCGGTTCCGGCGGAATGATCGTTATGGACGAAGACAACTGCATGGTAGATATCGCCAAGTTCTTCCTGGAGTTCACCGTTGACGAGTCCTGCGGAAAGTGTACCGCATGCCGTATCGGTACCAGAAGAATGCTGGAGCTCCTTACCACCATCACCGATGGCAAGGCAGACATGGCTACTCTCGAGAAACTGGAAGATCTCTGCAAGTACATTCAGGTCAACTCCCTGTGTGCACTTGGTCAGACAGCTCCCAACCCGGTACTTTCCACCATCAAGTTCTTCAAGGACGAGTACATCGCTCACATCGTGGACAAGAAGTGCCCCGCAGGCGTATGCAAGGCTCTGATGCAGTATGCGATCTGCGAAGACAAGTGCGTTGGCTGCAAGATGTGCGCTAAGGGCTGCCCCGCAAACGCTATCGCTGTAAACGCAGCAGGCGAAGTCAAGGACGGAAAGAAACTTCCGTATCTTGTGATCGATCCCGCTGCCTGCGTAAAGTGCGGTGCCTGCGTTGCAACCTGTAAGTTCGGTGCGATCTACAAGAAATAATTGAGGGAAGGAGAACTATCAATGGAAACTATTAAACTCAAAATAGACGGCATTGAGGTGGAGTGCCCGAAGGGTTCGACCATCCTTGCTGCAGCCAGACTGGCTAACATCGAGATCCCTACCCTTTGCTTCTTAAAGGACATCAATGAGATCGGTGCATGCCGTATCTGTGTTGTTGAATTATCAAACGGCAGAGTCGTTACTTCCTGCGTATATCCTGCAGAGGATGGCATGGAAGTTTACACCAGATCCCCCAGGATCCTGGAGTACAGAAAAAAGACTCTTCAGCTCCTTCTGTCCAACCACAGACGTGAGTGCCTTTCCTGCGTGCGTTCCGGTCACTGCGAGCTTCAGGAGCTCTGCCAGCAGATGGGCGTTGACGACGAAGCAAAGTACGACGGCGTTAAGACTCCGTCAACTCTGGATGATTCCGCACCTCACATGGTACGTGATAACTCCAAGTGCATCCTTTGCCGCCGCTGCGTAGCAGTATGCGAGAAGAATCAGGCAGTAGGCGTTATCGGCGCCAACGAGCGTGGATTCAGGACCTTTATCGGTTCCGCATTCGAGATGGGTCTGGGCGATACCAGCTGCATCAACTGCGGTCAGTGTATCAACGTATGCCCCACCGGTGCTCTGTATGAGAAGGACTTCACCGACGAAGTATTCGCAGCGATCAACGATCCTGAGAAGTACGTAGTGGTTCAGACCGCTCCCGCAGTAAGAGCATCTCTCGGCGAAGCATTCGGTCTTCCCATCGGAACCGACGTAGAAGGCAAGATGGCAGCAGCTCTGCGCCGCCTTGGTTTCGACAAGGTATTCGATACCAACTTCTCCGCTGACCTTACCATCATGGAAGAGGGCACGGAGTTCATCCAGAGAGTACAGAACGGCGGAAAGCTTCCGCTCATCACCTCCTGCAGCCCCGGATGGATCAACTACTGCGAGCACTATTATCCGGAGTTCCTGGATAACCTTTCTTCCTGCAAGAGCCCGCAGCAGATGTTCGGCGCAATCACCAAGAGCTACTTCGCAGAGAAGATGGGTATCGACAAGGAGAAGATCGTCTGCGTATCCATCATGCCCTGTACTGCAAAGAAGGGTGAGCTGAAGCGTGACGACCAGGCAGGCGCAGGCTTACCTGACGTTGACTTCTCACTTACCACCAGAGAGCTTGCCCGCATGATCAAGAAGGCACGCATCAACTTCCTGGATCTCCCGGATGAGGGATTCGACGATCCGCTCGGCGAAGGTACCGGCGCAGCTGTTATCTTCGGTGCTACCGGCGGTGTTATGGAAGCAGCTCTCCGTACCGTTTATGAGATCCTTGAGAAGAAGCCTCTGGGCGACATCAACCTTACCGCAGTTCGTGGTACCGAAGGCATCAAGGAAGCTACCGTCAAGGTTGCAGGCATCGACGTAAAGGTTGCAGTAGCATCCGGCACGGCAAATGCCAAGATCCTTCTTGACAGAGTGAAGGCCGGCGAGCAGTTCCACTTCATCGAGATCATGGGATGCCCCGGCGGCTGCGTAAACGGCGGCGGCCAGATCCAGCAGCCCGGATACGTCAGAAACAACGTCGATATCCGTGCTCTGCGTGCAAAGGCTCTCTATGAGAACGATGCCAACAGACCTCTCCGCAAGTCTCACGAGAACCCCGAGGTTCAGAAGCTTTACAAGGAGTACCTTGGCGAGCCCGGTTCACACAAGGCTCATGAGCTTCTTCACACTACCTACAAGGCTCATAAGATCAATGAGTTCAAATTTTAAGTAAGCAGCAAGCCATACTTATGATAGAAAAAGCTCCGGCGGCAGCGCCGGAGCTTTTTTGTGCAATTTGCCTGATCTTGTGATGTCGGGAATGTTATTCTTATACAAAAGAATAAATATTCATAATATTGGAATATTTATTTTTGAAAACTATTGACAATCGTTTTCCGCGGGCGTATAATGCCGCCATATTCAAACGAAAGAACATTTCGCAAGACAAACAATACCGGCGGAAAGCCGAAAAGGAGAACATCATGAAAAAGGTATTAGCAATCGCATTAGCAGCACTCATGGCAGTATCATTCGCAGCCTGTGCAAAGCAGGAGGCAGCACCGGCCGCAGCGGCTCCCGCTGTAAAGACCGTTCAGGCAGGAAAGCTGATCATGGCGACCAACGCGGCATTCCCTCCCTACGAGTTCGTGGCAGATGACGGAAAGTCCTTCGCCGGCGTTGACGTAGAGATCGCAGACATGATCGCAAAAG
The DNA here is from genome assembly GCA_024405155.1 of Lachnospiraceae bacterium. Lineage (GTDB taxonomy): Bacteria > Bacillota > Clostridia > Lachnospirales > Lachnospiraceae > Avilachnospira. Next base: position 3,285 of record JAKSPC010000039.1, on the reverse strand, counting down.
AGCTGGGACTTGAGCTTCAGGTAGAAGATATGGAATTCGCATCCATCCTCACGGCAGTACAGACCGGAAAGGCTGATATCGCCATGGCAGGTCTTACCGTTACCGAAGAGCGTCTTCAGAACGTAAACTTCTCTACCGTATATGCAAAGGGCGTTCAGTCCGTTATCGTTCCCGAAGGCAGTGCAATTGCTTCTGTTGACGATCTGGCCGGAAAGAAGATCGGCGTTCAGGAATCCACCACCGGTCACATCTACTGTGAAGATGATTTCGGCGCAGATTTCGTAACCGCATTCCCCAACGGCGCAAACGCAGTTGAAGCGCTGAAGGCCGGCAAGGTAGAGTGCGTTGTTATCGATAACAACCCTGCCAAGGAATTCGTAAAGGCCAACGAGGGACTTAAGATCCTGGATACCGCTTACGCTGAGGAAGATTACGCAGCAGCTATCGCCAAGGAAAACGAAGATCTCTTAAAGAAGTTCAATGAGATCCTTGACAAGAAGATCGCAGATGGTTCCGTTCAGGCCATCCTTGACAAGTACATCTCCGCAAAATAATTCCGGCAGATCTGAAGCATAATTCCTGCAGAACTTTCTGACAGGTTGCTCGTTTGCAATACTTGGAAGCCCTTCCCATCCTCCCGGGAAGGGCTTCCGTTGTGTATGGACGGCGATGAAGATCCGTGTTATAGTAAGAATGAAAGAAAAAACGCGCTGAGCGTATGAAATTTACACAGGAGGATCCAACTATGGCAAACAAATATGCAGGCACACAGACCGAGAAGAACCTTCAGGCAGCTTTCGCCGGGGAATCTCAGGCAAGAAACAAGTACACCTACTTTGCAAGCAAGGCAAAGAAGGACGGATTCGAGCAGATCTCGGAGCTTTTCTTAAAGACCGCGGATAATGAGAAAGAACACGCAAAACTCTGGTTCAAGGAACTGGAAGGCATCGGCGATACCGCACAGAACCTGGCAGCCGCAGCAGACGGTGAGAATTTCGAGTGGACCGACATGTACGAGGGATTCGCAAAGACCGCCGAGGAAGAAGGCTTCAAGGATCTTGCCCTCAAGTTCAGACTGGTGGCAGCCATTGAGAAGAGACATGAGGAAAGATACCGCGCTCTGCTTAAGAACGTGGAGACCGCTGCAGTATTCGCAAAGAGCGAAGTGAAGGTTTGGGAGTGCCGCAACTGCGGACACATCATGGTCGGCGAGAAGGCTCCCGAAGTATGCCCCACCTGCGCACATCCCCAGAGCTACTTCGAAGTACATGTAGATAACTTCTGATCGAAGCACCTGAAAAACAGCAGCCGCCAGTGGTACCACCGGCGGCTTTTTCATTTGAATCAATGCCGGATCGGATCTCGATCCATTCCGCATTTTTCGCGAAATAGCCGCCGTTTTCTTATGCCCTGATCAGCATTAGACTTATCCCCCAATGTTAAACGCAATACAAGTTGCATTTACTTTTCGGAATAACCAAATGTCGCAAATATGGCGTAAATTTCAATTTAAACTTGAAATATACGCCCGTTTATATTAACATATATTTCGGAAGGGCAGGTACAGGTTATGATATACAGAACCATTTCAGATAAAATTCTAATAAGCGCATGTCAGGTGCCGGTAGTTACGGTGCTGGGCCCGAGGCAGGCCGGAAAGACAACGCTGGTAAAAGAACTTTTTCCGGAATATACTTACGTAAATTTGGAAGATAAAGCAACAAGGGAGCTGGCTGAGACAGACTATATTGGCTTTTTTGAAAAATACAAAGAACCAATGATTATCGATGAAGTTCAGCGTGTGCCTGAACTGCTTTCTGCAATTCAGGTAAAGGTGGATGAAGACAGAAGGAAGAATGGCAGATTCATCTTAACAGGAAGCCATCAGTCCCGATTGAGAGAAGCCGTGGCGCAATCTCTCGCAGGCAGAACAACGATTCTTACTTTATTTCCGCTCAGCCTTAGAGAAATAAAGAATAGCGGAAAATTAGAAGATATAGACAAAAATATCATTAAAGGTTTTATGCCTGAGTTATATCTGGAAAATTCCAGAGACCCGGGTGAGTATTATAGTGACTATCTGAATACTTATATTGAAAAAGATCTGCGCCAGATGATTGCACTAAAAGACCTCAATGCTTTTACAAGATTTCTGACGCTTTTGGCCGGCAGAGTAGGGCAAGTGGTAAATCTAAGCAGCATGGCCGGTGAGGTTGGGGTTTCTTCCACCACGCTAAGCGAATGGCTGTCGGTATTGGAAGCCTCATATGTTGTCTTCAAACTTCAGCCGTATTTCTCCAACATCAGCAAGAGAATCATTAAGTCTCCCAAAGTTTATTTTGTTGAGCCCGGACTTGCCGCTTATCTGCTCGGGATCGAAACGCCTCGCCAGGCATCCAGGGATCCTCTCAGGGGAAGCATATTCGAAAACATAGTTGTACTTGAAGCAATGAAGGCAAGACTGAACGATAAAAAAGAACCGAATCTCTTCTACATGAGAACAGAAAAAGGTGTTGAAGTAGATCTGATACTTCGTAAGGAAGGAATGCTTTCCCTTTTCGAAATTAAATCGTCAATGACACCGAATAAAGATTTTTCACGCAATATGAAGCTGCTCTGTGATAGCGAACCGAGTGTGGAAGCAATGAGTGTAGTCTATTGCGGTGAGCCTTATGAATCATTCCAAAACTGCAGATATATTCATTACAGCGATATATCCGAGTACATTGCACCGACAGTGTGAAGAACATAAAGGTTCTACGATAAGCAAAGAAGACTAGAAAAAACGGACCGACGGCCCGTTCACTGATAATATAACTCTTTTCCGGCCGATACTTCAATGCATAAAAGCGCTAAAGTTTTGCGCTGATCTTTGTAACAACTGTCAATGGAAAAATCCGGGGACCGGTGATAGGATAAAGACAGCTCAAGAGACAGACCTGAAGCCCAAAGAGATCGACAGTGTGAAGAAACGGTTCGGAGAAAGGACAAGAGAAGAGGGCATGAGGCAATATTGAGGAGCACCCAAAATAGAATATGGGAAACAGGGAACAGGAGGTACATTCCCATGGCACACGATCTTTGAGGCCGCTGCAGATGAAAAACAAATCGCAGCGGTCTCATTCATTATCGTTATGCATTCCGCATTTTTCGCGAAATAGCCCCCGTCAATCCGCAGGAATTGATAATGAACCGTGGTTTGGGATATGGTATAGTATAATCGTAGGGAGATTCCCCTCAAAAATCGAAACGACCGGGAAGCGTCCCGTTAAAAGGAGGACACGA
>JAKSPC010000038.1 GCA_024405155.1 Lachnospiraceae bacterium | reverse complement strand
TGCCTGACGCATCCGTGCTCCAGGTTCCCGTGATCTTCGCGGGTTCTGACGCTGCTGCCGGATTCATGCTGCCTAACGGTGCCGCAATTGACTGAAAAGCCATTGCAAGCACCATCATCGCTGTAAGAAATACAGCAATGCCCTTTTTCAATCGAACCTTCATATCCTTTCCTCCAATCCCAGTTCCCTGTAGCTTTTTCGTAAAATATCTCTGATCTGCGGCAGCTTCCGTTCCATGTCTTCCACCAGCTTAAGCTGTGTTCTGGCGCGGTCCAGGTTCTGCCCGGTATAGTAAATGTGATAATAGGTATCTCCGTTGATATGATCTGTCAGGAACCGTATGCCGTCTTCCATGGTGATGACGAGAGACGCATATGGAAGGAGCTCCAGTTCCTCTTTCGTGAGCATCTTTCCGCAGGCTTCCAGATAGCCTCTGGCGTAGCTTTCGTAAAGATTCAGATCGCAGGAGACTTTGGACAGATCCTTTTCGTCATCTTTTGCCGTATTGGTACCGATACGCATGCTGTCGCCGAAATCGTAAAGCGGCGTGGAGGGCATCACCGTATCCAGATCGATGATGGCCACCGGCAGATGCGTTTCCACATCAAACAGGATGTTATTTAAGTTGCAGTCGTTGTGACATACACGTGTAGGGATCCTCCCGGCCTCCAGCGGGTCGGAAATGATGCGGAACTTATCCTTCCTCGCCCGGATGAATTCGATCTCCGGCGCCGCTTCCTTCACTCTTCCCACGGGATCCTTCGCGATGGCCTGCTCCAGATCTTCATACCGTGAGCAGGTATTGTGGAAATTGGGGATGGTGATCTTCACCTGTTCCGGAGGCACGTCCGACATTTCCCGCACGAAAGCTCCGAAAGCCTTTCCGGCCTCATAGAAGGTCTGCGGGGAATCCGGAAGATCCAGAGAATACACGTCCGTAAAGTGGGTCATCATGCGCCAGCACCCGGTGTCGTCCCGTAAATAGGGCTTTCCGTCCAGCGTGGTCTTTGCCTGAAGGATGCTGCCTTTCTTTCCCTGTCCGGGAAGCTTCAGCCGGTCTTTCAAATGCCCGGTTACCAGCACAAAATTATCCATCAAAGCATCCACATCCGAGAAAACGTTGGTGTTGATGCGCTGCAGGGTATACACGTGCCTGTGTTGATGCTCTGAAAGTGTTTCCACCCGGTAGGTGCGGTTGATGTAGCCGGCCTTCATCTGCGTGATGTCCGTCACATCACCATGGATAAGAAACTGTCTTGCCAGCCGCTGAAGGTCGTTGATAGGCTCATCGGACATTTCCTGCCGCTTCCCGAAGAAAGGGATCACGGCACCGGTCCGGGACTCCACGTCCACACGGCCGAAAGTTTCCAGCAGAAACTTAAGGGCATGCCCGCACCATGTGTCCTTTGAGGCATTGAAATACACGTAGTAATAAGCAATGCGCAGAGCGACGGTGACGGTGAAATTGATGGTCACCAGGCTGCCCGCGAGCAGCACTGATACCCGGTAAGGTCCCGGAAGACGGCTCTGCAGCAAAAGGTATACGATACCGCCCAGCACATCGGCTGCAAGGAGTCTTGCCAGGGCGCGCATGTTGCCGTAGCGCAGCACCTGTTTGTAGACTCTGAACAGAAACCGGAAACCGAAGATGCACACCATGGGGACCAGCGCCTGCACCAGCAAAACAGAAAACGTCAGCTTCGTACGGTTATAATCACTGGGACGGATGACGAGCAAGGCAAAGCCGGTCAGCAGAAAAATCAGCATATCATAAATAACGAGAAGTCCTCTGTTTTCTTCCCGTTCCAGTTGTTTTCTATTCACTTCTGCTGTCGTTTGTTCCTGCGTGTCCATGGTGTTCTTTCATTCAGAGAAGACAGAGGGACGGTTCTTTCGTCTTTTGCCAAGACGGAAGAACCGTCCCTCTGTCTTCTCTGTCTTCACTCAGGAGCTTCCTGAGCTGCGGCTCTATTTGTTCATATGTCACTTCCGGCAGCGGAACAAATGTCAATATGACTTCCACAACAAACCGGGAAAGCCCGCTGATATCAGACAGCTCTCCCGCAATATCCTCACTTGTCCTCAAAAGGCCGCCTCCCGCGAAAATATCGGGGAAAGAGGAGCTGTAGCGATCGCCAAAGTCCCTCAGACGGGTGTACAGTAAGCTCGCTCTTTCCTGAGGAGAGCTGCCGGAAACTGTCGCTTTCTTAAGTTTTTCCTTATCTTTCGCCCAGTCTTCCAGAACAACGTCTTTCACCAGAGCGCCCTTGCTTCCAAACCGAAGATAAAAGGTCCTGCGGCTTATCCTGCTCTTTTCTGACAGTTCCGTTATGGTGAACTGCCCTTCATTCTTTCTTGTAAGCAGACGCTTTCCTGCGTCCTTTATTGTTCCTTCTGCGTTTCTCAAAATCTTTGGCATGTGATCTCCCGGGGTGACGGTTCCTTAAAAAGTAACCGGAGGGATACACCTTCCTCCGGTTACAGGTCTTTTGAACCTTCTAAATCATTCAGGTCAATTACTTCGTCTGTACCACACCATTTACGGTCCAGGCACCGGATGCGTTCACCGTCCAGCCGTCCGTGGTCCTGCCGTTCATGTAGCAGGCACCTCTGGATCCGTCGCTGACAGGATTCAGCAGGTAGCATCTGGTAACACCGTCAGCATCCTTGATCCAGTTCCAGCCGGTAAGCATTCTGCCATTGGCATCAAAACAGAACCACTGTGCTGTTCCGTCTGCAACAGCAACCAGATACCATCCTGCTGCCATCTGCTTTCCGTCTGCTGTCTTACAGGTCCATGTATCCGTTGCGGCATCATATGCCCAGAGACCCTGCACAGCATTTGCTGCAGAGACATTTACAGAAGCTGTCTTCATCGAGGCCGATGATGATGAATACGATACTATCCTGGGACTGGGATTGTAGCTTCCATAAGCAGCTGCAACCGTTGTGCAGCCAAGCACCATAACCACAGCAAGTATGAATGCAATTGCTTTTTTCATGTTGAATCTCCTCCTTTCATTTAATCTATATCAACTGACCCTTCGGTAAAAAAGGTCAATTAACACCGGTATCGCTTCCTCATAATTCACGTAATACTGATCAAAGGTATTTCTGCCTTCCTTCCCTACGGTCATTCTCCCGGGAAAGATCATTACATCCTTTTGCGGATCAAAGCCGCTGGAAATACCGTCCAGCAGAAGCTTTTCATACTCTCCCTTGGACATATCCGTTGTCAGGTTTCTTTCCGCAAAGTCAGACAGACGGACTGCCAGGTTTTTATCTTCTTTCAGGCGGTTAAAAAAACCGGCAATATATGCCTTGTGCTGATCCATCCGCAAAAGGGGGGTGCCGGCCAAAGCGATATCCCGATACCGGATGAACTTTTCGGCTTCCGCTCCGTGCAGTACGACCTGCTCTCCCTTTTTCCATGCGGGATCTGCCTTCTGCAGCTCTTCATTCGGGACGATGACCGCTATTCCTCCCGCAAGATCATTGACCTCTGCAAGGTAAGACATATGTCCGGCTATGTAATGATCCACTCCGGTTCCGCACAGAAGCGCCTCAACGGCATCCACGGTTCGCATTGCCTTTTCATTCTCAGTCCCCTGTCCCGCGTGAGCGAATTTGATATGCGTCACCACAGACCGGCTGTTTCCGTCCACATCGAGTTCATTCATCTCCATCATGGCATCCCGCGGAATCATCATAAGCTTCATGGAATTTCTAGAGGTATCGTGAACCACTACCGCAAGAAAATCAGCCGAGCCATAATTATCGATACCTATCAGAAGATCTGCCTTTATGTGTGCATTACGCTTATAGACAGCCCCCTGCCAGGTCAATGATTCCTCCCCTTCCAAAAATACGCCGGTCCCCGGATTCTCTTCCTCCGATTCCTGTGCAGAGGCCTTCCCGACGGCTTCCGACGGCTGGATCACCGCCTCCGGGGCATCATCTGTGATCGTCATCCCCGGCCATTGCCCGTTTTTTACCACATAGATAACACCGTCTGTCACAGGACCTGCGATACTCTCTTTTTCGTGCTCTGCTGCCGAACCGTTTTCCTGTATGGCGGCTGCCGAAGTAGCTTGCTGCTCAAGTGCTTCTATAGTTTCACAATTATTATGATGATTGATGCCAAATATGACCGCCAGAGCCAGTCCAACCACAGCAATTCCTATTCCTAACAGTGCCCACTTACTCATTTATCACCTCCCTGTGCAGTATCATTTCCGGAATCCGCACCATCCTGACCGTATTTTTCGTATTTATCGTACTTTGAATACTTCCCGTACTTTCCATATTTTCCGTACTTTCCGTACTTCCCGTAATAGCCTTCTGTTTTTGAATCCACCTTGTTCAAAACCACACCAAGAATCCTGGTGCCGGTGGTTTCCAGCTGTGCCTTCACTTTCTGCAGCAACCGATAGCTGATGGCGCCTGATTCCACTACAAGGATGATTCCGTCACAGTGTCCTGCCACAACGGCACAATCTGTAACAACGCCCAGCGGCGGCGTATCGATAAATACGTAATCATATCTTTCCCTGCAGGCGGCGATCAGATTCACGAACCGTTCCTCCTCCAGAAGCTCCGAAGCATTGGGGCTGTAACTGCCGGCAAAGATGACATCCAGCCCATCATAATTGGTGTTGCATATCACATCATCCATTTCACACTGACCGGACAGATACTCGGAAAGTCCCTGTACCTTCGTTCCCACCTCCAGGCGGGATACCAGCACAGACTTCCGGATATCTGCATCTATCAGGATCACTTTTTTCCCGATCTGTGCAAAGCTCTGCAGGAGTGCATATGTCACATCCGACTTTCCTTCTCCCGGCAAGGAAGAGGTAAACGCGATTACTTTCACATTGCTGCCGGAGAATTTCACATTGGTACGGAGATTCTTTACTGACTCCGCGTATCCGTAATGGTCTTCCTTCAGTTCTTTCAAATGTATCTGCTTCATTGTTTCTGTATTCAATCCCACCTGGATTTCTTTTTACGACTCTGTTTCAGCTTATCCCGCTTGTCATCTGCCATCTCCCCGCTCTTTCCTTCCGAGCGATCCGGCAGTGATGCAAGCACTGTAAGCTGGAGATACTTTTCTACATCCTCCTCGCTCTTTACGGCATCATTCAGCACCATTCTCACCGTGATAAATGCCGTCGCCAGGAAGAATCCGATCAATGCGCCAATCAATGCGTTTTTCCCGTTGCTCGGACTGGACTTTTGTGTGGGAAGCACTGCTTTCTCGATCACTTTGGGCGGCATGATCTCCATCATGTCCGCAATAAACTCCGAGGCCTTCAGTGAAACGGTATTAGCGATATCCATGGCTGTCTGCGGGTCCGGATGCGTTGCCGTGATCTGCAGCATTCTGGTATTGGAAGGATTATCTGTCCTTATTTTTCCCTTCAGCGTTTCATAGGTAAGCGCATCGCCAAGATCAAGTGCATCAATGGTCTGCTCAAGCACTGTACGGTTCGTTACTACCACCTGATAGTCATTGGTCAGCTGCGTGCCGATCTGCAGATCAGCAAGCGAAGCCAGCGTGGTCTCCTTGGTAAGGATGTACATGGTCGCTGTAGATTCGTACTGCGGCGTGATCAGAAAACGGGAATAACAAAATGCGATCACACCGCCCAAAACGGTTAAGACCAGAATGGCGATCCAGTGGCGCAGCATTTCCTTTGAAAGCTCCAGAAGATCGATCTCGATCACATTTTGCGATCCTTTACCTACGGTATTTAGTTTTTGCTCAGGTGTTTTCTCCACTGTTTCCTCTATTTTTGCTGCTTTAGTATCCATTCTTTGCCACCCATTCGATCTGTCTCCTTACTGCGGGCGGGCGCAGATCCCTTCGATGCATATCCGTCCCGAAAAGGTCGATCTTACCTTCGCTGATAAGGTTCCGCACGCGTCTGGCTTCCGGTGAAAGTGCTCCGCCAAACAGAAATTCTTTTCCCGTGACGGAATCCCCTGTAATAGAAGAAAAATTTACCTGCATCAGACAGCCGGCGTCCTTAAGTTCCCGGATGTTTTCCTTCCTCTTTAATGCCTCATACCGCTCCATGTGCGCTACGACGGGCACGTAGCCGGCGTTGGTCAGTATTTTGAGCTGCCGAAACATGGTTTGCCAGGATATTCCGGGATCAAACTCTATCAGCAGCCGGTTTGTATCTCCCAGCGGGAACGCTTCGCCTGCGGTGATCCTTTCCAAAAGTTCCTCATGAAACACCAGCTCATGCCCCAAAAAGATATCCATTTCCTCACTGATCCGCGGATGTTTTTCACGGACCGTCCGCAGGAACTCCCGGAAGACTTCCTTAACCTGCCGGTTGCTTTCCTGCCTGTGGTAATGCGGCGTACAGTAAATGGTGCGGATTCCATTTTCGTATGCACACCGAAGAAGTTCCAGTGACTCTGCCATGTCACGCGCGCCGTCATCCACCCCCGGCAGAATATGCGCGTGACAGTCGATCACTTCTCTCCCCGGCAGATATCTTCTTTCCTGATAGACAAACACGATACATTTCCTAATTCTTTTTATGAACGCAAAAACCTCTCCAAATACATAAACGGGAGGCGGGTTTCACATCCTTTGCTGATAAGGATGATCCACCCCCCCCCACCAAAAATTCCAGTGAGGTCTCGATATCAAGTTTTTACGGCTGTTCCTGCGGCACTTCCTCATAGAACAGATCTATGATCTGCTGCTGCAGGGCTTCTTCATCCGGGTAGTATTCCGTGTAGATCCCGCCCTCACGGTTCTCTCCCTTGACGGTGAGGATCTTTCCGAAGTCATAGTTCAGTGCCGCATTGGCAATGTCCGACAGTTCGTTTATGGTGCAGTCTGACACCATGTTTTCTGAAATGGCGTACAGGCTTTCAAACAGGAACCCGGCATCTTCCCGGCTCTTTGCCGTGAACACCTTCCGCAGTTCCTCAAGGTACTGCTGCTGACGTTCCATACGGCTCAGATTGGTTTCGTCCGGCATTCCCATGCGTGCCCTTACGTAGGTGAGCGCCCTCGGTCCGCGCAGGACGATCTTTTTTCCGGTCTTCATCCCGCTGTCACCGGGGAAATCCGCCATACAGACAAGCTCCACGCCGCCCACGGCATCATTCAGGTATGCCACGGAGTCCATGGTGGTGCAGAGATAGTGATCGATGCGGGTGTTGTACAGCAGGTTTTCCGCCGCGTCCACCGTATTCTCGCAGGACGACGCCTCGTCCTTTCCGTAGTTGTGGGAAAGGCATATCTGCATGTACTGCCTGCCGGCGCTCGCGCCCTGGATGTCTTTCGTCATGACGTCCGTCATGGTGTCACGGTTTATGTGCAGCGCAAAGCCTTTTTTGTGAACGTTATCCACACCCAGGAGCATCAGGAAATCCGCCTGCTGGCGGTTGCTCATTTCCTCCAGGCGCTCCTCCAGACCGTTCACGTCCAGCCCTATGAGGAGCAGGGTGCTGATGTCTTCTCGCTGCCGGTACTTTTTTCCGTGATATACTACGACAGGGGCAGTGCTCCCCGTGTCTTCGCCTCTCCATTTCCCGTACACGGCTTCGTCCGAAACGCTCTCCATCACCGCCTGTGACATGGATTCCAGCACTGCGGCTTCCGGCTCCAGCTGGTCGCTCCTCCATGAGAACGCCAGCCCTGCCGCCAGAAGCAGCAGGAGGATCGTCAGCAGCCACGGACTGCCCATCTGTATTTTTTTATTTACTGCATCCTTCACCCGCGCTCAAAAAGATCTGTCAGCCATTCTTTCACCGTAAGGTACATTTCTTCGAAGAAGCCATATCCTGTCTGAGGCGATCTGATGGTGGTGTCTGTCTTCAGGTTTTCGTGTACGATGATGGCAAACGGGGAAAGTTTATCCACGCTGAAGCACAGAAGTCCCTCGCTCCTTTCCACGTAGGCGTTATCCACCACGTACCACTGTCCGTTCATGTAGTGAAGGAGGCATACGAACCGGTCCAGCACATAGTCGGGCAGGTTCAGGGAGATGGTGGAATGCTTGTCGGATTTTTCCAGGTGATCCCCGTAATCTCTGTAATACGTCACGTCGAATATCTGGTAGGTGTAGCAGTCTTCCGGCGGTACGGATATCGCCGCTGCCTTCGGCCTGATGATGGGCAGGTAGTCCGCCAGCACCGGAACCGGTACGATGTCCTGATACACTACCGGGCACAGATCCCGGTTGGTCGGATCCGCAATGGTGGGGTACTGGGCGTACGGCGTGACGATCAGCTTGTATTTCAGGTCATCTGCTTCCTTTACGATATCCAGTTTTATGATGCCGGTGCCCTCTATGGTGGTCTTTACGATCCGGTCTCCCACGATTTTCATGTGATATGGATTGTCCTCTTTAATTACTGTCCCTCCCGGGCTGGGCGCAGCATACGCGGTCAGACAGCCCGCTGCCAGCAGTACTGCCGCCGTTAACGCGCTAAGTATCCGAAACTTTTTCTTCATTGTCTTCCGTTCCTTTCACGGCGCTGCTTTTCTTGCTTGTTCCATAGCCGCCGGTGTAGTAGTTTTTGTAGCTGTAGGACTTTTTGTGGTAACTGCTGTAGCGGTTCTTCCGGCCGTACCGGCCGTAGCGGCCGTAGGCGTGCTGCTCCGCTTCCGCATCGGTGACCGCAAAGCCGGCCACGTTTGCTTTTACGAGCTCCAGTTTATTCATGCAGTCCTTCAGAGACTGCTTATCGGTATAGTTGTGACGTACCACCACCATAATACCGGAGAGACTTCCGGTAAGCGCCAGCGCATCCGATACGATGTCTGCCGGCGGCAGATCCACCACGATCCAGTCATAGATCCGCGAGAACTGTTCCAGAAGCTCCCGCATCTTTTCGGATCCCAGAAGTTCCGCCGGATTGGGAGGCAGATCGCCGGCAGGCAGGATGTCCCAATTGGCGGAACGCACGCCGTGCCGGATGGCTTCCTCCGCGGTGCAGAGCCCTGCCAGTATATTGGAGAGCCCGGGGGTCTCTTTGATCTCCGTCAGTTTTTTTGACAATGACGGGAGCCGCATATCGCCCTCAATGAAGAGCACACTTTTGTCTGTTCTGGACAGCGTCCAGGCCAGGTTCAGCGATGTTGTGGACTTTCCCTCGGAACGGAAAGAGCTCGTCACGCCCACGATGCGGCATTTCTGCTTTTCCGGAAGCACGGACATCAGGTTGGTTCGCAGGAGCTTGTAGGCTTCCTCCGCCATAAAGGGGAGCTTCTCACAAACGGCGATCTCCGTTCCCTTTTCGTTTTCCGCAAGATCCGGGATCACAGCCAGGACCGGGAACCCATAGCGTTCCAGATGACTTTCGTCCCGGATGAGGTCGTTCATCAGATCAAGGACCGTCAGCACACCGCAGGCCAGCACCGCACCGATCACCAGGCCGATCGCCGTGTATTTTGTCCGTACAGGGCTCACCTTGCTGGTGTTCACCACTCCGTAATCCACGATCTTTCCGGCAGTGCCTTCCACCACTTCTGCGATCTTTTCCGGCAGCACGTCGGCAACGGTGTTTACGATCGCCTTGGCCTCATAGGGATTGGGGGAGGTTACCGTTATGGTAAAGATCTCCGTTCCGTTCAGCGCTTCGGCACCTATCATGGCGCTCAGTTCTTCATATGTTTTGCTGAGACCGGCGCGTCTGATGACCTCGTTCAGGGTCCTTCTGGTCTTAAGGATCACGATGTAGGTGTCCACCAGGGATTTGGATGCCGACAGGTCTCCGCTGGAGATCGATACGCTGTGTGTATCAAGCGAGATGTGATGGTTGTTTACATATACCATCACCTTTGACTGATACAGGGGCTTCAGGCAGAACGTGGAATAACCGAATCCCAGCACTCCGCACAGGAACGCCGAAAGACCGATGACCCAGGCCTTTTTCCAAAACACCTGCAGAAGGTGCAGCAGATCGATCTCAATTGTGCCGTCTTTTTTTCGTTCCATCGCCCGCCGGCCGACTGTTCGTTACAATGCGGCTGTCCTGCTTTCCGGCTCCGACGCGTAATACTCCTCCAGAAATGTGCCGAAAAGTTCTTCTTCCTTTTCTTTTCTCGCCTTTACTGCCGCTTTCAGGTCTGTAAAGGTGCCGATACTGTATTTTTTGTTTTTGAATCCGATGTAGGACCGGTACTTTCCGTTCCCTATGTAATAGACACCGGTGAATCCGGTGGAGTTGTTGGCAAAGAGCCTTTTGCAGGCGATCCTTTCCACACAGGTCCCGTCTACGAAGTGGATCGCCTTTTTCATGTTTTCCCGGCGCTTTTCTTCCTGCAGGCACCCGCAGCTTTTTGTATTGCCGCAGGTAAGGTTTTCCTTATATGTAATGCACTCATTTCCGCAGCTGCACCGGCATTTCCAGTAGCCGTCCCCCATGGGTTCCAGGGCAGTAAGCCTGCCGAATCTCTTTCCTGTAAGGTCTGTCGCCCGGGCTTCGAGGGACTCTTTTTTTCTGCAGCCGCAGCTTTTGGTGTGCCCGCTTTTCAGATGGCAGGCATAGACTTCTGTCAGCTTTCCGCAGCCGCACCGGCACCGCCACTTGCGGTAACCATGCTTCACGCCCAGGTCTTCTACTGCTGTCAGCAGTCCGAACTTGTCGCCCGGTTTGATTTTTACGGATTCCTTCCTTTCTATAGCGGATCTCTTCCTTTCATGCGGAAATCATGCTCAGCAACGTAATTTCTGTTATGTAGTGTTTCCCGAGTGCATCAGCCACTCACGGTGGTCATTGTAACACCTAATGCACATAAAGTCCATAACGAAACCCCAAAACTTTTCAAGTTAATCCATTATTCATAAAAGTTTATTAACTTTTCGTGAATTTTGTTTATCAAAGAACAGCCGTCATTGAGGCGGCTTCTTAACATATCCGCTGAAGCGGCTCTCAATCTTCAAAAAAACAGTACCCTACTGAAAGCAGAGGAAACACCTGTTCCTTTGCTTTTTTTATACGCGCACTTTCACTACATAACAGAAATTGTGTAGTGTTTTTATATAACCAGCCCCAGTTTTTCGATCACCTTTCTATGCTCGCGGGACGTTTCCATGATGTAGATGCGGGTGGTGTCAATGCTGGAATGTCCCAGTATATCTGCCAGCTTGGCGATGTCTTTTCTCATTTCGTAAAAGCATCTGGCGAAAAGTTTTCTCAGATTGTGCGGAAAGACCTTGCTGCGTTCCACTCCGGCTTTTTCACACAACGCTTTCATCTGTGCCCAGATGTTGCTGCGGTTTAAGGGATTGCCGCCGCGGGTGCGGAAGATAATGCCCTCCGCGATGTTTTTCCTGCTGCAGTACATAAGGAGTTTTTTTTGCAGCTTTTTAGGAATGATGATCACCCTGATCTTTCCCTTGCAGCTGATTTCCAGTTCGCCTCTTTCAACGCCTTCTTTTGTAAAATATTTCAGTTCCGATACACGGATGCCGGTGCCGCATATGCTCTCGATGATGAGCTGCAGGCGGCTGTCTTTCCCCGCAGCATACAGGAGACGGTAATACTCCTTTCGGCTCAGGGATCTTTCTTCTGACATAAAGGGCCGCGCCTGCAGTTTAAGGCTTCTGACCCGGCACTCTTCTTTTCCGGAAAACTTCAGAAATTTGTTTACAGCGGCCAGCATGGAATTGGCACTATGCGGCTTGTATTCCTTCCGCAGCATCTCTTTGAGTCTCATGATCACGTCTTTGGTGATTTCATTTTCGCCGCAGAAATCCAGAAACACGGAAACATCGTGCAGATATTTGCAGATGGTTGCTTCTGATTTCTCCTCGTTTACCAGCGATGCTTTAAATTGTGATAACTGTTTTTCTTTTGCTGTCATAAGCTTTCACCTCCGGGACCATCATAGCACGGGAATCAGGGATATCAAAAAGACCGTACACAGCCTGAGCTCTGCACGGTCCTGACCGACCCCTTTTTCAATGGCAACCCTTACAATGATCCTTTAGGAAAATGACTGTTCGATAATGATATTTTGATGAAACGATAAACAATAAAACTATAAAACTATAAAGCTCTTCTGATCTCTGATGATTTCTCTTAATAATACTTGGATTTCTGCGATGGAATGGGTTATAATGCCATTGACGGTGCGGGGTCTCCCGTTGTGCAGGTGCTCTTTCACCTGACAGGTTCACAGAAGTGGCCGCTTTTGTGAACTGCCGTCTTTTTTATTTGTAAATCCAGTATATAGTGCCCGGCTTCGTTTTTCAAGGGAAACCTTGCGCCCCGCCGTTTCCTGCGGAAATTGCATCAGCTCTCTGTACCGAACTTATAGACCGTCTTTTCGATATACACTTCTCCGGGACGGAGCACGGTGGAGGGCCACTCGGGATGGTGGGGGCCGTCGGGGAAGTGCTGGGTCTCCAGGGCCACGGCTTTTCTGGCGCCGGTATAGCACTGGATGCCGGGCTGGGTGGTGAACACTTCCATTTTGATGCCGGTCTTTTCGGAAACAGCTTCGGCGCACTTCTTTAAGGAGCCGTCATAACCGTTTACGCAGAAGTTGTGGTCGTACTTGAACTGACCGATCTTTTTCATGGTGCGGAAATCGAATTCGTTTCCGGTGACGGAGATCTCGTTTCCGGTTACCATGTTGATGGCGTCGGCCTCCAGGTAGGAGTCCGCATCGATCCACAGCTTATGGGTGTATACGTTCACGTCATCTGCCGAAACGTCCCGGGATTCCTCCGGAAGTCCCTCCAGGTTAAAGTAGCTGTGGTTGGTGATGTTGATGACGGTAGCGGCATCCGTCATGGCCTTGTAGGTCAGTTCCACGGCACCGTCTTCGGTGAGGGCATAGGTGGCGGAAAGGACCACGTTTCCGGGGAAGCCCCACTCACCTGCCGGACTTAAATATGTGAACTCCAGTCTGTCGTCGTAAGGCTCGCAGTGGAATAACGTGTGCTCGAAGTCGCCGTGGATGTAGTTTTCGTGATCGTTGGCGGGAAGAGTGTATTCTATCCCGTCCAGAGTGAATTTTGCGCCTTTGATGCGGTTGGCGAAACGGCCGATGATGGCGCCGAAGCAGCCGCCCTTTTCATAAGGAGCCATCTCCGCGAAGCCCATGCATACGTTCTGCGGTTTTCCGTCTCGATCCGGCACGTAAATGGTGCGGATGCGGCATCCATAATCCAGCACGGACATGGTCACGCCGGCTGTGTTTTCCAGAGTATATTCCGTAACGGGCTTTCCGTCCTTCGTTACGCCAAACTGTCTTGCTGTAAACTGTCTCATATTTTTTCTCCTTTTACTATTCACAACGTTATGAAAAGAGATTCTTTACTGTTCTCCCAGGTATTCTTCCAGGCATAAGCCGCTGTCATAAACTTTCTGCGCCAGCTCTTTCCCCACGTACCGGATGTGCCAGGGCTCGTAACCGTAGCCGGTGATCTCCTCTTTTCCCTTCGGGTAGCGCAGGATAAAGCCGAACTCGGGAAGACGTCTGTGGACCTTCTCCCAAAGTTCCACAGGTCTCATGAGGGCCATGTTTTCGGTGATCCACTCTCCGTCCACCAGAGGGGCAAGATCCAGTGCCATGCCGGTATGGTGTTCGCTGGTGCCGGGAGGCGCCGCGGTCTTCCGTGCGTATTCCTCGCCGTATTTTTCGGCAAGTACTTTCATGATCTCTATCTGCTGCTTAATGGTGCGGAAATTGGAGCCGAACCAGATGCCCACGCCTTCTTTTTCCAGGGCATCTTTCAGCGCCCTGTATGCGGCGAAGGTCTCCTTTTCCACGAAGGCTTTCTTCCCGCAGCAGTTTTCCGTTTCCACAAGCTCCACCCCGTCCAGATAATTTTCCGGCAGAGGATGTGTTTTATTTACTAACAAAGGTATCATGACGGCATGCCCTCCTATTTGATATCATAGCAGATATCCCTGCGGAAAGAAAGAAATTTCCATGTTCTGACGGCAAAAGCATCGGGTAAAACGGATATTTTCGTTGACCGTTTTACCCGTTTATGATAAGATATGGGTACAGGCAAACGGTGCCATCTTTCGGGAAAGGACACGGTGATGACAAGAGAAGAACTGATCCGCAGAAAAAAAGAAAAAACCATGACAGTGAAAGAACTGTCACGGCTTTCCGGTGTGCCGGTGGGCACCATCAATAAGATCATTTCCGGAGAAACGGGAAAGCCCCGCCTTGATACCATGAAGGCTCTGGAAACGGTCCTGCTGCCAAAGTATGACTGGAGCTTTTCCGCAATGGAACGCCTGGCGGAGCCGGGGACGGATGGTCTGTCTTTCCGTCAGAATGAGTATACGGTCTACGATCTGGAACATCTTCCTTCCGGCATGCGGGCGGAGCTGACAGACGGCAGACTGTATATCATGGAGGCACCCTCCATCTGTCACCAGAAGGCTGCCGAGTTCATACGTGACCGTGTGGAGTCCCATATCCGGGAAAAGGGCGGCAAATGCCTGACAGTGCTTTCCCCGGGTGTACGCGAAGAAGAAAACGAAAAAAACTTCTTCATTCCGGATTTTGCGGTGGTATGCGATCCGGGCAAGGTAAAAGGATCTTACATCGTAGGTGCTCCGGATTTCATCCTGGAAGTGGTCTCCCCTTCCAGCGCCCGCCGGGATAAGCTGACGAAAGCCGACCGCTATGAACGGATGGGGGTTCGGGAATACTGGATCCTGGACCCTGCTCACAGGCAGCTGATCGCCTATGATTATCAGGGCGAAGTCACCATCCGTGTGCAGGGGCTTTCCGGCAAAACGGGGCTTTCTCTTTTCGGCGGCAGACCGGAGATCGACCTGGACGAACTCAGAAAGATCATTGAGATGTTCTCAGAATGATCCGTACGCTTTTCTGACTTTTTCCGCGCTGTCTAAGGGATAGATGGGCCGTTTTACGCGGTCGAAGTTTATCTTTCTTTCATCGAAGGATGTGAGGTTGGGCATGTCCACGGTGATCAGATCTTTTACCCACCTTCTCCATGCCGCCCTGTAGTGGATGGAGGATTTCACCACGATGATGTGATAATCTGCCGGTTCCACACCGAAAGCGCGGAAGGCTTCCTCATCGAATGCCTGGGTGCGGTTCGTGCAGAGCACGAAGGTAATGCCCTTCGCCTGTACCACGGCGGTATGGCCGGAGTTCTGCAGCACGCCCTTGTTCATGGGGCCTTTCACCCGGTACAGTCCGTCGGAAAGGGTCTTCACGTAAGCATCGCACTCGATGGGTTTTCCCACTTTATCGGAGGATTTTCCGCCGATCCTTGCATGGATGACAGCACCGGGGCCGGCAGCAAAGGCCTGCGCTACGGTCTCGGGATCCCACATGAGAGCCACGGCCACCTTTTCGGCACCCTGACGGATCAGTTCATGCAGAATATCTGTGGCATCGGACATGAGACCGGAACCGGGGTTATCGGCGGCATCGGCGATGATGGTCGTTTCGGGTGAGGCAATGGCATCTTTTACCGCGAGGACCGGATCTTTTACTTTCAGTTCAAATTTCTCCAGATTCTTAAGGATCCAGCGGTAGTGTTCGTCGGCAATCTTTTCGGCCAGAGCGGGATCGTTTTCCGTGATCACGTAAACGGCGCTTCCCTGCACGCTGATGTTTGCGCGGGAGAAGCCTCCCACAAAGTAGGCATACCACACGCCAGGCTTTTCGCTCTCATCTATAAATGTCTTGATCATGGAGCAGAGCGGCTCTTCGGAAGTATCCATATGGGGAAGGATCATGGGGAGCTTCTTTAAGGCCGTGGTGGGATGGGCTTTTCCATCCAGCACGTCAAGAAGCATCTGCGCCGATTCCAGGCCCCTGTCGTAAAAATCCGTGTGAGGATAGTAGCGGGCCGGGAACAGTGCTGTGGCGTACTTTGCCATTTCATCCGTCATGTTGGCGTGATAATCCAGCGTCGCCACAATGGGAAGATCGGGGCCGGTCACATCGCGGAGGGCTTTTAACAGTACACCCTCTCCGTCCTCGGAAAAGTCGGTGATCATGGCGCCGTGCAGTACCAGGGCAATACCGTCGATGCCTCCTTCCGCCGCGCCTTTTTTATAAGCGTCGATCAGCTGATCTTTAAAGTATTCAAAAGTCTCTTTCGTCACATATCCACCGGGGTTGGCGTCCGCGCAGAAGGCGGGAACGATCTCCACGTCCGGGCGCGCCTCGAAGATGTCCATGTAGGCACCCAGTTCTGCCTTGGATCCCCGGTAGTTTTTCATCATGGTCTCGCCGTCGTAGAGAGCGCGCTTTTTATAGTCCTCAATGGTGGTGAGCTTGTCGTTGAAGTTATTGGTCTCGTGCTTGAAATAAGCCATTAAAATGCGGTACATATGCTGCTCCCCTTTTTCGTTCTCGTAAATCGATTCTAAACGTAATTATACAGCCTCATTATTTATATCATAGCAGATTTCACGGCGGGGTTGCAACTTTTTTGTCGGGAGACGCGTTTTCGTTCACCTCAAAAACCGGCATGTGAGCCGGTGAGCGGTTTAAGCCGCTTCCGGCTCACATAAATGCTCAGGAAATTTTTGCCGATTTGGACCTCTGGGGCCTTTACCCCCTTTGCGGCTCACATCGTTCCCGAAAATCCTCCCGAGTTTGCCACTTGTCTGAGACTTTCAAGCAACTGACGCAATAGAATAATCGTTTATTTATGGACTTTTTGCAAGGTTTCCCTTGCTTTTTTTATTGCCTTG
>JAKSPC010000037.1 GCA_024405155.1 Lachnospiraceae bacterium | reverse complement strand
CAGGTAAAATCCACTCTTTCGTTTTCTGGGGTGGAATTTAGTTTTGCAAGTGAAGCTTTCGTAAAGAGCGCTTTCGTGACCCAAAAGATGCACAATAGATACTTGTTTAATCCCCGCAAGTATGCAATAATACGAGGGAAGGCTGAAAAAGGCCCGTTTTGGCATGTTTTTCAAAAGAAACGCGGCCGAAAAAGCCCAAAACAGCACAAAATTGAAACAAATTGTAATTATTCAGAATCCTGTGTTTTCATTCGCATTCCGCTTTGCTTCATGCTCATGAAACACAGGTCTGCTAATCGCAGCGTTGTCCTTTCCGTTGACAAAAAGAAACTAATTTCTTTTTGTCACGTAAAGTCCTACGTTCTGAATAGTTACACAAAATCAAAATCATAAACGGAGGAAACAAAATGGATTTCACGAAAAAAGTCGGATTTGTAGCTCTCGGTGAGGTCAACACTCCCATCGAAAAGCTGATGGAAAAGCACGACATGGCACTGAAGGCCGTTCAGTTCGATGACTGCGAAGTTTATGACGCAGGTCTTGTGATCGACGATCCCAAGTATAAGACAGCAGACGCTGCCATCAAGAAGTTAAAGAAGCAGGAGTTCGACGTTCTCCTTCTCTGCGTATGCGGATGGATCCCCACCCATGCAGTGATCAGAGTTACCGATGAATTCAGACACACTCCCATGATCCTGTGGGGCCTCTGCGGATGGAAAGAGGGCAAACTCATGCTCACCACCGCCGAGCAGGCCGGCACCACCGCCATCCGTCCCACCTTCCAGGAGATGCATTACACCTTCAAGTATTTCTACAACGTGATCGGTGAGGAAATGCCCCTCGACGGTATCCACAAATACATCACCGCCGCACACGCCGCAAAGGCTCTGCGCCGCATGCACATCGGCACCATGGGCTACCGCGACATGCTCCTCTACGGCACCCAGTTCGAAGGCTTCTCCATGAGAAGAGACCTGGGCGTGGAAGTGGAGACTTTCGAAATGCTGGAAATGACCCAGTATCTGAAGAAAGTAAAGAAGGCCGACGTTGACGCGGAAGTTGCCTACATCAAGAAGAACTGGAAGTTCGACGCTCCCGTTGACGCGGATGTGGAAGAGTCCATCGTAAAGGCAGTGAAGTACGCTCTGGCAGTCGGCAGAAAGATCGAGGAGAGAGGCTGGGAGGCAGTGACTCTCAACGACGTGGACGGCATGAAGAAACTCTGCGGTTTCCCGCCGGCACCCGTATTCATGATCCTTATGCGCCGCTACGGCATCCCCACCACTCCCGAAAACGACGTGATGGGCAACGTGACCCAGCTGATCGCAAAGCTTCTTACCGGTCAGATCTCTCACTACATGGAGTACTATGAGTTCGGCAAGGATTCCGTTCTCATCGGCGATCCCGACTACGTTCCGGAAGATGTCATCGACGGCGACGTACACATCCTTCCCGCACCCTTCGGACTTCTTTCCAAGTCCCTTGTCAACGTTTCCAAGGTAAAGACCGGCTACGTTACCAACGTACGTCTTATCTACACCGACGGAAAATATAAGATCCACATGTATCAGGGCGAAGCAAAGAGACCCGAGAACTGGAACGAGTACGGCTGGGGCGATCCCGCACCGCACCTCTGCTCCTTAAGAGTATATCTGGATACCCCTGTGGAAGATTTCGCAGAGAAGGTAGGCTGCCAGCATGTCATCGTGACCTATGGCGACAACAAGGAACTCTTCGAAGACTTCGCACAGATCCTTGGCATTGAGATCATCTGAGGAGGAAACTCATGCAGTACATCGGAGTAGACCTGGGGTCTACGAACATCAAGGCAGCGCTCTATGCCGATGACTTCTCCCTTCTGGGAAGACTTTCCGTGCCGGTGGAATACGACCGCACGGGCGGCAGAGTAGAGTTTGATGCCGAAGAATACGTAAACGGACTGAAGGGCCTTTTAAAGCAGCTCTCCGGACTGAAGGGCGCGGAGCCCGGAAACATCGCCCAGATCACCTTCACCGGTCAGGCCGAGACCCTTGTGGTCGTCGGAAAAGACGGAAAGGCCATGATCCCCGCCATCTCCTGGATGGACGAGAGAAGCGTGGACGAATGCGCTGAGCTGGCAAAACAGTTCACCCCGCAGGAGATCGAGGCGACCACCGGTCAGCAGGCCGTGCTTCCCACCTGGCCCGCCACCAAGATCCTGTGGCTCAAGAGAAACATGCCGGAAGTGTATGAAGGCGCAGAGACCTTCATGCTCTTAAAGGACTACGTGGTATTCCGTCTTACCGGCGTAAAGAACGCAGACATGTCCATTGCCACCTTCTCCTTCTACTTTGACATTTATGAGAAGAAGTACTGGCAGAAGATGCTTGACGCCATCGGCATTACCGAAAAGAAGCTTCCGCCTCTCGCGGAGCCCTGTTCCGTGGCAGGTCCCCTTACCGCGGAAGCGGCGAAGGAATGCGGCATGACCGTCAGGACTCTGGTGAACAACGGTACGCTGGATCACTTCACCGGCATGATCGGTACCGGCAACGTGGAAATGGGCGGCGTAAGCCTTTCCACCGGAACCGTTATGGCGCTTGCCACCATGGCGAGCGAGCCTGTATTGGATAAGAACTGCGGCGTGGCCATGCACTACGGTTTCCTTCCGGATACCCACGTCATGCTTCCCGTGGCAGAATCCGGCGGCGTATCCCTGGAATGGTTCCGCCGTACCTTCATGGAGCAGGTGGACTACAAACAGTTAAATGAAGTGCTGGATGCCAGAAAGCACCCCACACAGCTCATTTTCCTGCCCTACATCGTAGGCACCAACGCGCCGGAATTCGATACCGAAGCCAGCGGCATCCTGTACGGTCTCCGTCAGGAACACGACGTATTTGACGGGGCAGCGGCCGTGATGGAAGGCGTGGCGTTCGTACTCAGAAAGAACTGCGAGTGCATGAACGAAAAGGGCGCGAAGATCGACCACATCATCGCCACCGGCGGCGGTGCCAAGAGCAACTGCTGGTGCCAGATGCAGGCCGACATCACCGGACTTCCGGTGGTACGCCCCGCAGAGCTGGAAGCGGCCTGCCTGGGAGCAGCCATGATCGGCGCCGTAAAAGACGGAAAATTCGCCGACTTCAAAGCCGCAAGCGACGCCGTCGTAAAAATGGACAAGCGTTTCGAGCCCCATAGAAATGCGGATTATGAGCGTAACTTCAAGAGATTCACTTTGTTGTATCAGGCAAGCTTAGATGCATCAAAGATAAAATAATGTAGGAGATTGAATTATGACAAACAACTGCACCATCAAAGCTCCGTTCTTCGAGATCGGACCGAAATCATACCTCTACGGCCAGGACGTTATCGACCTTGCCATTGCCGCCGATAAGGCATCCGAAAAATTCGGCGTTGACATCATTTTCACCTGCCCCATCGTGGAGATCGCCCGCGTAAAGGCAGTCACCAAACGCATCCATGTATTCGCGCCCCACATGGATCCCTTAAAGCCGGGCCGCGGCCTTGCAGACATCCTTCCGGAGTCTCTGGTCGCTGTAGGCGCGGAAGGCGTCATGCTGAACCACGTGGAGAAGCAGGTCACCGTATCCGCTCTCAAAGATACCATCCAGAGAGCTGACGAAGTGGGCCTTGCCACCATCGTATGCGCAGACTCCATGGCAGAAGCAAAGATGATCGCCACCTTAAAGCCCAATATCATCGTATGCGAGCCCTCCGAGCTCATCGGCACCGGCGTTTCCGTAGGCGCTGAATACGTAGAGGCTGCCATGCACGCCGTAAAGGACACCGATCCCGAGATCATGGTCCTTACCGCAGCAGGCATCCACAACGGAGAAGACGTATACAATACCATCTCCGCAGGCGCTGACGCTACCGGTTCCTCATCAGGAATCGCAGGCATCAAGGACACCGCCGGCAGAGCAGCCATGGTGGACGAAATGATCGGCGCATGCCGCAAGGCCTGGGACGAGAGACACGCGAAGTAAACTACGTATAGTCCCCGAATGAGGGCGGTACCCTGCGTTTTCCAAACATGCGCCTTCGGCGCATATAGAACAAAACACGCTTCACAAAACAGCGCGGATGGTTCCCGATGAGGGTGGATTGCGACGTGTGACTGCTTTGGGACGAGTAGCAGCTTGCTGCTCCCGAAGGCCCAAACAGTCACCGCGCAGGGTACCGCCCTCATATGGGATCATCCGCGCGTAATTATGTAATCATGGCATTTTTCAAGAAGAAAACAGACGTCGACATGACCACCGGCAGCATCCCGGGCCACCTGATCCGGTTCGCCCTGCCGCTCCTCGTGGGCAATCTGTTTCAGCAGCTTTACAACACGGTGGACTCCTGGGTGGTAGGCAACTACGTATCCAACGAGGCATTTTCGGCCGTGGGCACCATCAGTCCCATCGTCAATCTTTTCGTAAGTTTCTTTTCCGGCCTTTCCGTGGGTGCCGGCGTGTTGGTCTCCCAATATTACGGTGCAAGGCAGGATAAAAAAGTGGGAGAGGCCGTACACGGCGGCTTTTTCCTGGTACTTGTGCTGGGCATCGTGCTGACGGTGGTCAGCATGGGACTTTCCCCGGCACTTCTGCGCATGATGAAGACGCCGGATGAGGTTTTCCCGGAAGCCAATACCTACATGCAGATCTACTGCGCCGGGCTTTTGTTCCTGGTGATCTACAACATGGCGGCGGCGGTATTAAGGGCCGTGGGCGACACCACCCGCCCGTTTATCTATCTGGTGGTCACGGCACTGGTGAACATCGTGCTGGACCTTCTTTTCGTTCTGAAATTCCACATGGGCGTTGCCGGCGTGGCTTATGCGACGGTCATTTCAGAGGCGGTCTCCATGGTGCTCGTCATGTTCTCCCTGATCAGGGAAAAGGGAAGCATACGCTTCAGGTTCGGCAGACTGTTCCAGCCCAGAAAGGACATGGTGAGGTCCATCGTACGGATCGGCCTTCCCTCCGGCATACAGCTTTCCATCACGTCTTTCTCCAATGTTTTCGTGCAGTCCTATATCAATCAGTTCGGTACGGATCTGATGGGCGGCTGGACCTGTTTCAACAAGGTGGAACGGCTGGCACAGCTTCCCATCCAGTCCCTTAACATGTCTATCTCCACTTTTGTGGGGCAGAACATCGGAAACGGGGACACGGAGCGGGCGAAAAAGGGCGTGAAAGCGGGTTTCGGCATCGGTTTCGTGCTGATCGCGTCTGTGGCGGCGGTGTCATGGATCCTTGCGCCGCAGCTGACTGCGTTCTTTAACGCAAAACCGGAGGTGGTGGAAGCCGGGACGATGATCATCCGGCTCATCATGCCGTTTACTATCGTGAATCTGTGGACCAACTGTCAGTCCGGTGCCTTAAAAGGCGCGGGTGACACCCGCAGCGTGATGATAAGCAGCATTTCCGGCTACGTGATATGCCGCCAGATCTACCTGTTCATCATGTCCAGCTACATCAGCAACACCCCGGTCCCCATACTGCTGGGCGTGCCGGTGGGCTGGACCTGCACCATGCTGTTCATCTCGTTCTACTACCGGAAAAACTGCGACCGCGTGCTGGAAGCGGCAGCGGAAAATTACAGACATTAAGCGCAGGGTACCGCCCCTGCAATTGTATATTTTGCCACAAAGCAGCGACGCAGATTTGTGAGAAACGTCAAACAGTCTCCAAATTCTTACGAAACAATAAAAAGTGTTTGACGATGGGAAGGCTGTCGCCTATAATTACACTATTATAAAACCCCGCACTTTGTGTGCGAAGAAATTACAGGGGGAGCTATCAGTGAAAGACACTAAAGTAAAACAGGCTCGTACCGGTGAAAGACCGGGTGCAGTCGAACTGATACAGAGCTACCTGATGGTTGCAGGTACTGTTATCGGTATTTTTGTTTTCGTTGCCATTCCGCTTGCGTGGGTCATCCGTTACGGCATGGTAAAGTACAAGGGCTACGGCAAAGTAAAGTACGTATTCCTTGAAAACATCGTGAAGGTATTCCAGGACAGCGTTTACTGGAAATCGGTCCTCAACACCTTCGTGTTTGCCATCGGCAAGCTGCTGGTAGAGATCCCGCTGGCTCTGGTCACCGCTTTCATCCTTACCAGAAAGATCAAGTTCAGAAACTTCTTCCGTGCAATGTACTTCATGCCTTCCATGATCTCCGTTGCCATCATGGGCGTTGTGTTCTCTTATCTGTTCGCGCATAACACGGGCGTTGTCAATGAGATCATCAAGTTCTTCGGCGGACAGCCCGTCATGTGGTTCTCTTCCGAAAAGACTTCCATGCTCATGCTGATGGTCGCATCCATCTGGCAGAACTTCGGTCTGAACATGCTGTTCTTCATGACAGGCCTGCAGAGTATCGATCCTGCCATGTATGAGGCAGCTACCGTGGACGGTGCTTCCAATACCAGGCAGTTCCTTTCCATCACCCTTCCCCTTCTGGGACCGGTGCTGCAGATGGTGCTGATGAACGCTATCCTCGGTTCACTGAAGGTTACCGACCTGGTTCTTACCTTCACCAACGGCCGTCCCAACCACGGTACCGAGGTTATGATGACACACATCTACAAGAAGTGGTTCGAGACCGGTTCCGCAATGGACTACGGCTACGGTGCTGCACTTACCATCGTTACCGCCGTGATCCTCGGTGCCGTAACTCTTATCTATCTGAAGACTACCAACAAGTCTGCAGATGTATACTGATTAAGGAGGTACTTTAAGATGAAAATGCAAATGAGCAAGACTGCAAAGTTCTTCCTTTACTTCTTCCTGATCCTTTGTACGTTATTCGTTCTGTTCCCGCTGGCATATACGGTATCCGCGTCCTTCAAGACCAACATGGAGATCGCTTCCGGCGGAGCAAACCTGATCCCCAAGGTATTCACTACCGATAACTACAAGCAGGTTTGGGGCATGAGCGGATCCACACTGGATTCCAAGACCACGTTCGCTGACTACACCTGGAACTCCCTGAAGGTCTCCGTTCTTACGGTTGCCATCACGGTAGTCCTTACGGCAATGTCCGCTTACTGCTTCCAGAGAGGTCGTTTCCCGGGCAAGACGGTTCTGTATTACTTCTTCCTTGCCACCATGTTCATCGGTGCCGGAACCATTACCGTATTCCCCGTACTTCGTATCACCACCAAGATCGGTCTTAACAACTGGTGGGGACTTGCTCTCGTGGTATCCTGCATGGGTTCCGCGTCCAACCTGTTCCTTACCATGGGTTACTTAAAGACCATTCCGAAGGAACTGGACGAATCCGCAAAGATCGACGGATGTACCTTCTTCTCCACCTGGTTGAGGATCATCCTTCCGCTGTCCATCCCCATCCTGGGAACCATCGCTCTGATGACCTTCCGTGGATCATGGAACAACTGGATGCTTCCCAGACTGATGCTTGCATCTGACCAGACAGCTACCACCCTGGTAGTTGCTATCGTAAACCTGGCAAACAACGGTGGATCCGGTGCTTCCCAGTATAACCTGATGATGGCCGGCTCCATGCTTTCCATGGCTCCCATGCTTATCATGTTCCTTATCATGAACGAGACGTTCGTAGAAGGAATCACGCAGGGTTCTGTTAAGGGTTGATCGGGAAAGGAGAAAAAAATGAAAATTTGTAAGATCATTATCGGTGCCGTTTCCGTTATCCTTGGTGTTGTGGGTATTGCCCTTTATTTCGCGACAAAGGCTGATCCCACGTCAGAGCTTGCAGTAGCCACCTTCTATGCAAAGGATGTAAGCCAGGTGAATTCGACTGCTTACACCTGCATGTTCATTGCTCTTATCGGCACTGTTGTGGGCGGAGCGCTCAGCATCCTGTTCTGCAACAAGAGAGCAGGCGAAGGCCTCATGGTCGGTGTATTTGCAGTAGCACTGTTCCTGGCTCTGTCACACTCACTGCTGTTCCCCTATCTGCTGTACGTGACCATCTGGGATTTCATCGCCATTCTGTTCACTATCTCTTACACACAGATCGACAACGACATCAACGGAAAGATCGGCTGATCGTTACCGAAGCACTTAAAAAAGGAGTTCCGAAAGGAACTCCTTTTTCGTATGCGAAAGCGGTGTGGGGGAGAGGGAGCAACAGTGCGCTTCCGCCATCTTCCACACGCCGCTTTTATCACAGGGAAAGCATGCCGTCGATAGACTTTCCATCGGCTTCGGGAATGGTCAGCCCAAGGATCTTCGCGTAGGTGGGCGCCTCATCTATGATGCGGGCACCGGGAAGGCGCACGCCTTCCTTGAAGTCCGGTCCGAAGCCCAGGAAGAAGGGATCCGGTCCCTTGTCGGGATGATGCCCGTGATTGGCCTTGTATTTCGTGGGTACGACCGCTTTTTCTCCATGCCAGTCCAGTGAGAAGCAGGTGTGTCCGTCACCCTCCAGGATAAACGCGAAACCGCCGGAGAGGTTTTCTTCCTTTTCGGCTTCTTCTTTTGTATACACCCGTTCGATGCCGTATTTTCCGCTCATCCTTGCGTCGTTCAGGATCTTCTGTACCTTGGCGTAGGTCTCCCAGTCCTTGGGATCGTCCAGTACGATTTGGCAGCTGCAGCCGGTGGGGAAGGCATAGACTTTCTGCCCCGTCACATTGCCGTCCTTATCCGTTTCGATGAGCCCGGCTTTCCGGAACAAAACGTTGGGGCAGCAGGCACGGTCGATATCGATCTGCCCATGGTCGGATACGATGCAGAAATCCGTGATATCCAGGAAGCCGGAGAACTTCACGGCTTCCACGATGGTACGGAGCATTTCTTCTGATTCCCTTATGCCTTCCTTTACGTGATCGTTGAATACGCCGCTGTCGTGGCGGTATCCGTCGATCACCGTCAGGTGGACGGTGATGATGTCCGGAGAATAGGAGCGGATGATGTCTGCGGCACAGGAGGTGGAGAACCAGGAGGTGCCCGGCTGCTTCCGCTTCATGCGAAGTTCCACGTAAGGCTGCACCACAGCCTCCATCAGTTCCGGTGAAGTGCCGGAACCAAGGAAGGTGCTCACGTACACGTCGGCTTCCGCATTCACGTCCAGCGGCCAGATCTCGTCCACCAGAAGATCGATGGAGGGATGGCGTCCGGAAACGGGCCAGCTGACGGAAGCGGTGAGAAGACCGTTCTTTTTGGCAATATCCATAAGATCTGGTTTCTTTACCACATCGTGATACCAGTTCCAGGGCGTTGTCAGCGTTCCCGGTACGAACTGAATGTTGTTGATCACGCCGTGCTTGTCCGGATACATGCCGGAGATCATGGACTGATGGGTAGGGTAGGTAAGGGTGGGGTAGATCTCACGGATGTTTTCCACCAGGGCACCGTGTTCCAGCATGTACCCCCAGGTAGGAAGCGTTTTCGCATATTCCAGATCCTCTCTGACCATGGCATCCATGGAGATGATCACAAGTTTTCTTCCTGTAGGACTCATAGGATGATCCTTTCTGTCATAACGGTCCGTCTGCCGGACCTGATTGCAATGATTATAGCGCAAACGGCGGTCAAACGCACGAAAAAAGGAAAAATGCAGAATACGTTGTGAAAACTGCACAAGAGAACACCGATAATATTTGTATCTTTAGTCAATATTCTTCTATCAAACATTATGATAAAGTAATAAAGTAAATTAATGTGTGCCCGCAAGGGCTTTGTTAAAGGGGGTTATTTATGGTTTTTGAAACCGTTGAGGGTATGCTCAACATCAACTGTGATATGGTCATGACCACAGCGTTTGCCTGTGTTCTGCTCCTTATCGGCTTCTGGATCAAGAGTAAGGTGAAATTCCTTACAAAGTACTGCATTCCCGCACCCGTGGTAGGCGGCTTCCTGTTCATGTTCATTACCTTCATCGGTAACCGGACAGGCGCTTTCGCCTTCAACTTCACCACAACACTGCAGGATTTCTTCATGCTTGCATTCTTCACCACCGTTGGTCTTGGCGCAAGCGTACAGCTCCTCAAGAAGGGCGGCATCCTGCTGGTAGTTTACTGGCTCATTGCGGCAGCTGTTTCGATCATTCAGAACTTCATTTCCGTTGGCCTTGCAGCGGTTACCGGTCTGGAGTATCCCTACGCTCTGCTGGCAGGCGCCATCTCCATGATCGGCGGCCACGGCGCAGCAGCTTCCTACGGAAAGACTTTCGTAGACATGGGTTATTCAGCAGGTGTGGAAGTTGGTGCAGCAGCAGCAACGTTCGGTCTGATCTTCGGCGTTCTGGTAGGCGGACCCACCGCTCGTCTTCTTATTGAGAAGAACAACCTGAGACCCGATCCCACTGAGAATCTGGACACTTCCGTAGAAGAGATCAACAAGAAGGGCGGCACGCTTACGTCTCTCGACATCATGAAGAACGTAACTGCCATCCTGGTATGCATGGCTCTGGGCAGCATGGTATCCGGCTGGATCGGAAAACTCATCAACATGAGCTTCCCCACCTACGTTGGTGCCATGTTCGTGGCAATGATCGTTCGTAACCTGAACGAGAAGTTCCACTGGTACAACTTCAATTTCGGTCTGGTAGACGGCATCGGCGACGTATCACTGAACATCTACCTTTCCATCGCTCTCATGTCTCTGAAGCTCTGGCA
Organism: Lachnospiraceae bacterium; assembly: GCA_024405155.1. Classification (GTDB taxonomy): domain Bacteria; phylum Bacillota; class Clostridia; order Lachnospirales; family Lachnospiraceae; genus Avilachnospira. Next base: position 7,869 of record JAKSPC010000037.1, on the reverse strand, counting down.
GCTTCTGGACCTCCTGGGACCGGTGCTCCTCATCGTAGTTGCTCAGGTAGTCGTACTGGTGATCCTTGCTTACTTCGTAGTATTCCGTATCCTCGGTTCCAACTACGATGCAGCAGTTATGTGCGCAGGTCTTCTGGGCCACGGCCTTGGTGCAACGCCCACTGCTATCGTTAACATGACCGCCGTGAAGGATAAGTACGGCATGAGCCGTAAGGCATTCATGATCGTTCCCATCGTAGGCGCATTCCTGGTAGACATCATCTATCAGCCGCAGACCATCGCCTTCATCAAGTTCTTCGTAAAGGGCTTCACGGGCTGATCGGCAAATCAAGTTGCAGTTATCAATATGCCGGCATCTTCGGGTGCCGGCATTGTTAGAAAGAGGGGTAAAAATGGCAAGATTAGTAGAATGTATTCCGAACTTCAGCATTTCCAAAGAAAAGAACGAAGAAGGATTCAATGAACTGGTGGCAGTGGCTCAGAGCGAGCCCGGCGTTACGCTTCTGGACGCACAGACCGACGGCAACCACAACCGCAGCGTATTCACCATGGTAGGCACTCCCGAAGGTATCGAGGAAGTCATGGTAAAGCTGGGTAAGAAAGCCGCAGAGCTGATCGACATGAACCATCACAAGGGTGAGCATTCCCGTATGGGCGCCACCGATGTGGTGCCTTTCGTTCCCACCCAGGGTGTGACCGTGGAAGACTGCATCGAGCTTTCAAAGCGCGTGGCGAAGAGATTCTGGGAGGAACTGGGCATCCCGTCCTTCCTGTATGAAGACTCCGCAACGGTCCCCGAGAGAAGGAACCTGGCTACCTGCCGCGAGGGTCAGTTTGAAGGCATGCCGGAGAAGCTCCTTCGTCCCGAGTGGGCACCGGACTTCGGCGAAAGAAAGATCCACCCCACCGCCGGCATCACTGCCATCGGAGCACGTCCGCCGCTTGTGGCATTCAACGTGAACCTGGCGACCAGTGACGTGACCATCGCCAAAAAGATCGCAAAGACCATCCGTGCCAAGAACGGCGGCTTCAAGTGCTGCAAGGCCATGGGCTTCATGCTGGAAGACAGAGGCATCGCGCAGGTATCCATGAACCTGGTGAACTACGAGGAGACCTCCATCTACATCGTATACGAGACCATCAAGACCCTGGCAGAGCGTTACGGCACCTACGCCGTGGGCTGCGAACTGGTAGGACTGTGCCCCGCCAAAGCACTCCTTGACTGCGCGGAATTCTACCTGAAGCTGGAAAACTTCGACGCCTTCAACCAGTGCATGGAATATCATCTGTTAGCTGAGTAATGCAATAATACGCGCCGGCGGTACCATTCGGGGTGCGTGTTTGCGCCTTCGGGTGCAGCTTTCGCTGCAACTCGTCGCAAAGCACGCACACACCGAAATCCACCGGCGCTGCTTATGAAAGTACATTTGCTGAAACATAAGGAGTATAGAATGAGATTAGTTGATTTATCAACCAAAGATTTCATAATCGAGATGGGCTCGGATTCCCCGGCACCGGGCGGCGGCAGTGCCTCCGCGCTCTGCGGGGCCCAGGCGGCGGCGCTTCTTGCCATGGTGGGGCGCCTCACCATAGGCAAAAAGAAATACGCTGACGTGCAGGACCTGGCCGAGGAGACCGTGAAACAGGCGGACCGCCTGAAAGAGATCCTCACGGAGATCATCGACCGCGACACCGAAAGCTTCAACGCGGTAAGCGCTGTCTTTGCCATGCCCAAAGAGACCGACGAGGAAAAGGCGGCAAGAAAGGCGGCCATGCAGGAAGCTCTGAAGCTCTGCACCGTCACGCCCCTGGAGATGATGCGCAGCGGATATGAAGGCCTTCTGCTGATCGAAAAGGCAGCAGGAAAGCTGAACCTTACCGCAGCCAGCGACATGGGGTGTGCCGTTCTTGGTTTCCGCTCCTGCGTCTACGGCGCATGGCTAAACGTCCTCATCAACATCGCCGGCATCACCGATGAAGCGTATGCCGCAAAGTGCCGTACGGAAGGCGAGGAGATCCTCGGGAAAGCTACGGTGCTTGCGGACGGGCTCTATGAGAAAGTAAAAAGTCTCATCTGACGGAGGAAAGCCATGATCAAGAAACTGACAAAAGAAGATTACGCGGTAAGCAACTGGTCCGGAGGAAAGACCATTCAGATCGCCATCGGTCCGGAAGGCGCGGTCTATGCGGACAGGACGTTTCTGTGGAGAGTAAGTTCGGCCACGGTGGAGCTGGCAGAATCCGATTACACGGCACTGCCTGACTACAAGCGTTTCATAACACCTTTGAACGGACAGATGATCCTTTCCCATAACGGCGGGGAAGAGATCGACGTGGAACCTTTTGAGGTCCATGAGTTCGACGGCGCGGACGATACCCACTGCCGCGGCGTGTGCACGGATTTCAATCTGATGCTCAGAAAAGGGAAAGCCGACGGCGCCATGAACGTGATCGAGCCGGATGAGGACAACAGCATTCTGATCAATCCGGTGGAAGCGGGGCAGACCATCGTGCTCTTTGCCGCCGAAGGCAGTGCCCGACTGGTGAAACCGGACGACGAAGTGACGGAGCTTCTGGAAGGGGAAGCGGCGATCCTTACGGACGAGGCCACGGAGACCCTTCTGGAATCCGATGAAGCGCCTCTTCTCATTGCGTGTACCATCGAAGTACTGTAAAATGCCTGCGTTTCAAAGCCGCGCCGGATTTCCGGTGTGGCTTTTTTTTGCGGGTTGAGATATAATATAAAATCAGGGTTGAAAGGCGCAGAGACGCGAAAACTCATATCTTACCAAGGAGGATGCAATGGCAAAGATAGAGCTGAAAAACGTAACGATGGACTACGGGAAAGGCATAAAGGGCCTGGACAACGTGGACCTTACCATAAACGACCATGAGTTTCTGGTGCTTCTGGGGCCTTCGGGCTGCGGAAAATCCACCATGCTCCGCGTCATCGCGGGTCTCATCCGTCAGACGGACGGTCAGGTGCTTTTCGACGATCAGGACGTGACCGGTCTGGATGCCAGGGAGCGGAACGTTTCCATGGTATTCCAGAACTACGCGCTGTATCCCCATCTGAATGTATTCAAAAACATCGCCTTCCCTCTGGGCAACATAAAAAAGATCACCAAAGAGGAGATCACCGCCAGAGTGGAGGAAGTGGCGAAGGTACTGGATATCGAGGACATCCTGAACCGCCGTCCCCGGGAGCTTTCCGGCGGACAGCGCCAGAGAGTGGCACTGGGCCGGGCCATGGTAAGAAATCCCGTGGTGTTTTTGTTCGACGAGCCCCTTTCCAATCTGGACACCGCCATGCGACAGGAACTTCGTGAAGTTATTGCCGACCTGCACCGGCGCCTGAATACCACCTTTGTGTATGTGACCCACGACCAGGCGGAAGCCATGCAGCTGGGAGACCGGGTGGCCGTCATGGACGAGGGAAAGATCATCCAGCTGGGAAATCCCCAGGAAGTATACAATGAGCCAAACTGCGTGTATTCCGCAGGTTTCGTAGGCTCCCCGAAGATGAACTTCTTTGCATCCCGGTTTATAAAAAAAGAAGCGAACTGGGCAGTGAAGATCATGGGGAATGAATTCGACATCCCCACGGACCGGATCCCATTTCCCGGGGATGATCCCGCCGCCACCGACGGCGGCAGAGTGATCTCCGGCATCCGTCCGGAAGATCTGCGTCTGGAGCCTGTGGAAGGAGCGGCGGACGTTTCCTTTGCCGCAAACGTCGTAAAGACCGTTCCCATGGGCGCGGGTCTTCACGCGGAACTGGAAACGAACGGCACCCATTTCATGGCCGTGTTCCAGAACCACACCGACGTGGCGGCAGGCAGCGAAGTGACGCTGCACGTGGATCCCGCCACCATTCATCTGTTCGATCCGGAGACGGAAAAAACACTGATCCGCTATCAGCATTAAATGATGCGCGGTTTGCGCGGGTATTGTCAGTTTCGCAGAAAGAGAGTACATATGGCATTATTTGAAAAGAAAAATACAGAGGGAGAACAGACGCAGGAAAATTCCGCAGTCCCCGCATCTGCCGAAGCAGCGAAAGCAAAGCCTTTCGTGGCAAAGCCGGCAGCGCCCTTTAAGCTGTCCATGCTTTACCGGGAGCTGGTGAGCCTCATTTCCCTGAATCTGATGTTCATTTTTTCCTGCATTCCCATCATTACCATCCCGGCGGCACTTACCGCCATGAACCGCATCACCTGCACCATGGTGCAGGACCAGAACTATTTTCTGTGGCAGGATTACTGGAAGACCTTTAAAAGGGAGTTCGGCAAATCCCTGCTTGGCGGCCTCGTGTTCGGCATCGCTTTCGGCCTCTTTCTGCTGGCCGGTTTCGTATACTACAACATTTTCGGGAAGAGCTTCCTGTTCACCATCATTCTGGCGTTCACGGCCTGCTTCCTCATCATCATTTACCTGGCAAGCACCTATTACTGGACCATGCTGGCGTTTGTGGACCTGCCCTTCAAGGCGCTCCTGAAAAACTCGCTGATCATGGTACTGGGCTGCTGGAAACGTTCGCTCATCGCCCTCGTCATCATCGCGGCGCACCTGTTCTTTGCCATAGGGCTGGCACCGGTCACCGTAGGTTATTCCACCACCCTCACCGACGTGTGGGTGTTCGTGGTGTTCCTCGTTCTGTTTTCGGCCAACAGCCTGCTGTTAAACTATGCCATCTGGCCGGCCATTTATGAGAAAGTGGTAAAGCCGGAGGAACGGGAAAAGAAGTCGGCAGCTACGCAGTTCGGCACCAGAGAAAAGATCACCTGGGACAATGAAAACGAGATCCAGAGCGCATCGGCAGCAAACCTTAACTGGGAGGATGATAAATGAGCAGATTTAAATGCACGGCAGCAGGAGACGCCATGGTCTTCCGCCGCACGGTAGATTACGAAGGATTTGATGAATTAAAGGACTTCATCGGAAAAGGCGATTTCAGGTATCTGAACCTGGAGACCACCGTTCACGACTTTGAAGTGTGCGGCGCGGCCCTTTCCGGTGGTTCCTGGTTCTGCGCGGAGCCTGCGGTGCTTGGCGACATGCACAAGTACGGATTCAACATCTTGAGTACGGCCAACAACCATTCTCATGACTACGGGCAGGACGGGCTCTTAAAAACACTGGAATACATAAAGAAATATGATTTCCCGGCAGCAGGCACCGGCCGCACGCTGGCCGAAGCTTCCGGCCCCGTGTATCTGGATACCCCGGCGGGACGTTTTGCCATGATCGCCGCCTGCTCCTCCTTTACCGCCGATATGATGGCCGGTGAGCAGACCCGCATGATGGCAGGCCGCCCGGGCCTTAACGGCGTGGCATGCAAGACCATGTATCAGGTGACGGAAGAACAGTTCGCCCAGATGGAGACCATCGCGGCCCAGACCGCCATCAACGGCGCTGCGGATATCAGCAGGAAGGAAGGCTATCTTCCCCAGCTTCCGGAGGGACAGCTGGATTTCGGCGGGCTTCGTTTTGAAAAAGCAGAAAAAGCGGGAAAGCGGACTTATGTAAACCCAAAAGATATGGCCCGTACCGTAAAGGCCATTGAAGAGGCAAAGTTCTTTGCGGATTATGTGGTGATCAGCATCCACTCCCATCAGATCAAAAAGATCCTGAAAGAGGAGCCTTCGGAGTTCCTGGAGGAGTTTTCCAGAAAGTGTATCGATGCCGGCGCGGACGCCGTCATCGGCACCGGTCCGCACCTCATCCGCCCCATCGAGATCTACAAGGGAAAGCCTATTTTCTATTCCCTGGGCGATTTCTTCCTGGAGAACGAGACCATGAAGTGGGTGCCCGCCGGCATGTTCGAAAAGCAGGGCCTTACCGGCAACGAGAACATGAAGGATATGTACGAGGACCGTTCCGACCACGGAAAGAGGGGACTTTACTACAGCCAGGTGATGTTTGAGGCTTTCGTTCCCTACTGGGAGGCCGATGAAAACGGAAACGTGACGAAGATCGACCTGATGCCCGTGGAGCTGGGATACGGCCAGCCCAAGTCAACAGGCGGCGTTCCCAGACCGAAGTACGACGCCGGTATTCTGGAGCGGCTTCAGGAAATGAGCAAAGCCTACGGCACCGAGATCACCATCGGTTCGGATGGTATCGGACATGTGAAACTATAACTTTAGGAGATGATACATATGAAACTCACATCAGCTATGGAACAGTACGTTCTGGATACGAAAAACGACGTGCAGGAGCTTATCCGCAAGATAGCTCCCATCCCGGCTCCCTCACACCACGAGGATCTGAGAGTGGAGTTCGTGAAGAACTGGATGGAAAAGGAAGGCTCCGAAGGCGTATACGTGGACGAGGCCAAGAACGTGATCTGGCCCGTGAACGTAAAGGAAAATAACGACATCTACGTCTTCATGGCACACACCGACGTGGTGTTCCCGGATACCACCGAACTTCCCTTTAGGGAAGACGACAAATACATGTACTGCCCCGGCGTGGGCGATGACACCGCCCGCCTGGCTGTACTTCTCTATGCCTACCGCTATTTCCACAAGGCCGGCATGAAGCCCGCCGGAGATTTCGGCGTTCTCATCGTGGCAAACTCCTGCGAAGAGGGCCTGGGCAACCTGGACGGAACCAGAAACATCATCAGGAATTTCGGCAGCAGGATCAAAGGATTCTATACCGTGGACGGCGGACTCCAAAACATCGTGACCATCGCCGTGGGTTCCCACCGTTATAAGGTCACCGTACGCACAGAGGGCGGACATTCCTACGGCGCGTTCGGCAACAGAAACGCCATTGCCTATCTTGCTTCTATGATCAACACCCTCTATCAGATGAAGGTGCCGGCAAAGGAAGGGACCAAGACCACCTACAACGTGGGCACCATTGAGGGCGGTACCTCCGTCAATACCATTGCGCAGGAAGCCTCCATGCTTTACGAGTACCGTTCCGATGACAGGGAATGCCTGGCAAAGATGAAGGAGATGTTCGAGAAAGTGGTGGAAGCATACCGTGCCATGGGCATTGAGGTGGAAGTGACTCTTCTGGGTGAGCGTCCCTGCGGCGCGGAGTTCGGCCGCGAATACGAGGAATTCCTGGAGCACACCATGGAGTGCGGACGGGATATCCTTGGCGTTACTTTCGGCAGAAGATCCGGTTCCACCGATGCCAACATCCCGCTTTCCAAGGGCATCAATGCCGTCTGCGTAGGCGGCTGCGATTCCGTGGGCGCCCATACCCGGGAAGAATTCCTGGACAAGGAGTCTCTCATCCCCGGCATCCGTTTCGTCATGGCCCTTCTGTCAAAATACTTCGCGTAAAGCCTGGCTTTCGCTGATGCGCCGCGCATCGGTCGATTCCTTAGAGCACTGACAATGTAATACAAATCAGCATATATCGTACAAAAGCTGCCGCACGAAAACGGCAGCTTTTTTGGCGAAAAACATAAGCAGCATTTCTCCTCGCTGCAAGTGCGTGAGCCGGTTCAAAAAAACTGCGATGTGAGCCGCAGGACGCATTGAGGCTGTTCCGACTCACACGCTGAAAAAGTCAAAAAACCGCAATGTGAGCCGCTGGCGTGGTTTGACGGCACCAGGTTCACATGATTAAAGTTATGTAAACTATTCCAAGGCGGTTTCGAAAGGATTTTCGGGAACGATGTGAGCCGCAAAGGGGGTAAAGGCCCCAGAGGTCCAAATCGGCAAAAATTTCCTGAGCATTTATGTGAGCCGGAAGCGGCTTAAACCGCTCACCGGCTCACATGCCGGTTTTTGAGGTGAACGAAAACGCGTCTCCCGACAAAAAAGTTGCAACCCCGCCGTGAAATCTGCTATAACCCGAGTTTGCCACTTGTAAAGGTTGAAACGGAGCCCCTGAGGGCTCCGT
>JAKSPC010000036.1 GCA_024405155.1 Lachnospiraceae bacterium | reverse complement strand
ATGAGAGCGGATGGCGCTCCATCAAAGATTCAAACGAAGCAGAGCTGTCTATCGTACTTGATGGCATCATGGACGGGGAAGGACAGTTTACTCAGGATTACCGGCTTATATATATGAAAGACGGCGTCAGGTACTGTACGCCTGCGGCAATTACAGGCACGCCCTATGATCCGCTGGATGATGAGGATCAGAAAGTTCCCGATGATCTTCCCGAATATGAGCCCATGACCTTCGAGACCTATGAGGCAGAAGGCCTATATGATCCCCTTGAAATAACACTTACCTTTGGTGAAGGCGAGTTTGTAAAATACCTGCGTGTCACAGCCCTTGACGATGATTATTACGGCATTGACCGTATTGGTGTATTTACGATATCCGGAACAGAAGGCGGTGACGCCTGCAATCTGTGTGAGACATACACACTTTCCCGCGTGGACGATGACATTTCAGATAAAGAGCCCACGCAGCTCGGTTTTACCTTCTCAGAGATCAAAGCCGACCGTGACAGCGGAGAGGTAACGGTATTTGTAAAGCGTACCGGCGACCTCCGTTATCCCGTAGCGGTAAAAGCAGAAACAAAAGACGGGACCGCCGTGGCCGGGACCGATTATACCCATACTTCTCAAATGCTTGCGTTCCTTGGAAACCAGAGTCTTATGGAATTCAAGGTCCCGCTTATCGCGGGGCAGGCCGCAGACGGTGAAAAAGAGTTTACCGTAACACTTTCGGATATTTCGGGAGGCAGTGATCTGTGCAGCCTGTATGAGCCGTCGTCAGTTAAAATAATACTTACGTCCGGCGGCCTTTTGCTGGGCGCTTCCGAAAACGGTCTTATGGCTGATGGAATGAACCTTCAAAGTATGCTTGCCACTGCGCAGGGCGAGGATGTTTCAAACCGTATCAGCGTTTTGGAAGGCGGCCTTCTGGGAACCAGAGGGGAAGTGGATTATGAGCAGGAAGAGGAAAGGGAGGAGCTTCAAGGCTCCTATGTGGAAGATCCTAATTCCTATACCTATCAGAACGGTGTGCAGATACGCCGTGATTCCCGCTATCTGGAGACGAACGAATACTGGAAGGATAAAGAAATCGTTGCCGGTGACAGTACGTCAGTCAATGATTCAGTAGAATACAGAAACTCTTTCAGAGCTCCGCAATATGAGAACAACAATGAGGACTGCGGGGGCAAGTATGTTTTTAACAACGATTATGAAGCCAATCATGAAATAAGGGTCTCTCACAATGATACCCTGACACAGCCGGTCACATTTTCTCTTCCTGATGCGGGGCTGTATTTCTCGCAGGTTTATTTCAAATGGAAAGTGTCGTTAGCTGCCATTGCAAGATATAACGGCAGCAAAAAAATGAAGGATGAAAACGACTGGAGATTTATAATGCCCTGGGTCAGCATCAACACCGGGGCCAGCGTGCCGGAAAGATTCGAGAAAGGGCAGTACTACTATGATTTCATACCCAAGCACTTCACGGAAGATAGCAGATATCCCCTGACTAAATCCAGCTACAAGGCCACGGTTACACTCCAGCAGGCAGATCCGGCGCTGGATGTGAAGTTCGGTCTGCAGACCAACTTAAACGGACAAAATACCCCGGCCTACAATCCGAATGTGCCGAAATGGGCAAATGCCAGCTGTCAGTTTGACCTCAAAAATATGGAGTGCACGCGCCGTGTATTCAGCAATACCTCCACAATCGGCATGACTATCCATACCGCGAACGATGCCGATACCGGCGCTCAGAACCCGATCGATGTAGAAGCTTTATATGAAAGCATCAGGCCCGTGGTCTCCCTGGTTCCCCACGAATCAGGCGTAAACAGCAAGGGCTGTCTGTATGCCGGCTCAAAGCTCAAGGTAACCATGGTCAATTCCGCAAGCTTCAAGCCTTATCAGGGGGAGAAAGCCGATGATACGGTTTATGTGACCAGAAATGACGGAAGCCGTGTGGAAGGTGCTCAGATCACGCAGTCCGCAGATGAACCGGATGTGTATTACATTACTCTTCTGTGGGATGGAATGACCGCAGCAGATCTTAAGGAAATATATACAGTCAATGTTGTTCTTGAACGCCGTCAGAAAGTTCAGATCGATATCCGTCCCTCTATGGACAGGAACGTTAATAAAACGATTGATTATTCGCCTGAGGCGCTTAAGAACAGCTGGGACCGTTTTCTTACAGATAAGGACGGGAAGGATCATGAGGTTACAATAACGGTGGGAAAGAAGACGGAGGAGTATCCGTTCTTTAAAGACAAAACCGTTACTACCGGCTCTGCAGAGTATAAGAACACTCTGCGCAGCCTGCTCACACAGACAGACGGTGTTGCACAGCTTGACTGGAACAGTGTGCCCGGTCTGAAAAATATACAGTCCGTGAATTTTGGTCTTGATGAAGAGGATGTGATCCTTTTCAACGGTCATCTTTACAGCGGCAATGAAACGATCTTATTTAAGAAGTCGGATCTTTCGCTTTCCCTTCTGAACTTTGTCTTCTATGACAGTGACTTTATGGATCAGGAATCCATCATGGAGGCGACGCTAGTAGAGGAACAGTACTACTATGACGCTAACGGCAACGGAAAGATCGACGGCTTCTTCAACGAAGAAACAGGATTCTTTGAGACTGCTCCGGAATCGGGTGATTTCTATGTGGGAGATGCCGACGGAAGGATCAATGAACTGATGCTCACGCCTGAAATCAATGACGACGGAACAGTAAGACAGTTTATTCTCAGATCATTCTATACCATGACGCCCCGCGCGCTTAAGGGAGACGATACAAAGAAGGTCCAGATGCTTCCTGTATTTCTGCCCTCTCTTGTTGACCCTATAGCGATTGACGAGCTTACGGAAGAACAGAGGTCTTTCCGGTGTATTAAAGCTGCGCCCACGCAGATAAAAGAATATGACGATAAGGCAGGCATGCTGTCACCTGCCAGAGACGTGGAAATAAGCTCCGACGGACATGCAATGTACGGTGCTGCCGCAACAAAGCTTTCCTATGTGGATATCCCGCTGGGCGGAAATACCGAAATCTACAGTGAGATGAGCGGCGGGGAGATACCTGAATACAGCGGGCATCTGCGTGTCGGATATTCTTCTCCCTCAGACATTTATATTACGGGGGCGGACGGGCTTCCTGATAAAGTGGAAGATACCAACGGATATCTGGGCTCCTTCTGCGGAAATACTACTTATGCCCTTTATCTTCAGGAACAGGTGGAGATCAGCAGTATGGAAGACATCGTACCTGAATCCATTACCGAAGGAACCGCCGAAACCATGACCAACGGAAACGGCGCCGGCGGGATCGACGCGGTTCCGTCCAAAGATTACGGTTTTTCAGGAAACGACGGAGGAGCAGGTCTTGGATACGGTATAAATATCAACGAGGCTGCCCCACTCCCCACCATTGACTTCAGCGCCTTTGGATTCACATTGAGTATGGTAAATGACAACCAGCTGTGGCTGTCATACAATATTCCTGTGTTCGAGGCTTCAGCGGAAAAGGAGTGGTCACATCAAAAAAAGGAGAACATCAGACACAATCAGGAGGATGTTTTCAGTAACGCCGACGGAAGCAGGACCACGATTGAAACAGATGTCAGAGGAAATGTAGTAAGTACTACATTTGAAGATAATATTAAAGAGGTGGATGCTACCGGCCCTGCAGGTGACCAGCATACTTATTATCAGGAAACGAGCCGGAAATATGTTAAGGATCAATACGGGAATGTTCAGGTATATCAGCATACATCAGACCGTTATTACTACAGCACTACCGGAAAGAAAATATACGATGGCAACAGGATAGAAAAGGACGAGTATCTCTGTGAAGTTCCGGATCTGCCGCAGAAATACGAAAAGTCCAGTAAGTGGAAAACAGATAAGGGAAGAGTAAAGCCGTCCACATCCTTCGGATTCGATAAGGATACTATGGATGCCATGGAGGATTTCCTTAACGGAAATTCCGGCCTCCTTAATAACAGCGAGAGCAAAAAAGCCAGCAGCGGAAGAAGCTGTACCACAGCCAAAGTCACATTCACGGTTTCTATCAAATTGCTGGTGGTATTTGAACGCGATACCATTTCAGGAGAATGGTCGGTTCCGCGCGGAAGCATTGCTTTAGTGGGCACCCTTTTTGTAGAGATATCACACCGTTTTGCCTGCTGTCCGGCAATATATGTGTTTATCCGGTTCACGGCATCGGTATCGGCAGAATTTCAGATGTCACAGCAGCTTGTACAGGATGGCGACAGCTACACTGTACAGGAAAGCGATATCACATATCATAAAGCGAGCGGTTCAGGAGGGACCTGGAACATAGAACCGGGAGGATATATCGTATTTGGACTGAAGGGTGGAAACTATCCGCGAAAGTCCGGATTCAGTATGTATCTTGACGGAAGCATTGTGATGATTGCTTCCGAAACCGACAAATTTACTTCCGAGGTTAAAAAAGGACATTTCCAGGCGCAGGGAGATACGGTAAACGCAAACCTTGCCGGATACTCTGACGCTCAGTTTATCATGCTTAAAAACAACGGCGACACAAGTGTTACCGTGGGACAGCTTGCGCTTGCAGATTTCAACAGCACCTATTTCAGCCCGGACGGAATGAAATTCCGTCTTACCCTGAACTTCCAGCTTTGCGGCGGCGTGGGCATAGGCTTCAGCATGATGAATGCCGAGGCTTACGTTCAGGGTCTGCTGAAGCTTGTGTTTGAGACCACTTCAGGTGGTTTTGGCCTCACCACCTTCTATGCAGGCGCATCAGCGGTGCTTTCCGTAAAATTCTTCTTCTTCTCCGTAAGCTTTGACCTTGTGGGACATTACTGGGAAAAGAACAGGCAGAGTACGGCAGATGAATGGATAACGGATGATTACTGGGTATTCGGTTCCAAAAAGCATGAGCTCAATGCCAATGAGGCCGAAAGCCCCGGAGCATATGCAATGCCGGAGAACACCGCAGGGCGTCAGGCCTTCTATGATTCGTATGATGAGGAAGAAGAGACAAACGCCTTCCATCCGACGGATACGGAAGTGAAATTTGATATTTCCGGATATTCATCGGGAGCAGATGCCTTTAAGCTTGCGGATCACCTTGATACCGGCGGAGAGTATAAGGCATTAAGCGTGGACGGGGATACTTATATCCTTTATCATGTCGCTGTTTCGGAAGCCGGAAATGTGCTTAACCAGCACCAGCTGGCATTAAGCCGCGTGGTGACAAACGGAGAGCATCCCGGAATTGAAAACCCGGTGGATCCGAAAGCCGCAAAGCCGTACATTCTGGTAAATGAACCGGCAGCGGCCGACCAGTACATGGGCGTCCATGCCTTCTCGTTTGGAGTAGAGGGTAAAAAGCTTACGGTAGTATGGACAGGGTATGACCGCCATTTTAAAGACAGCGATAAGCTTACGGCAGAGGAGGCTTCAGACTATCTGGTAACAAAATCAGCTTCGATCACACTGGGCGGAGAGGAGAAAGCCTTCTCGGAGCCTGTTCTGATCAGTGACGCCGCTCCGAAATACCGTTATGCGGCTGCTGTTTCAGGCGATGTAAAGGTATTCGCCGAAAACAGGGGAACCTCTTCAAACGGCTCGCGTGATGAAATGATGCGCGAGTACTTAAAGGGACGCTTCGGAGTTTCCGAGGCGGAGCTTGACACAGGAATCGCCAATGAAAATGAGCCGTCGCATCAGGAGCCTGTGGCACGCTATGTTTCACAGAGAGCGCTCACAGAGGCATTTGGAGACGGAAGCACGCTTGTGGCAGTTCTTCCGGACGGAACAAAGGTTTCACAGGATATAGGCATAAACGGCGAGCATATCGTGGATCTCAGCTTTGCTGAAATTGACGGACATTATCTTGCAATCTACAGCACCGATCAGGATGTGTTTGTTGACAGCAACGGAGGGGCGATCACATCCGGCTTTAATGAAGAATCGGGTACAGCTGTATTCCACAGAATGTATGCCCGTGAGCTGGATGTTTCAGGAAAAGCCTGGGACGATGCACAGCTTTTATATACCTGTGCTGATTTTGAAAACTGTACATCTGACAACATTGATACCTGTGCGGCAAAGGACGGAATATATCAGGGGACAGCGCTTATGAAAGAACAGGCGGATCCCTCGATCAATGCTCTCAGGTTTATTGACGCCGATATGGACGGGAATGGAGCAAAAACCGTGTTTATTTTCGGTTTTACCGGAAATACGTATCTGCTCAGAAATGATTCCCTTAAGGGTATCATTAACGGCGGTGCGATCACCATGGAACCCTTCTTTGATAATCAGATCGGTTACGGTGCGTCACTTGCCTCAGACAGCGAAGGAAACCTTGTCATGGCATATCTCAAGGCTGTGGAAGGGACCAATTCCAACGGCCTGTTCTGTGCATGGTGGGACTCTAAGCTGGGTGTCTGGGGAGAACCATACCTTCTGGCAATGAACCGTATGTCTGTTTATGAAAACGCAAAACGGTTTGGACTGGAGGGTGAGGATATCACGAAGGCCTTCCTGGGAAAAGAAACCGGAAATGAGGAATATAACGCTTTCGTTAAGACCCTTACCGATGAACGCGACAAGGGAGCTTATGACAGGTTTGTCTTCTCTGACATTACGGTCCTTGCCACCGCAAGAGATTTTATTGAAGATGACGCTGCTATAGAAGTTGATGAGGAGACCGGAGAGGAGATTTTCAGCAATGAAGCCTCCAATGCCCTGCAGAAGAAGGAACAGCTGATCATCCTCACGGGCGGTGTATGGTCAGAACTGGATGATACAAAACTCGAATTCAAAACCCTGGGGGATGATGGAACGCTTGAAACAGTACCGGAACTTACCGAAGACGGTGTAACATTAAAGCGTGATGACGGTCTTGGTTATTACGCCATCTGTTTTGGAAGCGGTGAACCCGATATAGGGCAGGAATTCATAAGCCTTCAGGATGAGGCATTTTCGGCAGGAAAGAGGCTGAAGGGCCAGGTGGGCTTTACCAATACCGGCTCTGCAACAATCAGAGGCTCTGCTCAATATCCGGTATCGGTTGACCTGATAGCCAGAGCAAACGGAAAGAGCGCAGTGCTTTCTTCCTGGAGCATCAATGACATGATACCCTCCGGAAGAGATGTTGTGCTTGAACTGTCAAGTCGTGAACTTGTTCAGAACCTCGAGGACGGAACGGAACTGTTCCTTTCTGTAAGTGAGGATAAGGAGTATATAGAGTCCACGGGAGGAACACCGTTCTCAAAGGCCGGAAAAACTGTATACGTCGTAGGCGGTTCGCCGGATATCGGCATTGAAAGCGCTGCGTTTGAAGCGGTGTCGGCAGACGATGACCGGGTATATGCAAACGTGGATCTGGATGTTACCAACCGCGGTACAAAAGGAACGGATCATCTGTTTGTTCAGTTTACCTATAAGGATGCTGCAGGAGTAATGCGGCCTCTGGACATTACCGGAAGCAGACTTTCGGTTGCAGAGCAGGAACCGATAAAGACCCTGGAAGCGGGAACACGGACCGATGAAAAGAACGGCATTTTCGAGCTTAAGGATAAGCGCGGGAAGAGCGATCTTTCCAGCGGATTTAAGAGACATGTGAACGGAGTCCTTTCCATGCCCAAAGAGATATTCCTTGCCGATGAGGATAACGGAGTTACTGTATGCATGAATGTCTTCTCAGACGCTGATGTAACAGTTACGGAGGACGATGTAATAAGGATCGTAAGAAGTACAGATAAATACCTGGATAACAACACGATCACCACCGGATTTGACCAGCAGACGTTCTTCGTTGTTCCGTCCCAGACCGGCATGTCCGTCCACAACACGCTGCATACAGTCTTCTCTTATACCGGCACCAAACGGGAGTCTGATATTTCCATCCGTGAGATCAGCAACGGTACTGAGGAATGGATGCCGCTTCTGGATATCCTTTACTATGACACATTCCTGGGATGCATCGTGGCAACGGCAACAGCGCCGGGAAGCACCGTGATCCAGATCGAGGATCTGCTGACGGGATCCTTCCGTCAGGTGGTTCTTAAGGTCACCGATGACGGCGCCGGAATCAACATTTTCCCGGATGACTATGCGTTCCGCTTCTATGATAAGGACGGCACACTGGTGGGCCGCGGAGCGAATTCCCTGTACTGGAACTTCTATGAGGATATGGATTCCTGGGCCGGAGGGGGCGGAGCACCGATGAATCACGATGTCGTCTCTTTGAAACAGCTGGGCGGTTATTTTGAATTTGAAACGGCGGCCAGCTACCTGGAGCTGTATATGTCCTATGACGCGGATATCTATATCAAAGAGTTTAATGAAACGGTAACGGTAGGGGCGCACTGGAAGACGCCCGGAAAACTGAGCTTCACGGATCTGTTCCCGGAAAAGTATGCGGAAGGAATGATGCTTACGGTCCGGATCACGCCGCTCAGGGTGGATCAGCAGATCGATAAATACACCGCGGTATATCCCCAGGATCCCGGCGTACTGACACGTTCTTCCGACCGGGCGCCTATGTTCTACTGGGACAGAAGCTTCCCGAATACGGCATCCGTCCAGGAAGGGGATTCGGTTGCGCTAACGTGTTATATCACCACGCCCTACGCGCTGGAAAAATGTATCTGGAACGGAACGGATGTTACGGACTGGCCGGACTATGTCACAAAGAGGGAACCCATGTGGGTCTTTGAGTCTCTGATCGAGGAAAACGGTTCCAACACACTGGAAGTGTATGACATTTACGGCAACTATACGAAGCAGGAATTCCCGGTACGCTGGTTTGCGAAAAAGCCGGCAGAAGACGCGGTATCAGCCTGCCCGGAGGCGTTTGACTGCATTATAGTGAACGAACACTATTCACCGATAATGGTACTGACAGAGGAGCCGGGGTTTGCCGTGGATGGCGGCACGCTCTACATGAATGCCAAAAACACCCGCGTCTGGACCAATGCGTATAATGCGGTGGATATCATGAATGCGAAGCATCTTCTTCAGACAAACAGGAAAGATTCGTATGTTAAGGCAAAATGGTATTGGACCTGCTGCGAACTTCCCTGCAGCGGCTATTACGTGATGCGGGAGACCGATACCTACGGAAAATGGAGACAGCGTGTAGAGGTGTGCAACCGGATCAGTGATGCCGATCTGCCGTCAAACGACCCCAGAAAGATGCGTATGCTTTCCTATAAAATTGAGGATGGCCTCTTAAAGCTGGATATTGACAACCTTTATAATACGTCAATTTTTGCCAATGACAGGGCGGGCATGCTCGGTCCGGAAGACAGTAGGACGTTTCTGGAGTATCCGCTCAGGTACGGTGGTCATTATTACTTTGATTATATTGACGGCGGTTCGGGTCATACTTTCTCTGTCGATGTTCCCGGTTTGCCCATCAAAGGACTTGAGAACGTGGTACTTGCAGAAAAGACTGCGGAAGGATCGTATAAGATAATGATAGACGATCCGGAGAATCGGATGGAAGGCGGTTATACGGATTCTTACTATCACGAGACGATGAACTGCGAGTTCGGGATTCTGAAGCTGGAAAGCAGGGAAGATCCGGTGGATTACCGGAAATTCGAATGGAAAAACTGGTCCGATCTGACAGCGAAAGTCCGCGACGGGATCTATGCCGTTGCTGTCCGGTCCCAAAAGGGGTACGAAGAACCTGTGTATGATCACATGATCGTAGATACCGCAGAGATCGGGACCGAGCCGATCACAGGAACCGTGACCATCGTTGGGGAAATGATCGAAGGGGAAACACTGAAGGCAGTGGTTTCGGATATGGAGTATCAGGGCACACTGCGTTATCAGTGGTATCAGGATCTGGTCAGCGATGGGAAAGTGTGGACTAAAAGGCCCTTTGAAGGAGCCTGCACCGACACATTTACGCTGAATCCCGCAAAAATTGACAGCTCGAGCGTGTATATTCGGTGCGTTGTGACGGCAACCATGTCACCGGGAGAGTGCAGCGCGTCCGGTGCGGAGCTTGTCGGCCCCGTGCTGAAAAAAGAATGTGAAGTGAATACGGAAGCGGTCAGCGAACGGGATCATCGGGTGGCTTTGCCGAAAAAAATCAGTCGCTGGGAGATCACATATCCTGAGACTGACCGGGGTTCCTGTCTGATTCCGGGAGAGTTCTTCTTCCCATGCAAGCTGTACGGGCGTGAACAGGGATTTGAATTTGAGCTGGATGTTCTGGGCAATCTTACAAATAAGAAGCTGAATATTGAACTGGAAAACGAAAAATTCACCTATTCCGGGGATCCGCAGACCTGCAGAGTAAAGGGCGTATCCTACAATTTTGTGGATTCGGTACCGTTCCACGTGGTGAGAGGCGATACGGCCAAAACCGCGGGAACTCACAAGATGCTGATCGAGTTCGATCCTCCCTACTCCGGCTATAAGGTCATCCGGTGGACCATTGACCCGAGAGAAAGAAGAGTAATAATCGATCCGACAAAGCCTGAGAAGGAAAGCACCGATACAGGCGGCAGCTCAGACCGTGACAGAGGCGATGATGCGGGTGATCAGGGGCCGGCAAAAGCCGCAGGATCGCAGCCGGTCGAAGAGACGACATCGGAGCCGGCTCCCGCGGCGGCAGATGCTCCAAGGAACACAGAAGCAGAGGACGTCACCGTGACCGCTGCACCGGATGCTTCACAGCAGCCGGAAACTTCCGTGACAGAAACTGTTTCGGAACCGGAAACAGAACCCGCTTCGGAAACAGAGGCGACGGTTTCTGCGGAGACGGTCTCCGAAGAGGATCCGGGAGCGCAAAACAGTGACGCCGGCAAGGGTCAGAGCAGAACACCCCTGATCCCCATCGCCGTCGGAGCAGCAACGGCCGCGGCCGGAATCATCTACTTTGCACTTGCAAAGAAAAAAAGAAACAGGAAGGCAGGGTAAAAAGGCATGAAAAAACCCGTAGAAACCGTCTGATGAGTTTCAGGCGAGTTTCCACGGGTTATCAACAGCGTTGAAACCTCCATTCTATGCGGCTTTTATGGCACTGTGGGAGGGGCTACCTGTACAATCCACTCACAGAATCGGAGACATACAACCGTATAAAAGCCGCTTTATAAGCCACTTATACCAGGTGTCTTCAAATGTCTTCAAATTCTGCTAAAAACGAAAATGAGGAAATGGCCTTGTTTTAAGCCATTTCCTCATTCTTTTACTTCAGCGGGATACGGGAGTCGAACCCGCCTCCAAAGCTTGGGAAGCTTTTATATTACCGATGTACTAATCCCGCACTGACGTACGCAAATAATATCATACTTTTATGTGGTTTGCAAGTTTTCTTTTCATACAGAAATTTTTGTGGTAGAATTACCAATAACTATATCAAAAAGGAGCATTTATCATGTCACAGCTTAAGATCGGTTGGGCAGAAGTCAATATCACACCGGAAAAGAAGATCTCTCTTACCGGTCAGTTCGCGGAGCGTATTTCCGAATATGTGGAAAAACCTCTCACCGCCACTGCCATGGCAGTGGAATGCGGCGGTGACCAGATGATCCTTATCGGCTGCGATCTGGCGGCCATCGAAGAGGATCTGGTCATTGACGTGCGCGCAGCCTTGAAAGACAACAAGGCAGGGCTGGATCCGCAGAAGGTGGTGCTGAACGCCATCCATACCCATACGGGTCCCGGCTACTCCAAGGCTGCCAATACTCCCTCCAACTGGGTACTGGACTGGTATAACCGCATGAAACCGTTCCTTAAGGAAGATCAGGTCTACGAAGAAGCCGCCTCCATTACGGGAAATCCGGAGATCGCCACCGATGAGGAAGTGTTCGATCTTTTGGTAGAGCGGATCACCAAAGTTGCCTTAAGCGCCTGGGAAAACAGAAAGCCCGGCTCCTTCAAGAACGCTTTTGACCGCGCTGCCGTGGGCATGTGCCGCCGTGTGGATTATTCTGACGGTACCGCCCAGATGTGGGGCGATTCCAATACCGCGGTCTTCACGGAGCTGGAAGGCGGTAACGATTCCGGCGTGGAGATCATGTTTACCTATGACGAAGACAAAAAGCTTACCGGTGCCATGGTGAACGTGTGCTGCCCGGCACAGTGCGTACAGCATCGTCTGTTCGTTTCTCCGGATTACTGGGGCGAGACCAAAAAGCTTTTAAGAGAGCGTTTCGGTGAAGATTTCTTCATGCTTCCCACCTGCTCCACGGCCGGTGATCAGTGCCCCGTGGACCTGGTGCGCTGGGTGAATCCGGATACGGATGTACACGATCCCAACCTGATCCGTCATAACCCGCCGGTACGCAAGGCAGATCCCTCTATGTTCGATCTGGAGGGCATGAGGAAGGCAGGGCGCCGCGTGGCAAATGCCGTGGAGGATGCTTTCGACGAGCTTACCGGGGAATTCCAGTCCGACATTGTGTTCGAACATCATGTGCACAACATGCAGCTGCCGCTCAGACGGGTGACGTTAAGTGAAAAGATCGCCGCGGAAAAAGGTCTGGCGGAATACTGCCGTGGCATTTCCGGCAACGTGAATTTCATGGACGTGGCAAACTGCCAGAAATTTTTCGGCGTGACCGAGCGCTTTGAAGAGCAGGAAACGAAAAACATCGTGGACACCGAGGTCCACGTGATCCGCATGGGCTCCGTGGCCATTGCCACCTTCCCCTACGAGGTATTCCTGGATTACGGCAATCAGATCAAGGCGAGAGAGTACTGTGAGCAGAGCTTCCTCATCCAGCTGGCCAACGGCTCCATGGGATATCTTCCTACCAAAAAAGCGGAGGGACACGGTCACTATTCGGCATTCGTAGGCTCCGGCGTGGTAGGCCACGAGGGCGGAGATCTGATGGTGAGAGAGACATTAAAGGACATCAACCGCATGTTTGAAAACGATCATGCCGTTTACGAGTATAAAGACTGATCTGTAAGGGGACCGGTACATTTATGGAGATTATTCTGAAAAAGAAAGAAAACGTGAAGAGAGCTCTCATTCCCGTGGGGATCGCGCTGGCCCTTGCCTGGTTCGTTGTCACGGGGATCATGGATGCCGGCGGCCGCGGTGCTTTCGGGGATCTGGCAGCCGGCTACGTGCAAAGCGCCTTTCAGTCTTTTGACGAACGTTCGGAGCAGATCCGAAGCATCGACAAGTACGGAAAAATGACCAACGAGATGCTGGTCACCAACCTGGCCAGCGTGTATTCGGGCACCGATTTCGGCACGCCGGACTATGATTACACGATCTACCTGAAGTCCGGTGAACTGCAGGAGCTGGTGGCGGATTCCGACGTCGAAGCCATCCATATCGTTTCTGCCGGCGGAAAAGTATATCTGACTACGGACATGAACAGGGTCATGGTGGGGGACAGCATCGTGGTCTCCGGTATCCTTACCCAGGAACAGTTCGATCAGTTGAAACAGACTGCGCAGGAAATGGACATGAAAGCCATCAGCCGGGCTGACAT
Organism: Lachnospiraceae bacterium; assembly: GCA_024405155.1. GTDB lineage: Bacteria > Bacillota > Clostridia > Lachnospirales > Lachnospiraceae > Avilachnospira. The sequence continues at coordinate 6,665 of JAKSPC010000036.1, read as the reverse complement.
GCAGTCCGAGGAGATGGATTATCAGGAGCCTCTGCGGGTGGATACCGAAAACGGCCACAAGGATATCTACAGTGCCGTCTGTACGGGAAGCATGAACAGCAATTATTCACTGGCGGCAGACAATTACGTGATCATGGAATGCAGCGGCGGCATGGAGGATTCCGCCCGCAGCATGCTCAGCGATCTGTCCACGTATTTTCTGCTGGACACCCCGGATAGCGGATTCACGGAGTGCCTGGTAGATATGAATACCGGGATCATCTGTTACGGCTGCAGCGACTTTCAGCATGTGATCGGTGAAAAGGCCATAGATCACGGGATCGACGTGAGTCTTTTGCAGGGGGAGACCGGTGTAAGGGAACTCGATCTGGACAAAGAAAGATTTCTCGCCTATACGGCACCTTACCATTCGGAAGAGCTGGGAGATTATGTGCTGATCTACCGGTACTACGGGATGACGAAAACATACGCCACCTGCATCGTGCTGATCATGCTGGTGGTCACGGCGGTGGTGATCATCATCACCATCTGCGGTGCTGCCATGACGGAGACCGAAATGAGCACGGTCACCAGAAAACTGGCGGGAATGATCCTGCTGGGTGCGCTTTTGTGTACGGCGGCAACGGTGTATTTTGAGATGGTCGCGGAGACGGAGATCTCCATGCAGTACGGCCCCCGCGCGGTGGATGCCTTTGTAGAAGGCACCACGAAAAACGCCCGGGCCGGGGAAGAGGTCGGAAAGTTCTATCAGAATCGCGTGCTCAGCATTGCCAGATCCACCAGGAGTTCCCTGCAGCGGCTGGAGAAATATGCCATTGATTTTGAAGTTGACGAGTCCTATCGTTATACGGAAACGGATGACGCGGGAAAGACCGTGACTCTGCCGGACGTTTACGGAAATCCCACCTTCGGGGTGCCGGAAAGCGGGATCCTGGAAGGGCTGTGCTACATGGGAGCCTATGACGAGGTCTATATCATCGATTCCAACGGGCGGGCTGTTGCCACTTCCGGGAAAAACTGGCACTATGATCTTTTAAGCGGCGCACACGATACGGATGAAGATGTGCTTAAGGTGCTTCGCAGAGAAAAAGAGTATTTCTTCAAGCTGGAAGAAGCTGTGGAAGAGGGCTGGAACGCGGCGACCATTGCCGTTCCCATGGATCTGTATGTGTCCAACGATAAAGAGAACCACAGGACCGTTTATCACAGTAAGGAAGAATACGAAAAAGATAAAACAGGGACCATTGAAAGGAAAAACGGCGCCCTCCTCATAAAGGATGAACTGTCGGGCAACCTGTCCCTGGGATTTGCGGCAAGTGTCAACACCAGTCTTTCCGCGGTGGAGACCTCACTGGGCGGTCATGCCGTTCTGGTCAGCGCGGAATCGCCTCATAAGTGCCTGGACTATCATGGCCTTTCGGAATCGGAGATAAACACCTTTGGATTTACAGACGAGGATTATCAGCATGATACGTATCGCTTTACCACCGGGCTTTACGGCAGTGTCTTTGGAGAACTTTTAAAGCTGGGGGATTACGACGAACTGGCCAATCTGAAGGAAGCCCGGTCCGTGCGTATGATGCTTCTGATGGACAAAGAGGATATGTTCAAGTACATCCCCAGGACTGCTCTCATCTCTATGGCAATCACGCTTCTGATGTTTGTTGTGAGTTTCATAGCCATTATGAGCGAGAAAAGATATGAACTTAAAAAGCTTGCGGAAGAGACACCGGAACAGCGCATGCAGCGGGCAGATGAAGGACGGCGGATGGGATACAATGCCGGTGTGGTGATCCGGCGCGTCACCGGCCCCGCACAGATGCTTATCAGTATTGCCTTATACTTGCTGGCCGGGATCCTGATCCTGGCGGCTTTGCGGGCAGGTACGGCGGAAGAGGGAAGTTTCTTCGCCTACATGCTTGGTAAACAGTGGCCCAAGGGTCTGAATTTCTTCTCCGTTTCCTATGTATTGTATCTTACCGTGATCATTCTGGCAGTGTTAAAAGGCGCGGGAAAGGTCGTGGAAATGATCTCGTCCAACCTGAATCCGGCACTGGAAACGGTGATGCGGCTGATCCTTTCCATCATCAATTACGCGGGCGTCATGATCCTTCTGTTCTACAGCCTGCAGATGCTGGGCGTGCAGACGGGAACGGTGATCACTTTCGGCGGCATCATCACCGGTGTCGTAGGTCTGGGTGCCAACAGCCTGATCAGCGATATCATCGCCGGCCTGTTCATTATCTTTGAACGGGAGTTCCGTGTGAATGACATCGTGACCATTGACAATTTCACCGGCGTGGTCCGCGGCATCGGCCTCCGTACCACCCGGGTGCAGGATGCCGTAGGCAACGTAAAGACGTTCAACAACTCCAAGATCAACGGCGTGCTGAACCTGACGGAGAATTATTCCACGGCATTTGCCACCATAAACATCAGCCTGGAAGTTCCCGTGGAAACGGTGGAAACGCTGGTCAACACCGAGCTTCCCAAGCGTATGGCAGACAATAAAGATATCGTGGAAGGTCCCTGGTTCTCCGGCATCATGGAGATCAAGGGAGCGTTCTATACCATCTCCGTGGGTGCCCGCTGCGATCAGCGCCAGCAGTGGACGGTGAAGAAGGAGCTCACCAAACATCTGCTGCAGCTTATGAAGGATAACAACATAAAGATCATGTAAGGGATCGCATGGCAAATATCAGAGACGTGGAAAAGAAATATCAGATGGTGGTCGCCGCTCTGCGGGAGAGGCATCTGTCGGTGTCGGCACTGGAAAGCTGTACCGGCGGGCTGGTGGCCTCGCTTCTGACGGACGTTTCCGGCGCGTCGGAGGTGTTCCCCGGCGGGTACGTGACGTACTCCAACGGCCAGAAAGTGGCAAACGGCATAGCCCTCCGGCTCCTGGAAGAATACGGCGTCTATTCCCCGGAAATGGCCGAAGGCATGGCAATGGCTGCCATTGGAGGGTTTCATACAAATTTCGGCATCGGCATCACCGGTTCCCTGGGAAGAAAAGACCCGGCAAACGCGGACAGCGTGCCGGGAGTGGTGTATCTATCGGTGATCGGGCCCACAAAGAAGCCGGGAAGCTGCGGCGTGAGAGAGTCCCGTGAAACAACACATACGGACAGGCTGGTATTTGTTCCCCGGAAGGACACGCCTGCAAACCGCCGTCAGGCGAAGCTTCTGGTGGCCGATGCGGCGGCGGAACTGCTCCTTGCCGCGATGGATGAGTCCTGCTGATCGAATATCGATACAGATCACATAGGTCCGCTTCCGCTTTTCTGAAGAAAGACGGGGCGGATCTTTTCTTTTCCGATCAGAGCTTCCAGATTCTTTGTAAATGTGACAACGTCCGCTTTGGGCACATAGGCCTGAACGGTACCGCCGAACCCGCCGCCCTGCAGACGGCAGGCACCCGCGCCGTGAAGTTCTTTGGAAACCAGCGCCAGTGTTACGGCCATTTCCTGATGGGCGGTGTTTCCGGCAGGGATCACGTTCTGCAGATACTGCCAGGAGGAAGCGCCGGAGGCATTCACCAAAGAGAGATACTCTTCAAAATTTCCGCACTGCAGTGCAGAGACCTGCCGGAGCACGCGCCTGTTTTCTTCATATACGTGGATGGCACGCAGTACGGCACGGTCCCCCGCCAGTTTCCGAAGCTTGTCCAGGTTTTCATAGAATTCCTCTTCCGAGACTTCCCGCAGTACTTTCTTTCTAAAGAAACTGCAGATCAGAGAGAGTTCTTCGGTGATGGCGGCGTACTCGCTTGTCAGGTCCTGATGATCGGCGCCGCTGTCGATGATCATGAGCTGATAGCCGGAAGCGGAAAAGTCGTGATCCACCGGTGTGATGACGGGATCTTCCGTGTTCTCAAAATCAATAGCCAGAACGCCGCCCACGGAACAGACCATCTGATCCATCAGGCCGCTTGGTTTTCCGTAATACTTGTTTTCGGCAAACTGACCGATCTTTGCGATCTCCACGGGAGTAAGCCGTGCTCCGGTAAGTTCGTTTCCCATCCTGCCTATCAGCACCTCAAACGACGCGGAAGAACTTAATCCGCTGCCGGGGAGGACGGAAGACGTGATGGCGGCATCAAACCCACAGAAGGGATGGCCTTTTTCGGCAAAACCGGCAGCAATACCGCGGACCAGAGCGGCGGACGTCCCCTGCTCCTCCTTCCTTGCGGAAAGGTCGCTGAGATCTACGGAGAAGTCTTCAAAGCCTTCCGAATGGATCCGGATGCAGGAAAGACCGTTTGGTGCCGCGGCGGCTCTTGTTTCCAGAGTGACGGCGGCGGCAAGCACCAGACCGTGCTGATGGTCCGTATGATTTCCGCCCAGCTCTGTCCTGCCGGGAGCGGAAACAGAGTACACAGGCTCTCTGCCGAATCGTTTTAAAAATGCATCTGTCAGATCTTTTGATGACATAAGGCGCCTCCCGGGTCCCGAAATATGTTTTTAGGATTTTACCACAGATTGCCTGTGTCCGCCACAGTTCGCTGAAAATGTCCCGCCCATATCCCTTGATACAGGAGTAAAAACGGCTATAATGGAAGAAAATATGAAACAATGAAAGAGGAGATCACATGATTACATCCGTTCCCCGTCCCGAATACCCCCGTCCTCAGTTTGTACGCGATAACTGGAAGAACCTGAACGGCACATGGGAGTTTGAGATCGATCAGAGCCGAAGCGGCATGGAAAGAGGATATGCCGATCCAAAGCATCATCTGTCAGGATCCATTACCGTTCCGTTCTGTCCGGAATCCGCGCTTTCCGGCGTTGCATACAAGGATTTCATGTATGGTGTCTGGTACCGCAGAGAAGTGGAATTTTCGGAAGAGGAAGCCAAGGGACGCGCGTTCCTGCATTTCGGTGCCGTGGACTATGAGTGTGATGTTTTTGTAAACGGAGAAGCAGCCGGCCATCACAAGGGCGGTTACGTCTCCTTTGCTTTTGAAGTAACGAAGCTGATCCATCCCGGAACCAACGTGATCACCGTGTTTGCGGCCGATGACACCAGAGATCCGCTGATCCCCCGGGGAAAACAGTGTGAGCTGTATCACTCGCATCGCTGTGATTACACCAGGACCACCGGCATCTGGCAGACGGTCTGGATGGAGTTTACTCCTGCGGTTTACATAAAAAGTGTCCGGCTTGATCCTCACGCGGCGCTTGGCAGCGTCACCATGACGGTGGAACTTTCCGACACCGGGGCGTTGTGCGCCGGAACAAAGGTCTGCAGCGCCCCCGCGGAAAGTGCCGGGAATACAGGTTGCAGCGGCGTGCCGTTTACCGCCCGGGTCAGCTATGAAGGAAAAACCATGGCGGAAGTTTCGGCAGTATTTGCCGGCGGCACCCACGTGATCTCGCTGCCTCTTTTGGAAAAGCACCTGTGGGAGCCGGGAGCGGGCAGGCTGTATGACGTTTCCCTTACGTACGGGGAAGACAGGGTGGAGAGCTATTTCGGTCTCAGAGACATAAGGCTTGCCAAAGACGGCTTCTACATCAATGAAGTTCCGGTGTTCCAGCGGCTCATTCTGGATCAGGGTTTCTATCCGGATGGGATCTATACGGCGCCCACCGCGGACGAACTGGAAAAGGATATCGAACGTTCCATGGACATGGGCTTTAACGGCGCCAGACTGCACCAGAAGGTCTTTGAGGAGCGTTTCTTATACTATGCCGACAGGAAAGGGTATCTGGTGTGGGGAGAGTACCCCAGCTGGGGACTGGATCATTCCCGCCCGGAAAGCATTTACGGCATCCTTCCGGAGTGGCTGGAGGAGATCAGGAGGGATTACAGCCATCCTTCGATCATCGGCTGGTGTCCCTTCAACGAGACCTGGGACAAGCATCACTGCATACAGTGTGACGACGTGATCCATACCGTGTATCTGGCCACGAAGGCGGCGGATGTTACCCGTCCCTGCATCGATACCTCCGGATGTTTCCACGTAGAGACAGACATCTATGATTTCCACGACTATGAGCAGGATCCCGCGGTATTCAAAGCGCACTACGGCAGCATACCGGCAGACGGCGTGCTCTATAACCGGTTCGATGAAAAGCCTTCCCTTCGTCACGGTGACTGCAAGGGACGGCAGCGGCATAAGGGAGAACCTGTCATGTGTACGGAGTACGGCGGTATCAAATGGACCGGCTCCATGGCAGAGCCTTCTTCCGACACCACAAGCTGGGGCTACGGAAAGAACGTTGCAAACATGGAAGAGCTGAAAGAAAGATTCCGGGGGCTTACGGACGTGCTGCTGGACAATCCCATGATCCTGGGACTCTGCTACACCCAGCTGACGGACGTGGAACAGGAGCAGAACGGCCTGTACACCTATGACCGGGAGCCGAAATTCGATCCCGCCTGGGTCCGGTCCGCAGTCAGCCGCAGGGCCGCCTGCGAGAAAACGTAAGAGATTCCTTTTACAAAGGAAAAGAATGCGATGTGAGCCGCAGAGCGCTTTAAGCCCATTTTAGCTCACATGCCGGTTTTTCTACTCGTTTGCGTATGTTGTGTGTATGTCTGTGTCGGGGATTTTGGTACAGAGGACAGACAGTGGGGTGAATGAGAGTGCGTTAAGGCCGTTTTTGAGAGGTGACTTGAAAAAGTAAGTTCCACTTTGCAGGAGTAAGTTCCATCTTGTAGGA
>JAKSPC010000035.1 GCA_024405155.1 Lachnospiraceae bacterium | reverse complement strand
CAGGTAAAATCCACTCTTTCGTTTTCTGGGGTGGAATTTAGTTTTGCAAGTGAAGTTCTATGAAAAAACTGTGAAAGCCGCCTTAACAGGCGGTTCTTTCGTTGACTTGCCCCATGAAAAAACGTATAATACACCGTGCCGGGGTCCTGCGCGATGTGAATCTGTGAACCGTGTCAGGGTGGGAACACAGCAGCACTAAGCAGAAGCTCCATGTGCCGCAGGGTCGCCTCGGTTTTTTTAAACGGATTTTATGAACAGTCACCATTTCGACAACCTGATAGAGCCCGCGCAGACTACCGCTCTCATGAAGGAGCTTGGTCTGGATGCCAAGAAGCGTTTCGGTCAGAATTTCCTGATCGACGCCAGGGTACTGGATAAGATCATCAAAGGCGCGGAGATCACGAAAGATGATACGGTGCTGGAGATCGGACCCGGTGTGGGCACCATGACCCAGGCACTGTCCCGGGCAGCGGGGAAGGTGATCGCCGTGGAGATCGACAAGGATCTGATCCCGGTACTGGAAAAGACCCTCGCAGGCTGTGAAAACGTGACGGTAGTAAACGCCGATATCATGGACGTGGATCTTTGTGAGATCGCCGCGCAGGCAGGCCGCCCCATCAAAGTGGTGGCCAATCTGCCCTACTATATCACCACCCCCATCCTCATGAAGCTTCTGGAGGAAAAAGTCCCCATCGAAAGCATCACGGTGATGGTGCAGAAAGAGGTGGCGGAGCGCATGCAGGCTGCCCCCGGCGGCAAGGACTACGGCGCGCTTTCCCTTGCCGTGCAGTACTACTGTGAGGCAGAGGTCATTGCAAAGGTGCCGAGCAACTGTTTCATCCCCCGTCCCGGTGTGGATTCGGCGGTGATAAAGCTTACGCTCAGAAAAGACCCCCGGGGAAACGCCGGCGAGGAGGATACGGAACACATGTTCCGGCTGATCCGCCAGAGCTTTTCCCAGAGAAGGAAGACCCTGTCCAACACGCTGCGGGCAGACGCCTCTCTGGGCATTTCCAGAGAAGCCGTCGAAACGGCGCTTTCCGAAATGGGGCTTCCCGCGGATATCCGGGGAGAGAGACTTTCCCTTAAACAGTTTGCCGAGCTTTCAAAAAGGGTGTAACGCATGAGGGATGAGATCTTCATGAAAAAAGCCATGGAACAGGCAAAAAAAGCCGCCGCCATCGGTGAGGTGCCCATAGGGTGCGTCATCGTGCGGGAGGGAAAAGTGATCGCCCGGGGCTACAACCGGCGCACCACTTCCGGAAACGTGTTAAAGCACGCGGAGATCATCGCCATGGATAAGGCATGCAGAAAGTGCGGCGACTGGCGGCTGGAAGAATGTGAGATGTACGTCACTCTGGAGCCCTGCCCTATGTGTGCCGGAGCCATCGTGCAGGCCCGTATCCCCAAAGTGCACATAGGCTGCATGAATCCGAAAGCGGGATGTGCGGGGTCGGTCATCGACCTGTTCCATCAGGAAAAACTCAACCATCAGGTGGAAACAGAGCTTGGCCCCATGACGGAAGAATGCTCTGCGCTGATGAAGGACTTCTTTAAGAATCTCCGGAAGGAACATCCGGTGAAAGTGAAATACAGAATGGCGAACGCCTGAGCATAGATCGGAAGAACGAATGGAAGCAAACGGAAGCGAACTTAAGATCTGCGGTCTCATGAAGACCACCCTGCTGGATTTCCCGGGGCACGTGGCGTGCACAGTATTTCTGGGCGGCTGCAATTTCCGATGCCCCTTCTGTCACAATGCGGAACTCCTTCCCATGGATATCCCGGCGGAATATACGGAGCAGGAGATCTTTGACTTCTTAAAAAAGCGGGGAGCCACCCTGGAGGGCGTTGCCATTACCGGCGGCGAGCCCACCCTGCAGAAAAAGCTTCCGGAATTCATCAGAAAGATCCGTGAAGATTACGGCTTAAAGATAAAGCTGGACACCAACGGCATCGATCCCGCCATGGTGCGGAAACTGATCGATGAAAAGCAGCTGGATTACGTGTCCATGGACATAAAGGCCGCACCCGAAAACTACGCCGCGGTCTGCGGCGTGAAAGAGTCCGCACTGCATTTCGACAGGATCACGGAAACGAAAGACCTTCTGCTGGAAGGGAAAGTGCCCTACGAATTCCGTACCACCTGCGTGGGCGGCATCCATACGGAAGCGGACTTTGAGGCCATCGGCGTTTTTCTGGAAGGAGCGGAGCGTTATTTCATCCAGGCATATAAGAACAGCGACCGGGTACTGAATCCGCTGGCGGGATTTACGGAGCCGAAGGTGGAAACGCTCAAAAAATACAGGGACATCGTCGCCCCTCACGTAAAACACGTGGAGATCCGGGGCGTGGATATAGAACTATGATATTTGATACACACGCGCATTATGATGACGAGGCTTTTGACAGCGACAGGGAGGAGCTTTTAAAGGCGCTTCCCGAAAACGGCATCTGCACCGTCGTCAACATGGGCGCCAGCATGCGGGGAAGCCGGGCTTCCATAGAACTGGCGCAAAAATATGACCATGTTTACGGGGCAGCGGGCATCCATCCGGATGACTGCGGACCCATGGACGAGACCTGGATCGATGAGCTGCGTGCTCTGGCCGCACATAAAAAATGCGTGGCCATCGGTGAGATCGGTCTGGACTATCACGGATTTGACATATACGATGACAAGCCGTCAAAGGAAGTCCAGCAGAAATGGTTCTGGCGCCAGCTCAGACTGGCGGCGGAGATCGGAAAGCCGGTGGTGATCCACTCCCGGAACGCCTGCGAGGATACGCTCCTTATGATGCAGAAAGCTCATGAGGAACTGGGCATCGACAGAGCCATCATCCACTGCTTCTCCTACGCGAAAGAGACCGCGGTGCAGTGCCTGGACATGGGATATTATCTGGGCTTTGGCGGCACCACCACCTACGAGGGGCAGAAAAAACTCACGAAAGTACTGGAGATCACGCCCATGGACCGGATCCTTCTGGAAACGGACTGCCCCTACCTGGCGCCGGTCCCTCACCGGGGGGAACGAAACGACAGCCGGTACCTCAAAGTCGTGGCAGAGAGGATCGCGGAGATCAAAGGAGTGACAGCCGCGGAAGTGGAAGCGGTCACCCGGGAAAACGCCATGAGGATCTACGGGATCTGAGGCGGCACACATACAGGAAATGATAATAGTTCACGGAAAGGAACGAAAAAAGTTGAAGACCAACACAAAGAACTTGAAAAGACGCATGGCAGCAGTGCTTGCCGCGCTGATGCTTGCAGAGACCGCACTGTCGGGCGCAATGGTCTCTTTTGCGGAGACCATGCCGGAAGAAACGGACTTTCTGGCAGAGGAGCAGATCGCAGCCGTGGAGGCGGCCGAGGTCGCCGAAGTTGACGAGGCGGCAGAAGCGGTCGAAGCCGTTGAAGCGGCGGTGACCGGGGAGGAAGCTTTTCCGGAACCGGCTTCTGAAGAGGAAAATACAGAAGAGAACGCTGAAAAAAGCGGAGCGGATGCGCTGAAAGGCACAGGCGAAACTGAAGCAGACAGCAGTGCCGTTCTGAAAGCGGCACCGCAGGAAATTGTCGCAGCGGTGGCCGTGGAAGGGTCATCATCGTATGGAGAGCTGTCGGATGTCGGACTTCTTGGCTTTGATTCCTTCGACGATGCGGCATCCGAAGAAGATCTTTTTGAGACTGCGGAAGTGGGCTTTGAGATCGATGAAGAAACGGGATATATTATCTCCGACTATGTGGCGGACATCGTGAAAGGGACAGCTTCTCAGTCAGCGGGCGGAGCAAGGCTTCTGAAAGCCGGTGGTTTAAGCAGCACTGTTCCGGCAAGCTTTGATGCCAGGGCAAAAAACTGGGTGACGCCGGCAAAGAATCAGACAGGTGCTGAGACCTGCTGGGCCTATTCCACCGTTTCACTGGCAGAGACAAATATGCTCAGTAAAAGTCTGTCATCCGGAGCACCGGATTACAACGAGACGGCTCTGGCATATTTTATGTACAATAAAGGAACGCTGAATGACCCGCTGGGGCTTACTTTGGGAGACAGAGCAGAACTGAAAGGAAAGACCTGGACAAACATAGGAGGAAATCCGCTCTTCTCTATGATGTCTCTTTCCGGCTGGAAGGGTGTTTCCAATCAGAGCATGACGGTGGATACTTCACAGTATCTGACAAGCCAGGCTTATGAAAGCAATGCCGCTGTACTCTCCGGATCGAAAATCTATGCAATCCGTGACTCGAACGGCAATTTTCAGGATTCACAGATCAAATTGGTAAAGCAGAGAATTACTGAGTACGGCAGTGCCACGCTTGAGTATTACAGCGGGGCACAGGGTGATCGGGGGGAATTGTATAAAAAAGACGCTGCAGGTCGTTATTGTTACTGGAATGAACCCGCAGCGGAACACGCCGATGACCCGAAGCCGGATCACTCGGTTACGATCGTCGGGTGGGATGATAACTTCCCGAAGGAAAGTTTTGCAATTGCAAGTCCCTCGGATTACAGGAGAGGTACGCCAAAGAAAAACGGTGCATGGCTGATCAAAAACTCCTGGGGCAGCAGCTGGGGAAATGATGGCTATTTTTGGCTGTCCTATGAGGACGCCAGCATCGGCAGCAATGTCACCTTCATGGAATTCATGGAAGCAGATGCTTACGACAACAACTACCATTATGACGGCACCGGCGGAAATGCTACAAATACAGTAAGCGGAGTTAAAATCAAGGCAAATAGCCCGTTACATGAAAGTGGAATAAAGTATAAAACAAAGTCCATTGACTATGCAGCCACAGATCCCAAAGCAAGTGATTACCAAAAGAAGTATGGTTACACTTTGGGATATTTATCCAGTGGCGGTTCCGTGGGAAATATTTTTCAGGTGACTGGAAACGGCGCACAAGAAATTCGGGCAGTCAGCGTTGGTGTAAAAACAACGAATGTTACGTGTGACATTCAGATTTATACAAATACTGCCAAAATGAACAATCCAACAGATGGTCAATTGGAGAAGGCAGCAACTACCAAAAAAGAAACATCGGCAGCAGGAGTATATACAATAGAATTGAGCGAGCCGGTTTATGTAGTGCCAAATGAATTTTTTTCTGTGGTAGTCACTGTAACAAAAAGCACGGGCGGCGTTATAGAAATATATACTGATAAAAATCTGACGGATACAACAAACGCACTGACATTTATCAACAATACATCAGCAGGGCAGTCATATATAAAAAGTACAAGCACTTCAAATTGGGCTGACATGAAGAAGACTGTTGTCAGTCAGGCGGTAAAAGCGGGTTCTGTGACAGGTCCGGATGCATCTGGGTATTACCATTATGAAATGGATGATGTTATAGGTTACTATATCACGAGTTGGACATCCAGAATCAAGGCATTAACAGTCAATGTACCGACCAGGCCTATCACCCCCACCGCTTTTGAACTGGAAGAAGCAGTCGTGGAAGTGGGCAGAAGCGAAGAGGTGAGTTTTAAAGTAACTCCTGCCAACGCCACCTGGGATAAGATCACCTGCACGGTGGGGAATACCACTTATGCGACAGGCACCGTAGACGAAAAAGGCCGCGTGGTCGTAAAGGGACTGAAAAAGGGAACGACGGACGTGACATGCACCATGAGCTGGGGCGACAAGTCGCTTACGGCAAACGCCGTGGTAAGAGTGGTATATCGTCCGGACGACATGTACTTCGAAAAAGAGTCGCAGAGCGTAAAGAAGGGGTCCACGGCAACACTGACTCCCAGATTCACGTTCCTTCTCGATACGGACAGGACCACTTCCGACGTCTATGTGGACGACTACAAGTTTGAATGGTCATCGGATGATACAAGAGTCGTGACCGTGACGCCGGTCGGAAACGGGAAGACTGCGAAAATTACGGGAAAAGCTATCGGCGAGGCATACATTTCCGTGACCTGTGTGGATAACCGCTGGCTCGGCGCGGATATCCGGATCGAAGTTACCGCAAAAGATGACGGCGGCGGAGGCGGCGGCGGAACCGGCGGTGGAGGCGGCGGAGGCGGCGCTCCCCAGAAGGGCGTCGGACCCGGCATGGCTGCAGGGAAAGCCACTTTCTCCAAGAACTGGTTCCAGGACGCGAACGGCCAGTGGAAGATCAAAAACAAGGCCGGTCAGATCGTGACCAGCGCATGGCTCTGCGATGACGCGGTGACTGCCAACGGACAGAACGTATGGTATCTGCTGGACCAGGCCGGGAATATGATCTCCAACGGATGCGTGCAGGATGCCACGGGGAACATCTATTCCCTGGAAATGAACCACAACGGCTATTTCGGCATGCTCAGGTACAAGAACGGCAATTACACCTGTGAGGACGGCACCACCGTATATCTGGAGTTCAGTCAGGCTCATGACGGCACCTTCGGCGCCGTGATCAACCAGGCCGGAAAGGATTTCCTGATCAAAAAATACGGCATCACGCAGTTTGGCATAGGCAACCAGAACATACAGTACACCAAGTCATTTGAGTAAGAAGAAGAAACCTGGAAGGAGCGGTCGGAAAGACCGCTCCTTTTTTTACGTACGGGGCATGTGGACTTGTTGAAAACACTCATAAAAAACAAGGAAAAAGCGAAATATTTGTTGACAGTTCCATACCGGGGGGTACTATTACCCTATAAAATCACCCCACAAGGAGGGCATTATGAAAAAGAAACTGAACAAGTTTATGAGCCTTCTTCTTGCTGCGGTATTTGTAATTTCCACAGTGTTCACCGCATTTGCGGACACGGAGATGGTGGGTGTTGCAGACGCAGAAGAAGTCGTAGCAGCAGAAGCGGCTGAAGCCGCAGAGGTTGCAGAAGCCGAAGCACCGGAAGCTGCCGAAGCAGCGAAGGATGCAATGCTTGGTGCAACAAAGTATCCTTACGTGAGGTTTTCTCGTGAAGGATGGTTTCAATACGCGATGGTCAGCGATATGAATGCGGGGGGTTACTCTGTCCACCGTATTTTGGATAATGTAGGGATTAAAAGATCCGGTGGTGGAAGCGACGTATCAGCAGCTTCATTTACCGGGACATATTACTCATTTGATACATCCAGCGGAACGGATAAAGGTGAATGGAAAGTGCTTTGCGGAAGCGGGGCACCGGAAAAAGACACACTTTCCGTAACCGTTGACGGAACTTCGTATGAGATAAATTTCATGGGCTGTCCGCCGGAAAAAGGCACTAGAGATTTCCAGCTCGTGATAAATGAGGAAAACAGGAACCTCGCATTCGGAGAGCAGGGGATTTATACGGTCGAATGCAGGAATCAGTCGTTTACTAATATTAAGTATGTAGACTACAACATTATTAATGAGCGCCCGGAAATGGGACTGGCAAAGATTGTTTCATTTGACGGAAATAAGTGTGTGGTCAAGCCAACCGGCAAAGCAGACGGTGCGATTGTTCTTCGCTGCGAAGTTTTCTATACCGACGCAAATGGAGACGAATGGAGAACCGGGACATCAAACCAAATCACCATCGGCGCAGATGTGAAAACCGGCATTTATTTGGACTATGGCGACAGCAACAAACTGGAGATCGGTGAATCAAGAAAGATCACCGTCAGGATGGGTGCCTATGAAGAATTTACTCTGGAAGATGTTACGGCGGTGGATTGGGATGATTCCAACCTCCGGTTCGCAACGCTTTCCGGAAAGGTAACCGAAAAAGATTTTGAGAGAACGATCACTGCAAACAAGCCTGGAGATGGAAGCATTCAGGTGAAAGTCACTTATAAGACGAAAAGTATGAAGGAACCGAACACCTGGACAGTCGGTGACGGTTTCTGGGCGGAGCAGGCCCGTGAGGACAACCCTCCATTCGAGCTGTATACGGATAATACGAACAGAAATCTTGCAAAAGATGAAGTTGGGGAATATGAAGTCAAACAGACGGACGATACTGTTGTCGTAAAAAAATATGAGTGGTCTTTTGAGGAGAATGTCGCCAAGGGACTTGCGGGCTTTGTGAGTGCACAGGATGCGAAGGCTGTCAAGGTGAAAGCGACCGGCGTGGATGGATATATCAACCTGCGCTGCAGGATATCCTATGAAAGAAACGGCAAGACCTACGAAGCAGACAGGGGAACTATTGTTACCACCGGCAAGGATGTGGAAGTGGGGCCCTGGCTGAACGCAGGCGAAGGGCCATCTGTTTTGACAATAGGAGAATCAATAATCGTTACGATTGAACCCGGTGCATATGTCTGCACGGATCTTTCAGAGATCTGGAAAGTCGATATCAGGAGTTACGATTCGAATGTTCTGAACGTTGAAAAAATCAGCAATACAGAGTATAAGCTTACAGGCCTCAAGACGGGGAAGGGGAACACATCTGTAAACTTTGATGTGTATTATGATGAAGAAGAGCCCGACAGAAGATGGGGCATCGGCAGAGGATTTACGGTGCAGAATGCACAGGAAGACAAGCCGCCATTCGAGCTCTATATCGAGGATGAGAGCAGAAATCTGAAAAAAGACGAAACAGGAAAATACGAGATCAAAACACTGGACGGGGCTGTGACAGTGAAAAGCTACGAATGGTCGATCCGGGAAGAGTATGGAAAGGGTCTGGCATCATTTGTAACGCCTGCGGATGTCAATCACGTTGAGATAAAAGCAACCGGCGCGGACGGATATTTCGACCTCGGGTGCCGTATTGAATACGAAAGAGACGGAAAGACCTTAGAAGCTCATTTTGGTAATATCATAACAACGGGAAAGGATGTCGAACCCGGTCCCTGGCTTGATATTGAAAATTACTATATCCCGGCAGGCGGCAAGGTGACGGCAGAGATCAAACCCGGCGCGTATATCTGTACAAGCGCTGATCAGATGGTCCGCATTGAAATGGGATCATATGATAAAAGTGTGATCGATGTAAAGCAGATCACCAAAACGAAGTATGAGATCACAGGGCTGAAAGCGGGATACGCACACGTATACTTTGAAGTATATTTCGATGAGAAAAATCCGGAAAGAAGATGGGGCATCGGAAACGGTTTCGAAGTACAGGATGTTGCCACCATGCTTCCCGCAGACAGCTGGGTTCCGGCTGGTACAAATCTGGAAAAAGTTGGCGAGGTACGGTTTAGAAATGATTTTGTTCCCGGGGAAGGGGATGTTGATCTGGGAACTGTAGACGAGACCAGGCGCATTCATGCCTATTTTTACAGAAACGAAGATACGATGGTTATCAGCGTTCCTGAGGGGTGCGTGGTGTATTTCAATGAAGACTCATCCGGAATGTTTTCAAAATTCCCGAATCTGCGCACTGTCAACATCGAAAGCCACGGCGTTCATTTTGTTGACACTTCCAGAGTGAAAAACATGGACGGCATGTTTGCGGGCCTCAAAAAACTGGAATACATTGATCTGTTTATCAGTACGAAGAATGCAGTAAGCTGGAAGGATATGTTCAAAGATTGCACCGGGCTTGGAAGACTGAATATTCACACGGGATTGTTCCGCCGGTTTGAGGTACTTCCTTCCAATGTAACATACACTTGTGTTGAGACAGGGGCAAAAGAAATCTCGAATCTGGAACTCGCTAAGCAGCCGGAGGGGGTATACTTATATACTCTGATCGGTAAGGCAACAGAGGAAAAGAAACCCGTTGACACGAATGATACAAAAACGGAAGGCACCGGCGATGCATCTGTTGTAATTGAACAGATCAGAAAGAATAAGAAAGCAGAAGCGGTATCAACAGGCCTTGTCAGCGTTGTAAAGAGAACCGACCTTGTAGAAGCGGCCGGTTTAGAGCTGGACCAGGTCAAGAACATTGAGCTCAGCACCAGCGTGAAGCTCATCGGACTTACTGTTGATAAGGACGGCAATGCCAATATAGCAAAGAAAATCACTTTTGAGATCAAGCCGGAAGCGGTTATCGAAAAAAATGATGGAAACAAGGTGCCGGCGAAGGTAGAAAACGACATGCTGAATGGCGAGAAGATCAAAGTCGTCGTTCCGGTTCCGGATACGGAAAAGAACGCGGTTGAGATCGTTCATGTGTCACAGGGAATGCCGAACGAGACGTTTACCGTTTACATTGACAAGTCACAGGGCAGCGGTAACTATTTCATCGAGTTTGAGATCACGCATTTCAGTACTTTCGAAATGACGTTCGTAGACAAGCACGACGATCCCACACCCGTTCCCAGGTCCTACACTTCCGGAATCACCAAGCTCTTTACCGGTACCTGGAACAATCCGGTATCCAACGGTACCTGGACGCAGGACGCAGTCGGCAACTGGCACTACACCACAACGCAGATGTTCCGGAATACATGGGGATACATTGTAAATCCCTATGCAAAGGAAGAACAGAACAAGGCTGACTGGTTCTGGTTCGACTCCAACGGCAACATGCTGTCAGGTTGGCAGCTGATCAACGGAAAGTGGTATTATCTGAATCCGGCAGTGGGCAGCGGCGTATTCGGCGCATGCCTCATCGGTCCCGGAAAGACTCCGGATGGCTATGAGATCGATGCCTCCGGCGCATGGACCGGAAAGTGATCACCGGAAAAAGATCGGCAGAAAGCAATAACAAAGCAATAAGAAAAAGGACGGTTCGGAAACGGGCCGTCCTTTGCTTTTTGCTTGAAATCACCCCCGGATAATGGTACAATTTCCTAAACTGTATGATTAGGGGTATTTTGCGCTTTTATGGCATATCAGGCACTGTACCGCAAGTGGCGTCCCACCACGTTTGAC
Source organism: Lachnospiraceae bacterium (assembly GCA_024405155.1). Classification (GTDB taxonomy): domain Bacteria; phylum Bacillota; class Clostridia; order Lachnospirales; family Lachnospiraceae; genus Avilachnospira. The sequence continues at coordinate 9,554 of JAKSPC010000035.1, read as the reverse complement.
GAGGTGGTAGGCCAGGAGGCGGTAACGGAAACACTGAAAAATCAGATCCGGACCGGGAAGATAGGACACGCCTATCTGTTTTGCGGTACCCGCGGCTGCGGAAAGACTTCCGTGGCCAAGATCCTTGCCCGGGCGGTCAACTGCCCTGAAGCAGCTGCCTTAAACGGCAATCCCTGCAACGCGTGCAGCATCTGCACTTCCATTTCCCGGGGAAGTTCCATGAACGTGTTTGAGATCGACGCGGCCTCCAACAACGGCGTGGACAACATCCGCGACATCCGGGAACAGGTGGAATATCCGCCCACGGAAGGAAAGTACAAGGTGTACATCATCGACGAGGTGCACATGCTTTCCACCGGCGCGTTCAATGCTCTGCTGAAAACGCTGGAGGAGCCGCCGGCCTACGTGATCTTCATCCTGGCCACGACGGATCCCCAGAAAGTGCCTCAGACCATTCTGAGCCGCTGCCAGCGGTATGATTTCCGCCGCATGAAGAAGGCCACGCTGATGGCGCAGATCAGAAAGCTGGGAGAGGCGGAAGGTTTTACGGCGGAAGAAAAAGCCTGTGCGGCCATTGCCGAAGCGGCGGACGGTTCCATGCGTGACGCGCTGTCCATTCTGGATCAGTGCCTGGCTTACGCCAAGGGAGAACCCCTCACCTACGAAAAGGTACTGGAAGTGCTGGGTGCGGCAGACGTGACCGTGTTCTCACAGCTGTTTGGGGCCGTGGTGGAAGGAAACGCGGCGAAAGCCCTTTCGGTGGTGGATGAGGCGGTGGCTTCCGGAAAAGAAGCGGGCCTTTTGTTAAATGACTACATCTGGTACTTAAGAAACCTTCTGGTTTGCGCGTCGTCGGGAAATGACGAGTCCATTCTGGAAGTGAACGAGGACAGCCTGGAACTGATACGCAAAGACGCGGCACTCCTGCCCGTCGGCTCTCTGATGGGAATGATAAGCGACATGGCGGAGCTTTCGGCAAGAGTCCGGACGTCCACGCAGAAGAGAGTGCTTCTGGAGGTGGAACTGATCCGTATGGCCGGTGTACCGGCACAGGGAGCGGCAGTCCGCACGGCACCGGTGAGAGCAGCCGCAGCCCCGGCAAGACCTGCCCCGGCGCCTGCAGAGCCAAAGCCGGCTTCTGCACCGGCGCCCGCACCGACACCGAAGGAGGACCTGTCCAACATCGGCGAGAAGCTTCAGATCGTGAAAAGCAGATGGCAGGACCTGGTGCAGCAGCTTTCTCCTTCCAACCGCGTACTGTTCGGCGGCGTGGAACTTACAGAAGCCAGGGGCGGCATCGTGGTGATCTTCAAAAACAGGATCAACTTCACGCTGGCGTCAAAGAACCAGGAGAACGGACTTATCCGGCTGCAGGAGATCGCCAGAGAGACGCTTGGCGTCAACGTGCCGTTTTTAGCGCGGCAGGCAAAGCCCGGAGAGTTCCCGGAGGCAGAAGAAAAGATCACGGACGAGGATATCAAAAAGATCAATTTCCCCGTAGACATAGAAAACTGACAGGAGAAAAAACAACATGAAAAAAGGCGGATTTCCGGGAGGAATGGGAATTCCCGGCGGAATGAACAATCTGATGAAGCAGGCGCAGCGCATGCAGCGCCAGATGCAGGAACAGCAGAAGGAACTGGAGTCTAAAGAGTTTACCGGAACGGCCGGCGGCGGCGCCGTGACCGTTACCATGAGCGGGAAAAGGATCGTGACGAAAGTGCATATCGATCCCGCTGCCTGCGATCCCGAGGACGCAGAGACTCTGGAAGAAATGATCATGGCGGCAGTAAACAATGCCGGTGAGCAGATAGACGGCGCAGGCGCCGACAACCTGGGCGCTCTTGCGGGAGGCCTTGGCGGGGGCCTGGGTCAGTTGGGAGGTCTGGGTCTTTAATGGACTACTACGGCAGCCACATAACCAGACTGGTAGAGGCGCTCAAAAGCCTTCCCGGCGTGGGAACGAAAAGCGCGCAGCGCATGGCGTTTCACATCATCGGGATGCCGGAGGATCAGGTGAGAAAGCTTTCCGAGGCCATCCTCGATGCGCGGACCAATGTGCAGTTCTGTAAGGAATGCTGCACCATCACGGACGGTGACATCTGTCCCATCTGCAAAAGCCGCGTAAGGAACCATCGTCAGATCATGGTGGTGGAAAATCCCCGGGATCTGGCCGCCTACGAAAAGACCGGCCGCTACGAAGGCGTTTATCACGTGCTCCACGGAGCCATTTCTCCCATGCTGGGCGTCGGTCCCAACGACATAAAGCTCAGGGAACTGATGCAGCGGCTGACGGATGAGAACGGCGACCTGACGGCAGATGAGGTGATCATAGCCATGGGCGCCACCGTGGAGGGAGAAAGCACGGCCATGTACATTCTGAGGCTCATCAAAACACTGGGCCTTCCCGTAAAAGTAACGCGTATCGCCTCGGGCGTACCCGTGGGCGGAGACATTGAAAACATTGACGAAGTGACGCTGGAGCGTGCACTGCGAGGCAGAACGGAACTGAAATAAGAGGAGATCAAAATGGACAAATACGAGTTCAATATGAAGATCGACAAATTAAAGGGGCTTGTTGAAGAGAAAGATTATACCACGGCGCAGAAGATCGTGGATTCCATTGACTGGGGCCGTGTAAGGAGTGCCAATCTTCTTACTCTGGCGGCATCCGTGGATGAGGAGAACGGCCGTCTTGACGATGCAAAAGACAAACTTGTCATGGCACTGGAGCGTACCCCCGTGGGCAAGCGTATCCTGTACAAGCTGACCGAACTGGCAGTCCGTTCCGGCAGCGTGGAGGAAGCGGAAGATTATTACGAAGAGTTTCACAATCTTGCTCCCGATGATCCCGCCTGCCTTCTTCTGCAGTATATGATCATGAAGGTGAAGCACGCGCCCTACAACCAGCTCATTGAGTGTCTGGAACTGTACAACAAGTATGACACGGATGAAAAATGGATGTATGAACTGGCCACCACCTACGAGGCGGCAGGCCGCGTATCCGATCTGTCTGCCCTCTGCGACAGGATCGCTCTTATGTTCGGCGGTTCCGTATACGGCATCAAGGCTCTTAAGCTGAAGGCAAAGTACGGCAAGCTCACGGATGAGCAGAGAGCTCTTCTGTATCCTAATTCCATCGCATCCTCCGGTGTGCATTACGCAAAGGACGACCCCGGCTATGCCATTCGTCAGCAGAATGAAGAAATGGCAAAGCAGGAAAGCGAAGGCGACAGACTGGCAGCCAACAGGATCGAAAATGAAGACGATCTGTTCCGCGTGTATGCCATGACCCACGACCCCTCAGGCAGAGAACCGGTACCCGTAAAGGAAGAGCCGGTGGAAAAGGCCGTGGCGGAGGTGATCACGGAAGCAGCGGCAGAAGAAGCTGCGGCGGAAGCTGCCTGCGAAGAAGCGGCGGAAGAGGCGGAAGCCGTCGGCACTTTCGCGGAAGCGGCGGCAGAGGAAGTACCGGAAGAACCGGTCATCAGCTATGAGCCCTCCGCATTTGAGGATGCGCTGAGAGTGGCGGATCCCGTAACGGAGCCTGCTGTGCCGGAAAGCGTCACGGATCCCGAAGGGGAGATCTTCCGTGCCGATGCCCGCATCATGGCAGCCGAACTGGAAAAAGCGGCGGCAGTCGTGGAAAAGGCCGCGGAGGAGCCCGCTCCCATGCAAAGGCCTGTGGAAAAAGTCCCGGAACCCAGAAAGATCACAGCGGCGGAAGCACCCATCGAGCGCAGAAACATGATCATTGAAGCGGATGACGACCAGGAGGGACTGGACATCGCCATCGGCGAGCTGAAGAGATTCCATGCGGAGTTCGGCGCTTCCAACGGTGCCATCAAGATCGCTGCGGAAAAGCTCAACGAAACGGGCATCAGCAGAGCCGTGCTGGCAAAGATCCGGGGCAAGGATTTCGTCATTGAGCACGCGGGAGAACTGGCACCCGAACTGACAGACGATCTGTACGATCTGATGCTGGACGATACCGACGGCACAACCGTGGTGCTGATCGACAATCCGGAAGGTCTGGACAAACTGGATGAGATGAAGCCGGAACTTCTGGATACCTGCGACTACATTTCCGATCAGGATTACAACGATAACGGCGCCGAAGAAGCCGAAGAAACAAAGCCCGTGAGAGAGCCCGCTCCTCAGCCTTCCCGTGACTATGACGAAGAGCCGGAAGAGGAATACGAGGAAGAGGAAGTCGTAGAAGAAAAAGAAGATGTCCGCATCCGTCCGGCGAAAAAGAAAGAGATCTCCGGCGACGAAATGAGCGTGGATGACTTCGTGGAATACTGCGACCAGTATGCTTCCGATATCGACTGCGTCATGGATGCGGATGCCCGTCTGGCGCTCTACCAGAGAGTGGAGCTCATGGAGGAAGACAAGATCCCGCTTACAAAGCAGTCTGCGGAAGAACTGATGGAAGCCACGGCGGATCTTGCCGAGCATCCGAAGAGCCTTGCCCGCAAATTCAAAAAGTACGACAAGGACAACAACCTGATAATCAAGGAAGAGGATTTTCTTCCGAAGGGCAGATAAGTAAGAAATGAACGTAACACTGATCTGTATTGCGGCCTTTTATGTTTTTATGGCCGTAAAAGGGTATAAGAGCGGCTTCGTCAGGATGGTCACGTCCGCGGCGTGTTCCGTGGTGTCCCTTTTGGCGGCACAGATGTTCGCGCCGAAGTTTTCGGCGGCCCTGGCAGCAAATCCGGCATTTGCCGGGTGGGTGGAAAGGAATATACTCCCCCGCGTGAAGGGCGTCACGCTGGAAACGGTATCCATGGCATTTGCCTACGTGATCCTGTTCCTTCTGGCGCTGGCTGTCACGAAGCTTCTGGCAGGACTTTTAAAGAAAATCGCGGAACTTCCGGTGGTGAGTTTCGTAAACCACGTGGCCGGCGGCGCTTTCGGCATCATAGAGGCAACGATCTACGTATGGGTGTTCATGGTCGCCGTTACCATGCTTCCGCAGTTTGAGATCTGCGGGACGATCATGAAACAGATCGAGGCATCGGAATTTCTTTTCATCCTGTATCAGAACGATCCGTTTTTTGCTCTGGTAAAGAGCATCACCATGAATTTTCCGGCTTAACTGATAAGAGAGGCATTTATGTTTGACGACAAAAAAGTAATTTTCAGCGGCATGCAGGCAACGGGAAACCTGACCCTGGGGAACTACCTGGGCGCGCTCAAGAACTGGGTGGATATCTGCGAGGACTATCTGACCTTCTTCTGTGTGGTGGATCTGCATTCCATCACGGTGCGTCAGGATCCGGCAGAGCTCAGACGTCGTTCCCGGGATCTTCTGACCCTTTACATCGCAGCCGGACTTGACCCGGAAAAGAACTGCATCTACTACCAGAGCCATGTGCCGAATCATGCGGAGCTGGGATGGATCCTGGACTGCTTCACTTACGTGGGCGAGCTGGAACGCATGACCCAGTACAAAGACAAGGCGGCAAAGCATGCGGACAACATCAACGCCGGCCTTTTGACATATCCTTCCCTTATGGCGGCGGATATCCTTTTGTATCAGGCAGAGTACGTTCCCGTAGGTGCGGATCAGAAACAGCATCTGGAGCTGGCAAGAACGCTTGCCGAGCGTTTCAACAACGTATACGGTGACGTGTTCACCGTGCCGGATATCTGGCTGGGAAAGCGCGGCCGCAAGATCATGAGCCTGCAGGATCCGGAAAAGAAAATGAGCAAGTCCGACGAGAACCCCAACGCATCCATCTATCTGATGGACGATCCGGACACCATCCGCCGGAAATTCAAACGTGCCGTCACTGATTCCATCGGTGCCGTGAAGTATTGCGACGAACAGCCGGGCATCCGGAATCTCATCGATATCTACTGTTCCTGCACCGGAAAGAGCACGGAAGAGTGTGAGAAGGAATTTGAAGGCCAGGGTTACGGTGTCTTCAAGGAAGCGGTAGGCGAGGCCGTGGTAGGTGTGTTAAAGCCTCTGCAGGATCGTTTCCGGGAGCTTTCCGCAGACAAGGATTACATCGACCGCATGATCCTTCAGAATGACGAGAAAGCCATGTACTATTCCGAAAAGACCATGCGCAAGGTAAGAAAGAAGATCGGTTTCCCCGAGAGGCCGAGACTGAAATGAGCACATGCCGGGCAGAGGTTCTCCTCTGCCCGTTTTATATAAAAAATGTCTGATAATCTTGATTTAAGTATTTTTGATATCGTGGGTCCCGTGATGCTGGGACCGTCCAGTTCCGGAACGGCCGGCATGATGCGCATCGGCGCCGCGGCAAGACAGTTTCTTACGGCAGGACCGGTGAAGATCGTCATCTGTTTCCACGAGCGGAACATGGGACATTATGAAGGCTGCTGCAGTCATATCGCACTGGTGGGCGGCCTTCTTGGTTTTTCTGCGGATGACCCGCGGCTTCCCGGGGCACTTTCGGAAGCTGAGCGACGGGGGATCCCGGTGGAGATCCGTTCGTATCCCGCGGAAGAATCCCCGGACATGCTGCGGGTAAAACTGTATACGGAAACTTCGGACGGACTTTCCCGGGAATTTGTTGCTACCAGCGTGGGCGGCGGGAACATCCGCGTGGAAAAGATCGACGGCTGCCCCGTGGACCTTAACAATTACGCGGCTTACCGCTTTACTTACCGCGGCGAAAAGATCGTCGGCTATGAAAAACTTGCGGACCTCGCGGGGACTTTCGGAAATGCACCGGAGCATCCGGCGTCCGTTATGGCCCCCAGCCGTGACGGTTCGGAACGCGTGCTGGACGCGGCGCCGTTTTTCGAGGGAGGTATGACCGGAAACGCGCCGCTGTTTACGGAGTTTTCCGAACTGACCACTCTTTGCGAAAAAGAAAACTGTGATCCCGCGGAGATCATGATCCGCTATGAGGTGACCCGCTCCGGAAAGAGCCGGGAGGAGATCGTTTCCCGTATGCGGGACATGTGGCGTATCATCAAGCGGTCCGTTTCGGAAGGAAGCAGGGGAACGTACCGTCCCATCATGGGACTGGATGACGGGAAAAACGGTCTGCGGGTGCTGGAAGCCATTCGCAAAGGACAGACCGTAGGCGGCAGTGTTTCCGCAAAGGCGGCTGCCTACGCACTTTCTGTCATGGAATATGCCGTCAGTATGGGCTGCATCGTGGCATCGCCTACCTGCGGCTCTGCCGGTGTGGTCCCCGGTGCTCTTGCGGCATTGCAGGAAGAATACGGTTTTTCGGATGAACAGATGGTAAACGCCCTTTTCGTCATGACTTCCATCGGTATTGTCATGGCGTACGACGGCGTACGCTTCTCCGGATGCGCTGCCGGGTGCCAGGGAGAAATGACGGTATCCGCTGCTATGGCCGCCATGGGCGCGGCGTATCTGGGCACGATCCGCCTCTGTGCAGATCACCGGGACACTTCCCGTCCGGACGCGGCCTGCCCGGAAGCGGCTTTCCCGAATGCAGCTTGCCCGGACGCGAAAATGTGCGAGTCCCGGGAAATGACAGGCGCTATGATCTGCCGTATCGCAGGGAATGCAGCGGCATTTGCCGTGAAAGGTCTTCTGGGCCTGGTGTGTGACCCCGTGGCCGGAGTGGAAGTCCCCTGCATCAAGCGAAACGTATCCGCGGTAATGGCTGCTTTAGGGTCTGCCGACATGGCCATAGCCGGCGTGGAGAGTTTCTTGACACCGGATCAGGCTTCGGCAGCGCTGAAAGACGTGCAGGATCATCTGCCGGAATATCTGCGGGGCGGTGGCGGCGGCTGCGCCTCCTGTTTTCGGGCGTAGACCGATTCGCCGCCGCAAGCACGTGAGACGAGCAAAGGCAAACACCGTGATGTGAGCCGCAGAGCGCATTAAGGCCGTTCCGGCTCACATGCCTGCAAAGGCAAAAAACCGCGATGTGAGCCGCTAGCCGGGTTTGACGCCATCAGGCTCACACGGAAATGGTTATGTAAACTGTTTTGGGGCGATTTCAGCAAAATTTTTGGAGACGATGTGAGCCGCAACGCGGGCCAGGGCGCCAGAGGTCCAAATCGGCAAAAATTTCCTGAGCATTTATGTGAGCCGGACGCGCCTAAAACCGCTCAGAGGCTCACATGCCGGTTTTTACGCATTTGTTTGCACAGATTATGTGTCTGCGGCGGGAATCCCGGTGTTGCGGACGGACAAGCCTGTTTTAGCTGTATCTGATGGAACAATACTACCCAAAGGAAAAAGCAAAGACTATATGGCACAGCAGGAATCGAAACGGAACTTATATAAATTCGAATTTGCAGGTGGTGATCGCAGTGAATGAATTCAACGAATATGTACGCGAGTGTTTTTCGGCAGCCGGCGATATTGTCATCAGATCCATGATGGGCGGATACCTTGTGTACCTTAACGGGAAACTGATAGGAGATATTTGCGGCAAAGAACTGTTTTTGAAGAGAACGCCCGCATCGGACAGGCTTCTTGCGGACTCTGAACTGCGTTATCCCTATGAAGGTTCAAAGACGCTGATGCACGTTTTCGACAAATTTGAAGATGCGGATCTGATCGAAGAATTACTGGAAGGCATGTATGCGGAACTGCCCGAAAAGAAACCGAAGAAAGTTAAATGTGATTGAGAAATTGTAATTTGTGGAGGCATACCATGACGCATGAGATGAATCTATGGCATGATTCTTTTGTAAAGATCAAAGAACAGACAAAGACGATAGAAATGCGATTATTTGATGAGAAGCGCTCTTCAATATCAGTGGGCGATACCATCATATTTACAGATACAGGCAATAACGAAAAAGCAGAATGTCTGGTGATAAATCTTTATCGTTATCCTTCATTTGAAGAGCTTTACCAGCAGCACGATAAGGTCTCCATCGGATATAAAGAGGACGAGATTGCGAATCCGAAAGATATGCTGGCATATTATTCAAAAGAAATGATAGAGCAATATGGCGTTGTAGCCATCGAAATTCGAATTCGATAAATCTGAATTTGAGGAGGTATAGTCGCATGGAAACTTGGGATGCCTATGATAAAGATTTTAATAAGGTTCATAATGCAACATTGATAAGAGGAGAAGCAATTCCAGAGGGACTATTCCATTTGGTTTGCGATATTATTGTGAAACATACGGATGGAAGCTATTTACTAATGCAACGGGATAGATGTAAGCAGTTTGGTGGCATGTGGGAAGCAACAGCAGGAGGTTCAGCATTGCAGAACGAGTCTCCTTTAGATTGTGCAATCAGAGAACTCCAAGAGGAAACGGGGATTCGGACTGATAACTTAGTCGAAGTAGGACGAGAGAGAAGTAATGACACAATTTATGTAGAGTTTTTGTGCGTTACGAACTGTAATAAAGACTGTATTACCTTGCAGGATGGAGAAACCATTGCATATAAGTGGGTAAGCAGAAGTGAATTGGTCTCTTTGAAAAAGAGTGAATTAGTGACCAAACGTATGCAGAAATTTATAGAAGAATTACAGCTATAAATCCCAGCTTGTCGAGCAGGAGATAGAAAGTTGAATTTTGAGAATACGAGCTAAAGAAAATTCTGATTTCGTTGAT
>JAKSPC010000034.1 GCA_024405155.1 Lachnospiraceae bacterium | reverse complement strand
AGGTCTTCATGTCCCGGGGCTTATACGTGTATCTGTCGGATTCCCCCACCAGAAGGCCTCCCAGCGATGCCTGAGAGGTGATATTCTTCTCTGATACGGGAATGCAGGAAAGGCCGCACTGTCCGCACAGCTCAAAGGTGATGCCGCTTCTCAGTTTAGATTCGTGAGTGGGGCAGGCCAGATAGCTCTTATCCGAGTGAGTGTGCACGTCCACAAAACCGGGGGCAACGATGTGCCCCATGGCGTCGATCACGGTCTTTGCCTCTTCTCCCGCCGTGTCACCTGCAGTGACCTTCACGATCTTCCCGTCCTTTATGCATACGCTGCCGGCATAGGGCTTTTTCCTGGTACCGTCAACGATCGTTCCGTTTTTAATGATGATGTCGTACATTCCTATTTGCCTTCTTCCTTGAAAAGCATTTCACCGGGATAGATCAGTCCCAGTCTGTCTCTGGCCATTTCCTCAATGAATTCGTCGGTATTCACGCGCTTTTTCTCTTCCTGCAGCTGCTTCGTACGTTCCTCTTCCGCGTCGATCTGTTTCTGCAGCTGTTCCTCCTTCTGGATGGCCTCCTGCTCCTGGAGCCGCAGATCCCTGATCTTACTGCCAAGCCGCATTGCGACAGCAAGAAAGATGATGAGGATACCGATCCCCATCACAAGGCCTGCTGCGGATATTTTTTTTCTGCGTCGCTCCATGTGCTCTAAAATCAAGGAAAGCAGAAGGCGCGCCTTCTGCTTACAATTGCTCGTACATTTCCTTTGCCCCGTCCTTTGTGACGATCTCGTCCACGGACAGGATACGGACTTTTACGGATCTCTCACCGAATGCGATCTCCAGAACGTCATCCGGCTTCACCTCGTAAGATGCTTTGCGCACAACGCCGTTTACGCTCACGCGCCCGGCATTGCACGCATCACATGCTACGGTACGTCTCTTGATGAGGCGTGAGATTTTCAGATATTTGTCAAGTCTCAATTATTTCTTGTTGATGGCATCCTTCAGAGCCTTAGCTGCTACGAACTTAGCAACCTTGCAAGCGGGAGAAGTCATGGTCTCGCCGGTTCTGGGATTGCGAACCTTGCGTGCTGCGCGCTTAACGGCCTTGATGGTACCAACTTCTGCAAGCTGTACCTTTCCTTCCTTCTTCTTAAGCTCAGCCTTGATAACTGCTGTCATGCCCTTCAGAGCCTTCTCAGCGTCCTTCTTGGTGAAACCGGTTTCCTTTGCGAGTGCTGCTACTAATTCAGCCTTATTCATGATAAATCCTCCAATTTTTATTTTTAAAACCACATGCACTTGTGTGCACTGTTCGTTTATACAGCAAAATGTTGATTTTGTCAATGTTTATGCGCCTTTCGCGGGTATTGTTCATGCTTTTTTAAGATTTCCCGCGGGTTTTCGCAATACATGACTTCACTCTTCCGGCATGATGGCCTTCAGGAGTTCTTCCGCCTTGTCCAGCATGAAACTTCCGTCCACGTGCACGGCTTTTTTGTCTTCGTAAATGAATTCCGGGCTGGGGCCCCGTTTCAGCGTAAGGTTTCCTTTTTCCCTGGCGATGATCTCCGGGATGGCATCCACGTTGATGCGGGCTTTCGGCCACATCACCATGTTGAAGCCGGTGCGGCGGATGGTAAGTTCCGTCACGAAGCACTTGTGTGCCATGTTCCTTACCTTGGCGCACTTTAAGAGATTCATGACTTCTTCCGGGATCTCGCCGAAACGGTCCACCAGTTCATCCTGCATGTCCAGATACTGCTCATCGGTACGGATCCCGGCGATACGCTTGTAGATGTCCAGTTTCTGGTACTCGCTCTTTATGTAGTCTTCCGGGATAAAGGCATCGATATCGCAGTCGATCTGTGTCTCGAATTCGTCCTTTACGTCCAGAGTGCCCTTTAAGGAGCGCACAGCTTTCTTCAGAAGCTTGCAGTACAGTTCGTACCCTACGGCCTCCATCTGTCCGTGCTGTTCCGCCCCCAGCACGTTTCCCGCGCCGCGGATCTCCAGATCCCGCATGGCGATCTTGATGCCGGAACCGAACTCCGTGAATTCCCGGATGGCTTTCAGCCTTTTTTCCGCTTCGTCGGAAAGCACCCGGTCCTTGTTGTACATAAGAAAAGCATAGGCGGTCCGGTTGGAACGTCCCACACGGCCCCGGATCTGATAGAGCTGCGAAAGTCCCAGCCGCTCGGCGCCGTCCACGATAAGGGTATTGGCGTTGGGGATGTCCAGGCCCGTCTCAATGATGGTGGTGGTGACGATCACGTCGATGCGTCCCTCCACGAAATCCAGCATCACGTTTTCCAGTTCGCTTTCCGGCATCTGCCCGTGAGCATACTCGATGCGAAGGCCCGGCAGAAGCGCCCGGAGCCGGTCGGTCTTTTCCTCGATCCCCTTTACCCGGTTATAGAGATAGAACACCTGCCCGTTCCTCTGTACCTCACGGAGGATGGCTTCTCTGGCCAGTTCGTCATTGTATTCCATCACGTAGGTCTGGATGGGCACCCGGTCGAAGGGCGGCTCTTCCAGAATGGAAAGGTCGCGGATGCCGGCAAGAGACATGTGAAGCGTCCGGGGAATGGGCGTTGCGGTAAGCACCAGCACGTCCACGTCGGTCTTCATCTGTTTGATCTTTTCCTTGTGGGCAACGCCGAAACGCTGCTCCTCGTCAATGACCAGAAGCCCCAGGTTTTTGAATTTCACGTCCTTGGAAAGGAGGCGGTGGGTGCCGATGACGATGTCCGCTTCGCCGCTTTCCAGCTGTGCCGCTGTCTTTTTGTTTTCTCCCGCGGTCTGGAACCGGCTCATCATGGCCACTTTCACCGGGAAGCCTTTCATGCGTTCCGTAAACGTGGCATAATGCTGGCTTGCCAGAATGGTGGTGGGTACCAGGTACGCCACCTGCCGCCCTTCCTGCACAGCCTTGAAGGCGGCGCGGAGCGCAATCTCCGTCTTGCCGTAACCCACGTCACCGCACACCAGACGGTCCATGATGCGGGTGGATTCCATGTCTTTCTTTACCGCGTTGATAGCGGTCATCTGGTCGTCCGTTTCCTCATAGGGGAACAGTTCCTCAAATTCCTTCTGCCATTCCGTGTCCGGTCCGCAGGCAAAGCCGCTCAGCATGCTTCGCTTGGCGTAAAGTTCCACCAGTTCCCTGGCCAGCTTGTCCACGCTTTCCGTCACTCTCTGCTTGGTCTTGTGCCATTCCGTGGAGTTGAGTTTGGAAAGCCGGGGCTTCCTTGCTTCCGCGCCGGCATACTTCTGCAGAAGATCCAGGCGGGTGGCCGGCAGATACAGACTGCCCCCGTCCCCGTATTCGATATGGATATAGTCTTTGGCGGTACCGCCCCGCTCGATGTGGGAAAGTCCCCGGTAAATGCCGATGCCGTGACTTTCATGTACCACGTAATCGCCTACGGAAAGCTCGTCCAGGCTTCCCAGTTTTTCGCCTTTGAATTTCGCCTTCTTCTTTTTCTTTACCAGTTCCTTTCCGAACATGTCGGATTCGGTAAAGAGCACGTAGCGGATGTCGGGCGCGGTATAGCCTTCTCTCAGTCTTCCGAAGACCACCTCGGTGGTACCGGGCTTCAACTCGCCGCTGGTCTCATCGGGGATGTAGGCATGAATGCCCTGCTCTCTGAGCGTTTCCGCCAGACGGGACATCCTGGTATGGGAAGGCGTCATGACGGTGATGCGGTATTTATCGTGCTCGCAGCGCTTTATGTCGTCTGCCAGCAGCTGGATGCTGTCCTTGTAATTTCCGGAAGCGCCGGTATTGAAACGGAACGCCTTTTTTGCTCCGAATTCCTTTAAAGAGTCATCCAGGGGGGCAAAGTAAATGGTGCCCGGCTGTGCCAGACGCTCCATGATCTCATTTGTGGAAAAAATATCGGCGATCTGTTCTTCCGCGTCTTCGAACACGTCGCCCCGGGAGTTTTTGTGTGCCTCCGCGCGGCGCAGGAACGCTTCTCGGAATTCTGCTTCCGTCAGCTCGCAGAGCGCTTTCAGACGGACCGGATCGTCCGCGAATACCAGAGATTTCTTTTCGAAATAATCCAGCAGGGATACTTCGCCCCTGCCCGGTTCGGCGGGGAAGATCTCCACGTCTTTGATCCGTTCCACGGAGCGCTTGGTCTCCGTGTCAAAGGTGCGGATGGTATCGATCTCATCGTCAAAAAACTCCACGCGGACCGGGAATTCCGACGTCATGGGGAAGATATCCACGATACCGCCCCGGACGGAATACTGGCCCATGGCTTCCACTTCCGGCACCCGTTCGTAACCCAGGCGATTCATCACCCGGATCAGATCCTTTACCGGGATCACCAGGGCTTCGGAAAGGGTAAGTACGTCTTTCGTTACGCTCTGCCGGGAAGGGATCTTGTCCATGAGCCCCTGCACGGTGGTGATAAGTATGCCGTGATCGTCCTCCAGCAGGTGCCGCAGGGCATCGGAGCGCTGATTCCGGATAAAGTTTCCGTGAACGTCGGAGGAATAGAACAGAAGGTCTCTGGCCGGATAGATCCAGGCGTTGTCGTCAAAGGTGGAAAGGTCCGCCTGAACTTCGGCGGCCTCTTTTTCGTCGGTGGTAATGTACAGAGACCAGGGACTCAAGTCCGTGAGCGCATCAACAAAGACGGCCTTTCTGGATGCAGAAAGCCCGTTGATGCAGACCGGCGCCTCACCCCGGCGGAGCTCGGTGACCAGTTTCGGATATGCGGTTTCGGTCCTTATTGAGTCGTACATAAATGAGTCACTGACGCGTGCCGTGCCCATGAGCACGCAAGTGCATTGCGGAAGCTTTTCAGATTTTCAAGTTTTTCGAGCCCGTAAAGCAGGGTCCACGAGCGAAGCGAGATGGCACCCCTGCGGGGGCGTGGAAAAACTTAGAAAATCGAAAACCGTAGCAGCAGCACGCGCGGGAGCATGGGCACAGCACGCGGCTTTTGTCAGTTGTATTTATTCATCGCCTCCGTAACGCCCTCGTCAATGATGGTGAGGGCCGCTTCGGCGGCTTTTTCTTCGGCTTCTTCGATGGCGGCGCGGGTCTCGCCGGTGAGTTTCGCCAGCACGTGCTGTGCCAGATCGATGCGGTGAGCATTTCCTTCACTGTCAATGACCTCGTTCATGCCCACGCCCACTCTTACCCGGGGGAACTGACTGCTCCCCAGGGAAGCCACGATGCTCTTCATGCCGTTGTGCCCGCCGGCAGAGCCGGAAGGACGTACCCGGAGCTTTCCGGGCACCAGGTTGATGTCGTCGTAGATCACCAGGATGTTTTCCGGCGGCATGTCATAGTAGGCTGCTGCCTCGGCCACGGATTCCCCGGAAAGGTTCATATAGGTCTGGGGCTTCAGCAGGATCAGCTTTTTTCCGTCATGGAAGGCCTCCCCTATGAGTCCCCGGAATTTTTCCTCTTTTACCTGCACGCAAAGTTTCTCCGCCAGTTTGTCCAGCGACTGAAATCCGGCGTTATGCCGCGTATTCTCATATTTGGTGCCGGGATTTCCCAGCCCCGCGATCAGATATCTTTCCATAAAAAATCCACCGTACCATGCAGGTACAGTGGATTTTATCATAATGACGTTAATTTTACAACTGCGGCATCCGGACCGTCAGGACCGTTCCTCTTCCTTCTTTTCCCGGGAGACGGCAGCCTTGTCGTAATCCTCGTAGCCGTGAGCCTCCTTAAGCATCATGTCTTTCACCTTCATGAGCCTTACCTGGGAGGATCTCTCGTTCTCGTCCAGCTTCATGGTGATGTACTTGATGGTCTCCTCATACTGGGGGATCATAACGTGCTCCAGCGCGTTTACACGACGGCGGGTCTTCTCGATCTCCACAGCCATGAGCTGGCAGGATTTCTCACACTCCGCCAGACGAAGCATCTGGGGAAGGATCTCGGCGGTCTGCTTTACGGCGCCGTCCAGATCGGAACTGGTGAAGGCATAGCCGTAGGAATAGATGTCGCCCGGATCCGAGGTGCGGGTCTTTACGGAAAACACCGGCACGTCCACCGACATCACGTTCCTGCTTCCGGTCTCGATGTAGACTTCCTGCTTGGGGCTCATAAGAGCCACGTTCATCGCCTCGGCACTCATGCCGGCGCGGGCCAGCACGAAGCTTTTGTTGCAGGAACGGATACCTTCCTCCACTTTTTCGCGGAGGGCCTTGTTTTCCCGTACCAGAATGAGGAACTGACGCATCAGCTCGTCACGCTTGTCCTTTAAAAGTTTGTGTCCCCTTTTCGCGGTGCGGAGCTTACTCTTCATGCGATTGAGCTCCATTCGCGTGGGGTTGACCTGTAATCTTGCCATTGCACTCTCCTATATCAGTCAGTATAGGGCTTATAGTACTTCTCAATAAATACGTCCTTGATACGCTTCAGCTCGGACTTGGGAAGGATGCCCAGAAGCTTCCATCCAAGGTCCAGAGTCTCTTCCACGTCACGGTTGGTGAAGTATCCCTGGGACACGTACTGCTTCTCGAATTCGTCTGCGAATTTCGCGTAGAGCTTGTCCATGTCGGTAAGGGCTGCTTCTCCAAGTACCACCATCAGTTCCTTTGCTTCCTTACCGCGGGAATAGGCGGCAAAGAGCTGGTTCATGGTATTGGCGTGATCCGCACGGGTCTTTCCTTCGCCTACGCCCTTATCCTTAAGTCTGGACAGGGACGGCAGCACGTCGATGGGGGGCTGCAGGTTCTTCCGGTAAAGGTCACGGGAAAGAATGATCTGTCCCTCGGTGATGTATCCGGTAAGATCCGGAATGGGGTGGGTCTTGTCGTCCTCGGGCATGGTAAGGATCGGCACCATGGTGATGGACCCCTTCTTTCCCACCTGACGGCCGGCACGCTCGTAAAGGGATGCCAGGTCGGTATACATGTATCCGGGATATCCGCGGCGTCCGGGAACTTCCTTACGGGAAGCGGAGATCTCACGGAGTGAATCGGCGTAGTTGGTGATATCCGTAAGGATGACCAGCACGTGCATGTCCTTTTCGAAAGCCAGGTACTCGGCAGCGGTCAGTGCCATTCTGGGGGTGGACGTACGCTCTACGGCGGGGTCGTTTGCCAGATTTAAAAACATGACGGCTCTGTCGATGGCACCGGTCTCCTTAAAGGAGTTCATGAAGAAGTTCGCTTCCTCGAAGGTGATGCCCATGGCCGCGAAAACGACGGCGAAAGGCTCGGACGTGCCGCGCACCTTTGCCTGACGGGCGATCTGTGCTGCCAGGTTGGCATGGGGAAGACCAGAGCAGGAGAAGATGGGAAGCTTCTGTCCTCTTACCAGCGTATTCAGTCCGTCAATGGCCGAAACGCCGGTCTGGATGAACTCTTCCGGATATGCTCTTGCGGAGGGGTTGATGGGAAGGCCGTTGATGTCCATTCTCTTTTCGGGAATGATCTCGGGACCGCCGTCGATGGGACGTCCGATACCGTCGAACATCCTGCCCAGCATGTCTTCCGAAACGCCAAGCTCCATGGCTTTTCCCAGGAATCTTACCTTGGAGGAGCCAAGGTTGATACCGGTGGAAGCCTCAAACAGCTGTACAAGAGCGTTTCCTTCATCGATCTCCAGAACTTTGCAGCGGCGCTTTGAGCCGTCGGCAAGTTCGATCTCACCCATTTCGTTATAGGTAACATTCTCGACGCCTTTTACCAGCATCAGAGGTCCTGCTACTTCCTGTATGGTCCTGTACTCTCTGGGCATCAGAATTCCTCCTTCTTCGAGACGGCCTCAGCGCATTCTGCCTTAAGGGCCCCGATGATCTTATCGTATTCTGCCTGAATGTCGGCCTCGGCAACGTATTTGAAACGTCCGATGGCTTCGCGGCAGGGAAGCTTCACCAGATCGCTGACCTTTGCGCCTTCGGAAAGAGCCTCGGTAGCGCCGTTAAAGTAGGCCAGGATCAGCTTCATCATGGTATGCTGCTTTTCGATGGACGTGTAGGTATCCACTTCATCGAACGCGTTCTGGTGCAGGTAGTCCTCACGGATTGAGCGGGCTGCCTCCAGCTTGATGCGGTCCGGTGCGGAAAGGGCATCCATACCGACCATCTTTACGATCTCGTCCAGCTCGGCCTCTTCCTGCAGAAGCCTCATGATGTCGGCACGCAGGGACTCCCAGTCGCCGCCGGTGGTATTGTCGGTAAAGAACTGCTCCACGTTATCCAGATAGAGCGAATAGGACGTGAGCCAGTTGATGGCCGGGAAATGTCTCTTGTAGGCAAGAGCTGCATCCAGTGCCCAGAATACCTTCACGATACGAAGCGTTGCCTGGCAGACAGGCTCGGAAATATCGCCGCCTGCGGGGGATACGGCTCCGATCACCGAAAGGGCGCCTTCTCTGCCGTCGCTTCCCAAAGCGATGACACGTCCGGCTCTCTCGTAGAACTGTGCCAGACGGCTTCCCAGGTATGCGGGGTAACCTTCCTCACCGGGCATTTCCTCCAGACGTCCGGACATCTCACGGAGAGCCTCGGCCCAGCGGGAGGTGGAGTCTGCCATGAGGGCTACGGAGTAACCCATGTCACGGAAATACTCGGCAATGGTGATTCCGGTGTAAATGGATGCCTCACGGGCGGCAACGGGCATATCCGAAGTGTTGGCGATCAGTACGGTACGCTCCATGAGGGATTTTCCCGTACGGGGATCTTTAAGCTCCGGGAACTCGTTCAGAACGTCGGTCATCTCGTTTCCACGCTCGCCGCAGCCGATGTAGATAACGATCTGCGCGTCAGCCCACTTTGCCAGCTGATGCTGTACCACCGTCTTTCCGGAACCGAAAGGTCCGGGAACGGCTGCCACACCGCCCTTGGCGATGGGGAACAGAGTATCGATAACACGCTGTCCGGTGACAAGCGGCATGTCGGGGCTCAGCTTTGTCCGGTAGGGACGGCCGGTACGAACGGGCCATTTCTGCATGAGCTGTACGGCCTTTTCGCCCTTTTCGGTCTTGACGACGGCCACGTCCTCAGTGACGGTAAAGTCGCCCTCTTTGATGGAGGCAAGCTCACCTTCCACGCCGAAGGGGACCATGATCTTATGAAGCACCACGTCGGTCTCCTGTACGGTTCCCAGGATGTCGCCGGCCTGTACCTTTGCGCCCGCCGCAAGGGTCGGGGTAAAGTGCCACTTCTTCTCTCTGTCCAGGGAGGGAACTTCCACGCCTCTCTGCAGAAGGTTGGAGCCGGTCACCTCTTTGATCTTTTCCAGGGGTCGCTGAATGCCGTCGTAAATACTGGAAATGAGGCCGGGGCCCAGTTCTACGGACATGGGCACGCCTGTGGATTCCACGGGAGCGCCGGGGCCCAGCCCTGTCGTTTCCTCATATACCTGAACGGATGCCTCATCACCGTGGATCTCAATGATCTCGCCGATCAGATGCTGATCCGAAACACGACATACATCGTACATGTTGGCATCACGCATACCCTTGGCGATGACAAGAGGTCCGGCAACTTTTTTGATAACACCTTTGCTCATGTTTTCTCCTTCGATCAATTGTTGAAAATAATGTCGGAACCCACTGCCTGCTCAACGCTTCTCTTTACGGCAGCCATTCCCTTTCCCGTATTCCCCTTCACGCCGGGGATCAGGATGATGGCGGGAAGCTCGCGCTCCGAATAATGTATGATCTCTTTTTCCAGACCTGCGGCCAGTTCTTCCGTGATGTAGATCACCGCATAGTCTCCTTCCACCAGCTCTTTTAATTCGGCGGCTGCTTTCTGCACGTCTGTTTCCGGGTGGGGCTCCAGGCCAACGGCGGCAAAGCCGTAGATCGAGTCACGGTCACCCATTACTGCTGCCTTATACATAAGTTTCCCGTACCCTTTCCCTGATCATGTCGTCAGAAAATCCGTTTTCCTTGCCTGAGAAAATGATCCTCACGGATTTCATCTCATTCTTTCTGGCAAGGATATAAGCGGCGATGGGTCCCAGTCCGAAAGACTCTCTCTGCTGGTCCTTCATCCTTCTGGTGATCAGATCGTCGCAATAGTTTTCAAATGCTGTCATTCCCTTCCGGATGGCGGGAACGGCATCGGCGTAATCCGTGGTGAGCAGGTAGGCTATGATCTGCTCCTCCCCGTTCATGGCCGCCTGGATCAGCGCATTCCTGTCAAGCGTGGGGATGTCCGCAATGGCCTGGTTCAGAAAGTCTCTGGACTTGCCGGTCCGGGCACTTCGTACCGCCGTCTTGATCACGGCTGCCGCCGCCATCAGAAGCGCGTACTGACTTAAGAAACCGCAGTCAGAGGCTTCGCCTGCCCGTACCATTTCCTCCAGACAGATCCTGTCCACAGCCGTATCGCAAAGCTGTCCGTCCTTCGTGCGGAGGTAGGAATCGTTGATCTCACCGGCCGCTTCTGCCATTTCCGGAGGAAGCATGCCGAAATTTCTTTCCCGTACCGCCAGACGGATCCTTTCCGGATCGATGGTGCTTTCGGAAGTGTAGATCTCGGGGATCTCCGTTTCCTCCGCCGCCTCCTTGATGGCCGCCTTCAGGTTATGATAATCTCCCGGTTTCTTGAACACGTCGAAGACGCTCATATCGGGCACCAGCTCTTCTATGAGCTCCCACAGCTTTTTCTCCTCGCTCTTAAGCATGTCCTCCCAGGTACGGCAGGACTCCGTGCCCCAGCCTTTTTCCTTAAGGAGCGAATAGACCGCCTCCGCATTTTCCGCGGCGATCAGTTCGTCCAGCTGGGAACGGGTGAGGAGCTTAAGCTCCGCGCTCCGGATCCTTGCGACAGCATATACATAATTTTTATCTACATAAGCACCTGTCATGGTATCTCCTGTTTATGCTGTTACGCGAAAAGCTTCTTGCTGATAAGATCCTGGATCTCTTCCCGGTTCTGCTCGAAAAGCGCCTCAAAGGAGCAGTTTTCTTCGATGCCGCCGAAATCCAGAACGAAGCCGTTCTTTTCCGGGGATTCGTGTTCGGAGACTCTTAAGGACGCTCCGTTTTCGGAAGCGATGGCGGAAAGTTCCTTAAGCGTTTCCGCGGAAAGAAGTTCCTTTGCCTTTGCGGAAAGCCTGAGCACCGCGTCTTCCTTCGGCGCGTGCTTTCTGAATACGGAAACGATGAAGTCTTCGTATTCCTTTCCGGTCAGAGCTTCCAGACGCTTTTTGGCCTCTTTGACCACGTCATCCATGATCTCCTGCTTTCCGGCAAGGAGGATCTGTTTCCTTCTGAGCTCTGCAGAAGCGTTGGCACGTTCTTCGATGCCGCTCACTTCCGCGTCGGCTTTCTTTTCTATACGGTCGATCTCGGCTGCGGCCTTCCGGACGGTCTCGTTCTTCACAGCCTCTGCCTTCTTTTCGGCATCAGCAATGAGGCTGGCCGCCTTTTCGGAAGCCTCTTCCGAGATATGACCGATTATCTTTTCCAGTCCGCTCATTCGTTTGCTCCTTATGATCAGCCGATCCCGTTGATGGAAAGGATGGATACCAGAAGTGCAAGGATGGCGTAGGTCTCTACCATAGCGGGGAAGATCATGGACTTACCGAACTGGTCGGGTCTCTTTGCCACAAGGCCGATAGCGGATACTGCGCACTTTCCCTGAGCGATGGCGGAGATCAGTCCGCCGATGGCCATGGGAAGGCATGCCGCGAAATACATAAGGCCCTTGGTGAGCTCCATGTTCATCTGTGCGCCGCCGCCCAGAAGACCGATCTGGGAAAGAGCGATGAAGGCGATCAGCAGTCCATAGATACCCTGAGTACCGGGAAGCAGCTGAAGGATGAGTACCTTTGAAAACATGCCGGGCTCCTGTGTTACCACACCGGATGCCGCGCGGCCTGCGATGCCGACACCGATTGCCGAACCTGCACCTGCGCAGCCTGCTGCCAGCGCTGCTCCGAGTACTGCCCAAAAGATTCCTGAACTAGCCATGATTTATTTTTCCTCCTTAACACTGTAATATTTTGTGTTTTCTGTAAAGGGAGCGTATTCTTTTCCGCCGCCCTCATAAAATTTACCGAAGAATTCCACGAACTGCAGACGGTTGGTGTGCACGTAGGCACCCAGCACGTTGATGCCCAGATTGAGCACATGCCCGATGAGGAACACCAGAATGAAGATCAGCAGTCCCGGGATGGTCGCTCCGAACATGGAGCCCATCTTGTTGAATACCTGCGCGATGATGCCCGTTGCCAGCCCCAGGGCCAGAAGCCTTGAGTAGGACAGGATATCCGACAGCCAGCCGGTCACGCCGTAAGCGGCGTAGGCGCCTTTCAGAAGACGCTTAACCGGGTTCTTTGACTCTCTGCCGCCGGTAAGCACCACGCCCACGGCGCCGATGCCCGCCACGATGGCCGCGGCATTCGCTGCCGCAGGTCCCAGTTCAAAGGGAAGGTTGAACATGCCCTTCACCATGTCCATGGTGAGCAGGTATACGATGCCGCCGCCCACGAACATGGCCCAGAAGACCACGTCACAAAGGAAACCTTCAAAGTCCTTTGCCTTGAGACACAGATAGCCCTTGATGCCAAGACCGGTGAACAGATGCACCACGCCGAGCCCGAAAGCAAATACCAGCATCCGCATGGGTTCCGATACCGGCTCGAACCAGATGGGAACGGTAAGACCGGGGATCCTTAAGTCCGGTACATTGAACCAGGTGGCGGCAATGACTTTCACCGCGTCTCCGAAGAAGGAGCCGAACATAAGTCCCCAGAATACGGTGGAGATGCCGGAGAAGAAGAACAGTTTCACAAGTTTCTTCATGCCCGGTTTCATGTTCTTTACCTTAAGGAGCGCCAGTCCGCATCCCAGGACCATTAACAGGCCGTAGCCCGCATCGGAAAGCATCAGTCCGAAGAACAGATAGTAGAACAGAGACAGGATGAAGGAAGGATCGATCTCGCCGCTTCCGGGAAGGGAATAACTCTCCACCACGGTCTCCATGGGATCCGAGAAGGGGTTGTTCCGCAGTACCACCGGTACGTTTTCATCTTCCGCAGGCTCGGTGATCTCCACCTCTGCGTCGAACTTCTGTTCGATCTTTTTCTTAAGACCTTCCGCGTACGCCGCCGGCAGATAGCCGTTTATGAAGAAGGCTCTGTCGGACTGGGGAAGTTTCGACAGCACGTCGTACTTGTCCGCACGCATCTGATAGTAATCCGCGGTGAACTCCAGGTCCTTCCGCTCCGAGGCAAATCCTCTGATCCCTTCCTCCGCGGAAACGATCTCCGCTTCCAGAGCTTTGATCTCTCCGGCTGCCTTTTCGGCCTCCGCCGAAGGAATGGTACCGGAAAGCCCCGCCCTTGCGAAGCCGATCTTCTTTAACGCGTTCTCTACCAGATAGGCGTCTTCCCTAAGGCAGACAAAGAACAGACAGGTCTGCTCCTTTGCGGCCGAGACAACGCTCATGCTGACGGCAGGTGCCTCATCCCGGGTCTCTTCCAGATCATCCAGAAGTGACTTGAGGATCTCTTCCGGCGCGCCCGCATTCTTGATGGAACCGATAAAAGCCGCGGTCTTTTCCGTGCCTTCGTAATTGAGCGGCACATCCAGGGTCATCCAGGGCTTTAAGGACTCGATGCGGTTCTGAAGCCTGGGGATCTGGGCTTTCGCCTCCGTGATCCTTTTGTCCAGCGCTAAGATGCGATCCGCCGTCTTCATGGCATCGGATATGATATCCAGACGTCTGGTATATTCGTCAACGGAAATGACTTCCGCGCCTTCCAGCGATTTTAACAGCCCGGCTTCCTGATCGGGTGCCAGTTTGTTAAGGATCTCCAGTGCCTGCCCGGCCTGATTCGAGCTTCTGTCAAACAGAGCCTTGTCGCCCATTACGTTCATCGTCATGAGCCCTTCGTGCTCGATCCCGCCGGATTCGATCTGAACGACGCCTGCTCTCTGCAGCATCTCCAGAACGTGCTTCCTGTCGGTCTTAAGTCCTGCTATGAAGATATGCTTCATAGGTACTTTCGACATTGTAAAAGACCCTCCTTTCTTACCGGATCAGTGCGATCACACTGTCGGCTGCCTCATTCATCTTTGCGGCAAGAACTTCCTTCATGGCGTTCTTGTCACTTTCAGCCGTCTTCACGGCTTCCTCCACGAATGCCTCCGCCTTCTTTTCGGCAGCAGCGACCCGTTCGGCGGCCTTTTTGTTTGTCTCGTTCACAGCTTTTTCGAAAGCGGCTTCCGCTTCGGCAGCAGCCGTTTTCTTTAACGCGTCCGCTTTTTCGGCAGCTTCCTGTACCACTTTTCCGCTGTCCGCTTCGGCTTCCACGATCTTATCGATGATTTCCTTCGCCAAACCGTTCTCCTCCTGTTTGTACAATAAACACCGGCAGGGATCTCACCCGCACAGCATCTGGTACGTGTTCGCGGCACAATTCGCTACAAACACGAATTAATAATAATCCACCCGCACAAAAATGGCAAGAATTTACATCATTTTTAGAAAAAATTATGTCATTTTTGACAGAAAACTATTGATTTCCTCTTTCCCGTCGAGGATCCCGATATGAATCGTTCCGGTCACGCTGCCAAATCCGGAAAGCATGGGAAGAGTTCCTTCTTTCAGCGCATCTTCCCGGTTTCCGGGAAACGTGTTGGTGGGCTCCAGAGAAAGGACATTGCACCGGGGCAGGAAATTCTTCCATTCCACCAGATTGGGAAGGACCGCCGGGTCAAATCCGATCCACACACCCAGTTCCAGCTCCGGATTCACCAGAGCGGCGCAGCCCTTCTTTCCAAAACCTGTCCGGAAAAAAGCCTGAGCGCGATATCCGTTTTCCGGCGCCGTGACACTCTCAAAATCTTTGGAGTCCGGATTCAGCCCGCGTACGTCTGATGAAGATACAAAAACCTTTGCTTTTTCAGAAAGGAGCGGCCAGCCGAAATTAAAATGATACAGGATCATGTACGGTTCGGGTTCCGGTTGGAAATTGGTGATCGTGTCCGTGATGGTTACTGTTTTATCGTAAAGTCCCGTGCTGATCTTCCGGTGAAGAGAAAGATGCCTGTGATACAGGTCCGTTTCGTTCATCTCTCCCTCTGTGCGGAGAAGATATCTGTCGCCTTCCCAGATCTCCGAGGCGCTAAAGCCCTCTGCAGGCAGAGAAGATATTTTCCCGTGTGTGGGATAATACACACCGTCGATCACGGTGCTTCCGTTTACGTTATCCAGTCCGCAGGTGGAAAGCATTCCTGCCGGCCACTTCCCGAAAAAACCATCTTCCGGTCCTGAAGCCGGCGCTGCAGAATTGAGACCGTTTTTACTTAAGAAAGAAAGATTGACACCTTTATAGGAAAAATCATAGATGTCCATTCCGTGGTCCGGAACCACAGTAAACCGCAACCCCGCAGCGTTGTGCAATTCAGCAATGCGAAGTCCCGCTCCCGGCCCGTTCTGTAAAACCGCCTCCCGGATCCCTGCTGCCTGTTCTATGTTTCCGATTCTCTTTAAAAGTTCCTGGTTCATGATGACTTCCTTTACTCTACGGACAGAACACTTTTCCGGACGCCCACAGGCACGCGCCGCAGGCAGGGGATTTTCCCAGATAGCAATCTGTCAGATTTCCTTTTCTGTCCTCACAGCCGTCACAGTATCGGCAGAACGGAAAATGGAACTCATTCACCCGGTACCGGAATTCCCGGTACGCAAAGCTGTCCCATATATCCATCAGTGAGCTGTCTTTGATATTTCCATAGGAAAAAGCCGAAATATGGCGCTTTTCCTCATACAGATATGTATCGCATTCGTGAAGGAGCTGCATACAGGGGATCACTTCACCATCCCGGCGCACAAATACGCTCTGTGTTTTCATAAACGGGCAGATATCCTCTTTTGCCGGATAGTTTCCCGGAACATACCTCTCCGTTTTTCCCACGGGAATGTCGTTTCTGTCATAAAGCGTCTCCTCTTTTTTCACCGGCGTCCCGGGGATCACATGGCTCAGATTGATCTCATCCGCCCCGAATTCATTGGCAAAGGCGTTGATCATTTCCAGCTCCCCGATATTCTCCGGCGTAATTACGAATGTGATCCCCAGTTTTACGGAAGAGCCTTCCCGCAATTCATTGAACTGCCGGATATTTTCCGTGATCAGATCGTACTGTCCGCCTTTCCGCATCTTTCCGTAGCTTTCCCTGGAAAAACCGTCCATGGAGACCCACAGCTCCGTGAGCCCCGCCTCCAGTAAAAGTCCGCTCCTGCGACCGTTTAACATCACGCCGTTTGTCAGGAGTGATTTAGAAAGGGTATAGGGAAACGCGGCCATCAGATCGACAAGTTCCGGATGACAAAGCGGTTCCCCCATGCCGCCGAAAAAGACCTCTCGAAGAGACGGAATGCTTTTCGTTTCCTCTGCAAGCCGCATCGCCGCGGGAACGTCCATATTTCCCTGCTCTTTATTCGTCCAGGTGTTCCGGAAACACATGGTGCAATTTAAGTTGCAGAACGTGGAGGGCTCCAGATACAGTTTTCCGGGGCCTTCCGTCTGGGGGACATATTCCTGATCATAAAACGTATTGCGCATAAATTATCAAAACAGATATCCGCTTTCCTTATTTCTCTATTTCTCTGCTCTCTGTGCCTGCAGCGTTCCTCATCTGAAAGCGGTAATCCTTTGGAGTCGACCCGAAACATACCTTAAACGCTTTTGTAAAATGCGACAAATCATAAAAGCCGACAGAATGCGCGATGGAAGTGATGGATTTATTGTCATCGGACATCATTTCGACTGCTTTTTTCAGCCGGTACATCACCAGCCATTCCCGTAAAGAGACACCCTGTTCTTTTTTAAAAAGACGGTACAGATAGGACTGTTCGATACCGACATAGGCTGCGATACCGGAAACAGAAACATCATACGGATAATTCGTCTTCATATAGGCTATGGTTTTTTCCACATACAGATGCTGCGGATTTTCATATACTGTGTTTCTGCTGGCTTGTTCTGCAACCTCGGAAACCGCAAGAAAAAAGAAACCGAGAACATCATAACCAAGCCGGTCGCTGAAAGCGCCGGCTTTTACCATACGGTTCAGACTGTCAATAATGCTCAGTGTGATTTTAAAAGAAATCGCCGGTGCAGATCTGGTCAGGCCAAGAGTTTCTATCAGATGAAGCACATCTTCACCGGTAATAATTGCAAAAATGTATTCCCAGGGATTTTTCTCGTCCGCAATATACGATATCGGAGTATCCGGGAAGATGGCAAAACACTGCCCGGCCTGAATCGGGAATGTCTTCCCGTCGATCGTATAGTATCCCTTTCCTTTCAGAACAAATGTCAGAGAATGATCCGGATAAAAACGTTCCGGACACATGTGACCTCCATGACACTGCATCCAGCCGCAGGTGACAACGGACAACCCGCGATTTGGACAGAGACCGATGTTGTGCCTGTCATCAACATAAGACATATCTTTTCTCCACTGTGATTGCTTACTCTGGCCAGAACTCCCGCAAAGCATTGTAACACAGTACACTTTGGAATGAAAATGCGTCTCCTGCCAAAAACAAGATTATTACAAGCGGCAGGCATAAATGGTACATCGTTATTTTTCTTTATCCGTGCTATAAAATAAAGCGTGATGTGTAATTTTTACATAATTCACAAAATACAATAGAATGGTTTGTACATCTTGTACAAGCAGTTCCGTAAATCACTTGCGGAAAAATTGCAGCAACAATTTCAAGGAGGAAATGTAATGAAAAAAGCATTATCAATCGTTCTGGCACTCTGCCTGACATTAGGCCTGGCAGCCTGTGCACAGAATGCGGCACCGGCAGCTACACAGGCTGCAGCGACTGAAGCCGCAGCACCGGCAAAGCTCATGAAAGAGCCGCTGACCTTAAAAGTATCCTATGTGGAAGATCCCGCAACAGGAATCGGCACTGTAATGCCCAGGGCTTTTGAGAAAATCACGGAAATGACCAACGGAGAACTCAAGTTTGAGATCTTCCCCTCCGGCCTTCTCGGAACTCAGGCTGATGTCGTTGAGCAGATCAAAGCAGGCGCTCCGATCATCGGCACTGTGGGTATGAACAGCCTGATCGATTCCCTTTCACCTCTTGCAACGCCTTATGTTCTTCAGAATATCGATGAGACCCTTGCTTTCTCCAAGACGGATTACTATGCAAAATCCGTTGAAGAGCTGAAAGCTCAGGGCTTCGTTCCCGTATGCATGGGATCTCTTGGCATCCGTCACACCATTTCCACAAAGGAAATCAAGAGCGCCGCAGATTTCGACGGTCTGATCATCCGTATGGCAGCAACTGAGCCCAGCCAGGGATTTGCCGCAGTAATGAACGGAACTCCCGTAACCGCAGCCTGGGGCGATGTCTACAGCATGCTTTCCACCGGAGCTATCGAAGCAACAGAAGCTCCCCTTGACCTCCTGTACTCCACGGCACTTTATGAAGTATGTGATCATCTCTGCATGACAGCACATCTGACAACACCCTTCCAGTTCGTAATGTCTACCCAGTACTGGGATCAGATCCCCGCAGAGTATCAGAAAGTCATGATGGATGTTCTTGATGACGCCTGTGTTGAAATGGCTGACATCTACAAAAAAGCCGATTCTGAATTCGTTCAGAAGTTCAAGGATGCCGGTGTGACCGTATGTGAGAACCCCGACATTGACAGCTTCGCAAATGTTATTCCCGATCTTTTCAAATATCTCAAGTGGGACGAGAACGTATACAACGATATCAGAGCTTCCATTGATTCCGTAAAATAAATCATTATCACTGGACTTGTCTGGATCATGTTAGCGGTCCAGACAAGTTTTTTTAACTGCGAGGTGCATTATGAAACAAAAAAGTACGCTCCGATGGATACTGGAAAACCTGCCGGTCATTCTGGCCGGCGTGGCACTTTTTACGATCGTCATTATGGAAACAGCACAGTGTATTTACCGGTATACTTTATCTCACACTTTCAATTTCGTTGATGATGTCGCTGTTGTCTGCTTTTCCTGGACGATTTTTGCCGGCGCGGCGGCAGCGTATAAAGCGAAGCTGCACTATGGACTGGATGTATTAATAAACGCTATTCCCGTAAAGCATAAAGCCAAATACATGGTCGTACTGGATACGCTTGTTATGCTCGCTTTCGCATATTTCTTCTATTACAGCGTTGTGCTTTTCGCCAATGTGGGGCCGAAGATCCTCATGACGACCGGTATTTCCTATCGATGGGTAGACGGCGGCCTTGTGTATGGCATGCTGATGATGCTCATTTACAGCATTGAATTTTTGATCGATGATATTAAAAAATTAAAAAATAACACAGATGAATCAAAGGAGGGAACGAAATGCGCATTTTGATCCCGATTCTTGTAATTGTGATTGCTGCTGTGCTGGGATTTCCGATCTGGCTGGCATTCATTGTCGGAATGATCCCGTATTACGGCTTTATCGAATCCACGCTTCCCGCACAGATCATTATACAGCGCTTTATTAACCCGTGCGAATCCAGCGCGTTTCTGGCGATACCGCTGTTTGTTACCTCCGGCGTTATTATGAACTATGCGGGGATCTCCCGGCGACTGATGGATCTTGCTGACGGTCTCGTCGGTCATTTGGCCGGCGGCCTCGCTCATTGTAACGTTCTTCTTTCCGTACTGATGGGCGGTGTTTCCGGCTCTGCCGCAGCAGATGCTGCCATGGAAAGTAAGATCCTCGTGCCGGAAATGGTCCGCCGCGGCTACGACAAAAACTTTTCCGGCGCCGTAACCATCGCTTCCAGTCTGCTCACGCCGATCATTCCTCCCGGAATGGGCCTGATCATTTATGCAATGATGACCAGCACCTCCGTCGGCAAGATGCTTGCTGCCGGTTATGCTCCCGGTCTTCTGGGTATGGTACTCATGATGATCTATGTCGGCTATATTTCCAAAAAGCGCGGATATAAGGGAAACCGTGAGAAACCGGCCGCGCCGAAGGAACTCGGCGTGCTGTTCGTCCGGGCCATCTGGGGTCTTCTGCTTCCTTTTGGTCTGATTCTGATCCTTCGTATCGGCATGGCTACCGCCACGGAAGTCGGTGCATTATGCGTTGTCTATTCTCTGATCGTTGGCGTCTTCTTCTACCGGGAGATCAAAGTCGAGCATATCTGGCCCATCATCAAAGAGAGCGTAATGTCCACCGCCACGGTAATGGTCCTGCTTTGCGCATCCGTACCGCTTACCTTCTTCATGACCTATGAAACCATTCCTCAGAAGCTGGCAGCTTTCATCATCAATTCCAACATGAGCAAGGTAGGATTCCTTCTTCTGATCAATGTGATCCTGATCATCGTCGGTATGTTTATGGAAGGAAGTGCACCTCTGATCGTATTTACCTCCCTGCTTGCACCGATCGCCACCAAGACCTACGGGATCGATCCCGTTGTATTCGGTATCATGCTGATCTTCAATCTGGTGTGCGGAAACATCACCCCGCCGTTTGGTGTTGTGCTGTATCAGGTCAAAGGTCTCATCGGCGCAGATCTCGGAAAGATGATCAAAGAATGTGTGCCCTTCATCATCATCCTGCTGATCGTTCTGATGGTGATCACGTTCATACCGCAATTCACGCTCTTTATACCGAACCTGCTGTATTAAATCCTGTCAGCAAACCGATATTATTTGGGAGTTTTATTATTTCATCGATAACCATCTTTTTTGACAAACCGGTATAAAGGAGTATAAAATGATCACAGCTGCAGAAGTAAAACAGAAAGCAAAAGAATTCGGCGCCGACCTTTGCGGCATTTCCCCCATGTCACGTTTTGAGGGATGCCCGA
>JAKSPC010000033.1 GCA_024405155.1 Lachnospiraceae bacterium | reverse complement strand
TAAAAAATGCATGGCTCTGTGATGATGTGATAACAGCAAACGGTCAGAATGTCTGGTATCTGCTTCAGGCGGACGGAAGCATGCTTTCTGCCGGACTTGTTCAGGACAACACTGGCAACTTCTACAGTCTCGAAACAAATCATAATGGCTATTTCGGAATGATGAGATACAAGGATGGCTATTATGACTGCAACGGTCAGCAGGTGTATCTGAAGTTTAATCAGAAACATGACAACTCATTTGGTGCGGTTATAAATGAAGACGGACTCGAAAAACTGAAGCAGATATACGGAATTACTAAGTATCCAATCGGTAATGAGACTTGTACATATACAGCATCGTTTTAATGGTTATATGTTTTCGCTGAAATGCGGTTAAATCGGAGATTCCTTAGAATTATTATCGGGAGGGATTGTTTATGCCATTAGGAAACCAGAGCTTTCATAAGGGATTTCCGTATCGCCAGAAAGGATGAAGATACCTGGATCAACCTGGCCCATGACAGGAAGGCTGTAGAGAAGATGAAGGAAGTAACGGGGATCACGATCCTCGATACCCTGTATCCTACAAACAGTGAGGTAAAAAATCTCTTTGAGAAGACGATTCTCTGAATGCGGACTAAAAATACCCGCCCGCTGCCTGCGGCAGCTCCCGCCCTTAAAAAGAAGCTTCTGCTCCAGAGTCACAGAAGCCCGGCTTCCTTTACGGGCGGGCCACGCGGAGCGCGGGTGGGCCTATTAAGAAGCCGGGCTTATACTTAGCTTTTATTTGAAGATATCTGATGCTTTAGAGCACTATGTTTAAGGCAAAACGACGGAAGTCAGGTAATATCAATAAATATATTGTACCACAATGTAAAGAATACCAGTAAAAAATGCGAAAACGCCTTAATTTTAAGGCCAGTTTAAGGCAAATGTAAGGTTTTTGATCATGCGGCATCGGTGAGATATCCGTACTGCATATCGGTAAATTTGTTAATGATTATGTTTAGTATGTGCTTAAGTATATGCTGATATTTTGATTTAGTCTACGCTAAATTAAATGACAGCGGAGATATTTCCCCGCTGCCACATGTTGTTATATTGTTTTACCGGATTTTCCTGTGGAAAGATGTTCAGCCGCGGGTACGGCCGGCGGCCCGGTAGGTAACGACCACCACCGTCAGCGTGATCACGGCTTCCGCCAGAAAGATGAGGACCGTGGGAAGATAGGAGCCGCCGAAACGGTCTGCCAAAAGCCCTGGCACGATGGAGAAGGCGAAGGTGCCGCCGGTGTGCAGGAAGATGAACCGCTGCCGGCAGGAGATCTGCTCGGCTTCCGAAAACCAGTCCGCGGGCCACGCCACCAGTCCGATGGCGATCATGGCAAGGGAACCCACCCACAGCACGCTTCCCGCGTACAGAAAAGCAGTGGACCTGCCGCCGAAAATAAGGAGCGAGAGTCCCGTGATCATAAGGCTTCCGAAAAGGAGCACGGTCTTAAACTGGGTGATCTTTTCACACAGCCAGCCGTACAGGAGCTTTCCCAGCAGCAGGGAAAGTCCGCCGATGGAAACGGTGGTGGCCATGACAGAGGAAGAATACCCGAAAGACGTGGCGACCAGAGGAAGGACTGCCATGGCGCAGCCGCATAGACCTCCGGTAAGGAAGATGGTCGCATAAGCAAGGAACCGGTTTGCTTTCGAAAGGGGCGCCGGTTCTTTTTTCGTGCCGGAAGCAATCTTTTCTGCAGAACCGTCCTGATAGGGCTTCATGCCTTTTTCTTTCGGATCGTTCACGAACAGAAGAAAGCACACCAGAATGAGCAGGAGCATGAGGACAGTCTGTCCCAGAAGTGCGGAGGAAAGACCGAACTTCTCCACGGCGGCGGTGATGAACTTCGGGGCAATAAAGGTGGCGATGCCGGAGGCGGAGGAACAGATGCTGACTGCCAGCTTTCGCCTGGAAAGGAACCACCGGTCCATCAGCAGAGAGACGGGCACGATGCCGCCCAGCTGGTTTCCGAAACCGGTCAGCGCGCAGCCTATGACCAGCGCCGGATAGCTTTTTGCCAGAGCCATCACGGCAAAGCCCACCAGGGTGAATGACGCGGCGATGGTCAGACCGTTTTTGAGATCAAACTTCCGGTAGAACGCCGCCAGCACCACGGTGGACAGTATGGCCGCCAGGTTCCGGCAGGTGTTCATGAAGGAAAGGGCCGTCTGCGTGAGCGAAAACGAGTCACTGATAAAGGGCTGGTACACCGCGTAAGCGTTGTTGGAAAGCCCCGTCAGAACAAAGAACAGAAGGGTCCCTGCGGCGCAGATGACCCAGGCATAGTGAATGGATGATCCTGTTTTTTTCATGGAATTCATCATACGGCGGCTTCCTTCGGAAGGCAAGCGTTTTGTGAAAAACCGGCGGCAGCCTTGTTTTGCTCCGGGCGGCATGTTATGATGACAGAAGAAAAAGCCCGGCGAATATTTCGCGGCGGGATTTTCGGCAGGAGCGACCATCGATTCCCTGTGGGGCACGAAGCAGATGGGATATGCCCGGTACGGGCTCCCGAAGCCGAAATCCCTCTTTACCATCTACGGGCCCATCAACCGGCGGAAAAATCCGCCCCTGCCCGGCAGATCCTACGAAGACATCAACCGGGTGTGCTTTGGCATACTCCCCGACGGGACGAAGCTTGACGGCATCACCAAAGAACCCGTATACGCGGACGAAGTCCTGGACGGCGATTATCCGCCCTCGTTTATTGGCGGCTGCGCCGACGATCCTCTGGTGAATCCCGCCCACTGGCCCTGCCTTAAGGAAGCGCTGGACAAAGCAGGCGTGCCTGCCGTTCTGGAAGTGGGTAAGATCGGCGGCCACGGCTACGGCCTGGGCAGGAACACTGCCGTAAAGGACTGGATAGAGCGCGCCGTGCAGTTCATGGAACAACAGGGCAAGTGAGCCGGAAGGAGAGGAAAATATCACATTTTCTGCAGAGGTGCTTCCCATAACAGAAAGAGTGATATATGATATAGGAAGTTTGTATTACGGGTCTGCCGGACAGGAAATTTCCGGCATGCCTGATGATAAGGAGGATCCACCATGAGTGATCACAGCATCAATATCCGTTATCTTTCCCAGGAAGATCTGATCGAGGCCGGCTGCTTCGATTTCCCCACATGCCTTAAGGCGGCAGAAGAGGCCCTGGTCCGTTTCAAGAACGGCGGCATCCTGTTCCCCGACAAGACCGTGCAGATCTTTAAAGAGGAGACCCAGGAAAGGATCAACATCCTGCCCGCCACCCTTTTGAAGGAACAGATCAACGGCCTCAAGAACGTATCCGTATTCCCCATGAACCCCCGGACCTACGGTACCCAGAACCTTTCTGCCACCATCCTTCTTTCAAAGATCGATAAAGGTTATCCGGTATGCGTCATGGACGGAACGCTGGTTTCCAACATCCGCGTTGCCTGCGTAGGCGCCACCGCCGCGAAGTACCTTTCCAGGAAAGATTCCGAGACCATCGGTTTCATCGGCTCCGGCATCCAGGCAAGAAATACGCTCCTTGGCATGAAGTCCGTCAGACCCTCTCTGAAGGTCTGCAAGGTATCCTCTCAGTTCGACTACGAGGAAAAGGATTTCATCGACACCATGCAGCCTCTGCTTCCCGACATGAAGTTCATCGCCTGCGGCACCAATAACGAAAAGGCCGCCCGTGAGTCCGACATCGTCTGCACCGCAGTTTCCTGCCAGGCACCGCTTTTAAAGGCAGCCTGGATCGACACCAAGGCCGGCGTGTTCTACAACCACATCGGCGGCTGGGAAGATGAAGTGGAGAACGTACTGCAGGCCGACAAGCTGGTAACGGACAGCTGGCACGTGGTGAAGCACCGCGGACAGACCGCATGCCTTGCCTACAAGCAGGGCCTGATCGACGACAATTTCGTATACTGCGATCTGGTGGACATCGTGGACGGCACCAGGCCCGGCAGAGAAAATGACCGGGAGTACATCTACTTCACCGCCACCGGTCTTTCCTACATCGACATCATGCTGGCGAACACCATGTACGAAAAGGCAGCCGCCAAGGGCATCGGCACCGTGCTTCCGCTGCAGGCCATGGGCGAGTTCGAGCACGACCTGGTCGGAAAGATCGTTCTCTGATCTTTTGTTTTGCACCGATCAAAAAGCACTCCGGAGTTTTTCCGAAGTGCTTTTTTGCTGCATTGTATGCGTGATTTGCGGCGTGCCGCGCGTTCGCAGTCCGCTTTATTTTTTCACAAAACCCGTGATGTCGGTCTGTGACGGCAGCAGCTCCCAGGTGGACTGGGTGACGCGCATCACGAAAGTTCCCATGTCGGGGAAAAAGACGGCGTACATGGGGCCGTTGTTGGGATCGGTGAGACCCATTTCGATGGCGCCGTCCACGTTGTTGCCGTCGCCCTCCATGTGGCACAGCCGTACGATATCCACGGTAATGTTGTAGTTCCCGTCATCCCTCTTTTTCATGACGATGGTATCCTGATTCTCATTGACGTAGGTACCGTTGTAATCAATGGCCAGCAGACGATCGTAGATCTTATCCGCCAGATCGTCCGGGGGCTCGGTGGTCTTCCGGAATTCCGAAACGACGCCGTCCTTCTTTACGCGGATGCCGCCTTCGATGGGCTCCAGGGTCATCTTCGTGCCGTCTGCCAGCACGGCTTCTTTTCCGTCCCAGGTAAGATCGATATCATCCTGCGCCCGGTAAATGCCGGTGCAGTCGGGCATCAGCGCCAGATATTCGGAAGTGTCGGTCATCTGTCCGTCGATCTCTTCCTTGTTGGGAAGAACGTAGTAGCCGTCTTCCACCAGCTTCGTTTCGGCAGCAGGAGCGGAGCCGCCGCCGGATTTCATCTGTGCCTGGGTCGAAGCTTCCGTTGCAACGATCTGTGTGCCCGCTGCCGGTGCGGGAGCAGGAGCTTCTTTCTTTGCGCAGCCGCAAAGAAGCGCGACGCCAAGAAGCAGGGTGATAAGTAGTGTGATTGCGTTGATTTTTTTCATGTCAGTTCCTTTCAATAAGTGTATTACTGCTTCAGCTTTTTTAAAAGCGGGAAGAATACGCCTCCCGCGCAGTTTCCCAAAGTGATCACGAAAAGGCAGAGCACCGCCCGAAGGCTCCAGGCGCCTGCCGCTGAGAAATAGAACATGTCCGCCACGCAGTGTTCGGTGCCGCACAGGATGAATCCCACCACGCCGAAAACGAGCGCCAGATATTTTCCCACTTCGTGGGGAATGTTTTTATAGCCGTCCACGCCGATGTAGATGAAAATGTTGCAGAAAAAGCCCAGCACGAACAGGGACAGCAGACTGTCGGAGGTCTTTACCGCGCACATGGCGGCGGCCTTTTCGGCAATGGAAGCGGCGCGGGTGAGGCGGATGAGGAATGCCGCAAGTGCCGTTCCGGCCAGATTCCCCAGCCAGATGACGGGAAGCATGGCCGCGTAGTCTTTGCCGTTTTCAAAGGTGTAGCAGACTTTGCCGGTAAAGAGGTGCAGGCCCGATGTGCAGACCACGAACAGGCCGATGGTAAAGAAAAACGCGCCCACCACCTTGTTTTCCACGGACAGAAAGATGGTCCCGCCGAGAGCTATGGCAAACCCGGCAAGGATTGCGGAAACAAATGTGGACCTGACCTGCTTCATATGGGTTCCTCCTCGAATCATTTGCTGTTGATGAGATACAGACCGGCCAGGCACACCAGGATGCCGATGGTCTTTTTGACGGTGAAGGGTTCCTTGTAGGCGACGTACCCCACATATATGAGGACCACTGCCACTGCCGCCGCCTGGACGATCTGCAGCACGCTGACGGCCCAGCCGTTTTTGTACGCGTAGATGTAGCCGGCTTCCAGCCCCACGATCACGATACCCAGCACGAAGGGCGCCCAGTTGAGCTGCTTGTATTCTCCCATAAGGGTACCGTCTTTCCGGAGCACAAGGTAAAGCACCAGCGAAACGGCGGCGCTCACCAGGTAGGTAACGGTAAGCGAAGCCAGAGGATCCATGCCGCCCGGCACGGATTTGGTGCAGATCTGATAAAAAACGTTGGAGATGACGATAAGGCCCAGCGGCCAGATATAGTTAAACATAAATGCTCCCGTGATCGTTTCTGTGCTGCTTTGATGCGGGACATTTCACGCTTCGTGTTCCCTCGTCCCTGCGTATAGCATTGTACCACCTTTCTGAGGGCGAAGGCAAATGCATTTCGTCCGGACCGGGAACGGGTATTTCGCGGAAATTGCGGAATAGACGCCGTCGGTGCGCGGTTTTTTCCGTGTATCTCCGGAACGTGCCGCGGTATAATGGTTCTCAATAGAGACAAAGGAGGTTTCTTTTATGGATAGAGCACTGTTTTTGAAAGAGCGGGACGAAGCCATCGCCGCCGGGGAACGGGCGCTTGTAAGCCTTAAGAGGGCCCAGAGCGAACTTTCCGGTGCCAGGACCTGGGGTGCCATCGACATGCTGGGCGGAAGTTTCTTTTCCTCCCTGATAAAGCGGAGCAAGATGAAAAATGCGCAGGCCTGCCTGCAGCAGGCAAGCAATGACCTGGCGGCATTTTCCAGAGAGCTGGGAGACGTGAACCGGTTTTCCTACATCAACGTGGACGTGGGGGACCTTTTAGGCCTGGCGGATCTTTTCTACGAAAACTTTCTGGTGGACCTTCTGATGCAGAACCGCATCAACACCGCCAGAGGCAAGGTGAGCGACGCCATCAGTAAAGTGCAGGGAGCCGTAGACCAGCTGAAAAGAATGTGATAAACTGTCAGTTAAGCAAATGGAACCGATATAAGCTGTATCAAGTAAAGGAGAAACATTATGGGTATCGTACAATTCGTTCTTGGACTTGCAGCAACGTATTTTCTGGTAGTGGTCCTGTATTACGTGGGCTCCTGCATCTTCCGCATGATCCAGTTCGGAAAAGCCGGCGTGCAGGGCACCTGGAAAGCCTGGATCCCCTTCTACTGGAACTACATTGAGTTCGATCTTTACTACAAAAAGGAATATTTCTGGGTGTGGCTGGCACTGGTGGCACTTGCCGGCATCTTCAGCAAGTCCGATGCCCTTACCACCATCTTCAACCTGGCACAGGCAGTGCTCATGGTGCTCTTTTTCTATAACAAGGCAAAGTCCTACGGAAAGGGCGGCGGCTTCACGGCAGGCCTTGTGCTCCTTAACATCATCTTTGAAGGCATCCTGGCACTTGGCCCGGCAGAATACCTTGGCAACGCATCCCAGGGCATCGCATTCGTAGACCAGGGCATCGACAAAGTCAAAGAACTCTTCGGCGGAAAAAAAGAAGAATGATCCGCTTTTCCATCCGCGAGGCCTTTTTTCGGCCTTCCGGTTGAAAAGAACCGCCGTCGCGAACGCATGCCCGCCGGCATTTTCCATCCGCGAGGCCTTTTTTCGGCCTTCCGGTTGAAAAGAAGCTGCGGCACACCGCTTGCAAAGGACAAAAATTCCATCCGTAGGCCCTTAAAAAGGCCTTTCGGATGGAATTTTCTTTTTTGGTAAAAAGTCAGGTCCAGCTGAGTCCCATTAGGAACGCCCGAATCCCGAAAAGTACACTTGCATTGCACATGTATTTGTGTATAATTTGATTTGAGAGACTCTATTGTAAGAGGAGGAAGTTATTTATGGCGAAAGAAAATATGACTTTACGAATGGAGCCGGAGCTTAAAACCAAGGCGGCCGCACTGTTTAAGAACCTCGGCATGGATCTCAGTACCGCTACCGGTATTTTTTACCGACAGGCCCTTCGCTGTCATGGCATTCCTTTTGAGATCAGGGAAGATGAACCGAATGCTGTGACCTACGCTGCTATGGAAGCGGCAGAAAAGAAAGAAGACATCTATGGGCCGTTTGAAAGCATTTCCGATCTCATGGAGGCACTGAATGCTGAAACCTGAGTTTACCGGGCAATTCAAGAAGGATTTCAAGCTTGCAGTAAAGCGGGGTTGTGATGCTGCCAAACTGCAGCATGTGATCGAACTGCTTTGCAGTGAAACCCCTTTGCCCGAGCAATACCGGGATCATGCCCTGACAAATTCAAAGAACTATAAAAACATGAGAGAGTGCCATATCGAGCCGGATTGGTTGCTGATCTATCAGGTGGTTGAACAGAACCTGATTCTTACTCTGATCAGGACAGGGACTCACAGCGACTTGTTCTGATCCCTTCACCTCCGGGATATCAAAAAACTGATCAAAGAGAATTCAGAAGGTGACGAAAGATGTTGCAGGACAAGGAGCTGACTGCCCGCCTGGAAAGGCTGGAAGCGGAAAACAGATATTTGAAAAAGCTGCTGGATGAGGCCGGCATTGGCTATGATCTTCTTAGAAGAGAAGTCATGTTTGATCCGGATCAGGGCAGCAGGATAAGACCGGTTGAGATCACCAAAATTAAAAAAGGTGTTGACAAATAAATTCTTTGCAGTATAATGATGACCGTTGGAAGTGCCTGTCCAAATTTTTGTGATACGATCACAAAGATGGAGCAGGTATTTTTTATTTCGGAAAAAGGAAACACTGATGCAGAAGTTCTATGACTTACAGCAGAATATACTCTCCTTGAACGGCTTTAGAAAGCCGCTTGGTTGCTCATGGCGCAAAAACTCTGCAATGCACCCGATTCGCAAGGAATATATGGAGCAGACAGAAGGAGCAGCATGCAGCAGACAGGATCTTTGCATACGCTTATTTTCGGGAGGTATCCCGGGATAAAAAGCGTGATTATTACAGCAAGACCGTCTGCAGGCAGAATGCAGACGGTTATTTTTTTGGGATCGAAAGCTAATCCGGTGAAAGCATCCGCCCGAAGAGCGGAAGAGCATGGTCCGACACCATGTCGATCCATGACGGCAATGAAAACAGGCACTTCCTTGTCGTTAGGGAGTCGAACAAAACGGCTCCCGAATATGTGTGTAAGGTGTTAATGGCAGCACATCGGTCTTCCAAACCGAGGGAGCCGGTTCGATCCCGGTTACGCACTCTGCGGGGAGGTACGGCACCCGATCGGCCCCATAAGCCGGTTCTTGCGGGTTCAACTCCCGCCTCCGCAATATCGCCGCAGGCGAAAATGATCAAAGAAAGGATATAAGAAGATGCTTCGATTACGTCTATTGCGACTAGATCTCGCTGAATTGAATACTGACAAGCTGCCGTGGCGCAATCGGAAGACGCATCAGGCTTAAATCCTGAAGAACTGAGGGTTCGACTCCCTTCGGCAGCATATGCCCCCGTAGCAGAACCGGAATATGCGCCCGGCTAAAGACCGTGATTTTGTGAGTTCGAATCTCACATTTCCAAATTCGGGAGCATAGCTCAGAGGCAGAGCAGACGGCTGTTAACCGTCTGGCCGAAGGTTCGAATCCTTCTGTTCCCGTTATATCCCATTAGCTTAACGGATAGAGCTTCCGGCTTCTAACCGGACGATGCGGGTCCGATTCCTGCATGGGATGTAAGTCGATGTAATACAGAGGTCAGTATGCCGCGTTGCCAACGCGGAAACACGGGTTCGAATCCCGTTATCGGCTCTGGTCCATAGTTCAGTGGCAGAATGGTGGTCTCCAAAACCAAAGGCGAGTGTTCGATTCACTCTGGACCTGTAATTCTTTGCATAGCTCAGTTGGCAGAGCCCCCGGCTCATAACCGGGCGCGCGATGGTTCGAGTCCATCTGCAAAGAGTGTGGCCGCAGATCATCAGGATAGTATAAGGAGAAAAGCGATGTTATTCGTAATCGTGAAAGAGAAAAAGGAACGGAAGGAGCGCTGTGAAAAGGAGCGCCTGTTTTCGTGCCGTAAGCATCTGTAGCGATACACCCTTGTTTTTTGTATCATACCGTCTGCTTACCGGCAGGCGGTATTTTTGTTCGCACGTGTAGCTCAGTTGGAAGAGCACCGGACTTTTAATCCGATGGTCGCCGGTTCGATCCCGGTCACGCGCATTTTCGCCCGGTAGTCAAGCTGGATAAAGACGGCGGCCTTTCAAGCCGCAGACCGGAGTTCGAGTCTCCGTCGGGTGATCATCTTCCCGTAGTCTAACGGATAGAATGTGCGGCTACGAACCGCAGGATGAAGGTTCGATTCCTTCCGGGAAGGTATGTGTGCGTAGCTCAATCGGCAGAGCAGCGGACTCTTAATCCGAAGGTTGAGGGATCATTGCCCTTCGCACGCATTTTGTACGGTTCCGTCCGGGACGGAAGCGGTCTGCAACACCGCTCAGGTGAGTCCGACTCTCGCACTGTACTTCACGCCCGTTCGTCTACTGGACAGGACACCGGCCTCTCATGCCGGAAAACGCGGGTTCAAATCCCCGACGGGTGATATCGTCCGGTCGTTCATCGGAAAGGACGGCGGAGCTTGATTCCGCAGATCAGGGTTCGAGTCCCTGCCGGACCGCTGCCATTTTGACTTTTCCATCCGCGAGGCTGTTTTTGGGCCTTCCGGTTGAAAAGAACCGCCGTCGCGAGCGAGTGCCAGCCGCATTTTCCATCCGCAAGCCTATTTTTCGGCCTTCCGGTTGAAAAGAAGCTGCGGCGCACCGCTTGCAAAGAACAAAAATTCCATCCGTAGGCCCTTAAAAAGGCCGTTCGGATGGAATTTCCTTTTTGGGGCCCGATCTGAGATGATCAGAAAAAGCGATCAGCCAGTTGTTTTCGGAAGATCACGGGATCAAAAGGGGAGTCCGGAGTGTCGAATGCAAGAAAAAGGTTCTTCCCCAGTGCAAATCCTTTTGCTTCGTAGGCGTGGATCTTCTTTACCGCATTGTTGAAATACTCTTCCTGGTCCATCAGTCCCAGTGCCTCGATCAGCACGTATTTTCCGGAATGTCTGTCCAGGATCGTAAAATCAGGATGATAAATACTGCTGCCAACGGTCAGCGGCATTTCATACTGATAAGGGATGTCCATGGAATACAGGATATCGGCAATGATCACTTCGAATTTTGAACGTACCTTTTCACCCCGCTGCGTCTGAAACTTAAGCCCCTCGGGGTAATAGTTCCGCCTGATACTGCGGGAAAGCCATTCTTTTATCCGCATGCTGTTGGGATAAAAAGCAGTCGGGATCCGTTCCTTAAAGGCGCTGTACAGTTCTTCATAGACCTGCTGGATGGCGAAAACATCGTAGGAGGCAGGGTCGCGGGAAAGAAGCGACAACAGCGCCTCCACTTTCTTTTTCACGGCGCGGGCGCAGTAAATATTGATGAGATCCTGTTCGGCTGCCAGTGCCGACGCGTTGAGGTAAACCGTACCGACGGACTTGCCGTTTTCATAAAAGACCTTGTACGGAGAGGCATAGCTTTTCCCCGGGGCGGTCTTATGGCGAACGACGATCCGCGCCTCTTTCGGCCACTCTGTCCCGATTTTTTCGGCATTTCGTTTTGCCGCTCCAAGCCGTTCAAGTTCTGAAACGATGTCATATTTGTGATACTTCTGTGTGATGGCGCACCTCCATTCATAACTGGCGGTCCAGCGGGGAACCGGTCACGCAAGCCGGATGTCTGCGGCTTGCCGGGCTGTTTCTCTGCAGCCGTACGGGCACCATAACACAGAAAAAATCATGTTTCAACAAGGAATATTGGTTCTTATCACCACGTGGGTGAGGAATAAATAAAATTGTAAGAATTTCCCTGGGGAATCGCAGCGGGAATCGTCTATCCGAAGGTCATCGACGTAAAGAATTGCCGTCGGGCAAGTGTGCTTGATACGCATTTTCCATCCGCGAGGCTGTTTTTGGGCCTTCCGGTTGAAAAGAACCTCCGTCGCGAGCGAGTGCACGCCGGCATTTTCCATCCGCAAGGCCTTTTTTGAGCCTTCCGGTTGAAAAGATGCGGCGGCACACCGATTGCAAAGAACAAAAATTCCATCCGTAGGCCCTTAAAAAGGCCTTTCGGATGGAATTTCCTTTTTTAGCTCGATTTGAGTTGATCAGAAAAAGCAATCTGCCAGTTGTTTTCGGAAGATCACATGATCACGGCCCCGTCGCAGCCGGGCCAGGGCGCCCCTCACTGGTCCGCCGCTTCGTCGTAGGGCTTTGCCGGAAGCTCCGGCCGGCCCACTTTGGCCGCAAGCTTTATAAGGCTCTCCTCAATGACTTCGCCGGCATAGTAGTCGTAGAAGCCGGAATTGATCTCGTAGCCCTTGTGCAGGTACGCCTGCTTGGTGCCCACGTAGCAGATGCCGCCGTTGGTAAGTTCTACGCCTACGGTCTTCGGACCCAGGCGCTTTTTCATGTCCAGCTGATACTCGCAGAAAAGCTCCGCCGGGTGGGCAAGCAGGATGATGTCGTCCAGCCGCACTGCGGAAATGGGCACGTCCTCCGTGGGACCGTTCAGCCACTTCTTTTCCAGATTCTTTATCTTATTGGCATATGCCTTTTCCTTCACGTCCAGCGCGTCGAAAGCCGCCCGGTCTTTTGCCAGGATGCCGAAGATCCGGTCCGACTCTTTCCGGTCCGCTTCCGTCACTTCTCTGAGGGACAGCCGGCACTTCTCCGTCCGGATGCGGATCTCATCTGCCGGGACATCCTTTCTCTTCCGCTCCAGGGCGATGAGCCGCAGGATATCTCCGGAAAGCACGGTGCCGATCCGCTCCGTGCCGTCAATGTAATGGCCCCAGGTGTTGTCATGCTCGTGGTCTCTGGGCGTCAGGTTTCCGCAGAACCCCTGCAGATACAAAACCGGGATATCCCCGTAGACCGCCTGCAGATTCCGGCGGATCACACCGGGAAAGCCGGCGGACACCCACTTCTCTCCATACACTTCCGAAGCGTGGGAGGAGTAATTCACGATCACGCCGATGGGCTTGTCTTCCGTGCTGTTATAGTTGTAATCTTTATCCCGCATAAACCAGATGACCTGAAGCTCCGGATCCTCAGGGCCCTCTTTCATAAGGCGCCCCGGAAACTCCGGTCCCCCGGGCTCCATCATGGACTCGCCGGTCTCCATGATATACCGGCGGTTGTGCACGCACTTGGGCTCGTCCGCGCGGCCGTAGGAAAGATAGGCGTCCCCCACGTTTTCCCAGGCTTTCACACCGGCTTCGGCGATACGGGCACCGAACCTGGCAAAATACGACAGGTCCCCGTGCTCAAAATACGGAGAGATGCTGGGACGCGCGGTGGGGCCCGCATGGGCGTGGGTGGCGGAGCATAAGATGTGGTCGAAAGGGACCCCTGTTTTTTCCGCGATCTCCTGCCGGATAAGGTCCGCGTCCGACTCCGCGAAGCGGGCCAGATCCGAACTCACCCAGATGAAGCTGTTCTCCCCGGCGCTTACCGCCCAGGCGGAAGCGTAGAGCGGGGAATGAAACACGCAGGAACTTGCCAGATAATTGGTGAATGTGCCGCCCATCTCGAAATCGCAGCAGTCATCCGTCCGCACTTGAGCAAAACCGGTCTTCATACAAAACCTCCCGTAAAGTCATCTTTCCATAGGAACTGTCTAAAGATAAATTCAGTTCTTCACCTGCACCACGCCGTTTACAGTCCAGGCGCCGGTCTCGTCCACCGTGAAACCGTCATAGGTCACGCCGCCCAGCTGGCAGGCGCCCTGACGACCGTCGGAGATGGGGTTGAAGAAGTAGCATCTGGTCACGCCCTTCCAGGGGAGCCACTGCCATCCGGTCACCATCTTTCCGTTTCCGTCAAAGTAGAACCAGTCGGCTTTTCCGCCGGCATAGGAATTGGCAATGCAAGCCCAGGTGGAAACGAACCGTCGTGTGGTGGCAAAGGACCAGGTCCCGTCTTCGTTATGAGTCCAGGTGCCGCCGGTCACGGGCTTTTCCCAGGTGCCGGTGTAAAGCGCCGAAACAGAAGAACCGCCGCCGGTGGGCACGTAGGGCGAA
The DNA here is from genome assembly GCA_024405155.1 of Lachnospiraceae bacterium. Classification (GTDB taxonomy): domain Bacteria; phylum Bacillota; class Clostridia; order Lachnospirales; family Lachnospiraceae; genus Avilachnospira. The sequence continues at coordinate 8,370 of JAKSPC010000033.1, read as the reverse complement.
GACGCGGCGCCGATGGTAACGTGATGCGGCGCTATCTTTTTAAGGTCCGTTTCAGCAGGATCGGAAGGCACGTAAGTGTAGAACGGGCCCTCGTAGAACGCCGGATACTCTGTCTTTACCGCAACGGTCTTTTCCGGGAACAATAGCTTCGCGCCGTTCTGATACGTCAGATTGCCGTCCTCGTGGAAATCGTACACGCCCACGGTCAGGCAGCGGTCATTCTCTTCGCTTACCTCAATGTCCGTCTTTTTATTGCTTCCTACGGGATAGTCAAAGTACAGGTGACGGCAGGAGATGCCGGTGCTGACGTAATTTTCCGCGTTGCCGGCGGTCTTTATGCTGACGTCGGAATTCCGGATGATCACATCGCCGTAGGGGTGGTAAGCCTTCGTGTCCGCGACGCTGTCCGGCGCTGAACTCTTCCCGTAGTAATAGATGCCCTGGCCGTTGCTTCCCTTCGCGCTGATGGTGAGCTCGGAATCTTCCACCACAGTGTTCTGCGCATAAATGATGCCCCAGGAACTGATGGTATGCTCGGGATCGTGGAATTTTTCAAGATCCAGAGACACGTCAAGGTCTACCCTGGCGCCGTTCAGTATGTTCACGTAAACGGCCTGAATGCCGCAGCTTACTTCCAGACTGGCCGTGTCCACGGGGTCGTCGCCCATCACCGCTTTCAGACTTCCACCGTCAATGGTGATCCCGCCATGCAGCATGTATACGCCGCGGCACTCGCCGATGGGGATGTGAGGAAGATGCAGGTCGAAATCGCAGTTATGTAGTTCCACCGCAGAATGGCTCACGTTAAATGCCGACGGGGACGGAGCACCAAAGCCGCTCTGGCGAATATCCGTGAGCAGATTTTCCGCCTTTAAGGAAGTGTCATAAAACTCCACGCGGTATTCTTCCTCGGCAAGGTCGTTATTACCGGAGCCCAGGATGAAGCACAGCGGATCTTCCATGGTCTTTGCGTCGATCAGGCAGCGGTCGAAACGGATCTTTGTGGCGTAGACCATCATGGCGTAGCTGTCAAACGAACGGGACTGAATCGTCAGGTCTGCGAACCGGAACGTGGTGGGCTCAAGGCGCCCGTTCTTATATTCCTGGGCGTTCAGTCCGGAAACCTTCAACGAAGCGCCGTCTTCTCCCGAAATCTCCGCCCGGCTTCCCACGGGTACCAGCACCATCATGGAATCGTCATCCAGACTGCGGTCGGGCTCTTCCAGATACATGATGTCGTTTTCGCCCCGGAAAATGACTCTGTAGTCTCCCAGCACCTTGGCGTCGATGAGGAGCATGCCGGGAATTTCCTCGCCGTAGTCCCTTTCATAGGAAGAAAGTTTTACGCTGTCGATAATGACTTCGTCGATCAGTCCTTTGGGATTCCGGTTGATGATGACGGTGCCGCCATCCGCGCCGAAGGCCTTCATGTCATAGGTCACGGTGCGCATAGACGCCGGAAACTCCAGCCACTTGTGGTTGAACCGTACGTGCAGTCCGTCGTAGGCCACGTCCGGGTTGCTTTCCGTAAAGATGCCCCGCTTTCCGTAGTAACCGTTCACCACGGCAAAAGTTTCCGTCACGTCTTTTTTGTCGGTAATGGGATCTACCAGATCTTCATAGGTCGTTTTCTCGTAGAAATCACCGGCCTCTGCCACCAGGGACGTGCAGCCCTCGAAAACGTCTGCGTTTGCCTGCAGGTGACTGCCGGGCCGGAAGTCTTCATTCTGGGAATCCGCGTAGATGGTTTTTAGATTGCTGCATCCCTCAAACATGCCGGCAAAGCGTGCCGCGTCAGCCGCCCACTTGCTGAGATCCAGCGTTTCCAGAGCGGTGCAGCCGGAAAACATCCGTACCATGCTGTTTTTATCGCCGTTGAATGCAGGGCGCACCACAAGATAGTCCACACAGACGTCGGTCAGAGCCGTGCATCCGCTGAACCAGTAAGCGGCGTTCCTTACGGTAACGATATCGTCTTCGGAACCGATCCTTACGGAAGAGATCTTCTCTTTATAGTCCTTCCAGGGGACTGTTTCGGCAGTAAAGAGAGCGTCTATATCAAAAGAGCCGCTGTCAATGACAGTTTCGGGAACAGCGCCGAAGACTGCTATGGAGAGGCGGTTGAAGCCTGCATGGGCCTGATCGGCGGTAAGGAACCACTTGATATCTCCTCCCGTCCCTCCGGCAAGTTTCGCGTCGGTCACCTCGGCAGGCAGGGAAGCATCAGCGCCGGTCGCTTCGGCAGGGATCGCCCCGGCAGCCTCGGTCAGTTCCTCCGGCACGCTTTCCGCGGCCTCGGCAAAAACGGCCGCTTCCTCCGGTGCGCTTACTGCGCCCTCGGCAAAAACGGCTGCTTCAGCGGGCACGCCGGTTTCGGCCGCTTCAAAAGACTCCCCGAAAACGGGGAAAGATACAGCCGCTGCGATCATGGCAGCGACAAGGAATAAATTGCGGATCTTCTTCATCATGATACCTCCGTATCAAATGTGTTTTCCGGGAGGCTCCTGCCGTACCGGCCCGTCCCGGCCACGCGGCGGGATTTTCGCCCACAACCGCTTCGTCCGCACGGCGGTCTTTCGCGCGTGCGGGGAACCTCTACATATTATTAATATATCACAAGTCAGATACGCGTTCATCACCGACTTCTGCGGAAACCGGGCGCACATTTCGCGAAAAGCGCGAAAATAAATTGCGGGGGGGGGATTGACCACATTTATATGTTGGCATCGGGGTGGCGGGCATACATATAAATGCTGATGTTTAGCGGATTTATATGCAAAGCCGCCGGGCAGCCGGGCGTGTGAACTGTCCCCATACATAGAATACAGCAAAAATCGTTCTATTATATGTATATTTTGGCTAGGGGCAAGGGGGTGTATACATATAATTCGGCGAAAAAAGGCCAGTTATATGTAAGCCGCCGCCGAAAATCCGGTTTTTTTGCATATAATACGGCCAAAACCGGCCAGTTGTATGTATTTTAGAAATTTCGGGCGAAGCGGGTGTGCATATAAATCATGAAGAATTGTGCCAATTGTATGTATCCGGATGGCGAGGCATGCATATAAATCACGGCATTTTGCCACATTGAAATGCAGTGGAAATGCAGAGCAGCAGTAGAACCCCCGACCGGCGTGTGGTATATTAAACATGACATGAAAACCCCCCCCCGGTCCCGAAAACCTATATCGCGATCGATCTGAAATCGTTTTACGCCTCGGTGGAATGCGCAGACCGGGGGCTGGATCCCCTTGGCACAAATCTGGTGGTGGCCGATGCCTCCCGCACGGAAAAGACCATCTGTCTTGCCGTTACCCCGTCGCTGAAAGCCTATGGCATCCCCGGGCGGGCCCGGCTTTTTGAAGTCGTTCAAAAAGCGGACGAAATAAACCGCCGGCGCCGCGGCCGGGCCCCGGGGAGGCAGTTTTCGGGAAAATCTTATATGGAAGAGGAGCTGAAAAAAGATCCCTCTCTGGAGCTTGACTACATCATCGCCCCGCCCCGCATGGCAAGATACATGGAGGTGAGCAATCAGATCTTCGACATCTATCTTAAGTTCGTGGCTCCGGAAGACATCCATTCCTATTCCATCGACGAATCCTTCATCGACGTCACCGCCTATCTGGGCACCTACCACATGACGGCAAAGGAAATGGCCATGACCATGATCAAAGCCGTCCTCAGGGAGACCGGCATCACCGCCACGGCAGGGATCGGCACCAACCTTTTCCTGTGCAAGGTGGCCATGGACGTGGTGGCAAAGCACGTGCCCGCCGACGAAAACGGCGTGCGCATGGCGGAGCTGGACGAAATGACCTACCGCCGCCTGATGTGGGATCACACGCCTCTTACGGATTTTTGGCGCGTGGGGAAAGGATATGCGGAAAAACTGAACGCCGTGGGCCTTCACACCATGGGCGACATCGCCCGATGCTCTCTGGGAAAACCGGGGGAGTTCTACAACGAGGAACTTCTGTACAAAATGTTCGGCGTGAACGCGGAGCTCCTCATCGACCACGCCTGGGGATGGGAGCCCTGCACCATCGCGGACATCAAGGCGTACGTGCCGGAGACACACTCCTTAAGCGTGGGCCAGGTCCTGACGCGGCCCTACACGTTTGAAGAAGGACGTCTCATCATCCGCGAAATGGCGGACAACCTCACCCTGGATCTTTTTGACAAAGGCCTGGTGACGGACCAGATCGTACTCACGGTGGGATATGATGTGGAAAATATCACCGATCCCGAAAAGAAAAAGAACTTTCACGGCGCCACCATGAAGGACCCCTACGGCAGGATACTGCCGAAATCAGCCCACGGAAGCCGGAACATCGGCCGGTTCACGGCCTCTTCGGATAAGATCATAGAGGCAGCAGTCTCTCTGTATGAGCAGATCGTGGATCCCGCGCTCACCATCCGCCGGGCCTATGTGGTGGCAAACCATGCCGCGCCCCGGGAAAAGGCCGCCTCACCCTACGACGGCGAGCAGATGGATCTGTTCACGCTGATGGATGGAGACAAACTGCGGGAAAAAGAAGAGGAGAGCGCCAGGGAGGAAAAGGTGCTGAAGGCACAGAAGGCGCTTCTGGACATCAAGCATAAGTACGGGAAGAACGCCGTTTTAAAAGGTTTCAACTTCCTGGAAGGCGCCACCACGAAACAGCGCAACAACATGATCGGAGGGCATCAGGCAGAGCTTTCGGACGAAAAGGGGGACACCGGTGAAAATGAGCAGTGATTCTCGGGACATGGAAAACAAAGCCGCAGGGAAGTATGACGACATCATTGATCTTCCCCACCATGTGTCCGCCCGTCATTTCCCCATGTCCATGCATGACCGGGCGGCCCAGTTTTCGTCCTTCAAGGCACTGACCGGCCTGGAAGACGAGCTTCTGGAGACGGCCAGAGTGACCGATGCAAAACTGGAGCTCAGCGAAGAGCAGAAGGAAAGCCTGAACCGGGCGCTTTCGGAGATCCTTAGGGAGGAGCGTCCGGTGGTGACGGCCACCTACTTCGAAAAAGACGCAGCCAAAGAGGGCGGCCGATACGTCACCTTCACCGGGACCGTAAAGAAATACGACGACGCTGCCCGTCAGCTGGTCTTTTCGGACGGAAAACGGATCCCCGCGGAGGACATCAGCAAAGTGGAGCCGAAAAACAGCTGACCGGAGGCGGAGGTAGAACCGCTGCCCGGCGTGTGGTATAGTAGAATGTAAGGAAAGGAGACCCCATCATGAAAGAGATCAAATGCCCCAATTGCGGCACTGTCATCGATATGAGCGAATCGGACTACTATGAGATCTTAAAGCAGGTCCGTGACAAAGAATTCCTGCAGGAGGTCGCGGACCGGGAAGCGCAGCTGCTTTCCGACAAAGACAATGCGCTGAAGACCGCCAAAGCGGAATCCGAGAAAGCCATGGGGGAGCTGCGGGCCCAGAAAGATATGGAGCTGCAGAACGTGAAAACTGCCGGCGCCATGGAACTGCAGAACCTGAAGGCGGCCAGCGAGCTGCAGATCCGCGACCTGCAGGCGAAAATTTCCCTTATGGAGAGCGAAAAGGAGGCCGCCGTCAGCAAGGCGGTGGAGCAGAAGGAAAAGGACATCCTGGAAAAGAATGCCGCCATCGAAAAGCTGCGGTCGGACATGGACGCGGTCAAGCTGGAGCATGAACTGAGCAAAAAATCCCTGGAAGACACTTACAAGGCTCAGCTTGCCGCCAAAGACGAGACCATCGAATTCTACAAGGACTTTAAGGCGAAACAGTCCACCAAGATGGTGGGCGAATCCCTGGAGCGCTACTGCGCCATGGAGTTCGAAAAGCTCCGCGCCACCGGCTTCCGGAATGCCTACTTTGACAAAGACAACGACGCCCGCACCGGTTCCAAGGGCGATTTCATCTTCCGCGACAGCGACGGCGGCGTGGAATACATCTCCATCATGTTCGAAATGAAGAACGAAAACGACGAGACCGCCACCAAGCACAAGAACGAGGACTTCTTCAGGGAGCTGGACAAGGACCGGAAGGAAAAGAACTGTGAGTACGCCGTTCTGGTCACCATGCTGGAGCCGGACAACGACCTCTACAACACCGGCATCGTGGACGTGTCCCACAGGTACGAAAAAATGTACGTGGTCCGTCCGCAGTTCTTCATCCCCATCATCACCCTGCTCAGAAACGCCGCCCGCAACTCCCTGGAAGCAAAGCAGCAGCTCGCCGCGGTGCGCAGCCAGAACATCGACATCACCCACTTTGAAGACGACATGAACGACTTCAAGGAAAAATTCGGCCGAAACTACCGCCTGGCCAGCGAGAAATTCCAGGCAGCGGTGGAAGAGATCGACAAATCCATCGCCCACCTGCAGAAGATCAAAGACAACCTGCTTTCGTCCGAAAACAACCTGCGGCTGGCAAACGAAAAGGCGCAGGACTTAAGCATCAAGCGCCTCACGAAAAACAACTCCACCATGCAGCAGAAATTCGAAGAGGCTGCAAAAAAGAAATGAATGTCGGGCGGATCATAGAAAAACTGGATGCTTATCTGGACCGGAAGGATTACGACGCGGCGGAAAGGCACCTTGATTACTGGCTTAACGAAGCAGATGCCGGCAACGACCCTCGCGGAAAGCTTACCGTGCTCAACGAGCAGATAGGCCTTTACCGGAAAACGGGGAAAGAGGCACAGTGCCTTGCTGCCATAGACAGCGCGCTGTCGCTGGCGGATTCCATGGATATGGGGCAGACCATCACCGGCGGCACCACGCTCCTTAACGCCGCCACGGGTTACAAGGCTTTCGGAAAAGCAGAGGAGGCACTGCCGCTCTACCGGAAAGCGAAAACGATCTATGAATCGGCGCTGGCTCCCGATGACAAAAGGCTTGCCGGGCTGTACAACAACATGGCCCTGGCGCTTACGGACCTTAAGGAATTTGCAGAGGCAAAAGCCCTCTATCAGAAGGCGATCGGCATCATGGAAAAGCAGAAAGGCGGCGCGGCGAGAGTCGCCATCACCCGCCTGAACCTTGCCGATCTGATCGCTGCCGAAAAAGGTCCCCTGGATGGCGCGGAGGAAATTGACCGGCAGCTTCTGGAAGCGGAAAAACTGCTGGATGCGGAGGACCTGCCGAGAGACGGAACCTACGCCTTCGTGTGCGAAAAGTGCGCCCCCGTGTTCGGATACTACGGCTACTTCTTGACGGAAAAGGAACTGGACCGGCGGGCAAAGGAGATCTATGAACGGACTTGAACTTGCAAAAGGATATTTCGGGGAATTCGGAAAGCCCATGCTGGAGTCAGAATTTGCCGATATCCTTCCCTTCCTTGCTGCGGGCTTTGTGGGCAGCGGCTCGGAGCATTACGGATATGACGACGAGATCTCCCGTGATCACGACTTTGAGCCGGGTTTCTGCATTTTCCTTCCGGGAGAAGATGTCATAGACCGCAGGCGCGCGTTTCAGCTGGAACGCGCCTACGCCGGGCTCCCGAAAGAATACGGCGGGGTAAGGCGCCAGCTCCTCGCCCCCGTGGGCGGGAACCGGAACGGCGTCATCAGAACGGGCGAGTTTTATCAGAAAGCCGTCGGCTCGGAAAACGGCGAGCTCACACTCATGCAGTGGCTGCGGATCCCGGATCACGCCCTGGAAGAGGCCGTCAACGGCGAGGTGTTCTTTGACAACTATGGCGAATTTTCGGGGATCCGGAAAGCGCTGAGCCATATGCCGGAGGATATCCGGAAAAAACGCCTGGCGGGAAATCTGCTGATCATGGCCCAGTCCGGCCAGTACAACTTTACGCGCTGCCTAAAGCACGGCGAACCGGAGGCGGCACAGCTTGCCTGCGTGGAATTTGTGAAAGCTGCCATGAAAACGTGGTTCCTGCTCTGCGGCCGATACATGCCGTACTATAAATGGGCCTTCCGGGCGTTGCGCGAACTTCCCGGCGCGGAGGCGCTTTCGGAAAAACTGTCATACCTTCTTTCCGGGGATAACCGTGAAGAAAAGACGGCCGAAAAGAAAGCGGCTGCCATAGAAGAGGTTTCTTCGGAAGTCATCGCGCAGCTTAAGGAAAAAGGGCTGACCACGGCTTCCGGCGATGACCTGGAACAGCACGCCTACTCCGTAAACGAAAAGATAGCAGACGGCGCCGTGAGAAACATGAACATCCTCATCGCCGTCGGGGACTGAGTTTAAAAAGCCATGTAAGCCGGATGCGCCAGAAAGTGGCATGGTTTCAGCAACACTTCGTTTCGACTTCGCTGTTTCGGCGCCTTAAGGCATACGGGTCCGCACACCTCAGCCTGGCTGCTCGCTCTGCTCACACCTGCGGCTTCGCTGTGCGTGTCCGTCTGGGAAACTGCATTCCGCATCTGCGC
>JAKSPC010000032.1 GCA_024405155.1 Lachnospiraceae bacterium | reverse complement strand
TGCTCATCGCCGGAAACGGCGGTTCCTGCGCCGATGCCGATCACATCGTGGGCGAGCTGATGAAGGAATTTAAAAAGCGCCGTCCCATAGACGAAAAACTGCGGGAGGCACTGGTGAAGGCAGATCCCGCGGAAGGGAACGTGCTGGCGGACAAGCTGGGCTATTCCCTTATGGCACTGTCGCTTTCCAACCAGCAGACCCTGAATACCGCCTTTTCCAATGACGTGGACGGCGATTACATCTACGCCCAGCAGATCCTGGGCTACGGCCGCAAAGGCGACGTATACCTGGCCATCTCCACCTCCGGAAACTCCCGGAACATCCTTCACGCGATACCTGTGGCAAAGGCCCTTGGCATCACTGTGGTGGGACTTACCGGCCGCACCGGCGGAAAGCTAAAGGAAAAGGCGGACATCGCCATCTGCGCCCCCGAAAACGAGACCTACAAGGTCCAGGAACTCCACCTCCCGGTATATCATGCCTTGTGTATGATGCTGGAAGAGACGTATTTCTTAGAGTAGAATCTGAATGGGCGGAACAGCATAAGCAGCTGAAAGCCCATTGCGGAGGCTTTTCAGATTTTCAAGGTTTTCAAGCCCGAAAAGCAGGGTCCACGAGCGAAGCGAGATGGCACCCCTGCGGGGGCGCAGAAAAACTTAGAAAATCGAAAACCGGAGCAACAGGGCGCTCAGATGCTTATGCTGTCCCGCCCGCGCATAAAGAAGTTATGAAACACATATTCGTCATAAGTGCATACGGCGAGTCCCCGTACCTGGAGGACTGCCTCCGCTCGCTCCTTGCCCAGTCGGACAGAAGCGACATTTTCGTGTGCACCTCCACCCCCAGTCCCTACCTTCATGCCATCACGGAAAAGTACGATCTTCCCTACTATATCCGAAACGGCGTAAGCTCTTTAAAGGACGACTGGAATTTCTGCGTGGAGACAGCCTCCGCCCACGGCGCCACTCACGTGACCATTGCTCATCAGGACGACGTGTACGATCCCGATTTCGCCCGAAAAGTGAAGGAGGCATTTTCCAAAGGCAGTCAGACCCACAAAAAGAACGGACGTTACGTGACGCTTTTTGACGATTCCGGCGACACGGCGGTGGTCTGCACCCGGGCCAGAAACATCAATGCCCTGGATGAGGAGATAAACGGCGGCGCGGAAAAAGTGAAGCGCCTGCTTCGCTGGCCTTTAAGCGTGGAACGGCTGAACGGCACCCGGTTCGGAAAGCGTCTGGCGCTTTCTCTGGGAAATTCCGTACCCTGTCCCACCTGCACCTATAACCTGAACCTTTGCGGCAGTCGGATCTTCAGGAACGATTACCGCTTCGTCATCGACTGGGCGGCTCTGGAAGAGCTTTCCGAAAAGCCCGGCCGGTTCGTATGCATTGAAGAACCTCTGGTCAGCATCCGTATCCATGACGGTGCCGAAACGGCCCGCACCATGCGGGAGGGCATCCGGGAAGGAGAGGAAGCCGAGATGTTCCGGCGGTTCCATGGAAGACCTGCCTCGAAGCTGCTGGGATTTTTCTACAAAAATGCCGGCGGTGTCTACAAAAAGGACAAGGAGGAGTGACGTGGGAATTCATGCATCCTTCGGCAATGCCTACGATTACGTTATGTGGCGCAGTGACCTGACGTTTGAAGAAGCCTCTTTGAACGAGGTGGATATTTTCCTGCTGTCACAGTTTGCCACACCGGATTTCAGGGGCATCATTTCCGGGAATGTCTTTGGGATCACTCTGGAAGAAGCCTGCAGAAAGTATTTTGAGACCCATACCACCGATAAGAGCAACATAGGACTTCTGCAGTCGGACTATCTGCTCCCCACCCTCAAAGAGGCAGCGAAAAGCAGGCGGTACGGGAAACTGGAGCTCTGCGGCTATATCGACCGGGTGAAAGATGAGGAGGCGGAGCAGTTTTCCGCCGTCATGACAAGCGTGGATCCCGGTCTGGTGGTAGTCACCTTCATGGGTACCGACGATACCCTTACCGGCTGGAAAGAGGATTTCAATCTGTGCATGGACAGCGTGCTTCCTTCCCAGAGAGACGCGCAGGACTATCTGACCTGGGCATCGGAAGTGTATCCCAAAGCGAGGATCGGCGTCTGCGGTCATTCCAAGGGCGGAAACCTGGCACTGTTTTCGGCAGCCACCGTGGCAAAGGAGGTGCAGGACCGGATCGATTTCGTGTATGACCTGGACGGCCCCGGGCTGAAGGACTGGGTGCTGAACACGGAAGGCTACGAACGCATCCACGAAAAGATCACCACCATCGTTTCGGAACAGACCACCATCGGCACGCTCTTAAATATGGGAATGCCCCTTACCGTCGTACAGACCACGGCCACGGGCATGGTGGCGCACGATGCATTTACCTGGAAAGTGATAAAAGATCATTTCATCAGAGCCGAAAAATTAAGCAGAGACAGCATATTATTCGGTTATACTATAAATAATGTAATAAAAGATCTGCCGGAAGACAGAAAGAAGACCTTCGTGGACGTGTTTTTCGATATTATCACCTCCACCGGCGCCCGGACAGTGACGGACGTGAAAAATACGGACGTGCGTGATCTGCTTCACGCGCTCTCGAAGCTTTCGCGCAATGAAGACATGAATTATTTCGCCAATCTATTAAAGAAAGAGGCGGAAAGAACTTTACGGCATCTAAGAAAAGGAGAACTCAAATCATGGGAAAATACGGACTGAAAGTAAAGTGGCTCACCGTGGCAAGTTTCGAACTGGTAAAAGACGGTCATCATATCGTCACCGACCCGTTCATTACGCTGAATCAGAATTCCCCCTGTACCTGGGAGAATGTGGAAGGCTGTGACATGATCACTCTTTCCCACGTGCACTGGGACCACATCACCGACATTCCGGTGCTCATGCAGAAATTCCCCGATGCACCGCTTCTCTGCGGTGAACTTTCGGCGCTGCCTCTCGTTTACTGGGGCAATCTGATCCCCCAGGACGTGTGGCCCATGGAATCCAACCTGGAGCTGGATTTCGACTGGGTAAAGGTCAAGGCGCTTTTCGGCCGCCACGTGGCTTTCGGAAAGACCGCGTCCGATCTGGAATCCCAGCTGAGACGCCACTCCTTCGTGGATAAGGCCATGGGAGACATGCAGATCCTGGGCACCATGGAGTACAGGAACTACTTCTTCACCTTCCCGGACGGCACCAAAGTGCTGGTATGGGGCAACGAATTCAGCAGCGTGCAGAAGAATATCGTAAAGGCACTCAAGCCGGACGTGGCCATCATTCAGTCCACCAGGCAGCTGAAAGATCCGGAAGGATTCGTGGATTTCGTAAAGCTTTCCGGCGCGAAAGTCGTGATCCCGCACCACATGGACCTGGCAAAGACCTATGAGGAATACAAGCCGGACCTGGCAGAGATCGAAAAGAAGCTGAAAGCCGCCATCCCGGACCTCACCTTCGTATATCCGGAGTACGGAACATTCATAGAAGTATAAACAAACTGCGCGGGTGGTACCCTTCGGGGTGCGTGTAAATACCGCCGGTGGATTGCGAGTGTGAGTGCTTCGAGGCGAGTTTCGAGCGAAGCGAGAGCTGTTTGAGCTCTCGAACACTCACCGAAGCATGGTACCGCCGGCGGGTATGTGTTGAAAGGTTACTATGAATTGGTTTGTATGCGCCCTCCTGTGTGTCGCAGGCTGGGGCCTGGCCGATCTTTTTTATAAGAAGGGTACGGATGATGCCGACCGCTGGTCCCACCTGCGCATTGCTGCGTGGGTGGGCCTTGTTATGGGCGCTGCCGCAGTGGTGATCCTTCTTTTGCAGAATGCAGGGATCTTGCCGGCGGCAGCTTCCGCATCAGCTGAAGCGGCAGACCCGGCGGGAAAAACAGTGCCGGCAGAGATTTCCCGGCTGCTCGGGAACATGCTCGCCTACGCGCCGGCTTCCATTCCTTACATTCTGTCCATGGTCATCGGCTACGCGGGGCTTAGGTATCTGGAGCTTTCCGTGGTCTCTCCGGTGCAGAACGCCTCCGGCGCCCTCTCGGTGATCCTGATGGCGGTCTGGCTGACCATCAGAGGGAAAGGCAGCGAGATCATGGAAAACGTTTCGGCGCTGGATATCGCAGGAACGCTCTTCATCGTGGCTGCCACCATCGGCCTTGCTTTCGTGGAGCAAAAGATCGCGGAATCAGACACGGAACCGGCTGCTGCAGAGAATACAGTGGCAGCAGGGAAAGGGCCTGTCAGCAAGTATCGTTTCGGTGCCCTGGCCCTGGCGTTCCCCCTTCTTTACTGCCTGTTTGATGCCCTCGGCACTGCCGCGGACGGTGTGATCTTAAGCGGAAACGGCAGTCTGGACCTGACGGAGTGGGACGTACTGGTGCTGTACGGTCTGACTTTTTTTGCGGCAGGGCTCCTGTGCTGGATCTGGCTGTGGAGTAAGGAAGGTCATCCCTACCGCATGTTTTCGGCCGCGGAACGTCCCAAGATGACGGCGGCGATCGCCGAGGAATGCGGGCAGGTGTTTTACGTATTTGCCATGGCAGCTGACCCCATGGCGGCGGCTCCCATCGTGGCGTCCTACTGCATCGTTTCTGTCATATTGTCGCACCTGATCCTGAAAGAACGGCTGCGTGCCGGACAGTATGCCTGCGTGGCGGCGTTCATCATCGGCATTCTGCTTTTGGGCATCTCCGAAGGCATGGCGGCATAGAAAAGAGGAATTTATGAGATTTGTGATCCAGCGCGTGACCCGCGCCAGTGTGACCATCGATAACGAAGTGACCGGACAGATCGGAAAGGGATTTCTGGTGCTGGTGGGTGTGGAAAACTCCGATAACGAGCAGATCGCCGACAAAATGGTAAAGAAGCTCTGCGGGCTGCGCATTTTCGAAGACGGGAACGGAAAGACCAATCTGGACATCAGCGCCGTGGAAGGCTCCCTTCTGGTGGTGAGCCAGTTTACCCTGTACGCGGACTGCCATCACGGCAACCGACCCAGCTTCATAAACGCCGGCCGCCCGGAACTGGCAGAGCCCCTGTATGAGCACATCACAAAGGAATGCCGGAAATACGTCCCCAACGTGCAGACCGGCCGCTTCGGCGCCGACATGAAAGTGGAACTCATAAACGACGGTCCGTTCACCATCGTGCTGGACTCAAAGGAAATTTGCTGATTGATGTTATAACATGAAAAAGCCGGCGGATTGCGACATTGCCTGCTCCGAGGCGCTTGCGAAGCGCCGCGCTCTCGGACAGGCAATGCGCAGGGTACCGCCGGCGGATAGAAGATTATTATGACAAAATCTCAGGATCTGACAAAAGGAACATTGTGGAAGCAAATGCTTCTCTTCTTCTTCCCCATTGCCCTGGGGACCATCTTCCAGCAGCTTTACAACGCGGTGGATGCCATTATCGTGGGCAAATACGTGGGGACGGAAGCGCTGGCCGCCGTCGGCGGGACCCCCGGCGTGTATATCAATTTCCTCATCAGTGTATTTGTGGGACTGACCGGCGGTTCCGCCGTGATCATCGCCCAGCTTTACGGCGCCGGAAAGCACAAAATGCTGGAAAAGGCCACCGGTACGGCGATCACGTTCTGCCTGGTGCTGGGTGCTGTTCTTACCATTACGGCAACGCTTCTTACGGATCCCGTTCTGAGGCTCCTGGGCACACCGGAAGATACCATGGCGGATTCGGCGACATACCTGCGCATCTACTTTGCGGGAACGATCCTCATGCTGCTTCTGAATATTGAGTCCGGCATTCTGCGTGCCGTGGGAGACAGCCGCTCGCCGCTCATCTACATGATCATTTCCTGCGTGTCCAACATCGTGCTGGATCTTCTGTTCGTCATTCAGTTCGGTCTCGGCGTGGCCGGCGTGGCATATGCCACCGTCATCGCGGAGTTTATCAACACGGCACTTCTTACCGTAAAGCTCATCCGCACGAAAGAGCCGTACCGCATTACAAGGCGCGGAATGGGGCTGGATCCGGGGCTTCTTCGGCAGATGCTTGCGATCGGTATCCCCGCGGCCATTCAGGGCGCGATCTACGCCGTATGCAACATGATCCAGCAGGCAGCAGTCAACGGACTGGGGACCCAGACCGTGGCGGCCTGGGTGCTTGCCGGAAAGATCGACGGCATTTACTGGGGCATCAGCGGTGCCGGCGGAACGACGGTAACGACCTTCGCCGGTCAGAACTTTGGTGCGGGCAACAGGGAAAGAGTAGAGAATACATTCAAGACGGGAATGAAAGTGTTTGTGCCGATGACACTGATCCTTTGCGGGGCGCTCCTTCCGTTGGGGCCGACGATCCTGCCGCTGTTCACGGAAGATGCCGAACTCATAAAGATGACATTCTATATGATGTGTTTCTTCGTGCCGTTCTACGTATTCTGGACGGTGATCGAAGTGACCACCGGAACGCTTCGCGGCTGCGGAGACGTAAAGATCCCCACGCTGATCACGATCCTTGGCATTGGCCTGTTCCGTGTCATCTGGCTGGCCACGGTATATCGCGCAGATCCCTGCGTCGAGACCGTAGCCGTCACCTACTCAATATCCTGGATCCTCACATCCATCGCGATGCTGATCTATTATCATAAAAATAAGGACCGGATACTAAACGTGGTGCAATAAAAAAACTGCGGCGATGCGCAGGGTACCGCCGCAGTCCGTTCAGAACACATTTGCTACGAGAAAGATCGCGACAAACCCTATCACAAAGCTTACCTTCTGCCGGAGGGTGAGCTTTTCTTTAAAGTACAGAGAAGATGCGATGGAAGTAAGGATGATGTATCCGCCGCTGTTGATGGGGAAGAAGACTGCCGCCGGCACCTCGATGGCCAGCTTCAGGTTGATGATGTTGACCAGGGAAGTGGTAACGCCCACGATGGCCGCCGCCGGAAGGAATCCCTTAAGCGGTACGGTAACCTTCTCGCCGCTTGCCCCGCGGGTCCGGAAGAAAAGCCATGCGGCAATGAACAGAGAGCAGAAAATAAAAGTGTAAAGAAGGAAGACCGGCTTTTCCTCTGTGTAAGGAGTAGCCCCCTGCCATTTCTGGATGATGCCCTGCATGCCGCCGAAAAATGCCTGCAGGATCACACAGACAAACCAGGTCCTGCTGAGGTTTCCCTCTGCTCTGGCACCGGTCAGGATGACCATGGCCACAAGGATCAGCACGATGCCTGCGATCTGGACGGGTTCCACTGTTTCTTTGAAAAGGATGGTCCCCAGAATGGCGGAAAACAGAAGCGAACCGGCGGACCCGATCAGCGTGGTAAGCGCCATGGGACCGTTTCGGAAGGAAAGAACGGCCAGGATGGTACAGAGCGAGGAATCGATGCCAAAAAGCGCCGCCAGCAGAAGGGTGGGGGTGTGTATGGCAAATGTCCGGGCGTAGAGAAACAGTATCACAATGCCCACCAGGTGAAGCAGCAGGTTGTAATACAGAGTATCGCTGTAGGTGTTTACCACCGTTTTCGCAACTTTATTGTTCAGGCAGCTGCCGAAGACCACGCAGGCCAGCGACACGCCGAGCAGGGCAAAATTCAAAGCACTCATCAGGAAATCCCCTCCAAAAAAGTAAACTTATTCTATATCATGATCCCGGCATATTCAAGCGGGGCATACGTGAAACGCATGAGTTTATCAAAATTAGCACTCACCTATTGACAGTGCTAACAATATGTGATATCCTATGCTTGCAAAGAAAGAATAAGGTGACTGCAGCCTGTGCCCGAAAGGGCTTTCCTGCAGACGAAATAGTAAAGGGGGATACCCATATGAACATTAACAAATTTACTCAGAAATCCATGGAAGCCGTCAACGGCTGCGAGAAAGTCGCATCCGATCACGGCAATAAGCAGATCGAGCAGGAGCATCTTCTGTTCAGTCTTCTGACCATTGAGGACAGCCTCATTGAGAAGCTTTTCAAGAAGATGGGTGTGGACACCGATGCCTTTGCCGGAGAGCTGGAGGAGGTCATCAACACACTTCCCAAGGTAAGCGGCGATTCCGCCCAGATGTATTTTTCCAATGACTGCAACAGGGTGCTTACCGAAGCGGAAGATCACGCCAAAGCCATGGGCGACGAATACACCTCTGTGGAACATCTGTTCCTTGCCATTCTGGCACATCCGGACAATAACTTAAAGAAGCTTTTCGCCCGCTTCAACATCACGAAGGACGGTTTCCTGAAAGTCCTTTCCGAGGTGCGCGGCAATCAGAGGGTGGCCTCCGACAATCCGGAAGCGACTTACGACACATTGAACAAGTACGGCTATGACCTGGTGGAGAGAGCAAGACAGAACAAGCTGGATCCCGTCATCGGCCGTGACAGCGAGATCAGAAACGTGATCCGCATCCTTTCCCGTAAGACCAAGAACAACCCCGTGCTCATCGGTGAGCCCGGCGTCGGTAAGACTGCCGTTGTGGAAGGCCTTGCCCAGAGGATCGTGCGGGGCGACGTGCCGGATTCTCTGAAGGACAAATCCGTATTCGCTCTGGACATGGGCGCACTGGTAGCAGGCGCCAAGTACAGAGGCGAGTTTGAAGAGAGACTGAAGGCAGTGCTTAAGGAAGTGTCCGAATCCGACGGCCACATCATCCTGTTTATCGATGAGATCCATACCATCGTGGGTGCGGGAAAGACCGAAGGAAGCATGGATGCCGGCAACATGCTGAAGCCCATGCTTGCCAGAGGCGAGCTCCACTGCATCGGCGCGACGACGCTCAACGAGTACCGTCAGATCGAAAAGGATCCCGCTCTGGAAAGAAGGTTCCAGCCCGTTATGGTGGATGAGCCCACCGTGGAAGACACCATCTCTATCTTAAGAGGTATCCGTGAGCGTTACGAAGTATACCACGGCGTAAAGATCACAGACTCTGCCCTGGTTTCGGCAGCAGTGCTTTCCGACCGTTACATCAACGACCGTTTCCTTCCGGACAAGGCTATCGACCTGGTGGACGAAGCCTGCGCCATGATCAAGACGGAGATGAACCAGCTTCCCGCGGAACTGGATGAAATGCAGAGAAAGATCACCCAGATGGAGATCGAAGCTACGGCTCTCAAGAGAGAGACCGACCAGCCTTCCAGGGACAGACTGGAGAATCTCAATAAAGAACTGGCAGAACTGAAAGACGAATTCAACGCGCAGAAGGCAAAGTGGGAGTACGAAAAAGGCGCCGCAGACCGTCTCTCCGCGCTTCGTGAAGAGATCGAGAACAAGAAAAGCGAAGCCGACATCCTGCAGAGACAGGGAGACTACGAAAAAGCAGGAAGCATCCTGTACGGAGAACTCCCGGCACTGCAGAAAGAACTTGCCGAGGCGGAAGAGAAGCAGAAGACCGAAGGTCACGATATGGTGCACGAGGCCGTGAGCGAGGAAGAGATCGCCCGCATCGTGTCCAAATGGACCGGTATCCCGGTATCCAAGCTTTCCGAGACGGAAAGGAACAAAGTGCTGAATCTTCCCGCAGAGCTCCACAAGAGAGTCATCGGCCAGGATGAGGCGGTAAACAAGGTATCCGAAGCCATCATGCGTTCCAAGGCAGGCATCAAGGATCCTTCCAAGCCCATCGGCTCCTTCCTGTTCCTGGGTCCCACCGGTGTGGGCAAGACGGAACTTGCCAAGACTCTGGCAGAAAATCTGTTCGATGACGAAAATAACATCGTGCGGATCGACATGACGGAGTACATGGAGAAGTTCAGCGTGTCCAGACTTATCGGAGCGCCTCCCGGATACGTGGGTTACGACGAGGGCGGCCAGCTGACCGAAGCAGTCCGCAGAAAGCCCTACAGCGTAGTGCTTTTCGACGAAGTGGAAAAGGCACATCCGGATGTGTTCAACATCCTTCTGCAGGTGCTGGACGACGGCCGTATCACCGACTCTCAGGGCCGTACGGTAGACTTCAAGAACACCGTCATCATCCTTACTTCGAATCTGGGAAGCGAGTATCTTCTTGACGGCATCGACGAAAAGACCGGTGAGATCAAGCCGGAGGCAGCAGAGCAGGTCAGCGAGCTCTTAAAGAGGAGCTTCCGTCCGGAGTTCCTGAACAGACTTGACGAGATCATCATGTTCAAGCCTTTAAGGAAAGAAGACGTGGCACAGATCATCGATCTCTGCATCGCGGATATCAACAAGCGCATCGCCGAGAGAGAACTTACCATCGAGCTCACCGAAAACGCAAAGACATTCTGCGTGGAAGGCGGCTACGATCCGCAGTTCGGCGCAAGACCGCTCAAGAGATACATCCAGAAAAACGTGGAGACCCTTGCCGCAAAGGCGATCCTGGAGGGACGCTTCATGGAAGGCGACACCATGCTGGTGGATGTGAAAGACGGCCAGCTCGTCATCAGCAAAAAGTAAACAGATCCACGGCGGGTCTTATTATGCAATGAAGCACTGCGGGGTACTACCGTGGTGCTTTTTTCGCTGGTTATTCCGGCACCGTAAGGTTTGCAGGACCGCACACCTCGTATACAGCGCAGCGGGGGGGGTGGGGCGGCGCTCCCACATAGCAGCCGCCCGCCGCCGCAAGCGCGTGGATTCCCTTTTTCTCAAAGGCAAGAAAACCGCGATGTGAGCCGCAGAGCGCTTTAAGGCCATTTTAGCTCACATGCTGAAAAAGGCAAAAAACCGCGATGTGAGCCGGAGAGTACTTTCAGAGCATTCTAGCTCACATGCAGAAAGTTATGTAAACTATTTTGAGACGATTTCAGCAGGCTTTTCGGTAGCGATGTGAGCCGCAAAGGGGGTAAAGGCCCCAGAGGTCCAAATCGGCAAAAATTTCCTGAGCATTTATGTGAGCCGGATGCGGCTTAAACCGCTCACCGGCTCACATGCCGGTTTTTGATGAATGAAAACTGGCACATAGCCTTTTTGAATAACATCCTTTGAATTTACACTGCCATTTTTTTAAAATGTCTTGACGATATCCGCCGCCTTCCTATAAAATCAAAAGAAAAAGGCGGACTTTCTATGAGAAAATTCAAGCGCTTTGAAGATCTTATGCTGATCCTTACCAAAATGCTCCAGTTCCTTCTGGCACTGGTGATCGTGGCGGGGATCGTGATCCAGCTTCTGGCACTGCCGAACGCGCTGAAGGAGCTTTACGCAAATGGGCAGGAAGGCTTCCGCGGATTCCTGAAATACATCATCGACATGGTGATCGGTCTGGAGCTGATCCACCTTTTAAGCCGGCCCACTCTGGACAGCGTGGTGGAGATCCTTCTGTTTGCTCTTACCAGGGAGATCGTTCTGGGAGAAATGAATCCGACGGGCATCTTTTTAAGCATCGTCTGCATCGCCATTCTGTTCGCCGTCCGCAAGTTTCTTTTCATCAAAGACTTAAACGATCTGGGCGACAAGGTGAAATTGCCGGAGAAGAAAGCCAAAGAGGAAGAAAAACACAAAGAATCCTGATGAAATTTCGCGGAAATATATATCATTTCCGCGAATTTTATGTTAGAATCCCCTTGATTCCGATGGCAGGAAAGGAAATACTATGGCAGCAAAGAAAGATACATTGATAAACGATAAGGAAAAAGCCCTGGAGGCAGCCTTAAAGCAGATCGAGCGTGACTACGGCGAGGGTGCCGTAATGAAGCTGGGCGATTCTGCAGCGAAACTCAATGTGGAAGCGGTTCCCACCGGTTCTCTGAGCCTGGATATCGCCCTCGGTGTGGGCGGTGTTCCCAAGGGAAGAGTCATTGAGATCTACGGACCGGAATCCTCCGGTAAGACAACGCTTGCTCTGCACATCGTGGCGGAAGTGCAGAAGAAGGGCGGCATCGCAGGCTTCATTGACGCGGAGCACGCATTGGATCCCGTTTATGCGCAGGATATCGGCGTTGACATCGACAATCTTTACATTTCCCAGCCGGATAACGGTGAGCAGGCACTGGAGATCGCAGACACCATGGTGCGGAGCGGTGCTATTGACGTGATCATCGTGGACTCCGTGGCAGCCCTCGTTCCCAAGAAGGAGATCGAAGGCGAAATGGGTGATTCCGTGGTAGGTCTGCAGGCCCGCCTTATGAGCCAGGCTCTCCGTAAGCTTACCTCTGTCATCAGCAAGTCCAACTGCATCGTGATCTTCATCAACCAGCTGCGTGAAAAGATCGGTGTGATGTTCGGAAATCCGGAGACCACCACAGGCGGCAGAGCACTGAAGTTCTACGCTTCCGTCCGCATGGATATCCGCCGTACCGAGACCATCAAGCAGGGCGCAGACGCCGTGGGCAACCATGTGCGCGTGAAGGTCGTGAAGAATAAAGTGGCTCCGCCTTTTAAAGAGGCAGAGTTTGACATCATGTACGGCAAGGGCATTTCCCGGGAGGGAGACGTGCTGGATCTTGCCGTGAACGCGGGCCTTGTGGAAAAGGCCGGTGCCTGGTTCTCCTACAAGGGGGAAAAGATCGGTCAGGGCCGTGAAAACGCAAAGCAGTACCTTACCGATCATCCGGAAGTGTTCGAGGAACTGGAGCACACCATCCGTGCCATGCAGGGATGGGAGCCCGCCGACGGCGCTTCGGAAGCAGTAAAGGAAAACGAACCCGGTGATATGGAGTCGTAAGATGGCCCATATCGTAAAAAGCATATCCGAATATGACAAAAAACGATGGAAGGTCACACTCGATGAAGGAGCGGTGACCTTCCTTCTGTATAAGGGTGAAAAGAGGCTCCTGGGCGATGCCGGAAATGCCGCGTCAGCCGGCACGGAGAACAGCTCCGGGGCCTGCGGCGTTGAGATCTCCGACGAGACCTACCGTCACATCCTGGAGGAAGTGCTCCTTCCCCGGGCGAAAAAGAGGGTGCTGTATTACCTGAAAAACGCGGACAAGACCGAGTTTCAGATCCGGCGAAAGCTTGCCGAAGGCTTCTATCCTGAGGAAGTGATCGAAAAGGTCATGGAATTTTTGCACCGCTATGAGTTTGCTGATGATGTCCGCTATGCGGAAAGCTTCATTGAGGCAAAAAGGGACGGCTGCTCCCGGCGGGAACTGGAGGCAAAGCTTTATCAGAAGGGCATCCGGGGAGAGACCGTAAAGGAAATGCTTTCCGGCATTTCGGCAGAAGACGAATACAGTGCCTGCGAGAAGGCTCTCCGCAAAAAATACACCGGCGATGAAAGAAAAGACTTCGCCTATCTGGCCAGAAAGGGATATCCCTTCGACGCCATCGAACACGCAATAAACGTACTGCGCGAGGAACAGGGAAATGGAAGAGAAAAGACCGCTGATACAATTTAAAAACATCGTCATGGTTTTCGAGGACGGACAGGTGGTGTTAAAAGGCATCGATCTGGACATCATGGAAAACGAATTCGTGACACTGCTTGGCCCCTCCGGCTGCGGAAAGACCACGCTGCTCCGTATCCTGGGCGGCTTCCTGGAACCTTCCGAGGGCAAGGTGATCTTCGACGGCGAAGACATGGCCAAGCTGCCGCCCTACAAGCGGGAGCTGAATACCGTCTTCCAGAAATATGCGCTGTTCCCGCACCTTAACGTGTACGAGAACATCGCTTTCGGCCTTCGCATCAAGAAGATGAGCAACGACGTCATCGAGCAGAAGGTCATGAAGATGCTGAAGCTCATCGGTCTGGAAGGTTATGAGAAAAAGAACGTCACTCTCATGTCCGGCGGGCAGCAGCAGAGAGTTGCCATCGCCAGAGCTCTGGTCAACGAGCCGAAGGTGCTTCTTCTGGATGAGCCGCTGGGCGCTCTGGATCTGAAGCTTCGGAAAGAGATGCAGTACGAGCTCAAACGCATCCAGCAGGAAGTCGGCATTACGTTCATTTACGTAACGCACGATCAGGAAGAAGCCCTTACCATGAGCGACAAGATCGTGGTCATGAAGGAAGGCCTCATCCAGCAGATCGGTACGCCGGCGGATATCTACAACGAGCCCGTGAACCGCTATGTGGCGGATTTCATCGGGGAATCCAACATCCTTCCCGGAAAGATGATAAAGGACGGGCTGGTGGAGATCGATGATGTGCAGTTCCCCTGCCTGGACGAAGGCTTTGCTCCGAATGAACCCGTAGACGTGATGTTCCGGCCGGAGGATCTGGAGATCGTGAGCCCGGAGAAGGGCACCATCACCGGCACCGTGGAGTCCGTGATCTTTAAGGGCATGCATTACGAGGTCATCGTGGAGACCGTGCCCGGCACTACCGTTACCGTGCGCATGAGGGTGATCAAAAACAACGAAGTGACTTCGGAAGACGGAAAGGAAAAGATCTCGGCCAACGATTTCTTCGTGGATATCGAGGACGTGCCGGATCTGGACGACAAGGAGATCATCGCCCGTGCGGACGCCCAGGCCTGGGATCCCCAGTCGGATGACTTCCTCTCCATTGCCAAGGTGGAATATGACCTGAAGCAGGAAGAGGGAGAATACCCCGTGACGTTTACCACCGCCTCCGGTCTTTCCATTCAGAAGACCATCAGCGTGGTGGACCAGAAATACGTGAAGAACCCCAGGGCAAACGAAGGGATCATGGCCTTCAATTTCTTCAAGACCGTGGATGAGATCACCGAATCCCAGGCACTGGATACCGATCTCAAAACCTGGGCGAACGCGCAGGCCTGGAAGCTTTCCGATGAGAACGAGAAAGTGGAAGTATACGTGGATTACGATTTCGATCCCGAAAACATCGGCGTGGGCACCTACAAGGTAACGTTCTCCACGGCGGGCCGCGAACTGAAAGTCCGCACTGCCGCGCGCCAGGAAGAGGATGAAGTGATCGGTACCGAAGTGGGACTTTCCATCGCGCCGAAAGAGATCCATGTAATGCACAAAATGTAAACTTTAACCGCAATGAAAAAATTTTCAGATCTTGCAATTCCATATATCGTCTGGGCGGCGATCATGCTCCTTCTGCCGGTGCTCCTTCTGGTGTTCTACGCGTTCACCAACAGCGGCAACGGCCTGATCTCGTTTCGGTTCACGCTGCAGCATTTCGCCAAGTTCTTTACGGATCCGGATTTCGTGAGCGTCCTTGGGCGAAGCCTGGGCATCGCCGTTAAGACCACCATCCTCTGCGTGCTCCTGGGCTATCCCGTGGCGTATTTCATCGCGGGGAGCGACGAGCGCACCCGTAACGTCCTGGTGCTTGCCATCACGCTTCCCATGTGGATCAACATGCTGGTGCGTACCTACGCCTGGATCGGCATTCTGTCGAAGGGCGGTTTTGTGTCAAAGATCATCGGTCTGTTCGGAAAGCCGGACGTGGAGATCCTGTATACGGAAGCGGCCGTGCTTATCGGCATGGTGTACAACTTCCTGCCCTTCATGATCCTGGAGATCAACACCTCTCTCTGCAAGATGGACAGGGCACTTCTGGAGGCCGGCAACGACCTGGGTGCCAATGCCGTGCAGCGCTTTACGAGGATCACGCTGCCGCTTTCCATCCCCGGCGTAGTGAGCGGCATCAGCCTGGTGTTCCTGCCTGCCGTTTCCAGTTTCTTCATCCCGAAACTTCTGGGCGGCGCGCAGTATTTCCTCATCGGCAACATCATCGAGAATCAGTTCATCACCGTGGGCGAGTGGAATTTCGGCTCCGCCATCTCCATGATCATGGCGCTCATCATGATGGGCAGCATGTATCTGGTGCGGCGGTTTGAAAAAGTCGTTTCCGGCGGAAAGGAGGATCGGAGATGAAAAAGCAGAAACGTCCCGTAGGGAAGGCATTCATGATCCTCTCCATCGTTTTCTTTTATCTGCCCATCTTTTTCGTGGTGCTGTTCTCGTTCAACTCCTCGAAATCTCTTACCACCTTCAAGGGATTTTCCCTGCAGTGGTATGAGAAGCTGTTTAAGAACCGCGACATGATGGAATCCCTGTGGACCACCGTGCTGGTGGCCGTGATCGCCACCGTGGTCTCCACCGTAACGGGCACCATGGCTGCCATCGGCCTTTCCAGGTCCCGGAAGCTGGTGCGTGACCTTACCCTGCAGGTGAACGATTTCCCGGTCATGAATCCGGAGATCGTCACGGCCATCGGACTCATGCTGTTTTTCATCACCTTCGGTATCGAAAGAGGCCTTCTGACCATGATCCTGGCCCACATCGCCTTCTGCATCCCCTACGTGATCTTGAGTGTGATGCCGAAGATCCGCACCATGGATCCCAACCTCATCGACGCGGCCATGGACCTGGGCTGCACGCCCTGGCAGGCGCTTACCAAGGTGGTGGTGCCGGATATCAAACCCGGAATCGTGAGCGGCGCCCTCATTGCCTTTACCATGAGCTTCGATGATTTCGTCATTTCCTACTTCGTAACAGGACCCGGGGTAAAGAACCTTTCCATCATGGTCTATTCCATGACAAAGCGCATCAATCCCACGGTCAACGCGGTATCCACGCTGGTGGTGGTATTCATCACCATTGCGCTCGTGATCATAAACATCGTTCCCGTGATCCGGGAGCGGAAGCTTAAAAAAGAAAAAGAGAGGACAAAGATTTGAAAAAGACACTTGCACTGATCCTTGCAGCCATCCTTGCACTTTCTCTCTGCGCCTGCTCCGGCGGCGCGGCGCAGACTTCCGGCGAAAGCGGAACGCAGGCAGAGGCATCCGCAGGGAAGTACGCCGGTCAGACACTGCATTTCTATAATCCCGGCGAATATGTGGGTGAAAATATCCTTTCCGATTTCGAAAAGAAATTCGGCTGCCGTGTGGTGATGGACACCTTTGAATCCAATGAGCAGATGTACATCAAGATCGCCAACGGGGACGTGTATGACGTGATCGATCCCAGCGACTACATGATCGAGCGCTGCAAACAGGAAGGACTGCTGCAGCCTCTGGACAAGTCGAAGATCCCCAACTTAAGCGAACTGGAACCCGGCGTTCTTGCCGCCATGGACTTTGATCCGAGCCAGGAATATGCCGTTCCCTATTTCTGGGGCACCGTAGGTCTTATTTACGACAAGACCGTGGTGGATGAAGCGGATCTCAAGGCAGAGGGCTTCGGCATCCTGAAAGATCAGAAATACAAGGGAAACATCTATCTGTACGACTCCGAGCGTGACATGATGATGGTGGCGCTCAAGTACCTTGGCTATTCCATGAATACGGAAAGCGAGAAGGAGCTTAACGAGGCCTACGATTTCCTTCATGAGATCGTGACCACCATGGATCCCGAGATCGTGACCGATGAGATCATCGACGCCATGGCACAGGGCAGAAAAGCCATCGGCATCATGTATTCCGGCGACGCCGTTTACGCCATGAGCGAAAACGAGAACATGGGATTCTACATGCCGGAGACCGGCACCAACGTATGGATCGACTGCATGGTCATCCCCAAAAATGCCGAGAACGTGGAACTGGCTCACGAGTTCATCAATTACGTATGTTCCTACGAAGGCGCGCTGGATAACTCCCGTACCGTGGGCTACACTTCTCCCAACGTGAAGGTGGCAAAGGAAATGGCAGAGACCGATTACGAAGGCATCGACGCCTACGTTCCCAGAACGGACAACCCCAACGACGAGACCTTCCACTACAGCGAAGCGGGCCGCAAGATCATGGCGGACCTTTGGAGCCGCGTAAAGATCGCAGCGGCAAATCAGTAAGGAAGTTCGATATGAGCAACAAAGTTATGGCCTACTGCGGCAGCTACTGCTACAGCGGCAAAAACAAGGGCATCACAGTATTTGACGTAGACGTGGAAAGCGGTTCCATGGAGCCCCGGTGCGAAGTGGAAGAGTACAACTGCTCCTACATCATCTGCTCCCGGAAGAAAAACGTTTTATATGCGGTCTCCGAATACGGAGTCACGGCTTATACCGTGCTTCCCGACGGAAACCTGGAACGCATCAACGCCCGCCGCATCAACGGCATGCGGGGCAGCCACCTGTCCATTTCCATGGACGACCGTTTCATCTGCGTGGCCGGCTATCACGACGGAAAGTGCACGGTGCTGCACATCCGTGACGACGGTTCCCTGGGACACATCAAGTATCAGTTCTATGACCGGGGCTACGGCTCCGTGGCAGAACGTACCTACCGTCCCCACATCAGCTGCGTGAGACTGACGAATGACCAGAAGTATCTTCTTTCCGCAGACTCCGGCATCGACCAGATCCGCGTGTTCCGCTTCGACGAGCATAACGAGGAGCTGGAGCAGGTATCCGCCATCCGCTGTCAGCTGGGATCCTCTCCCAGGTTTTTTCGGTTTTCACCGGACGGAAAGCTTCTGTATCTCATTTACGAGATCAAGGACGCCATCGAAGTGTATCGCATCGAGGACAACGGAAAGGCACCGGAATTCACGAAACTGGGTGAAGTCTCCACCACGGCAAAGATCGGCGACATTTCCCAGACGGCAGCGTGTGCCATGAGGGTCACGAAAGACGGAAGGCACATCCTGGTATCCAACGCCGGCGAGAATACCGTCACCATGATCGATTCCGATCCCGTAAACGGAGACCTGCGGTTTGCTTCCTCCCTGCCCATCAGCGGAGATTATCCCAAGGACATTTCCCTGTTCCCGGATGACCGGCACCTTGCCGTGGCCAATCATGCCAGCAACGAGATCTCTCTGTTCAAGGTGGACTACGAGAATCACCTTCTTGTCATGAACGGCCGCAACATCAAAGTGGAGCAGCCGAACTCCATCCGCTTCGTGACCATCAAGTAAAGCGGCGCGGATGCCTGACCGTTCGTACACTTTGTCGAAAACAACGAATACACCACCCCGGCGGTACCCTGCGCATCGCCTGTTCGGACCTTCGGATGCAGCAAGCTGCACTCGGTCCGAAGCAGTCGACGCCGCAATCCACCGGGGTATTTTGTATCTTGGCCGTCTTCCGGCACGCGGGTCCGCACACCTCCGCCTGGCCGCACACCACCGAAAGCGCGCGAGCCGGTTCAAAAAACCTCCATGTGAGCCGCAGACCGTGTTTTGGCCGTTCCGGCTCACATGCGATCGGAGGTCAAAAACTGCGATGTGAGCCGCTGGCACGTTTTTCCTGCATTTAGCTCACATGAAAATAGTTATGTAAACTGTTTTGGGACGGTTTCGACAGGATTTTCGGAAGTGATGTGAGCCGGAACGAGGGTGAAGGCTTCAGAGGTCCAAATCGGCAAAAATTTCGTGAGCATTTATGTGAGCCGCATGCGGCAAAAACCGCTCTCCGGCTCACATGCCGGTTTTTTCGATCCAATGATGGAAACTTACTATTTTATTAAATTGAATATAACATTATATGATGTTATGTTGCCGGATGGAAGAAACCGTGTATAATGCGACTTGTGTGCGAATACATATCGCTTGTCATGGCGGGAGGAACCGGTCTCATGCGGGCGGGCGCATGCGAAGAATCGCTTGAAAGGACACTTTATGGGAAGATATTTCGGAACAGACGGTTTCAGAGGAAAAGCGGGCAAGGATCTGACGGCAGAGCATGCCTTCCGGATCGGGCGTTTCCTCGGATGGTATTATAAAAAGCAGAAGGGCGGCACGGCACGCATCGTGATCGGAAAGGACACCAGAAAGAGCTCCTACATGTATGAAAACGCGCTGGCAGCAGGCATCACCTCCATGGGATCGGATGCTTATCTGCTGCACGTGACCACCACGCCCTGCGTCAGCTACATTACCCGCACGGAAGAATTCGACTGCGGCGTGATGATCTCGGCCTCCCATAATCCCTTCTATGACAACGGCATCAAGCTGATGAACCACGAAGGCGAAAAGATGGATGACGATACCATCGAGCTCTTTGAAGAATATCTGGACGGCTATTTCCATGAAGATCCCAGCGTACGCGAAGCATCGCTTGAGAAGTTCCCGCTCCGGGACGAAACGGTGGAAAACATCGGCATGACCAAGGATTTCTATTCCGGAAGGAACCGTTACATCGGATATCTTACCGGCATCCCCACCAGAAGCTTTGAAAAGCACACGGTGGCACTGGACTGCGCCAACGGCGCCAGCTGGATGATCGCCAGGGCCGTGTTTGATGCTCTCGGCGCCAAGACCTGCGTGATCAACGATCTGCCGGACGGCACCAACATCAACCGGGACTGCGGATCCACTCATCTGGAGGCCTTGAAGGAATATGTAAAGACCCACAAGGTGGACTGCGGATTTGCCTTTGACGGCGATGCGGACCGGTGTCTCGCCGTGGATGAAAACGGCAACGAAATAAACGGCGACGGCATCATGTATATCTGTGCCAAGTGGATGAAGAAGCATGACATGCTTCCCTCAAACACCGTGGTGACCACTATCATGTCAAACATCGGCCTGTACAAGGCACTGGACGATCTGGGCATCGGTTATGAGAAGACCGCCGTGGGCGATCGTTTCGTGTATGAAAACATGAAGGAATTCGATCACATGATCGGCGGTGAGCAGTCCGGACACATCATTTTCCGGAAATATGCCCACACCGGTGACGGACTGGTTACGGCCCTTATGCTCATGGGCGTCATGATCGATACCAGCCTGCCGCTTTCCGCACTGGCCGCTCCCTGCCGTATTTATCCCCAGGTGCTTAAGAACGTGGAAGTGGACGACAAGGATGAGACGCTGGCCGATCCCGCTGTGCAGTTTGCGGTGGAACGGGCAAAGAAGGAACTGGGAGACGACGGCAGAGTGCTCTTGAGAAAATCCGGCACGGAACCCGTGCTTCGTGTAATGGCCGAAGCGGGTACGAAAGAAGCCTGCGAAAAAGAAGTGGATGACATCATTACTGCCATGAAGCAGTCGAATCATCTGCTGAAGGTGAGATAAATGGGAGCCGAAGCTCTGTACGAGACCGTTGCCGAGAAACTGCGTTCGCAGATCAACGGCGGGGTTCTCAATCCCGGCGATCAGATCCCTACGGAAAAAGAACTGTGTGAGGCATGCGGAGTGAGCCGCATTACCGTCCGGAGGGCCGTCAGTGAGCTGGAGAAGGAAGGGATCCTGGAAAAACGTCAGGGAAAAGGGACCTTCGTGACCACGCCAGGTACGGGCATCGACTTAAGGGAAGTCAATTCCTTCCACGAAGCCTGCAGAAGAGCAGGCGTGAGGCCGGGGACGAAGGTGATCTCCGCCGGATACGTGAAAGCAGCCGAGGCCGACGTTTCGGAATTGAAGACCGTTCCCGGAGAGCGTGTGGTGGAAACGGTCCGGGTACGGACGGCGGACGGCGTACCGGTGGTGCTGGAGAAAAACCGGTTTTCCATGGCGTATTCCTACCTTACGGAATGTGACCTTTCCGGATCTCTGTATGCGCTGCTCAGAGAAATGGGCGTGGAGCCCAGCGCGGCGGTCCACGAGATCTCCCTGCGAAAGACCGACCGGGAAGCGGCGGCGCTTCTTAGTGTAAGGGAAGGGACACCGCTCATTTTTCTGCACGAAGTGATCTATGATCAGAAGGGGAGATCCCTTCACAATTCCGATCAGTTTATCCGGGGCGACCTGTTTACGTTCCGGGTCTGAAGATAAGCATTACAGTTACAATACTTACATAAACAAAGGAGCAAAGAAAAATGAAAGTCATCATAAAGAACGATTACGATGCCATGTGTGAGTGGGCGGCAAAGCATATCGCCGCTGCCATAGGTGCCAAGGCAAAGACCTCAAAGGAGCCCTTCGTACTGGGCCTTCCCACCGGTTCCTCCCCGCTTGGCGTTTACAAAAGACTCATCGAGATGAACAAGGCCGGCAAGGTCTCCTTCAAAAACGTGGTCACCTTCAACATGGATGAGTACGTAGGCCTTCCTCACGAGCATGAGCAGAGCTACTGGTACTTCATGCACGATAACTTCTTCGATCACATCGACATCCCCGCAGAGAACGTGAACATCTTAAACGGCATGGCAAAGGATCTGGAGAAAGAGTGCGCGCGTTACGAGGCAAAGATCGCTTCCTACGGCGGCATCGACCTGTTTCTGGGCGGCTCCGGCGTGGACGGACACATTGCGTTTAACGAGCCCTTCACTTCCCTTACTTCCCGCACCGGTGTCAGAGGACTTACCACCGATACCCTCATCGTGAACTCCCGTTTCTTCGGAAACGATCCGGAAAAGGTTCCGAAGAAAGCCCTTTCCGTAGGTGTGGGCACCGTATGTGACTCCAAGGAAGTGCTCCTTGTCATCAACGGTCATCAGAAGGCAAGAGCTCTTCGCCACTGCATCGAGGGCGGCGTGGACCAGGCCTGGACCATCTCCGCACTGCAGCTTCACCAGAACGCCTACATCGCCTGCGACGAGCCGGCCTGCGGCGAACTGAAGGTAGACACCTACAAATTCTTCAAAGAAGTTTACAAGAACGAGAAATAATTGCAAAAGATCCGCAATGAACCGTGACCTGAATATGTGCTTTTTAATGACATCCCGGTCAACATCTGATATGATAGGATCATCATTATTCAGGAGGTAACTGTTATGGCAAAGTTTCAGATCAACGCAACAAAAACCGGTTTCAACTTTTATCTTGTCGCCGGCAACGGCCAGACGATAGCAACTTCCCAGACTTATAAAACACTGGCTTCATGCAAAAATGGAATTGCTTCCGTAATGGCCAACGCATCAGCGGCAGTAGAGGATCAGACAAAGGAAGGATTCGAAACAATAAAGAATCCGAAGTATGAACTCTATGCTGACAAGAAAGGCGAGATCAGATTCCGGCTGAAGGCCAGAAATGGCCAGGTCATCTGCTCCAGCGAAGGCTATGCAGGCGGCGTAAAGGCAGCCCTCAACGGTATCAGTTCCGTTGCGAAAAATGCACCCGAAGCGAAAGTCGTTGACCCGGAAGCATAATCTGTTCGAAAAGCAGACCCGGCAGTCCGTAAGGCTGCCGGGCTTTTTTTTCCACCCTGTGGTTCGTTTCACTTTTTTCACAAAATAATTGCCGCCTGTTCGCGGAAATTGATGATGAACCATGGGTCGGGGTGTGGTATAACCCGAGTTTGCCACTTGTAAAGGTTGAAACGGAGCCCCTGAGGGCTCCGT
>JAKSPC010000031.1 GCA_024405155.1 Lachnospiraceae bacterium | reverse complement strand
TGGATCAGCATCCTGAAACAGGGATTTTCGCTTGAATAATCGACACAAAAAACAACCGGAAAATATAAAAATGTAAGGATTATCGTGTAGACGAAACGGGAAAAATGCTGTAAAATAAAGGCAAGATCAATGAGGACGGACGACATGCTGAATCAGAATACACAGATCATCGGACATATTTCAGAAGTGGAAAGACCGGACGCGGCAGCAGTGCTTGCAAAGGTCTATGAAGCCCTTGTGGAAAAAGGATACAATCCGGTAAATCAGATCGTGGGATACATCATGTCGGGTGACCCTACTTATATCACCAGCCATAAAAACGCCAGGAGCCTTATAATGAAAGTGGAGCGTGACGAGCTTCTGGAGGAGCTGATGGCCAACTACGTGGAAACACGCTTAAGCTGAAGCAGGGCACAGATACAAAAAAGACGTCGGGAAAGCACGCAACAAGTGCTTTTTTCTTTGCGTTTACGAAAAGGAGAATTATGGGAAGGATCATGGCGCTGGACTTCGGGTCCAAAACGGTGGGTGTGGCCCTCACCGATCCCATGAAGACGATCTGCTCACCGGAAGAGACCATCGTGAGAGACAGGGAAGGAAAAATGCGGCAGACCATGCGCCGCATCACGGATCTTGTCTGTGAAAAGGACGTGGAAAAGATCGTGGTGGGGCTTCCTCTGCATATGGACGGGTCGGAAAGCGAGCGCAGCGAAAAGTCCCGGAAGTTTGCGGAAGATCTGAGATACCGGCTTTTTCAGGAAGGCCTGAACGTTCCCGTGGAAATGTGTGACGAACGGCTTACCACGGTAAGCGCGGACGAGATCCTTTCCGAGACCGGCGTGGCAAAAGAAGACAGAAAGACGTATATCGACAGCGTAGCGGCTTCATTGATACTGGAAGACTACGTAAGTAAACTATAAAAATTAGAAAGGATGATTTCGAAATGGAAGACGATAAGATCGTAATGATTATGGATGACGGAAGCGAGGTGGAGTTTACCATCCTCGAGAGCACCATTCTCGGCGGCAAAGGATATATTCTGGTAACGGACGCACCGGATGACGAAGACGGTGAATGCTATGTAATGAAGGATGTATCCGGTCCCGATGACGAGGAAGCGGTTTATGAGTCTGTTGCAGACGACAAAGAAGCGGAAGAGGTGTTCAAGGTCTTCCAGGAGCTTCTGAAAGACGAGATCGACATTGAACAATGACAAGAAGAAAGAAAAAAACAACTGAAAATGCAAAAGTGAGGATCATTCCGCTGGGCGGTCTGGAAGAGATCGGCATGAACATCACGGCCATCGAGACGGAGGAAAACATCGTGGTCGTGGACTGCGGAATGGCATTCCCCGATGACGCGACGACGCCGGGCATCGACCTGGTGATCCCCGACATCACCTATCTGAAGGAGCGTCTGGACAAAGTACGCGGCTTCTTCATCACCCACGGGCATGAGGACCATATCGGCGCTCTGCCCTATGTACTGAGAGAGATCAACGTTCCGGTCTACGGAACCAGGCTCACCACCGCGCTTATCCGCCACAAGATCGAGGAAGCGGATATCGCCGACATGGCAAAGATCAATACCGTAAGTTTCGGAGACGTGATCGAGGCCGGCGACATGAGCGTGGAGTTTATTAAGACCAATCATTCCATTCAGGACGCGGCGGCTCTTGCCATCCGCACGCCTGCGGGAACGCTTCTTCATACCGGCGACTTCAAGGTGGATTACACCCCGGTATTCGGAGATCACATCGACCTGCAGCGGATCGCGGAACTGGGCAGCGAAGGCGTGCTCGCTCTGATGTGCGATTCCACCAATGCCATCCGGGAGGGATTTACCAGCTCGGAAAGCACCGTGGGAGAAGTGTTTGACACTGTCGTGCAGAATAATCCGGATAAAAGGATCATTATCGCCACGTTTGCGTCAAACGTTGACAGAGTGCAGCAGATCATCACCACGGCGGAACGTTTCGGCAGAAAAGTCTGCATCGACGGCCGCAGCATGGTGAACGTCATCAATACGGCAGTGGAGCTGGGGCTTGTCAGCGTACAGGCCGGTACGCTTATAGAGATCGGGCAGCTGAAGGACTATGCGCCCGAAAAGACCATCCTGGTGGCCACCGGCTCCCAGGGCGAATCCATGGCGGCGCTTTCCCGCATGGCCACCGGTCAGCATAAAAAGGTAAGCATCAACGCCGGCGACGTGGTGATCATTTCCTCCACGCCCATTCCCGGCAACGAAAAGGCTGTGGCAAAGGTCATCAACGAGCTGTGCCACAAACACGCGGAAGTGGTATATCAGGATACCCACGTATCCGGTCATGCCTGCGAAGAGGAGATCAAGCTGATCTATTCGCTGGTACATCCGCATTTCACCATTCCCGTACACGGCGAGTTCCGTCACCGTCTGGCGCAGAAGAATATTGCCCGTCAGATGGGACTGGCGGAAGACAATATCAAGCTGATCGATACCGGCGACGTTCTGGAACTGACGCCGGGATCCTGCGAACTGGTGGATCACGTGCAGTCCGGTCCCATCTATGTGGACGGTCTGGGCGTGGGCGACGTGGGAAATATCGTTATCCGTGACAGGCAGAACCTGGCGGCGAACGGTATCATCATCGTGCCCATCACGCTGGACAAGACCACGGGCGAGGTGCTTTCCGGTCCCGACATCGTAACGCGCGGATTCGTATACGTTAGAGAAAACGAGGATCTGATCGAAGATGCCAGGAACGTGGTGCTGGATACTTTGGAGGAATTCCGCGGCAAAAAGTCCAAAAACTGGACGACACTGAAAGGGAAGGTAAGAGATGACCTTTCCGATTACATCTGGAGAAGGATGAAACGGAATCCCATCATTCTTCCCATCATCATGGAAGCATAATGAGCAGGAAAGAAAACGACAGCATAGCGGATCTGATCGGCAGGATCGCCGGACGTATCATCATCGCCGCACTTCTGGTGCTGGCCATATTTGTTACGGCAAGATATGCCTATCGGTTCGGTGAGAGCATTTTCTATCAGAAACCGGTGGATCCCGCGCCCGGAAGAGACGTGACCTTTACCGTGGAAGAAGGGGATACGGCCGAAACGGTATCCCGGCGCCTTAAGGAAATGGGCGTGATCGCGGAAGCGTTCCCCTATAAGATCCAGTCGGATCTGTACAAGACAGAGTACGTGCCCGGGGATTACGAGATCAACACCTCCATGACGCCCCGGCAGATCATCTCTGTTTTCGGTGCGGCCGAAAAAGAAGGTGACTGAAATGGATGAGATGCGCATTTCCGAATATCTGCATTCTCTGGAACCGGACGGCAGCGAATTCATGGAAAGTCTGCGGGCGTTTGCGAAAGAAAACGACGTGCCCATCGTGCGGCGTGAAACCGAAAGCTTCCTCCGCACCATATGCGTCTTGAAAAAGCCGGAGACCATCCTGGAGATCGGCACGGCCATCGCCTACAGTACCACGGTGTTTGCGGAATACTGTGACAGCGTGGTGACACTGGAAAACTACGAAAAACGCATCACGCTGGCAAAGGAAAACATCCGTGCTCTCGGCAATGAAGACAGGATCACTCTGATAAGCGGCGATGCGGGGGAGAGCCTTAAGGGACTTTCCGCGGAGGGCAGGAAATTCGACATGATCTTCCTGGACGCGGCCAAAGGACAGTACCTTACCTGGCTTCCCGACATAAAAAAGCTTATGAAAGAAGGCAGCGTGCTCATCGCCGACAACGTGCTGCAGGATAATACCGTCATGGAGTCCCGCTATACCGCAGCCCGCCGTGACCGCACCACCCATGAGCGCATGCGGGAATTTTTGTATCAGATCAAACACGACCCGTCCCTGCAGACGACTATTATGCCGCTTGGGGATGGTGTGTCAGTCAGTGTAATGCGAAAGACAGCTTTGTAGAACAGATAAATGCGGGAGATCTGCCTGTGCCGGCTCGGCGATTTGCGGAGATTTTTTAGATTTCCAGAGTTTTAAAGTCAGAAGTGCGCATGGGGGCTCGCGGGGCCCCGTGCGCGTTCACGGATGACGCATAAAACTCGTTGGAAATCAAAGAATCGCAGCGCTGAGCAGAGATGACACAGACAGAACGACCGCATACGGAGACACAATGAGTAATATCAAAAAGCCGGAACTTCTGATGCCGGCAGGCAACCTGGAAACGCTGAAAACAGCAGTCCTCTACGGCGCCGACGCCGTCTACATCGGCGGCGAGGCTTTTTCCCTGCGCGCAAAAGCCGATAACTTCGGAAAAGAAGTCATGCAGGAGGCTATAGCCTTTGCCCACGAAAGAAACTGCAAAGTCTACGTGACCGTAAACATCTTTGCCCACAACCGGGATCTTCCCCAGGCTGCGGCGTATTTAAAGGAACTGAAAGAGATCGGACCCGACGCGCTCATCATGTCGGATCCCGGTCTCATGATGCAGGCAAAAGCCATCTGTCCGGAGATCCCCATTCACGTCTCCACCCAGATGAACAACACGAATTACGGGATCTTCAATTTCTGGTACGGTCTGGGAGCGGAGCGCGTGGTATGTGCCAGAGAGCTTACCCTGGAAGAGATCAGAGAGATCAGGACGCAGATTCCGGAAGAAAAAGAGATCGAGGCCTTCGTACACGGTGCCATGTGCATCTCCTATTCCGGCAGATGCCTGCTGTCCAGCTTCATGGCGGGCAGAGACGCCAACCTGGGTGCCTGCACCCATCCCTGCCGCTGGCAGTATTCCCTCATGGAAGAGTCCCGCCCCGGCGAATATTTCCCGGTGACGGAAAACGAGAGAGGCACCTTCATCTTCAATTCCAAAGACATGTGCATGATCGAGCACATCCCGGAGCTTTGCGAAGCGGGCATCGATTCCTTCAAGGTGGAAGGCCGCATGAAGACCCGGCTTTACGTGGCTACGGTGGCCAGATGCTACCGGAAGGCCATTGACGATTACTTTGAGGATCCCGAAAAATACCGGAAAAACATTCCCCTTTACCGGCAGGAAGTGGAAAAGTGCACGTACCGGGAATATTCCACGGGCTTTTATTTCGGCCGCCCCGGTCCCGAGGGACAGATCTACGACTGCAGCACCTACGTAAAGGATTATACCTATTACGGCTGCGTGGAAAGCGTGGACGAAGAGGGGCGTGCGCACCTTGTGCAGAAGAACAAGTTTTCCGTGGGAGATACGTTTGAGATCCTGAAAGCCGACATGACGGACGTGCCGGTCACGGTGCTTTCCATTCGTGTTGAGGAAACGGGAGCGGAAATGCCGTCCTGTCCTCACGCGGCTCAGCGGATCACGGTCCTGTTCGACAAGGCCCCGGTCCCCGGCGACATTCTGGGAGGAAAAGCTTGAGTATCCTGTTTTTCATACTTTCTTTTCTCTGCATCCTTTATTTCGGGGTGATCGTGTTTTACAGCGGGATCGCCACGGAACTCTGCGGCGTATGGATCCTGCTCGCCGTTCTTTTTGTACTGATGGGCGTCTTCATCCGCTATGAGAAAAAACACCGGGAGGGCATGCCCAACCGCCTGCACATCTTTGTATATACCACCTTCGGGCTGGCAGCAGTCCTCACATCCATCCTTCTGGCTTCCGTCCTGACGGCATCCCGCGGTACGGAGAAAAACGGCTGCGATTACATCGTTTTGCCCGGAAGCACCGTATATTCCGACGGCATGTCCGTAACTTTAAAAAACAGACTGGACAGAGCGCTTTCCTATCATGCCGACAATCCGAAAACGGTCTTCGTGCTTTCCGGAGGCAAGACAGAGGAAGACAGTGTGGGAGAAGCCCTGGCCATGTACAGTTATCTTTCCGCAAGAGGGATCCCGGAGGGGCTTCTGGTGATCGAGACGGAGTCTCTGACCCTTCCGGAAAAGATCCGTTTATCCCTGGCCGCGGTGGAGGAAGACATCACCCACCGCATGATCCCGCCGCCCATCGTGGTGGGGATCCTTACCAGTGACTACAACGTGCTCAGAGCCATGAACGTGGCATCCGGCGCCGGCGACATGGATCTGTACGGCATTTCGGCACCGTCGGATCCCATCCTTTTCGCACACCACTGCATCAGCGAATGCATTCACATTACAGAAGATTTTTTCAGGGGAGAATGATCCATGTTTCAGGATATTTATAAAAAGATCGAAGAAAGACCCATGCCGGAGATCGGCGGCACCGGTACCGTTTATGAGCATGTAAGGACCGGCGCAAAGGTATTTGCCGTAAAGGCGGCAGACCCCAACAAGGTGTTTTACATCGGATTCCGCACCACGCCCTCTGATTCCACCGGCGTGGCCCACATCCTGGAGCACAGCGTGCTCTGCGGTTCCGAAAAATTTCCGCTGAAAGATCCCTTCGTGGAACTGGTAAAGGGAAGTCTCAATACTTTCCTGAATGCCATGACCTACCCGGACAAGACCGTGTACCCCGTGGCGTCCTGCAATGACAGAGATTTCATGAACCTGATGGACGTCTATCTGGACGCGGTGTTCCATCCCCGCATTTACTCGGAAAAGAAGATCTTCGAGCAGGAAGGCTGGCACTACGAAGTGGATGAAAAAGGGGAGCTTTCCATCAACGGCGTTGTCTACAACGAGATGAAGGGCGTGTACTCCAGTCCGGATGCCATTCTGGAACGCTATACCATGAATTCTCTGTTCCCCCATACCACCTACGGTGTGGAGTCCGGCGGCGATCCCGAAGTGATCCCGCAGCTTTCCTACGAAAATTTCCTCCGGTTCCACAGCACCTATTATCATCCCTCCAACGCCTATATCTATCTGTACGGCGACATGGACATGGAAGAAAAGCTTCTGTGGATGGACGAGAACTATCTGTCAAAGTATGACAGAAAGGAAATGGATACCCGGGTGACGGAGGAACCCGTCCCGGCAGAGCCCGCATACATGGAAAAGGCATATGCCGTGAACTCGGAAGAGGGTATCGCCGAAAAGAACTATCTGTCGGAAAACTACGTGATCCCCGGCGGCATGGACAACCTGAAAGGTCTTGCCTGGGAAGTGCTGGAATTCATTCTCCTGAATGCTCCCGGCGCGCCCTTAAAGGAAGCGCTGGTAAAGGCCGGGATCGGCGAGGACATTTACGGCGGTCTTTCCGACGGGATCAGGCAGCCATATTTTTCCGTTATTGCGAAAAATGCGAAGAAAGAGGATCTGGAAAGATTCCGTGACGTGATCCGTGACGTGATCACGGACCTTTGCGAAAACGGTCTTTCCGAAAAAAGCCTTCGGGCGGCCCTTAACTATACGGAGTTCAAATACCGGGAAGCCGACAGCGGAAGAATGCCTGCCGGTCTGGACTACGGCCTTACTGCCCTGGATTCCTGGCTTTACGACAGAGATCCTTACGAGTTCCTTCGCTATGAAGAGGAATTCAGGGAACTGAAAAAGAACGTGGGTACCGGCTGGTACGAGGGGCTCTTAAGGGAGACCCTTCTGGAAAACGCTTTCCGTTCCACGGTGGTGATCGTGCCGAAGCCCGGTCTTACCGCAGAAAAGGAAGAGGCGCTTCAGAAGAAGCTTTCCGAAGTGAAGAAGTCGCTTACCGACGTCGAACTGGATGACATCCGCCGCGAGGCGGAGGCGCTTACCCGCTATCAGGAAGAGCCCGACAGCGAAGAGGCAAAAAAGACCCTTCCCAGGCTTTCTCTTTCGGACATCGGAAGGGAAGCGGAAAAGTCTCATACGGACCTCAGAAACGGTATCATTCACACGGACATTCCCACCCGGGGCATTGCCTATATCCGCCTGCTCCACGATATTTCCGGATTTACGGAGGAGGAAGTGCAGTACGTATCGTTCTTGAAGGAACTGTACGGGGAAATGGATACGGAGGATCACTCTTATGTGGATCTTTCGGATGAAGTGCTGCTGGAGACCGGCGGCATTTCCTTCGGGACCACATCCTATATGCACGATGCGAAAGACGCGTTCGGCACCTGTTTTACGCCGACTCTTACCGGGACCATCCGGGTACTGGAAAGCAACATGGAAAAGGGACTGGCTCTTTCCCGGGAGATCTTTCTAAAGACGGATCTTTCCGACGGGGAAAGAGTCGTGGAGAAACTTCTGGAAGCAAAGGCAAGGCAGCAGGCTGCCCTGGACGGCGCGTCCCACGTGATGGCCGTATCCCGTGCCGGTTCCTATCTGGAAGCTTCCGACCGGTTTGACGATCTGACCGGCGGCGTGGCGTTCTCGGATTTCCTTTCTGCGGCGGCAAAGCTTGTGAAAGAGCCGGTACACAAAAAGAGATTCTTAAAGACACTTTCCAACGTGGCCGATAAGCTGAAGACCGTCCCGATGTGCGCGGTCATTGCCGGAAGCGAAAAAGCGGCGGCGGAATTCGCGGACCTTCTGAAAGCACAGGGCATCGTCTCCCTGGTCCCCGGGCCGAAGAAGACGGCAGCAGAGACGGAAAAAGGCACGGTCCGGCCGGTGAGCAACTTAAACGAGGGCTTAAAGACCGGTTCCCAGGTGAACTACGTGGCCCGCACCGGCAGATACAGTGACAGCACGAAGAATCTTGACGGTTCCTCCACGGTCCTTCGGGTGCTTTTGAATTATGACTATCTCTGGACCAATCTCCGGGTGAAGGGCGGCGCCTACGGCTGCATGGCGGGATTTGCCCAGAGCGGCAAGGGATACCTGGTATCCTACCGTGA
Source organism: Lachnospiraceae bacterium (assembly GCA_024405155.1). Classification (GTDB taxonomy): domain Bacteria; phylum Bacillota; class Clostridia; order Lachnospirales; family Lachnospiraceae; genus Avilachnospira. The sequence goes on along the minus strand of JAKSPC010000031.1, from coordinate 14,539 downwards.
TCCCCACCTTAAGGAGACCGATGACGTTTACGCGGCCCTTCCGGAGTATCTGAGGCAGCTGGAGATCACCGATGAGGAACTTCTGCAGTACGTGATCGGTGCGGTGGCCACCCTGGACCATCCCGTTTCCGCATCGGTCAAAGCGGGGACGGAACTGGCAAACTTCCTGTACCCCTTTACGGACAGTGACAAACAGGCCTTCCGTGACAGCGTTGTCGGCTGCAGTGCGGGTGACCTGCGCGCCTGGGGCGACCGGGTGGAGAAAATGCTCTCCGACGGTTCCTTCTGTGTCATCGGTTCTGCCGGTGCCATTGAAAAAGAAAGGGAAAAATTCAATTCTGTCCGCGACCTGTATTAATTGCAGCGCAGGCGAAAGCAACGCCCCGCCGCGGTACCCTGCGCGGTGAGTGTTCGGGCCTTCGGGTGCGGCAAAGCCGCAACTCGTCCCGAAGCACTCACACGTCGCAATCCGCGGCGGGATGTTTTTTATTAGCATGCGGGTCCGCACACCTCAGCCTGGCCGCTCGCTCAGCTCGCGCCTGCGGCTTCGCCGTGCGGTTTACTTTTCTGGCACCGTAAGTCATGCGGGTCCGCACACCTCAGCCTTCGGCTTCGCTGTGCGGTTTACTTTCCTGGCAGCGTATGTCATGCGGGTTCGCACACCTCAGCCTTCGGCCTCGCTGTGCGTGTCCGTCTGGGAAACTGCATCCCGCAGCTGCGCCGCTTCGCACTATGTGCTCGCTCTGCAGGCGGAACAGCAGTTTCCCTGCCGTCCAGTGGATACAATGGGGCGCTAACGCGCCCTGGAAATAAGGGGTCGCAAGCTTTAATGCACGCCGCGTCCGTGATTCCAGGCGCAGCAGGGCACAGTAAGAAAAAGTAAGCTCATCGTGCCGTCATACTTCGCGCAGCGGGGGCGGCCGGCGCTCCCGCATAGCAGCCGCCCGTCCCCCGCATGTGCTGAGAGAGATTTTCCATCCTAAAGGCCTGTTTTCGGCCTTCCGGTTGAAAAATCCCGGTGGTGCGAACAAGGGCCAAGAGAGATTTTCCATCCTAAAGGCCTGTTTTCGACCTTCCGGTTGAAAAGACTCGCCTGAGCGAACATGGGCTCAGAGAGATTTTCCATCCTAAAGGCCTGTTTTCGACCTTCCGGTTGAAAAGACTCGCCTGAGCGAACATGGGCTCAGAGAGATTTTCCATCCGCGAGGCCTATTTTCGGCCTTCCGGTTGAAAAACCCCGCCGGCGTGAAATAAACTGAAAGAAATTTCCGCCCGCGAATCGAAAATTATGTGAGATGGAAGCGGCTCGGAACGCGTACAGGCTCACATGCCAGTTTTGAAACGCGTTGTGCAGGTTGTGTGTATATCTGTGGCGTGGATCGCGGTACCGCGGACTGACAGAAGGTGCATGAGAGTACATAAAAGCTGTTTTGGCACAACAGGGGTTAAAGCAGAAAAAAACTATGTGCATCGGAGGCCGATCTGCCTGGCGGTACACATGACAGCATTGCTGCAGATGCAATGGAATATGTTAATGTTTTTCGCTATTTCCTTGAAAAAAGTGCTGTTATTCCTTTTTATTTCGTGTTACAATAAAGCGTCGGATATTGATCCGGCGCTTTGTTGCGCTTAAAAATCATGATCATAATTTTAAAGGAGATACAATATGGCAAAGAAATGGGTCTACTTGTTTAAAGAAGGCAACGCCAACATGCGTGAGCTTCTTGGCGGAAAGGGTGCAAACCTTGCAGAAATGACCAACATCGGTCTTCCCGTGCCCCAGGGCTTCACGATCACCACAGAAGCCTGCACACAGTACTATGATGACGGCAGACAGATCAACGACGAGATCATGGGCCAGGTAATGGACTATGTAAAAGTTCTCGAAGACATGACCGGCAAGAAGTTCGGTGACAAAGAGAACCCCCTTCTCGTTTCCGTTCGTTCCGGTGCCCGTGCATCCATGCCCGGCATGATGGATACCATTCTGAACCTTGGTCTTAACGAGGACGTAGTAGAAGTTCTGGCAAAGAAGTCAAATAACCCCAGATGGGCATGGGACTGCTACAGAAGATTCATCCAGATGTTCTCAGACGTAGTTATGGAAGTCGGCAAGAAGTACTTCGAGACCCTCATTGATCAGATGAAGGCAAAGAAGGGCGTTACCCACGACGTGGAGCTCAATGCGGATGACCTTAAGGAACTTGCAAATCAGTTCAAGGCTGAATACAAGAAGCAGCTGGGCGAAGACTTCCCGTCAGATCCCATCGTACAGTTAAAGGAAGCTATCAAGGCAGTATTCCGTTCCTGGGACAACCCCCGTGCCAACGTATACCGTCGTGACAACGATATCCCCTACAGCTGGGGCACAGCAGTAAACGTACAGTCCATGGCATTCGGCAACATGGGCGATGACTGCGGTACCGGCGTGGCATTCACCCGTGACCCCGCAACCGGAAACAAGGGCCTCTTCGGTGAGTTCCTTACCAATGCACAGGGCGAAGACGTTGTAGCAGGCGTTCGTACTCCCATGCACATCACCGAGATGGAAGAGAAGTTCCCCGAGGCATTCAAGCAGTTCAAGGAAGTATGCCGCATCCTGGAAGATCACTACCGTGACATGCAGGATATGGAGTTCACCGTTGAGCACGGCAAGCTTTACATGCTGCAGACCCGTAACGGCAAGAGGACTGCAAAGGCAGCTCTCAAGATCGCATGCGACCTTGTTGATGAGGGCATGATCGATGAGAAGAAGGCTGTTACCATGATCGATCCCCGTAACCTTGACACCCTTCTTCATCCCCAGTTCGATGCAGAAGCTCTCAAGAAGATCGAGCCCATCGGCAAGGCACTGGCAGCATCACCCGGAGCAGCTTCCGGACAGATCGTTTTCACTGCAGAAGATGCCAAGGCCTGGAAGGATCAGGGAAAGAAAGTCGTTCTGGTACGTCTTGAGACCTCTCCGGAAGACATCGAAGGCATGAAGGCTGCACAGGGCATCCTGACCGTTCGCGGCGGCATGACCTCTCACGCAGCAGTAGTTGCACGTGGTATGGGCAAGTGCTGCGTATCCGGCTGCTCTGCCATCGTTATGGATGAGGAGAACAAGAAGTTCGAGCTTGGCGGAAAGACCTTCCACGAGGGCGACGTGATCTCCTTCGACGGTTCCACCGGTAAGATCTACGACGGTGCCATCCCCACAGTGGACGCACAGATCGCAGGCGAGTTCGGCCGCATCATGGCATGGGCTGACAAGTACAGAAAGCTTGGCGTTCGTACCAATGCAGATACTCCCACCGATACAAAGAAGGCAGTGGAGCTTGGCGCAGAAGGTATCGGCCTTTGCCGTACCGAGCACATGTTCTTCGAAGGCGAGAGGATCAAGAACCTTCGTAAGATGATCCTTTCCGAGACCGTAGAGGCCCGTGAGGCAGCTCTGGCAAAGATCATGCCTTATCAGAAGGGTGACTTCAAAGAGATGTACAAGGCTCTTGACGGCAGACCCATGACCGTTCGTTTCATCGACCCGCCGCTTCATGAGTTCGTTCCCAAGACGGAAGAAGAGATCGCCGAGATCGCAGCTGAGACCAACCTTACCGTTGAGCACGTAAAGGCTGTGTGCGATTCCCTCCACGAGTTCAACCCCATGATGGGTCACCGCGGATGCCGTCTGGCCGTTACCTATCCCGAGATCGCAAAGATGCAGACCCGTGCCGTAATGGAAGCTGCTATCGAAGTTCAGGAAGAGACCGGCAAGAAGATCGTTCCCGAGATCATGATCCCGCTTGTTGGTGAAGTGAAAGAGCTTAAGTACGTCAAGGACGTTGTAGTTGAGACCGCAGAGCAGGTCAAGAAGGAAAAAGGTTCCGACATGCAGTTCAAGGTAGGAACCATGATCGAGATCCCCAGAGCAGCACTCCTTGCAGGCGAAGTTGCCAAGGAAGCAGAGTTCTTCTCCTTCGGTACCAACGACCTTACCCAGATGACCTTCGGCTTCTCACGTGATGATGCCGGCAAGTTCCTGGGCGCATACTATGACAAGAAGATCTATGAGAACGATCCCTTCGCAAAGCTGGATCAGACCGGTGTAGGCAAACTCGTTGCCATGGCTGTCAAGGACGGTCACGCAACCAGACCTGACCTTCACTGCGGTATCTGCGGCGAGCACGGCGGAGATCCCGCTTCCGTAGAGTTCTGCCACAAGGTAGGCCTTGACTATGTATCCTGCTCACCGTTCCGTGTTCCGATCGCTCGTCTGGCAGCAGCTCAGGCAGCTATCAACAATCCGGAGACCGCAGAGTGCAAGTGCGAGAAGGAAGAGGAAGAAGCAGTAAAGAAATTCGCTTCCAAGGAATATGAAGAGTATTCCAGGAAGGTAGCCGAGTACGCTGAGATCGCAAAGAAAGCCACCGAAGAAGCAGTAGCTGAGCTGGCAGACATCTCACAGGCTTCCTGGAAGGGAATCATTGCAGGTTGGGAAGCAGCTAAGGAAGCTTTCAACAAGGCAAGAAAGTAATTTAATAACAAAACGTTTTGAGACGGGCGGGATCATTTCCGCCCGTTTCTTTAAAGGGGAAGGAAGCCATGTATAGTGTAAAAGAAGCGGCGGCGCTTTTGGATGCGGGAAAGATCACGCCGGTGGATCTGGTGGAAGAAGCCATCGCAGCCACGGAAGAATTTCAGCCAAAGGTCAATGCCTATATCACCTTTACGCCGGAAAAGGCGCTGGAGGACGCAAAAAAGGCTGCGGAAGAGATCAGAAAATACGGCAGAAAGAGCATGCTGCATGGTATCCCCTTTGCCGTAAAGGATCTTATTGACGCCGCGGGGCTCCCCACCACCATGGGGTCCGAATCCATGAAAGATCATATTGCCGAAAAGGACGCGCTGATGGTGGCAAGGCTCAAGGAAGCCGGCGGCATCCTGATGGGGAAGACCAACACGCAGGAATGGGGCATAGGCCCCGCCGGCGATCAGTCATATTTCGGTCCGGTGAGAAATCCCTGGGACTATACAAAGATCAGCGGCGGCTCCAGCAGCGGTTCCTGCGCAGCCGTAGCCACCGGCATGGTGCCCATCGCTCTGGGGTCCGACGGCGGCGGTTCCATCCGGATCCCCGCAGCGCTTTGTTCCGTGGTGGGACTGAAGACATCCTACCGTCTGCTGGGCGCCGCCTCCGGGAAAAGCATCCGCTTTGCCGATCATCTGAGCGTGAAAGGCCCCATCGCCTCCACGGCGGAAGATGCCGCCATCATGATGGATGCCATGGATCCCGCTCACGGCGGTTATCAGAAAGCGGTAGAGGAAGCGGGAACGCTTTCCGGAAAGAAACTGGTGATCCCCTATGATCTGTTCCGGGGCGCCGTGGAACCGGGAGTGGCGGAGGTTTTTGAAGAAAACGTAAAGATACTGAAAAAAGCCGGCGCCTGTGTGATCGAAGAGGACATCCCCTGGCTGGAAGAGATCCCGGCACTTTCCTCCTCCATTACATTCCCGGAGGCTGCCTATAAGCACAGAGAACGTCTGGAAAAAGCGCCGGAAAGCTATCAGCCCTTTATCAGAAAGCGACTGGAGACCGGTTTTGGCTATACGGCCCTTCAGTACATCGAAGCGCTGGAGCGCAGAGAAGAGGCCATGGAAAAGTGGGCAGACTTCATGGCAGACAAAGATGCGGTCATCATGCCTACGGTCCCCATTACGGCGTACCCGCTGTTTGAGACCACCATGGATTTCCTGGGAGAGGAGAGAAACTGCTCCGAGCTTCTGGTGAAGCATACCCGTACGGCAAACGTGCTTGGTTTCCCTGCCATCAGCGTGCCGGCAGGCTTTGCAGACGGGCTTCCCGTGGGACTTCAGATGATGGGCGCCATGGGAGATGATGCCGGGCTCCTGGCCCTCGGGCATCTCTTCGAAAAGGCAAACAGCTGAGGTCAGAAGAAATATGGAGATCTTTGTACTGGGTTCGGCGGACATGAATTCAAAACAATTCAGCGCCAGTTACCTGATCGATAAAAAGATACTTGTGGACATGCCGGGAGGTTCCTCCACGGAGCTTATGCGGCACGGCATCGCCCCCACATCCGTGGAGACGGTGTTGATCACCCACATGCACGGAGATCATATCCTGGGGCTGCCCGTGTGGGCGCTGCAGAAATCGAAAGCACCTTCCCCTGAAGAAGGAAGCATCCGGATCTGCGTCAATGAAGAACAGAAGCCCTGTCTGGAAAATATCGTCAGAAGCTCTTTTTCCACATCGCTCACGGAAGAAAAGACGGGCAGGTATTTCCGGTGGATCACCGAAAATGATCTGTCTCTGGGAGATCTTCAGGTGCGGAGGATCCCCGTATCGCACGGGACGTTTCCCGGCTGTTTCGGCTATCTGGTGTCGGACGGCCGCGTGACCGCAGGCTTTACCGGGGACAGCGGGCTGTGTGAAGGCGTCCGGGAGATCGTTTCCTCCTCCGATCTGGCCTTCTGCGACTGTGATCTGATCACGGGGACGGAAAAACATATGGGGATCGATGACCTCCTGTCTCTGGCGAAAGAATTTCCGGATACAAAGATCGTTGCCTCCCACATGAGGGACGAGACCAGAGAAGAACTGGAACGCCTGAGACCGGAACGGATCACCGCCGCATCCGACGGAGATGTCTTTTGTCTGTAAAGAAATGCGGCTTATGTATTTTCTTTGTGCATTCGACGGCTTCGGCGTTGACTTATCACGTTCATCGTTTATACTGTAAATGGCGGAAGTTGGAATGGCTCTCGCCTTTCATGCAGGGAACTAATTAGGAATAATTTTTTTATAGGAGCAAAAAATGATCGATCTTACAAAGTATGGCGTTACAGGCGCAACCGAAATCGTACACAATCCCTCTTACGAAGTTCTTTTCGAAGAGGAGATGAAGAAGGACCTTACCGGCTATGAGGTAGGACAGCTTACCGAGCTGGATGCAGTGAACGTTATGACCGGCGTATACACCGGACGTTCTCCCAAAGATAAATACATCGTCATGGATGCAAACTCCAGGGACACCGTATGGTGGAATACACCGGAGTATCCCAACGACAACCATCCCGTTTCCGAGGAAGTATGGATGAAGCTGAAAAAGATGGCTCAGGAGCAGCTTTCCGGCAAGAGACTCTTCGTGGTCGATGCCTTCTGCGGCGCCAACAAGGATACCCGTATGGCCATCCGTTTCATCATGGAAGTGGCATGGCAGGCACATTTCGTAAAGAACATGTTCATCCAGCCCACCGAAGAGGAACTGGCAAGCTTCGAGCCCGATTTCGTGGTATACACCGCTTCCAAGAAGGAAGTGGAAAACTGGAAGGAACTGGGCCTCAACTCCTCCACCGCAGTGGCATTCAACATCACCAGCCGTGAGCAGGTCATCCTCAACACCTGGTACGGCGGAGAGATGAAGAAGGGTCTGTTCTCCATGATGAACTACTACCTTCCCTTAAAGGGCATCGCTTCCATGCACTGCTCCGCAAACACCGATATGAACGGTGAGAACACCGCCATTTTCTTCGGCCTTTCCGGAACCGGCAAGACCACCCTTTCCACCGATCCCAAGAGACTTCTCATCGGCGACGACGAGCACGGCTGGGACGACGACGGCGTATTCAACTTCGAGGGCGGCTGCTATGCAAAGGTCATCAACCTGGATAAGGAATCCGAGCCCGACATCTACAACGCCATCCGCAGAAATGCTCTTCTGGAGAACGTTACCGTAGATGAAAACGGCAAGATCGACTTCGCAGACAAGTCCGTAACGGAGAACACCCGTGTGTCTTATCCCATCACCCATATCGAAAAGATTGTGCGCCCTGTTTCCGCAGCACCTGCGGCAAAGAGCGTGATCTTCCTCAGCGCGGATGCTTTCGGCGTACTTCCGCCCGTATCCATCCTCACTCCCGAGCAGACCAAGTACTACTTCCTGTCCGGATTCACGGCAAAGCTGGCGGGTACCGAGCGCGGCATCACCGAGCCCACCCCCACCTTCTCCGCATGCTTCGGTCAGGCATTCCTAGAGCTTCCGCCCACAAAGTACGGCGAGGAGCTGGTGAAGAGAATGGAGAAGTCCGGCGCAAAGGCTTATCTGGTAAATACCGGATGGAACGGCACCGGAAAGCGTATCTCCATTAAGGATACCCGTGGGATCATCGATGCCATTTTAAACGGCGACATCAACGAGGCACCCACAAAGAAGATCCCCTACTTCAACTTCGAAGTGCCCACAAAGTTAAACGGCGTGGCAACCGAGATCCTGGATCCCAGAGACACCTACGCGGATGCTTCTCAGTGGGAAGAGAAAGCAAAGGATCTGGCAGGAAGATTCGTAAAGAACTTCAAGAAGTATGAGACCAATGCGGAGGGTAAGGCCTTAGTGGCAGCAGGTCCTCAACTGTAATAAGCGATAAGGTAGACATAGAAGCCGGTGGGCTGCGACATCGCGGGGTACCACCGGCTTTTTTACCGCTTGCCGCTCAGTGTTTGCCGACACAGGTGCTTTCCATCGGAAGCACCTGTGTCTTTTCTTTCCGGCGCATCCTTCGCACGCGGTTGATATGCCGTTCAAAGCTTCCGTCGGCAAGGAATGCGGCCAGAGCCAGCTGATCGAACGTGGGAACGGCACAGGAATAAAAACCGGCCTTTTTCCGGTACACGGGAAGAAGAGCGGCGGGCAGAACCATGTATCCGATCCTCACGGAAGGAGCAATGGTCTTTGAAAAAGTATTGAGATAGATCACATTTTCACGGTCGGAAAGAGAAAATACAGTATCTTCCGGCTTTTTTAACGGCGTAAATTCTGACTCAAAATCGTCTTCGATGATGTACCTTCCCTGTTCTTTATCAGCCCAGCGGATGTATTCCCGGCGCTTGGAGGCGTCGGCAGTGACACCGGAGGGGTAACTGCGGTAAGGGGTGATGTGCAGGACGTTGGCATCGGTCCCGGCCAGTTCCCTGCTTAAGATCCCGTTTTCTCCCAGCGAAAGCAGGCGAAGCGTCACGTCATTCGCTTCATAGACCTGCTCTATCTTTTCGTAAGAGGGGGTCTCGATCCCGTAGATCCTGTTTCTGCCCAGGATCTCCACGGCAAGGCCGTAAAGATATTCCGCGCCGGCACCGATGATGATCTGGTCTGTGGTCACTCGGATCCCGCGGGATCTTGCCAGATAGCCGCAGAGGGCAGTGCGCAGTTCTTCGCAGCCGGCATTGGGGCTTTTGATCAGAAGCCGCTCTCCGTATTCCGAAAGCACCCGCCGCATGGTCTTTGCATAGACGGAAAAGGGAAAGAGCGAGGCAGCTTCCATGGTTGGAACCTCTGCAGGTGCGCTTTCAGTCTCCGCCGCCGCGGCAAATCCGTCACTTTCCTGATAGCTTGCGAAATAGCCGCTTCGTTGTGTGGCAGCGGCATATCCCTCTTCGCACAGGATCTCCATGGCATGCTCTACGGTCACCAGGCTTACGCCGTATTCGCCGGCAAGTGTGCGCTTGGAAGGCAGCTTTGTACCATAAGGATATCCTCCGGAAAGGATATCATTTCGCAGCTGCCGGTATAATTTCAGATAAGCGGTCTCTTTCATGGTCTTTTGATCTGGTCTTATAAAAATAAATCATTCTGAATATTTCTAAAATACCACATTTCTTTTATGATTACAACAGAACATAGAGTCCGGCGGGGAATACTCGCTGAGATCTGAAAATGTCTGCAAATGCAGTCTTCACGGCGGGAGATGTACGGTGATGAAAAATAAGAATCTTCTGAGACTTTCGCAGGCAGCGCTGATGGCAGCGCTTTCCTTTGTGGTATTCGAATTCTTAAGGATCCCTGTTTCCGAGACCACGTCCATTCACCTGGGCAACGCTTTCGTGGTGCTGGGAGCGCTTCTTCTGGGAGGCGTATGGGGAGGCCTTGCCGGAGCAGTGGGCCTATCTGCGGCGGACCTGCTGGCAGGCCTGGTGGTAAGTGCTCCAAAAACATTTCTTTTAAAGTTCATCATGGGTCTGGTCGCCGGCCTGGTGGCGGAGAAAGTCCTGCACATCCGGGAAAAAGACGCGAAAGATCAGTTCCGCATCGCCCTCATTTCTGCGATCTGTTCCCTGGGACTGAACGTGGTCTTAGATCCCGTGGTGGGGTATTTCTATAAGATGTACATCCTGGGGCAGCCTCAGGAACTGGCGGCAACGTTAGCCAAGATCAGTTCCGTGGCAACGCTCGTGAACGCCGTAGCCTGCGTGGCCGTAGTGGCCATCCTCTGGCCCGTGCTCTACAATGCCCTGAAACGTGCGAACCTATTGACCTGGTAAATCGCAGCGATGGGGCGCTAGTGCCCTGGAAACAAGGAAAAAACAATTTGTAATTGAAATTGGCATCGAAAACGGTCTTTTTCGGCATTTTCGTTGCCGACCCATATGCACCAAAACGCTTCTTTCTCTTCTGCGGTGCACATGGAGAATTGACATGGCATCGAAACTGACATTTTTCCTCGATTTCGATGCCATTATTAGCGCCTTTCGGTTTACATAACATTTTTCTTGGCATCGAAAATGTTGTTTTTTTTAATTTTCGATGCCATTTGACATTTTCGTTCAAAATGGCTGAAGTGCTTCAAACGTCTCTGTTCATAAGCCCAACATGTGAACGGATATGGAAGTGGATCGCATTGCGGCATAACAAAAAAATGGCGATGAGGAGAAGATGTGCTCTTTCTCTCATCGCCATTCTGTTGTTAAGGAATTATCGCTGCCGAAACGGTCGCAAAGCCGAAGCGGCTGCAGATGTGGCCTGACAGTTTTTGAAACTTACTGGCACTGATAAGCGCTGTCCCAAAGTTTCAGGGTAGTGCCAAGGCCCATCTTCTTTGCAGTCTGATAGATCTCGTAAGACCATCCCAGATCCCATACGGGCATGCCGCTGGTCACGAAGAGGATCCTCTCGTCATCATTCTCACGGCCCTTTGCCTTGCCTACAACAACGTCGCCAAGGCTGATCTGGTCATTCAGTCCCGGAAGCTTTCCTTCAAACATCATGCGGTAGATCTGTACGCCGATACCGTTGATGAAACGCTCTGCCTCAGGCAGCTGCAGGTGCTCGTCGTAGTAGACCTCGTGAAGCTTGGTGTTGTCCCAGTACATCTTGCAGTCAAGATAGTATGCTTCGTCGATGTTGCATCTGCCGGTGAAGATGATGGTGGAACCTTTCTTCAGCCAGTCGTTCACGATATTTACGGGCTTTACGGAGGAAGCTGCCACGCTGATGATGTCGCCGGCTCTTACTGCCTCTTCCAGAGAATCCGCTGCCCATGCCTTGTAGCCGTACTTCTTTGTGATCTCATCGCACCAGGCCTGGGCCTTTTCCTTCACGATATCATAAACAACGACTTCCTTCAGGTTCTTTGCCTCGCAGCGGATGGCTTCGAAGCATGCCTTGGAAACAGGACCTGCGCCGATGTTTACGCAAATTTCAGAATCTTTTCTTGCCAGATAGCGAACGCCTACGCCCGGAACGCAGCCGGTACGGACGGCACTGATCAGGTTTGCGGACATGAGAGCGATGGGCTCTGCAGTGTCGGGATCATTCAGCATCATGGTAAGGATGGAACGGGGAAGTCCGCGGGTGGGGTTGATGATATTGGAACCATACCACTTGAGACCGGCGATGTTGAAACGTCCGCCAAGATATCCGGGCATTGCCAGGAAACGGCGGTCGGGTCCGTCAACAGGCATGTTGGGGAAGGGGCTCTCCTTCGGGAACTTTACAGCCAGACCGTGGGAATTCCACTTGTCGCCGCCCATGCGGTAGTCACCAACGCTTAAGAGTCCGAAGATCTCTTCTTCCACGTCGATACATCTTGCATAGTCCAGAACGCCGGCTTTGATGCACTCTTCCTCGTTCAGGAACAGAAACTCGGTTTTCTTACCCATTTTGTACTTCCTCCTTGAAGTAGTATTTACTATATTTCTAATTGCATTATGGCGAAGATATGCGGCAAAGTCAACAGAAAAGCGGAATGAGCGGTTGTGTTTTCGGTATTTTTCGTGTATTTTAGAAATGTATTATTTGATACAAAACGGAGGGACACATATGAGTGTAGTGGACAGGATCCGGGAAAACTTTGAGGAACTGACAAAATCGGAGAGAAAGATCGCTTCGTATTTCATGGGACATCAGCATGACTGCGCTTTCTTTACGCTGGAGCATCTGTCGGAGGAGATCGGTATCAGTACGACCTCGGTGATCCGCTTTGCCAGAAGGATCGGTTTTGCGGGCTTTAAGCCCTTTCAGGAAGCGATCAGAGAGGATATGCGCCTTCGGCAGGACCTGCCGGTAAAGTTCCAGAATACCGTAGGTCACGCGGCCGGAGAATTGTGGACGCAGACGGTGAATGCAGATATGGACTGCATGCGCCGCACTTATGAGGAAATGAACCCGGAGAGCCTTTCGGAAGCGGTGAAGATCATTGCGGACGCGCCGCACGTATATACCTTCGGCATGAAGGAATCTTTCGCGCTGAGCCACTATGCCTATACCAGGCTCATCACGGTGCGGGACAATGTGTTTCTATTAAATGCGGGGATCAACGGTTCCGTGGAACCGATCTTAAGTGTGGGAGAGGAGGACGCGTGCCTGGTCTTTCTGTTTCACCGCTATACGAGACAGGCACTGGAACTCCTGCCGCTTTTACGGGAACGCACGAAAAGAGTGATCCTTGTGACGTCGGATCCCACAGACACCGTGAAAGAGTATGCAGGCGTTCTTTTAAAATGCGCGGTGAACGCCGGCGGCATCAAGAATTCTTCCGCAGCGCCGGTATTTTTGTGCGACTACCTGTGCAGCGCCGTGGCTATACGAAACGGAGAGAGAGCTCTTTCCTACATGAAAAAAACAGAGGAACTGTTCCGCAAAAGCAGCACGGTCTCTCTGTAGGGGAGAAGGCGCATCAGGCAGTTTCGCGCGTGTCTTCCGCCAGATACTTTTTCATGAAAGCTCTCCAGGCAATAAAAACCACCAGAGCACCCACGGTCCAGGCCGCCGGTTCGGCAGTAAAAAGGATCAGCCCGTTTCCCACGCGCCCCGCAATGAAGGCACACACCAGACGGGCACCCATGGAAAGAAAGGCGCCGACCAGGCCGAAGACCGGTTTTCCCACGCCCTGCAGCGCGGAGCGGTAGACGTAGAGGAGATATAAAACAGGCATAAAAGCTGCCATGACGGCAATATAGAAATATGCCGCGTCGCCTGCTTCCTTCGCCATGGCGGCATTTTCGGCCGAAATGAAGACCGCCGTGAACTGCCTGCCGAACAAAAGCATAACGCCGCCTACGATGACCGCTGTGATAAGGCTCATCACGGCGGCTTTTTTCATGCCGTCCTGCACCCTGTCCTTAAGCCCGGCACCGTAATTCTGCCCGATATAGGTGGTCACGGCGAAGCTGTAGGAAAGCGCTGCGATCTCCAGGATGCCGTACAGTTTCCCTCCGGCAGTATATCCGGCGATGAAAGCGGTGCCGAAACTGTTGACCACGCGGAGCACCAGGACGCCGCCCAGAGAAATGATGGCATTCTGGATGGAAACGGGCGCACCCAGGGTGAGCAGATGCTTTTCTATGGAAGGATCGTGTACGATCTGATCTTTTGTGATACACAGCTCCGGTGTGCGGCGCATCTTAACAAGGCAGATGGTTCCGCCCACGAACTGGGAGAAAACGGTGGCGTAGGCCGCACCTGCGATCCCCCATTTGAGAACGAACACTGCCAGAGAATCCAGAACGATATTGGTGACGGAAGAAACGATCATGGCCACGAGGGGCGTGCGGCTGTTGCCCACGGCTCGGAGGGCGGAAGCGCAGTAGTTGTTGTACAGCGCAAAGATCACACCGGCGTACAGAATGGTCATGTACAGGTTTGCCATGTCGTACAGGTTATCCGGCACGTTTAAGATGCGGAGGAAAAGCGGCAGAGCAAGGAGCGATACTACGGTGGCGATAACGGCGACCGCGAGAGCCAGAAGTGCGGAAACGCCCACAGTCTTTTTCAGGCCTTTGATGTTTCCGGCACCGTACTGCTGAGCCATGCGGATGGAAAAGCCCTGAGTAAATCCCTGGGCCGTACCGAACAGAAGAAAGCCCAGCCAGTCCACGCAGCCAAGCGCCGCCAGGGCCTCCAGTCCCACGCCCTGTCCCACGATGGCGGTATCCGTCACCGTATAGAGCTGCTGGCAGACGTTGCCCGCCACCAGGGGAAGGGAGAAGGAAAGCATCAGCTTCACGGGATCGCCCGCGGTCATGTTTTTCGTTGCAGAAGAATTCATATGGGAAAGCTAATAAATAAAAAGCGGGCGGTACCCTGCGCATCGCGTTTTCGGACCTTCGGGTGCAGCAAGCTGCAACTCGGTCCGAAGCACGCGACGTCGCAATCCGCCCGCATGCATTTCTTGAACTTACTTTGTCATATCAATGCTCATGATGTTTCTTCCTGCGGACAGCTGCTTGTAAGCGAGTCCTGCGCAGGCTACGTCCAGCATGCCG